>CAJUDW010000011.1 GCA_910584995.1 uncultured Oscillibacter sp. | reverse complement strand
GCGCACATTTCCCGGTGCGGATCCGCCGCAAGTGCGGCGTCCGAGGGTTTTGCCGGAGGCAAAACCTCGAACCTGCCGGGATTCATTTCCGAGAGCGCAAAAATGATCAAAAAAGGGCATGGCGCCTGCGCGCCATGCCCTTTTCCATCTCTCAATAATACCTGAAAAACCGGAAAAGCCTCCCCAGAAGTCTGCGCCCTGTTTCCGGCCTAGCCTTCCCAGCCTTTGGCCCGCTCTACGGCCCGGTTCCAGCCTGCCAGCAGGGCTTCCCGCCGCTCCTGTTCAATCTGGGGTGTAAAGCGGCGATCCAGGGTCCACTGGCTCCGGATCTCCTCCTGATCCTTCCAGACGCCGGTGGCCAGCCCCGCCAGGTATGCCGCCCCCAGGGCGGTGGTCTCACGGATCATGGGGCGGAGGATGTCCCGGCCAACAATATCTGCCTGGAACTGCATGAGGAAATTGTTGGCGGAAGCCCCGCCGTCTACCCGCAGTTCCTTCAGCGGCGCGCCGGCGTCCTCCTCCATGGCCCGGAGTACATCCCCGGTCTGGTAGGCCACGGATTCCAGCGCCGCCCGGATAATATGGTTCCGCCCGGCCCCCCGGCTCAGGCCCAGGATGGCCCCCCGGGCGTACATATCCCAGTGGGGAGCCCCCAGCCCCGTGAAGGCGGGCACCACATAGACGCCGGCGCTGTCCGGCACCTTCTGGGCAAAATACTCCGTATCCGCTGCCTCGGAGATAAGGCGCAACTCGTCCCGAAGCCACTGCACCACGGCCCCGCCTACAAAGACGCTGCCCTCCAGAGCATACTGGGCCCTGCTGCCAAGGCCTGCGGCGACGGTGCTCACCAGCCCGTGACGGCTGCGGACCAGCTGATCGCCGGTGTTCATCAACAGGAAACAGCCGGTGCCATAGGTGTTTTTCGCCTCCCCGGCTGAGAAGCAGGCCTGGCCGAAAAGCGCCGCCTGCTGATCCCCGGCAATACCCGCGATGGGCACTTCTGTGCCCTGGATATTCACCGTGCCGTAAACCTCGCTGCAAGGCCGCACCTCCGGCAGCATCCCCATGGGAATGCCCAGGCGGGCGCAGATCGCCTTGTCCCAGCAGAGATGTTCGATGTCAAAGAGCATGGTGCGGCTGGCGTTGGTGAAATCGGTGACATGCACCCTGCCGCCGGTGAGTTTCCAGATGAGCCAGGTGTCCACGGTGCCGAAGAGAAGCTGCCCCAATTCCGCCTGCTGCCGGGCATGGGGGATGTTGTCCAGGATCCATTTGATTTTCGTGGCGGAGAAGTAGGCGTCCACCAGAAGCCCCGTCCGTTCCCGGACAAGGCGGGAGAATACCTGATCCTTTTTCAGTTCCTCGCAGAGTTCCGCTGTCCGGCGGCACTGCCAGACAATGGCGTTGCATACGGGCCGTCCGGTGTCCTTGTCCCAGACGATGGTGGTCTCCCGCTGGTTGGTGATGCCCACTCCCGCGATCTGCTGCGGGGATACGCCGCTTTTGGCCAGCACCTCGCTGAAAACGCCGTACTGGCTGGAGTAGATCTCCATGGGGTCGTGCTCCACCCAGCCGGGCTTGGGATAGAATTGGGTAAACTCCTTCTGGGCCATTTCCACAATGTTTTGCCTCTGGTCAAAGAGGATGCAGCGGCTGCTGGTTGTACCCTGATCCAGGGCGATGATGTATTTTTCCACGGCTGACGCCTCCTTTATCTGTGGGGAAAACTTTTTTTTGGGGGGGGTAATGGCGGTTACGGGCGGGCCAGATAATCCCGCACCAGGGCAGAGGCCTCCCGGGCGGCCTTTTCCTCATCCACGCCCGTCAGGCGGCCCTGGCGGACGGTGATCCTGCCGCCTGCTACGGTATAGTCCACCGGGCCCTTCCAGCCCACGGTCCCCAGCAGGGACTTGGGATCCAGATCGGCCCCTGTCAGTTCCAGGCGGCGGGTGTCCAGCAGGAAGAGATCCCCGGCCTTGCCTACCTCCAGGGAGCCGATGTCCGTGCGGCCAAGGAGCCGCGCCCCTCCGGCGGTGGCCATTTTCAGGATGTCATAGCCGCTGGGGGCCTTATCGCTGGCGTGGAGGCGGTGGAGGAGATAGGCCACCCGCAGTTCCTCCAGGAGGTTGGAGCCGTCATTGCTGGCGGAGCCGTCCACGGCCAGGCCCACCGGCACCCCCAGCCGCAGGAGTTCCGGCACCCGGCACACGCCGGAACTGAGTTTCATGTTGGAGATGGGGCAGTGGGCCACGCCGGTGCCGGTCTTTGCCAGAAGGCGCAGTTCTTCGTCGTTGAAGTGGATGCCGTGGGCGTACCAGACGTCCGGCCCGGTCCAGCCCAGGGATTCCATATAGGCCAGAGGCCGGACCCCGAACCGCTCCAGCACGAACCGCTCCTCGTCCTTTGTCTCGCAGAGGTGGGTGTGGAGCCGGACGCCCAGATCCCGGGCCAGCAGGGCGGATTGGCGCAGCAGTTCCTCCGAAACGCTGAAGGGGGAGCAGGGGGCCAGGGCCACCGTCCGCCGGGAGAAGGGCTTGGGATCGTGGAATTTCTCCACGGCGTCCCGGCAATCCCGGAGGATCTCGTCCACAGTCTGGACAACGCTGTCCGGCGGCAGGCCGCCGTCCTTTTTGGAGAGATCCATGCTGCCCCGGGAGGCGGCGAGGCGGATGCCCAAGACCTCCGCCGCGGCGAACTGTGATTCCAGAAGCCCCTGGGAATGGCCGCGGGGGAAGACGTAGTGGTGGTCAAAGCAGGTGGTGCAGCCGGTTTTCATCAGTTCCCCAAGGCCCGTTAGAGCGCTGGCATAGACGATATCCGGGTCCAGGTTCTTCCAGATTTCATAAAGGGACCGGAGCCAGTCAAAGAGTTCCAGGTTCTGTACCTGGGGCAGGTTCCGGCTGAAGGTCTGATAGAGGTGGTGGTGGGTGTTCACCAGGCCGGGATAGACGATGCAGCCCCGGGCGTCCAGGGTTTCCTCCGCCGCCCGGTCCTCCGGGCCCATGTAAGTGATAGCCCCGTCCTCGATGAGCAGCCCGGCGTTTTCGTAAACGGTATCTGCGGCGTCGCAGGTGACAATGGCAGCGGCGTTTTTGATCAACAAACTGGCCATGATTTCTCCTCCTGAACTGGATTTTTTCGTACATTTTAGTATAAAGGAATTGGGAGGGGAAGTCAACGGTTTTCCCGGCGGAGGCCGAGAGGCCTGGGGCCTTTTTCCCCGGAGAGGGCTGCCAGAGTACATTTCCCCTGGGAAAAAATTTTTTCTCCGGGAAGTGAACCGGAAGGCCCTCCGGATTGTATCTATATATGGAACGGTAGAGAAAGGGGGGACGGCCCATGGATCAATACATCCGGCAGTACGGCCGGCGGCTCTACGGCCTGTGCCGTTCCCTTTGCCGGAACGTCCAGGACGCGGACGACCTGTACCAGGACACTTGGCTGAAAGCCCTGGACAAGCTGGACAGCTATGACCCCGGCCTCCCCTTTGAGCCCTGGATCACCCGGATCTGTGTGAACACCTACCGAAACGTTTTGCGGCGGCTGGCCCGCAGCCCTGTCCGCCCTATGGAGGAGGGGGAGGATTTCCCGGCGCCGGACAGCCCGGATTACGCCCCCCTGTATGAGGCGGTGCACGGCCTTCCGGAAAAGCTGCGGGTGACGGTGGTGCTGTATTATTTCCGGGACATGGACACCGCTGGGACGGCGGAGGTTCTGGGGGTACCCCAGGGGACGGTGAAATCCCGTCTCAGCAAGGCCAGGAAACTGTTAAAGGAGGTGCTGGAGGATGCATCCGGATCTTCATTTTGAGCAATATGACCCGCCCCACTTGACGGAAAAGGCCCTGTTGGCGGAGCGGGAGCGGCGGCGGGCCCGGCGGCAGGCGGCCCTGCTGGCGGCGGCGGGGCTGCTGGCCCAGTTGGGGCTGATCCTCTGGGGCGCTTTGCTGCTACGGATGGGTATGGCCGCCTCTGCTATGGCGTGCCTGGGCTGTGCGGCGCTGTCCGCCGCCGGGTGCGGCCTGCTGGTTGCGGTGCTGGGGAGAAAAACGGAGGTGTTTTCATGAAATCCGCTATGCTTGGGATTTTGTTTCTGCTGCCGGTACTGGCGCTGCTTCTGGCGGTGCCTGTGCTGATCGGCGTCTATGTCTATCGGGATGCCTCCCGGCGGGGAATGAACGCGGCCCTCTGGACGCTGGCGTCGGCAGTTGTCCCCATGTTTGCCGGCTTTATCCTGTACCTCCTGATCCGGGGGGGCCATCCGGATCTCCGGTGCCCCCGGTGCGGATCGTTCGTGGGGGAGGCCTATACGGTCTGTCCCTCCTGCGGTGCCCGCCTGAAATGCGTCTGCCCTGCCTGCGGGCGGCCTGTGGAGGCGGATTGGGCGGTTTGCCCTTACTGCGCTGCGGCGCTGCCTGCGGAGCAGCCGGAGGTAACGCCGCCGGAGCGGCCCCGGGACAGGGCACTGTGGAAAATCCTGGCGGCGGCGGTGGCCGTCCCCGGGCTGCTGGCGGTGGCCGCCGTGCTGATGTTTTCCCTGTCCGGCCCCGGCGGGGGAGGGGCCTCCAGCATGACGTCCATGACCATACAGGAGTATAAGGATGCCTCCGGGCTGGAGGGGGAGATCGACAGCCTGATCGCCGGGGCGGAGCAGTTTGACAAGGCCTACGCCCTCCGGTATGTGGAGGAGGACTCTGCCCGGCCGGAATACAGCTTTGTACAGTATGTGGTCTATGTGCCCGCTATGGAGGAGGGCGCGGGGCTGTCCTTTGACCGCAGCGGCGGTCTCTTCAGGGATGTTTTGACGGTGGAGGTGCAGCCTGGCCCCGGCGGCGGGAACAGGCTGATCCTGCTGGGCAGCAGCGGCAGGGGCGTGCCGGAACTCCGGGTGGAGTACGGCTGGAACAGGCTGGACTGCCAGGTAACGGACGTGGACGTGGATCTGCGTGTGGAATAGGGGGAAAAGGGGCGGCTTTCAGCCGCCCCAATTTTCTGCGGCTTCAGAAATTTTTTGAAAATTCCACCGGGATTTTGGATGCTGGAAATTGACTTTTTCAGGCTGTCCATGGTATGATACGGTTTCAAGAAAAATAGACTCTTGCGAACAGGAGGAGCCGTTGTGGAGAGCAGGGACTATGAGAAGATCCTGGACGCTATGCAGCATACCGGCGTCTACGTGATAAAGGCGGACAGCAAGGAGGTTTTGTACTGCAACAAGCGGATGAGGGAGGCCGTGCCCGGGATGCGCCTGGGCATGATCTGCGGGGAGGCCGTGGGCGGCGCCTGCAATAACTGCCCGCTGCTGACTATCGGGGACAAGGCGGAGAGCCGGGCTATCAGCTATAACGACGCCTTCGGCGGCGTGGTGGATATCGCCGCCGCCCGGACGATGTGGGAGGATCGGGTTCCCGCCTTTGTGATTTCCATCAGCCCCCACCAGGACGCCGCAGGCTACGCCTACCGGAAGATCCTCCGGGCTGATCTGCTCCAGGATCGGTTCCGGGCGGTAAGGCCGGGGGAGGACGGCGTGCGGGAGGGCATCCTCTCCGCCTATCTGGAGAGTTTTGTCAAGGACGGCCAGATCCACCCCAAGGATCGGGAGCGGTTCCTGGCGTTTGTCCGGCTGGAACACCTGCAAGAAGCGCTGCCTGCGGGCAAAGAACCCCTAAGCTGCATCTACCGCCGCCGGGAGGGGGACTCCTACCGCTGGAACCTGCTGGAGGTGGTGCGGGGCCACGGCTACGGGGAGGATAACCAGACCGCTGTCCTGGGCTTTAAGGACGTACAGGGCGTCATGCGGGAGGGCCTGGAGCGGGACGAGGTGCGCGCGCGCAGGAAGAAGATTATCCGGACGCTGGGGGAGGAGAACTTCGGGGTCTATCTCATCGATCTGGAGAGCGGCTTTGCCACCCTGGTCCGGCTGGACGGGGTGTACCAGGACGAGTTTTCCGCCCGGTCCGTGGAGTGGGACGCGTGGCTGGAGGTGCGGGTTCGGGAGTTGATCCACCCTGCCTACCGGGAGGGGATTTTCAGCCGGTTTTCCCTGAAGAGCCTCCGTCGCGCGGCGGCCACCGGGCAGAAGAATCAAAAATACATCTACCTCTGGGGGAAGGAGGGGGCGTACCGCTACGTCTCCGCCTCCGCCCGGCTGGGGGAGGAACGTGACGGCCGGAACTACGCGGTCCTGGCGGCCCAGGACGTGGACGGGCGGGTCCGGCAGGAACTGGCCCACACCCAGCGGGATATCCAGATGGCGGCGGTTTTGAAATCCCGCTATCAGATCATGAATACGGTGGATTTGCACACAGGCCTGTGCGAGCGGGTGTTCCTGGATAAGGTAGGTACCAACCTGGACAGCCAGAGCGGGGACTATGAGGCCTATATCCACCGGGCGGCGGAGGAGTTCGTTCATCCGGAGGACCGGGCGGAATTTCTGCGGTCCCTGTCCCTGGATCATCTCCGGAAGCAGGCGGCGGAAGCCGGGGAATACCTGGAGGAGGTGTGCCGCTACCGCCTGCGGGGGGAGCCGGTGCGGTGGCTGGAGCAGCACGTGATCTACAGCCGCCAGAAGCCCTCCCTGGAGGGGGAGGAGCGGCTGACGGCCAACATCCTGGGCCGGGACATCACCCGGGAACGGGAGAGGGAGGAGAACAGCAGCCGGGCCCTGCGGGACCGGACGGAGATCATCCGCAGCATGAGCGGGCTGTTCTTTTCTACTTACTATGTGGATTTGGAGGAAGGCACCTTCCGGGTGGTGAACCAGCTGGGCAAGGTGGGGGAGGTCCTGGGCGGCGTGGTGAACTACGGCGCGGCCCTGGAGGTCTACGCCAGGAATTTTATCCATCCGGGAGATCAGAAGGAATACCTCCGGGTCATGAACCTGGAAAACTGGCGGGAGACCCTCCGCTGGTGGCACCCGCTGGTTTCCATGGAGTACCGGAAGCGGGCGGAGGTTCCCGGGGAAAAGGACTGCGGCTGGATCCGCGCCACGGCGGTGCTGGCCCAGAGCACCCAGGAGGGGATGCCCCAGACGGTGGTGTACGTGGCCCAGGATATTACGGAGCACAAGCGGCGGGAACTGCTGGAGCAGCGGATGCTGGAGGAAACCTGCCGGGATATCCGGGATCCGGTCAAGGCCATGGTGGAACTGGCGGAGAGCGCCGCCGGGGAGAAGGGGCCGGAGGCGGCGCGTTTTGCGGAGATTGCCGCCCAGGGCCGGCGGATCCTGGCCCTGACGGAGGGGCCGGAGCCCCTTCCCGCCGCCAGGGAGCCGGAGGGCCCCCTTCTGCCGGAAACGGCGGAGGGAGAAACTGGCAAAGATGCGGAAATGTAAAAATTTACGGACAGATCAGTAAGTTTTACAAATTATTACCGGAATATTTGTACATTATTTTTTAGAAGAACAGCTTGTGCTCCCGTGGATGGGGACTTATAATAAGCATGATATCCTCCCGCCGCAGACGGGGCGGGGAACCGGTAAATCGCGGGGGGACGGCGGCGTTTGCCGCCGTCCGTTCCGATGCATGTTGGATATGAAAAACGAGGAGGATCAACCATAATGTCCAAAACAACGAGAATGACCACAGCCCAGGCAATCGTGAAATTCCTTGACAACCAGTATGTGTCCATGGACGGTGTGGAGACCAAGTTCGTAGAGGGCTTCTTCACCATCTTCGGCCATGGCATCGCCGTGGGCCTGGGCGAGGCCCTGGACTCCAACCCCGGCGGCCTGAAGGTGATGCAGGGCCGCAACGAGCAGGGCATGTGCCACGCCGCCATCGCCTTTGCCAAGCAGAGCGACCGCAAGCGGATTATCGCCTGCGCGTCCTCCGTGGGCCCCGGCGCCGCCAACATGGTGGTGGCCTGTGCTACGGCTACCGTCAACAATATCCCCCTGCTGGTATTCCCGGCGGATACCTTCGCCTCCCGCCAGCCGGATCCGGTGCTCCAGCAGCTGGAGCAGAGCAGCAGCCTGGCCGTCTCCACCAACGACGCCTTCAAGCCTGTCTGCAAATATTGGGACCGGATCACCCGTCCCGAGCAGGTCATGACGGCCCTCATCAACGCCATGCGGGTCCTCACCGACCCCGCCGAAACCGGCGCCTGCTGCATTGGCTTGCCTCAGGATGTGGAAGGCGAGTCCTTTGACTTCCCCGACTACTTCTTCAAAAAGCGTGTCCACCGGATCACCCGTCCCGTGGCCGTGGAAGAGGAACTGGAGGATATCGCCGCAGTTATCGCCAGCGCCAAGAAGCCCCTGGTTATCGTGGGCGGCGGCGTGAAGTATTCCCAGGCCGGGGAGACCGTGGAGAAATTCTGCGAGGAGTTCAAGATCCCCTTCGGCGAGACCCAGGCCGGCAAGAGCGCCTGCAAGTCCAGCCACCCCTACTGCCTGGGCGGCATCGGCGTGACGGGCACCTACGCCTCCAACGTCATCGCCCGGGATGCAGATGTGGTGATTGCTATCGGCTCCCGCCTCTCTGATTTTACTACCAGTTCCAAGTGGCTCTTCAAGAACGGGGACGCCCAGTTCGTTACCATCAACAACTGCCGGTTCCACGCCTATAAGATGGACGCCGTGAAGGCTGTTGGTGATGCGAAGACCACCCTGGAGGCCCTGGCCGGAAAACTCCGGGCCAAGGGTTATGTCTCCGGCTATACCAATGAGATCACCGACGCCAAGGCCGTGTGGGACAAGGAAATGGTCCGCTTGGCCGGCATCGAGTACACAGGGGACGATTTCGAGCCCATCATCAAGGCCCGGGATCCCCGCACGATTCCCGAGTTCGTGAAGATGACCAACGGCAAGATCACCCAGACTGCCGCCCTGGCAGCCATCCGCCGCGTCATCGATGATAATGCCACCATCATCACCGCCGGCGGCTCCCTGCCCAGCTGTATGCAGCGGATGTGGACCACCGACAAGCGGGGCGGCTATCATGCCGAGTACGGCTACTCCTGCATGGGCTACGAGGTGGCCGCCACCCTGGGCGTGAAATTCGCGGAGCCTGACAACGAGGTCTACTGCGTGGTGGGCGACTCCAGCTTCCAGATGCTCCACAGCGAGATCATGACCATCCAGCAGGAGCGCCAGAAGGTGAACATCCTGGTGTTCGACAACTGTGGCTTCGGTTGCATCAACAACCTGGAGATGACCCACGGCATCGGCAGCCTCGCCACCGAGTTCCGCTATACCGACGGCAAGAAGCCCTGCGGGGATCTGATTCCCGTGGACTATGCGAAGATTGCCGAGGGCTACGGCCTTAAGGCCTACACCTGCCGGACCATCGCCGAACTGGAGGCCGCCCTGGAGGACGCCAAGAAGCAGGACGTGGCTTGCCTGTTTGATCTGAAGGTTATTCCCAAGACCATGACCGATGGTTATGAGTCCTGGTGGAACGTGGGCCTGGCCGACGTGTCCCAGCAGGCGTCCGTCCGGGAGGCCTGGGACGAGGTGAAGGCCGGACGGGACATCGCCCGGAAGTATTAAGAAAAGAGGCGCAGGAACAATGAGCAAGGTATTCGGATATCCCACTTTTGACGCGTCCGGCGAGATGGTGCTTACCACCTATGACGGCGACTATGCCGCTATGCTGATGGACGTGCGGGTATACAAGATGAAGGCCGGGGAGACCCGGAAATTCTGCCGGGCAGGCGAGGAGATCGCCGTGCTGCTGCTGAACGGGAAAATGTCCTTCGCCTGGGAGGGACAGGAGAAATCCGTTTCCCGGAAGGACGTGTTCACCGAGGGCCCCTGGTGCGTCCATGCCGCTTCCGGCGTGGAGATCGCCGTGACGGCGGAGGCCGAAACGGAGATCCTGGTGCAGTGCACGAAAAATGATCGGCCCTTCCCCAGCAAACTGTACGCCCCGGAGGACGCCCCCTGGAAGTATTCCTCCCAGGGCAAGTTCGGCAACGTGGCTAACCGCCGGGTCAATACCATTTTCGATCACGATATCTGCCCCGAGTCCAACATGGTCTTGGGGGAGGTACTGAACGACCGGGGCAACTGGTCGGGCTATCTGCCCCACCGGCATCCCCAGCCGGAGACCTACTTCTTCCTGTTCGACCGTCCGGAGGGCTTTGGTGCCAGTTTCGTGGGCGATCAGGTGTTCAAGAGCGTGGATCACAGCTTTTCTGCCATTCCCGGCGGGGAACTGCATCCCCAAGCCGTGGCCCCGGGATTCCAGATGTACACCTGCTGGATGATCCGGCACCTGGACGGCAATCCCTGGCTCCAGACCGACCGTTGTGAGGATGAGCGGTACGTCTGGCTCCACGACATGAAGTAAGGCGATATCACAAAAGAGGAACGCGGGCTAGCCCGCGTTCCTCTTTTACCGTATAAGAAAGCCTCGCGGGGTTCACTCCCGCAGGGGCAAATAGATGGAAATAAATGAAAAACGGTTTTCTTGTGGTATGTACGGGAAAAACACCTTGCGTGCAGTTTTCTCGGACAAGGCGCAAAGCAGCTTGCCTGCTTATTTTTTCCCCATGGCCTCTGCCCGCAGGCGTTCCGCCTGGGGAGGCCGCAGATAGACTGGGGCCAGATCCTGGGGGGGGACCAGCCCTCCGGCTGCCGCCAGATCCTCTGCCTCCAGGGCCACAGATACGGCGTTTTGCATCACCAGATGGGGCGGGGCAAGGCGGCAGGGGATACCGGCCTCCGAGAGATATCCTGCACAGAGGCGGCCGCCGTCCCCCAGGATGATTTTGGGCCGGGGATCCTTCCGCAGTTCCTCCGCCAGTTGATCCAGGCCCACGGCCCGGTCCGGCGTCAGGCGGGTAATCTGCCCTCCGGCGCAGGAAAAGAGGGCGTTGTAAACCTGTCCCCGGCGGGCGTCCATGGCGCAGACGGCAAGGCCCTCCCAGAAGGATACGTTCCGGGCCATGGCGGCCAGGGTGGACACACCTGCGGCAGGGAGTTCCGCACCGAAGGCCAGCCCCTTGGCGGCGGAGACGCCGATGCGGATGCCGGTAAAGGATCCGGGCCCTGCGGCCACAGCCACCGCGCCGCAGTCCTTCAGGGCCATGCCGGTGTTTTTCAGAAGATGTTCTACAATAGGCATCAGTGTCCGGCTGTGGGTGAGGCCGGTGTCCTGATAGCCGGAGGCCAATACACGCCCGTCCTCGGTAATGGCGGCGGAGACAGCCTTGGCGGAGGTCTCCAGGGCGAGGATTCTCATGAAAGTTCCACTCCTTCCACAGCGATGGTGCGCCAGTCCGGATTCTCCGGGCAGCGGCTGATGGTGACAACGATTTTCTCCGGCGGAAGGGCCTCCTCCGCCCGCTCGCTCCACTCCACAGCGCACACGCCCCCCCGATCCAGATAGTCCTCCCAGCCGATGTCAAAGAGGTCGCCGGCCCCCTCCAGGCGGTACATGTCGAAGTGGAACAGGGGCAGCCGCCCGCCTTCGTACTCGTTGACAATGGTGAAGGTGGGGCTGGTGACCCGCCCGGCGCAGCCAAGGCCCCGGGCGAGGCCTCGGGTGAAGGCAGTTTTGCCCATGCCCAGGCCGCCCCGGTAGGCTACCACCGCGCCGGGGGTCAGAACGGCGGCCAGACGGCGGCCCAGTCCCTCCGTTTCCGCCTCGTTGTGAGAGAGATATTCTGCCATGCTGCCGCCCCTTCCTGAAAAATATGCTGCCGGAACCCGGCTGGATTCAGATTGTCAGACTAATAGTATACCACATTCTCCGGCCCGTGTACAGGAAAACCGTGTTCCGGCGTTTACATTCTTTCGTATTTATGGTATACTCCATAAATGCACGTTGGTTTTTCCGGGATAAAGAGGGACAAGTCATGACCCAAAGACTGAAAGTGATTCTGGCGGATTTCCTCCAGCAGGCCGATTTGGTGCTGCTGGGGCTTTGCTGCGCCGCCACCCTGTACGGCATGGCCTTGATTGCCAGCGCCACCCATTTCCTGACCCCTGCCCCTGACCGGATGATGCGGTATGTGGGCGTCCAGGGGATGGCGCTGGTGATCGGCATTTTCGCCTATATCTTCATGTCCGTGCTGGATCTGGACGCGGTGATGAAGCGGTGGAAGTGGCTGGTCGTGTTTAACATCGTCTTTATCGGCCTGCTGTTGACGCCCCTTGGCGTGGGCAAGAGCACCACCGGCAACCAGGCCTGGCTGGCGCTGCCCTTCCTGCCCTTCCAGATCGGCCCGGCGGAGGTGGTGAAAATCACCTTCACGCTGCTGCTGGCCAAGCAGCTGGCCTGGCTGCGGGAGGAGAAGAACGATCTGAAATCCTTCCCGGCGGCCCTGTCTGTGGGGGGGCACGCCCTGGCGCTGATCGGGTACTATACCGTCATCTCCGGGGACATGGGCAACGCCCTGACCTTTTTCTTCATTTTCCTTTTTATGGCCTTTGTGGCGGGCTTCGCCCTGCGGTGGTTTGTGCTGCTGCTGGGGGGCGGGGCGGCTGCTGCCGCCTTGGTTTGGACGCTGGAACTGCTGCCGGGATATATCCAGGGGCGGTTCCGGGTGATTTTCGACCACAGCTACGACGTCCAGGGGGCGGGATGGCAGCAGACCCGGAGCCTGCTGGCCATCGGTTCCGGCGGCGTATTCGGCCAGGGGTACATGAGCGGGCTCCAGACCCAGAGTGCCGAATCCACTAACCTGCCGGCCCGGCGGACGGATTTGATCTTCTCCGTCTGTGGGGAGGAGTTGGGGCTGGTGGGGTGCCTCCTGATTATGATTCTGCTGGCGGCGATTATTTTTCGTGTGCTGCTGGTGGCCCGGCGGGCGGAGACCTCCTTCTCCTGCTATGTCTGCGTGGGCATTGCCGCCATGCTGATTTACCAGACGGTGATCAACATCGGCATGTGCCTCTTCATCATGCCGGTCATCGGCGTTACCCTGCCCTTTTTCAGCTACGGCGGGTCTTCCATTGTCACGCTGTTCACCGCCATGGGGGTGGTGTCCGGCATCAAGATGCGGTCGGCCCTGCTGGACCGGCGGAACCGTTATAAGCGATAGGGCGTGCCTGCAAAATTCCCGGCGGAAAATTTCCCGCCGGGAATAATTTTTGGAAACCGGCGGACAATAGGCCTGTACCTTATTGATACAGGAGGAGTGCCACTTGAAAAATCGTTACGCGCAGCGTACAGCCGCCCTGGCTCTGGCGGCGGCGCTGGTCCTGAGCGGCAGCGCCTCGGCGCTGTTTGGGAAGAAAACGGAAAAGACGGCGGAACCGGGGGCGCCGGCCGCCCAGGATCTGGAGATCAAAACCTACCGGGGTGTGCCCTATCAGGCCAAGTTCCTGGCCGTTGACAAGGAGGGGGAAGCCGTCACCTTCGCTCTGGAGGACATGCCGAAAAAGGGCACTGTGGTGATTGCGGACGACAGCTTCACCTACGCGCCCGACGAGGGGACTACCGGCAGTGACAAATTCACCTATACCGCCACCGACAGCGCCGGACACACATCCCTTCCGGCCACAGTCACCGTTACCATTGAAAAAACGAAGTCCGGCGTGGACTACAAGGACATGGAGGGCAGCGCGGCTGCTGCCGCAGCCCAGGAACTGGCGGAGACCGGCGTTTTCACCGGGGCCAGAATCGGGAAACACTACTATTTCGAGCCGGACCGGCCTGTCTCCCGCAGCGAGTTCCTGGCTATGGTGATGGAGACTGCCGGACGGGAGGTTACTGCCGTCACCATGACGGGGTTCTGTGATGACGCGGCCATCCCCACATGGGCTAAGGCCTACGCCGCCGCAGGTGTTGCGGAGGGCATCGTCCAGGGGAGCGCCACGGCGGAGGGCGCGGCCTTCCGGGGCGGAGACGCCATTACCTTCAGCCAGGCGGCCACAATCCTGGATCGGGTGCTGGATTTGGGAGATGTGGATCTGGACGTCTGGTACGCGGATCGGGAGGCGGTGCCCTCCTGGGCGGCCCAGGCGGTGGGGAACATGGAGGCTGTCAGCGTGCTGTCCGCAGGCAGCTTCGGCAGCGGGACCATGGAGGCCCCTGTGACCCGGGCAGATGCGGCCCTGATGCTCTCCGCTGCCAGGACGCTCCTGGAGGGGGAGGCCGAGCCCGCCGGATTTTTCGGCTGGTTCTAATAAGCCGCCGTACAGGCCCCTAAGTGCTTCCTGTGGAAAACACCGTACAGGAAGCGGGCTGGGACTGCCCGCCGGGGCGGACGACCGAGGTACAGGGCCCTGTGAGAAAATAGAAACATCTTTTTTGGATACGCTGAAAACCGGCCCGGAACGGGCCGGTTTTTACTGCTTTCTTTGGAAAAAGAATGTAGGGGTTTCTTAATTTTCCAGGATTTTTGCCGATAAAAATTAACAGAAGGATACTCTCCGCCTCCGGGCGGGGCAGCGTCGTGCATCCTGGTAAGGACGCCGGGAGAAAAAACAGGGAGGAGTTTTTGATATGGTAGATTTGATTGGCTTGGTAAACCCCGGTTATCAGAAGGCGGTGGACGCCGCAGGCAAACCCGCCCCGGCCGCCGCGGCGGAGGAGACCGAAGAGGTCAAGGATTCGGCGGCTGCCGGACAGGAGACCCAGAAGCCTGACGTGGATACTTTTGAGTCCGGCGAAAAAGAGGAGGCCAAGACCCCTGACGACAGCACCGGCAAGATCTATAAGCCCAACCAGAAGCTGGTGGCCCAGCTGAAGGCAGAGCAGGCCCAGATTCAGGCGAGATTCATCAATTCTGTGAAGGATATGCTGTCCAAGCAGGGGGTGAAGGTTGCCTGGGCCGAGGGTTCCGACAACAACGACGCGTTCTGGCAGACCATTGCCAAGGGCGACTACACCGTGGATCCGGAGATCAAATCCGCCGCTCAGGAAGCCATCTCCGAGGACGGTTATTGGGGTGTCAAGCAGACCTCCCAGCGGATTGTGGACTTCGGTAAGGCCCTGGTAGGCGGCAATCCTGAGAAAATCGGGTTGCTGAAGGATGCCTTCATCAAAGGTTTTGAGGCGGCCACCAAGTCCTGGGGCGGCGCCCTGCCGGATATCACAAAGGATACCTATGACGCGGTGATGGATCTCTTCGACAAATGGGAGAAGGGGGACGAAGGCGGGGATGCCCCGGCGGATAAGCCCTCTGCAGGCGTGTCCGGCAACGTGGTTTCTTCCAGCGTGTCGGTTTCCGCTTCCATCAGCGTTTCCGCCACCATTACCACCACGACCATCACAGACGATTAAAACAGCGGTGGATGTACCATTCAAAAGTTACCAAGGGAGGGCGGGGATATCATCCCCGCCCTCCCGGCGTATCAAAACACGCTTTCCGCCTCCGGCCTAAACGCCGCCTCCCAAAACGTGCCTTCGGGCGCAGCATCCTGGGCTCCGCCCGGCATCACGGAAAGCTTTTTCCAAACAGCGGCGCGCCGGAAAATCCGTTTCAATCAGGAGATTTCCCGTTAGCGCAGGCAGGAAACCAAAAGGGCAGACAAAATTACAGGGGCCGGAAAACAGCTGTTTTCCGGCCCCTGGCGGGAGAGGCTGCCTGTACAGATAGGCTATGCAATCGGAAACTCCGGGATGCCCGCCGCACCGGCGGCGATGCTGTAGCGGGGGAAGGCGACTACCACCGTGCCGTCCTCCCGGATATAGAACTGGGTGGACGCATCCACGGTTGTGAAACCGCCATCCTCCGGAGCAAAGAACAGGCTGAAGCCCTCCCCGTCCACGCTGGCGTCAATCTGGGATTGGATAGCGGCGTTGCAGCGCTCCACCCAGTTTTCTCCCAGGAGATCCTGGAGTGTCACATCCCGATCTGCCGCGATATCTAGATTGTAGTAATACCGTTCTTCCATGGAAGCGACCCAGCCCTCTGCCAGAGTCACCACAAAGGAGATCCGGGTGTCTGTCTGGCTCTTGATCTCGTAATCCACGATCACGTCCATCTCCCGACCATTCCAGTCCTCCTCGGTGCCGCCGGTGGCGAAGAAGGCGTCCCGGTAGTCGTCCCAGTCCTGCCGGGCCTTGGCCATGTGGGCGTCCACCTTCTCCTGGATGGCGGCGTTGACCCTTTCGGCCAGCGTGCCGTCAGCCTCCAGTTCCGGGACGTTCACGTCATAGTTGATGCCGTCCTCGGACGTATTGTAGTTGGTAACGGTCAGCATCCGGAACAGCCCTCCCAGCACCGGCACATTGGAGGCGGCATGGGCCAGGGCGGGGGACAGGTTCAGCCCCGCCAGCACCAGGATAAAGCAGGCGGCGGTAGCGGTCAGGCGGCGGAAAGCCCTGTTTTTCCGGGACTTGTAAAGGGCTTTCCCGTGCCGGATGCCTTGCTGTACACGGGCTTCCAACTCCGGGGGGATGGGGGTGGCGTCATAAGCCTCTTTGGCGTTTTTAAATTCGTTATTCATAGTTCCGCTCCTTCCATAGCGACGCGCAGCTTTTTCAAACCGGCGTACAGACGGCTTTTTACAGTGTTGATGTTTTGCCCGGTGGTTTGGCTGATTTCCCGCAGGGACAGTTCCTCGTAAAACCGCAGCTTTACTACAAGGCCCATCTCCGGAGGCAGGGCGTCTACCTGATGGGTCAGGGAATCGTCCGCAGGCTCTGGATCCTCCCAGGCCAGATCCCCGTCCTCCGGCAGAGGCATGGTGCGGGCCTGGCGGCGGAGGGTGTCCATGCAGATATTCATCAGGATCCGGTAGAACCAGGTCTTGACCGCCCCGGTGTCCCGAAGGCTGTCCTGCCGCTCCAGGGCCCGGCAGACGGCGCTTTGCACTGCGTCCAACGCCTCCTCCCGGTTTTGCAGGATGCCGTAGGCTATCCGGTAGAACCGGGCCTGCTCCTCTACCAAGTAGCGGGTCAGGAGTGTTTCCTTTGTCACATTTGTCACATCCTTGTTCCTTTCTGCCGGTCTCGGAAGAGGCCGGGAAATCCGCCGTCCCGCCCGGCGCCGGTGGGACTGCTGGGGCGGCGTCTATAGGATAGACGGCGGAGCGGGGAGAAAAGTTTGAAGGGGCGGGAAAAAATTTCCCCGCCTTGGTGACGGGGGCCTCAGCTGCCTTCATGGGGGCGGCTGTTTAACAGGCCGTGGGGCGGGGAAAATTTCCCCGCCCCACGGTAAGCCCTGCTTGAGAAGCGCAAACGGCCTTTAGCTGTTCCTGCGGATTTGGATAAGGCGCAGGAGATCGTGATACAGGGGCCCCGGATATTCCAGATCAATCATCAGCCACCGCTGCCCGTTGCCCTCCTGCGTCTGCCGACAGATACTTTGCAGTTCAACCGTACATTCCGGCAGGATCGTTTCAACCAAGGCCCTTTCCTTTAGGCCAATCACGATCATAACGGTAAAGTAATACTCCCTGGGATATATGGTGCACAGGCCCTTTCCCGCCTTTTAAATTTGACGTTCCAGCCTCTTTCCCAGCTGCATGAACTGTACTCTATTTTTTCGCCGCATGCATATGTGGCCTTGATTTCCCGGCAGAATTCCATGAAAAAGGGATTTCTCGCATATTCACCTATTTCCTCAAAGGTGGGGCGGCTGTTTTTGTCCTGTAAGCCGATCATGTGGATGCTTTCCTCCAAATTTCGGTTTTCCTCTCCAATTATAGCACAGCCGGCCGGGATACGCAATCCGCGGCCGTGGGGCTGTCCCGGGTTCCGGCGGCAGGAGGGGGCGGTTTCCCGGCGATTCTCCCCTTGACAAAAACCTGCGCAGATGCTAGACTGGCCTCGTTATAAAATGGCGAAGACGGGGAAGAACCCGCAGGGCGACGTTCAGAGAAGGGGCCGTTTGCTGTGAGGCTCCCACGGCTGCCTGCGGCTGTACCACTCCCGAGCCGCCCGGCGAAACAAGCTGGGACGGGCCCTCCCGTTACAGAGGACACGAGCGGCGTCCCCAGGACGCAAGCAGGGTGGAACCGTGGAATACGCTTTGTATCCCACCCCTGATTTCCCGTCAGGGGTGGTTTTTTGCACTACCCCTTAATTACAAGGAGGATTATTATGGCAGAAGAAAACAACCAGTATACGTTTGAGAACGAGACCTACCGCAAGACCTATTGGCATACCTGCTCCCATATTTTGGCCCAGGCCGTGAAGCGGCTGTATCCGGAGGTTAAGCTGGCCATCGGGCCTTCCATCGACGAGGGCTTTTACTACGATATGGACTCCCCCTTCCCCTTTACCCCAGAGATCATGGAGAAGATCGAGGCGGAGATGCGGAAAATCTGCAAGGAGAAGCTGAAGCTGGAGCGGTTTGAACTGCCCCGGGAGGAGGCCCTCAAGTTCATGGAGGAGAAAGACGAGCCCTACAAGGTGGAACTCATCAACGACCTGCCGGAGGACGCCCATATCTCCTTCTACAGGCAGGGGGAGTTCACGGATCTCTGCGCCGGGCCCCACCTGGACTCCACCGGCCGGGTGAAGGGGAACGCCGTGAAGCTGACCGCATGCAACGCCGCTTATTGGCGGGGGGATTCCAGCCGCCAGACCCTCCAGCGGATCTACGGCATTGCTTTCCCCAAGAAGGACGAGTTGGACGCCTATCTCCAGCGGATTGAGGAGGCCAAGAAGCGGGATCACCGGAAGCTGGGCAAGGAACTGGGCTTGTTTATGCTGCGGGACGAGGGGCCCGGCTTCCCCTTCTTCCTGCCCAAGGGCATGGTGCTGAAAAACACCCTGCTGGACTACTGGCGGCAGGTCCACAAGAAGTACGGCTATGTGGAGATTTCCACCCCTATCATGCTGAACCGCCAGCTGTGGGAGCGGTCCGGCCACTGGGATCACTATAAAAATAATATGTATACCACCGTCATCGATGAGGTGGATTTTGCTGTCAAGCCCATGAACTGCCCCGGCGGGATGCTGGTGTACGCCAGCGAGCCCCACTCCTACAAGGAACTGCCCCTGCGGGTAGGCGAAATCGGCCTGGTCCACCGGCATGAGCTCTCCGGTGCGCTCCACGGCCTTTTCCGGGTCCGCTGCTTCAGCCAGGACGACGCCCATGTCTTTATGACCCGGGACCAGATGCAGGACGTGATCCAGGAGACCGTGCGTCTCTTTGACGAGGTGTACGCCACCTTTGGCCTCAGCTACACCATCGAACTCTCCACCATGCCGGAGGATCACATCGGCACCGTGGAGGAGTGGGAGCGGAACCAGGACATCCTGAAGGCCGCCATCACCGGTATGGGCAAGGAATTCGTCATCAACGAGGGAGACGGGGCGTTCTATGGCCCCAAGCTGGACTTCCACCTGTCCGACTCCCTGGGCCGGACCTGGCAGTGCGGCACCATCCAGCTGGACAGCCAGCTGCCCGAGCGGTTTGAACTGGAGTACACCGGCGAGGACGGCGGGAAGCACCGCCCCGTTATGATCCACCGGGTAGTGCTGGGCTCTATCGAGCGGTTCATCGGCGTGATTACCGAGCATTTTGCCGGGGCGTTCCCGGCTTGGCTGAGCCCCATCCAGGTAAAGATCCTCACCGTCACCGAGCGGGCGGACGGCTACGCCGCGGAACTGGCTGCCAGTCTGGATCGGCAGGGCTTCCGGGTGGAGACCGACACCCGCAACGAGAAGATTGGCAAAAAGATTCGGGAGGCCACTTTGGAGAAGATCCCCTATATGCTGGTGGTAGGCGACCGGGACGTGGAGAACCGGACGGTTTCCGTCCGGCACCGCTCCGGAGAGGATCTGGGGGCTATGTCCCTGGAGCAGTTCGCCGCCTTGCTGCGGGAGGAAGTGGGCGCAAAGACCATTAAATAAGTGCACTGTTGAAGGCCCTCCGCCGCTGGTGGAGGGCCTTCTCCTGCCGGAAAGGCCGGTTTAGAGCGGGAGATTCCGGTGGCGGAAGGGGAGTTCGAAGGGACGGGACCGGCGCCGCATGGGAAGCGGATATCTGCACATACCTGCCGCACAGGCGTCCGCGCTTCCATCTGCCGCCGGGTTTCGACGGGAACGGCGGGGCTAATATGAAGGAATTCTGTTCAAATGATGCAAAAAGCCAAAGAACTGTGAATTATATCTGTTGCAAACCTGCAAAATTTCCCGAAAAACACAAATGCGGACTTGAAAAATGAAGGAGAAGAGGATATACTATTCATGTATTTACAGGATACACTTACCAAAAAATGAAAAGAGGAATGCATCATGAAAAAGTTTCTGTCCTTGCTCATGGTTCTGGCCATGATGATGGCTGTCCTGGCAGGCTGCGGCGGCAAGTCCGATAAGGACGAGGCCAATGGCGGCGCTTCCACCGAAGACCCCGGGGCTGCTTCCGACAGCGGCAGCGCGGCGGCTGTGGACACGAATACCGTGGCCGTAGGCGCGGTGGTCATCGTCCGGGACGACGTGCCCGAGGACGACGTCTACGCCTTTGTTTCCGCCATCTTTGAGAATACCGCCGCCATCACGGATCAGCACGCCAAGGGCGGCGAACTGGATCTGGACTTCGCCTCCTCCGTCACCTCCGTGCCCTATCATCCTGGCGCGGCCAAGTACTTCCAGGAGAAGGGCAAGACCGTTGCCGCCGTGAAGGACGGCGCAGGCGTGGGCGATTCCAAGGCCCTGACCTTCGGCACTGGCGGCGAGACCGGCACCTATTACGCTTTCGGCGGCGTGCTGGCGGGCTATGTCTCCAACAACGCAGGCCTCTCCATCACCGCTGTGACCTCCGGCGGCTCCCAGGCCAACGTGGAGGATCTGAACGCAGGCGACGTGCAGCTGGCTTTCGTCCAGTCCGACGTCATGAGTTACGCCTATAACGGCGAGCGCCTCTTCGACACCGCCGTCACCGGCTTCTCTGTGGCAGCCGCCCTGTACATGGAGCAGGTGCAGATCGTCACCACCAATCCCGACATCAAGTCCGTTGCGGATCTGGCCGGGAAGTCCGTTTCCATCGGAGACCGTGGTTCCGGCGTGTACTTCAACGCCATTGACGTCCTGGGCGCTTACGGCCTGGGCGAAGAGGACATCAACGCCGTGTACCAGAGTTTCGGCGACAGCGCCGAGAGCCTGAAGGACGGCAAGATTGACGCCGCCTTCATCGTGGCCGGCGCCCCCACCCCCGCTATCGTGGACCTGTCCACCAGCGGCCCGGTGTACCTGGTGAGCCTGGACGAGGCCCATGTGAACGACCTGCTGTCCGCCTCCCCCTACTACAGCGCTTATACCATTCCCGCCGGGACCTATTGATCCACCCACAACCGGCAATTCCCGGCAAGGGCCGCGTCACGCGGCCCTTGCCGCATTGAAAGGGCGGTCTTCGCGCCGCTTTTTCAATACGGCAAGAGGAAAAAATTGAGATAAGGAGGGGCTGTATGAGCGAAAAAGACAACCATACGCCTGATATCGAGATCGGTACGGCGGCGGAAATGGAAGAGGTCATGCGCAAATATGACCGGGAATCCGCCACCCGAATTTGGGAGGGAAAGCCCAAGCAGGTAGTCCGCTGCGTCATGGCGATGTTCTCCCTGTACTGTATCTGGTCCACCCTGTTCAGCACGGCGGATTTGCCTATCCGGCTGACGGCTTTCCTGGGCCTCATCACCGTCATGGGCTATTTGACCTACCCCGCCCGGAAGAACCATGTGCGTCCCAACTCCATGCCCTGGTATGATATCATTTTGATGCTCCTGGGGGCGGGTTCTTTCTTCTACTACTGCATCAATTACACGGCCTTGGTGAAGGTGATCACCAGCGCCTCCAAAATCAATCCCGGTACAGAGGGCGCCATTGACGGCGCCTGGTTCTATGTGATTTTGGGCGTTGTGGGCATCCTGTGCCTGGCGGAACTTTGCCGCCGGTGCGTGGGGCTTCCAATCCTCTGCGTAGTAGGGGTGCTGCTGGTCTACACCTTTGCCAGCGGCCAGAACCTGGGACGGGTGATTTACACCCTCTTCTACGGTACCTCCGGCATCCTGGCCACCCCGGTGCAGGTGTGCGCCAAGTTTATCGCCGTGTTCATCATCTTCGGCGCATTCCTGGAGCGGACGGGTATCTCCAATTTCTTTATTGATCTGGCTAACTCCCTGGCGGGCAGCGCCTCCGGCGGCCCCGCCAAGGTGGCGGTCATCTCTTCCGCCCTCTGCGGCATGGTGTCAGGCTCCTCCGTGGGCAACACCGTTACCACCGGCTCCGTCACCATCCCCATGATGAAGAGGACCGGCTACAAGGGTGAGTTCGCTGCGGCGGTGGAGGCCGCTGCCTCTACCGGCGGGCAGATTATGCCCCCCATTATGGGTGCGGCCGCCTTCCTTATGGCGGAGTATATGGATACCACCTACGCCAACGTGGCTATGAAAGCCATCCTCCCGGCACTTCTCTACTTCACCGGCATTTTCCTCTCTGTCCATCTGGAGGCCAGGCGGCTGGATTTAAAGGGCATCCCTCGGGATCAGCTGCCGAAGTTCCGGATCCTTATCCGCAGCATCTATCTGCTGCTGCCCCTGGTGGTGCTGGTCTGGCTGGTGTCCACCGGCGCCCGGACGCTGCAGTTCTCAGCGTCCCTCGCCATTTTGCTGGCAATTGCCGTAAGCCTGCCGGGCATTTTCTGGGACAGCCATGCCCAGAAGCAGGAGGGCGCTGTGGGCCACGCCGTGAAGGAGACCGGCACTATGATTCTGGGCTCCCTGGAGGCCGGTGGCCGGGGCTGCATCACCGTGGCGGTAGCCTGCTCCATGGCGGGCATCGTGGCGGGGTGCATCACTGTGACGGGACTTGCCTCCCGGCTGGTGAACACGGTGGTGAATGTCAGCGGCATGATTCCCAACAAGTCCTTGGCCCTGTTCGCCGCCCTGTTCCTGACCATGCTCTGCTGCATCGTCCTGGGCATGGGCGTGCCTACCACGGCCAACTACTGCATCATGGCCTCCACCTGCGCCCCCATCCTGATCCAGCTGGGCATCGGCAAAATCCCCGCCCACTTCTTTGTGTTTTACTTCGGCATCGTGGCGGATATCACGCCGCCGGTGGCTCTGGCGGCCTACGCAGGCAGCGCTATTGCCAAGTCCAACCCTATGAAGACCGGCATCAATGCCACAAAGCTGGCTATTGCCGCTTTCATCGTACCCTATATCTTTGCCTTCAACCCTGCGATGCTCCTGATTGACACGGGGATTTTTGACATAGTGCTGATTGTCGTTACCTCCCTGGCGGGCCTGTTCGGCGTGGCCGTGGCCCTGAACGGGTACCTCTGGCGGAAGATCAACCCCCTGCTGCGGGTGTTCATCGCCCTGGGCGGCCTGTGCATGATGTTCCCCGGCATCCCCACGGACGTAGTGGGCTTCGCCCTGGTAGGCGGCGTTGTGGCCTGGCAGAAGCTGGGCGGCAAAAACGCCCCGGCCTGACGGTTTTATAAAAATCCCGGCGCAGACGCGCCGGGATTTTGGATTTTCGCAGAATCCTATTTTTAGAACCATCTGGGCGTTTCCTCCCGGAACTGCGGGGTGTTGCCCTCCTGGTAGGGATCGTACCGATCCGTATTACAGCCGAATTCC
This sequence comes from uncultured Oscillibacter sp., assembly GCA_910584995.1. Taxonomy (GTDB): domain Bacteria; phylum Bacillota; class Clostridia; order Oscillospirales; family Oscillospiraceae; genus Oscillibacter. The sequence goes on along the minus strand of CAJUDW010000011.1, from coordinate 47,298 downwards.
TGCAGGGACTTGATTTTGCCGCCGGGGGTCCATACGATCAGGGGCACACCGTCAAATTCATCCGTGCTGCTGTCCGCCATCCTGGCCTTGAAGTACCACTCCACAACCGTCTGGTCTCCCTTGTGAAAAAACTGTTTGATATCCCAGGCCGCCACATTTCCTCTGGTGTTCCACTCCCGGAACCAATGCTTCACGGCGGCGCGGCTTTCGTATTTCGGCCCCCAGCTTTCCGTGTAGGCCACGTTTTCCGCAAAGACGGTATCGATACCCAGGGTCCTGCTGGCGCAGCCACATATCAAACCACGGGCGGATGATGGCTTCCCTTTCGTGCATATTGCGGTCCCTCCGGCGCATATTTTTGAATTTCGGGATGATAGGCGGCAGACACGTTCCAACAGCGAAAACCGCCGCTGCTGATTATAGCATGGGCAGCGGTTCCACGCAAGGGGAACCGCTGGTTACGGATGCGTTTTGGCGTGGCGGGGGAAGAAGTATGGATGGATTCCTTGATTTTACAAATCTGCTAAAATTTGATTTTCTTTTTTTGTGGTTTTGTGAAACTTTTTCCGTTTATTTTCGTCTTTACAATGGAGAGCCCTTCCAAAGTCATGGATAAAGTGTGAATTTTTTGTGAATGGGAAAATTGTTACTGTTTTGTTGTTGCTTTACAGAATAGGCTGTACTAACATGGTTGATACAGTTTTTATAGGCAAACCCTTTGGAACCTTTTAACCCCTTGGAGCACGAAAAAGGAGAACCGGATATGGCAGAAGTTATGGAAAAACAGGAACAGGCCGGGATCCCGGAAGCCCCGGCGGCGGGAACGGCCGTACAGGAGGCCCCCGCGAAAAAATCCCTGCGTCAGAAATGGAAGGATATGCCTCGCCGGAAGCGGCGGCGGATCATCCGCTGGACGATCATCCTCCTGATTCTGATTGCCGCGGCCGTGGTGCTGGGCCGCGTGTTCGGCGGCGATAAGGGGGAGGCCCAGAAAGAGATCATCCGGGACGAGGTGCGGTACGGCTCCATCACCGCCAAGGTGGAGGGCAACGGCCTCACCCGGGCCAAGAGCAGCGAGGTCATCACCATGACTACCGCCGGGACCGTAATGGACGTGCTGGTCAACGAGGGCGACGTGGTGACCCAGGGGACGCCCCTCTTTGTCATCGACTCCCCCGCCGCCCAGAATGCCGTCCAGCAGGCCCGGAACAATGTGGAGGGCTTCCGGAAGAAGCTGTCCCAGGCGGAAAAAGATATCGCCGGGCTGAACCTTGCCCCTACATACCCCGGGAAATTGATGGAAACCGTCACCCTGAATCCCGGCGACGAGGTGACCAAGGGCCAGAAGCTGGCGGTGCTGGCAGACGACACCCGGATGCGCCTCACCCAGTATTACAGCTACGCCTACGCGGGCGAACTCTGGGTGGGCCAGACGGTGGACGTGTCCGTCCCGGCTCTGATGACGACCATCCCCGGTACCATTGAGGCGGTCCATATGGTCAGCCGCATCACCCCCGAGGGATCCCAGCTGTTTTCTGCGGAAATCCTGCTGAGCAACGAGGGGGCCCTTACCGCCGAGATGGCGGCCTCCGCCACGGTTACCATCAACGGCGAGACCGTCTACCCCTACGAGCCCGGCAAGCTGGAGTATTACCGCACCGGTGACCTCTGCTCCACCGTCAACGGCACCGTCATTTCCAGCAGCCTGGTGGACTACCTCCAGGTTTCTGCCGGCCAGGTTCTGGTGCAGGTGGACGGCGAACAGAGCGAAAGCGAACTCTTCACTATCCAAAAGGATTTGGAGGAGGCCCAGAAGGAGTTGGAGACTGCCCAGAAGAACCTGGACAACTGCAACGCCGTGGCCCCCATTGACGGCACCGTCATCGGCCTTACCATCCAGCCCGGGGACGAGATCCAGGCCAACACCACCATCGTCACCATCTCCGATACCTCCGTCATCACCGTGGCCGCCACGGTGGATGAGCGGAATGTCAGCTATGTGAAGGCCGGCATGATGGTGGAACTGGAGCAGTGGGACAAACAGGCCATGGGCATGGTGGAATCCGTGAGCCTCGCCTCCACCGTCAACAACGGTGTAGCCACTTATCCCCTCACCATCTCCGTGGACAACGCCGACGGTTCCGTCCAGGTAAACAGCTACATCTCCTACTCCCTGATTGCCAGCCAGAACGACAACTGCCTGATCCTGCCCATCCAGTGCGTGCGTACCACCATGCTGGAGGACGGCTCCGATGTGTATGTGGTCTTCGTGGAAGGCGACCGGCCGGAGAACGCCGTGGAAGTGATGGTGAACGAGGAGATTCCGAAGGGCTTCTGGGCCGTGCCGGTGGAAATCGGCATCCAGGACAACTACAACATCGAGATTAAATCCGGCGTGGAAGAGGGTACCACCGTGTTCACCCAGATCCAGTCCGATTACGCTTGGGGTTGACGCTATGGCGCGCTTGATTGAACTGCGGGACGTCTATAAGATCTACGGCGAGGGCCTGGAGAGCGAGGTCCGGGCTTTGGACGGGGTGTCCCTCAAGGTGGATTTGGGGGAGTTTGTGGCCATTGTGGGCCAGTCCGGCTCCGGCAAGTCCACCATGATGAACGTGCTGGGCTGCCTGGACGTACCCACCAGGGGGGACTACCTTCTGGAGGGTACGGACGTCCGGGAACTCACCGACAAGGAGTTGTCCCGCATCCGGAACAAGGAGATTGGGTTTATTTTTCAGCAGTACAACCTGATTCAAAGCCTCACAGTTCTGGAAAATGTGGAATTGCCCCTGATTTACCAGGGCATCAACGCTGATGACCGCTACGATATGGCCATGGACGCCCTGGAGCGGGTGGGCCTCTCCGGGCGGGTGAAGCACCGGCCTACGGAGATGTCCGGCGGCCAGCAGCAGCGGGTGGCTATCGCCAGGGCCATTGCCACCCGGCCCCCCATTATCATGGCCGACGAGCCCACCGGCGCACTGGATTCCCGCACCGGCCACGAGGTGCTGGAGTTCCTCCAGCAGCTGAACCGGGAGGGTACTACCGTTATCCTCATCACCCACGACAACGGGATTGCCGCCACGGCCCGGCGGGTAGTCCGCCTGGCGGACGGCAAGATCATTGAGGACTGCGAACAGGAGGTGGACTGGCTGTGAATATCCGGCAGGCCGTCAAAATGGCCTGGAAATCCATCTGGGGCAAGAAGGGCCGGTCCGCCCTGACCATGCTGGGCGTCATTATCGGCATCGCCGCCGTTATGACCATCGTCTCCTCCATCAACGGCTACACGGAGAAGACCATGGAGCAGTACTCCGCCATGGGCAGCAACCTGGTGAACGTCAGTATCTATGGCGGCATGTACGACGAGGAGGGGAACAACCTCTCCCCGGACTATTTCCCGGGCCTCTACAATTTCTGCAACAGCATTCCCGACAAGGTGGTGGGCATTACGCCCCAGGACTGGTGCAGGGCCACGGTAGTGTACGGTACCAAGAACACCGACAATATGAACAACTACTACTGGGACGAGAACAATAATCTCGTGGGGGATAGGCCCCCGGAGCTCTGCTACGCCAGCGATCAATACAGTACCTGCAACAATCTCACGATTCTCAAGGGGCGGGATCTGGCGGTGCTGGACATGGAGAATTACAACCAGGTCTGCGTCATGGGTTATCAGGCGGCCCAGGTGTTCTTCGGCTCCTCCGAGCCCGTTGGCAAGGTTGTGCAGATGAACGGCCAGAATTTTGAGGTGGTGGGGGTCTACGCCCCCCGCTTCAAGGATCCCAGTTCCAGCCAGATGGATAACCTGATTATCCTGCCCTACACCGCCCGGCGGGTGTTGGGCGGCGAGGCCCCCAGCGAGTTTTATGTGAAAATCAAGGACGATCTCCAGCCCAAAGAGGTTATCCCCCTCATCCGGGGCTACCTGGAGGGTGTGGTGGATACGCGCACCGGAGGCTATAACGTCCAATCCGCAGGCCAGTGGCAGGAGTACATGACAGAGCAGATGGGCATGATCAGCCTCATCCTGGGCGGCATCGCCGCCATCTCCCTGCTGGTAGGCGGTATCGGCATCATGAATATCATGCTGGTGACAGTGACGGAGCGGACCAGGGAAATCGGCATCCGCCGTGCCATCGGCGCACAGCGCAGCAGTATTGTGGCCCAATTCCTCATTGAGGCGGCCATGCTCTGCGGCATCGGCGGCATCATCGGCATCCTGCTGGGGACCGCAGGCAGCTTCGCGGTGGGACAGCTGATGTTCCATATGACCATCTATCCTGCGGTCTGGATCACTGCGGCGGCGTTTTCGCTGTCGGTGGCCCTGGGTATTATTTTTGGCATCTATCCGGCGGCGAAGGCCTCGAACCTCCAGCCGGTGGAGGCCCTGCGGGCGGAATAAGGAGGAGAGAGAAGATGAAGAAAAGACTTGGCAGTTTCCTGCTGGCGGTGTGCATGGCGGTATCCATGCTGACGCTGCCGGCAGGCGCGGAGAGCGCGGCCCGCTTCTCCGATATCAGCGACCAGGATACCATCATGGCGGTGGAAGCCCTGCGGCTGATGGGGGTGCTGGACGGCTATGACGCCAAAACCTTCCGGCCCACTGCCGCCCTAAACCGGGCGCAGTTCTGCAAAATGGCGGTCTACGCCATGAACGCCGACAGCGAATTGGGCCAGTTCAGCACCGTGACGGTGTTCCCGGACGTGAAGCCCTCCCACTGGGCCTCCGGGTTCATCAATCTGGCGGCCAAGGGGAAGAAGATTATCTCCGGCTATCCTGACGGGAAATTCTATCCCGACAGGACCGTTACCGTGGGGCAGGCGGTCACCATCCTGCTGCGGCTGCTGGGCTATAAGGACGAGAATATCGGCGGCGTTTGGCCGGACAGCTACATGGCCGTGGGGAAGACCATCGGCCTCACCGACGGCATCGCCGGTAATGGGACCACGCCCCTGACCCGGGGCGAGGCGGCGAAACTGTTTTTGAACCTCCTCCGGGCCGACACGGAGAAGGGCGGCAGCTACCTCTCCTCCATCGGGGTCACGGAACTGGAGAACCAGGTGCTGGTGACCTCCTCCGCCATGGGGCCCGACGGCCGGGAGACCTCCCTCCAGCTGGCCTCCGGCACCCAGACCTACCAGATTGCCTCCGGCAAGGTCTCCAACGGCGCCCTGAACGGCTACCGGGGCACCTTGGCGCTGGATAAGAACGGCAAAGCCCTTACCTTCGTGCCGGATTCCCTGGGGGCGAGCATCACCATCACGGTAGCCACCGCCAAGGCCAACCAGATTGTGGATATCACCGGCGCGTCCTACAGCGTCACCGGTGACACCAAGGCCTACCGGAACGGCGAGGAGGACGCCTGGAGCAAGATCTTCTCCTGGGTCAGCGCGGGCACCTCTGTCACGCTGTATCTCAACACCGGCGGCGGTGTGGATTACATCTTCGTAGGCGGCGGCTCCGCTTCCAGTTCTGCGGTGGTGATCTATCAGAACGAGTCCACGGCAGGTTTTGCAGATCTGGTCCACGGCAGCACAAACTACAAGATCTACAAGAACGGCGCGCCGGCCAACGGCAAGGATATGCGCCGCTACGACGTGGCCACCTATTCCCCGGCCACTAATTCCGTCCGGGTGTGCGACACCCGTATCACCGGCTTCTATGAAAGCTGCACGCCCAATCCCAGCGAGCCGGAGACCATCAAGGTCCTGGGCCACGATTTCCCGGTGCTGCCTACCGCCCGGGATGGGATCGCCAAGTTCAAGCCCGGCGACCAGATCACCCTCCTCCTGACGGAGGATAATCAGGTGGCCGCCGTGTTCGAGGCCAAGGGCGACGTGGTGTCCAACAACGTGGTGGGCATTGTGCGGAGCATCTCCCAGGGCAGTGCCACGGTGGAACTGCTGTGCGGCATTTCCGTCAGCGGCACGCTGAACACCCAGGGCTCCGTAGAGGGCCTGGAGGGCCAGCTGGTGCGGGTTGGCTCCACGAAGCAGGGGGCCCTGGCTATCAGCCGCCTCAGCAGCAGCGGCCAGGGGAACCTGGATGTGACGGCCCGGAAGCTTGGCAGCAAGAGCCTTGCCAGCAATGTCATGATTTTCCAGGTGACCAGCAACGGCGCGGAGGCCGTCAGCCTCAGCCAGCTGACCAGCGCCACGATTCCCTCTGCCCAGATCAGCTACGCCCGGACTAACTGGAAAGATCAGGTGGATCTGGTAGTTATCGGATCCACAGTGGGCAGCGTGTTCTACTATGGCCGTGCTGTCAGTACATTCCCGGATGAGCCTGTGACAGACGAGAATGGCAATACCAGCAGTCAGTGGGGTAAAAACCGGACTGTCGCCCTGGATATGGGCAGCAAGTCCATGGGGCCCTACGAGACCGGCTATACCGTCAGCAGCGGCGAGTACATCGGTATCTCCCTGACCGGAACCGGCTCCAACGTCCATATTGCCGCCTTGGTGCGGCTGATGGAGGTGAAAAACGTGCCCAATACCTCCTGGACCGGCAAGAACACGGTGGTGACCGGAGGCCGCAGCTATCTGATTGCCCCCGATATCATCTGCTACAACCGGGATACCCAAAGCTGGATGACCCTGGAGGAGGCCCACGCTTACGCGCCCTCCTGCAATCTCTACATCCACAACGGCGCGGTGCGGATCATTGAGGTGGGCCACTCCTGAGGGAAGGCTCCGGAAACGCCGCAAAGAAGAAATCCCCCGGACGGCGAAAGCCGTCCGGGGGATTTGCAGTCCTGCGCCTGACGCCGGATATCCTTGGGGTATCGTAAATTGCCGGGATCCCCTCTCCCGCAAGCCCTTCCGCCCCTTTGTGCATGTTGAAAAAGAGGCTGCACCATGGGGGCTAAAGCGCGGAATTTTTGAAATGTGTGCGTTGAACGTTCCCTCACGCCATGAGTATCATGGATACAAGCCGGCAAAGGAAATCAGGGGTTATTTTCCCCAGGTGAACGGAAGCACGGTATATGGGATTCCCGGACAGCTGCAGGGGGAAGGTTCCGTAGGTGTTTGCTGTGAGGCCGATCCGAAAGGCCGCCGCGGAAATCGTACAAAATCACTGAGCAGGGGAGAGGCCGGCATCCTCCGCCGGTGAACACAGGTTCTTACCGTCACGGTAAGCTTTGCATGGTGGCAAGCAGCAGAAGTTTTTTCCGGAAGCAAATTTTTCCCAAAACAGGAATACTTGGCAGGCAAAAGGATTCCCACCTTATCAAGAAAACTTGGTAAGGTGGGGAATTTTTGCGTGCGGAGCCTTAAACCACCTGGAACAGGTAGAATTTCAGATAGTTGGTTTCCTCCACCCCCCAGAGGATGGGGTGATCCTGGGCCTGCTGGCGGGCCTGGATCTGCCGCAGTTGGACGCCGGCATCCAGGGCGGCCTGCCGGAGCATGGCGGTGAATTTCTCCTCTGTGGCGAAGTGGGAGCAGGAGCAGGTGGCCAGCAGGCCGCCCCGGGGCAACAGCTTCATGGCCCGGTAGTTGATCTCTTTGTAGCCTGCCATGGCGTTCTCCACCGTCTGCCGGGATTTCGTAAAGGCAGGCGGATCCAGGATGATGAAGTCATACTTCCCCTTTTCCAGGCTGGGCAGCAGGTCAAAGACGTTGGCCGCCACGCACTCCACCACGTCCTCCAGCCCGTTCCGGGCAGCGTTGGCCCGGGCCATCTCCACGGCTGATGCAGATACGTCCACGGCGATGACCCGGGCGGCCCCGCCTTTGGCGGCGTTTAGAGCGAAGGAGCCGGTGTGGGTGAAGCAGTCCAGCACCGTCCGCCCATGGGCCAGCCGGGCAACGGCCCGGCGGTTGTATTTCTGATCCAGAAAGAAGCCGGTCTTCTGGCCGTTCTCCACATCTACTAGATATTTGATGCCGTTTTCGGTGATTTCCACAACCGGGGATTCCGGCACCGGTTCCCCAGGCAGGGGGAACCAGCCCTTGCAGAGTTCCAGCCCCTCCTTTTCCCGGAGGGCGGCGTCGTTCCGCTGGTAGACGCCCCGGATTTCCTGGCCGTCCTGCCGGAGGATCTCCACCAAGGCCGGCAGCAGCAGGCCCTTCAGCCGCTCCAGGCCATAGGAGAGCACTTGGACGGACAGCAGGTCGTGGAACTTATCCACTGTCAGCCCGGGGAAGGCGTCCGCCTCCCCGAAGATGACCCGGCAGGCGTCCAGATCCGCCGGGGCCATTACAGCTTTCCGGTACTCCCAGGCCCACTGAAGCTTCCGCCGCCAGAAGGCCGCGTCAAAGCGGTCGTTGGCGTTCCGGGACAGCAGCCGGATCCGGATTTTCGACGCCTCCGACAGAAGCCCTGTGCCCAGATACTGCCCCCGTTTTCCCACAATATCCACCAGGCCGCCATTTTCCGCCGTCCCCTCCGCAGACAGGATCTCTTCACCGTACACCCAGGGGTGGCCCCGGAGGAGGGCGGCCTCAGCCTTGGGTGTGACGGTGTATCTGGGGTAGATTCGTTGGCCCTTCATGTCAGACTCCTTTCCAGAGTGAAACCATTTTCCATCGGATGTTTCGGAACGGGGGAAGCCCCCCGGTGATTCCTGCTGAGCATTGTATCACAGTTTGCGGGAAAACGCCAGATACAGTCTGGGTGATGGGAAATCCGCCTGTATACCGCTTACCGGAAACCCGGCTCCGGCGGGTTTGGATGGAGGGGCGGCCCTTTCTGGCCTTCTGGCAGCAGCGGGGCGGCCTTTCCGGGAACATTTCCGGCGGTGGGGCCATATAAATGGAAAAAGGTGTCATGGCCCGCCTGGGGCGCGCCTTTTGGGGAGACTGGGCGGGTTTTGGTGTATTGAAGGAGGATTTGCCATGCCTATTATTTATTTAAGCCCGAGCACACAAGAATGGAACCAATACGTCACCGGCAGCGGCTCGGAGGAGTACCACATGAACCAGTTGGCAGACGCCCTGGTGCCCTACCTGGTCTCCAACGGTATCCGCTACAAGCGGAACCGGCCGGAGATGACTGCCGCCAGTTCTATCCGGGAGGCCAACGCCGGGGATTACGACTTCTACCTGGCCCTCCACTCCAACGCCTCCGGGGCGGGGAATTACGGGGAAACCCGGGGCATCATCGCCTTTTACTACCCCGGCAGCGCCCAGGGCCAGCGGGGTGCGGAACTGATTGCCGAGGAACTGCGGAAAATCTACCCCCTGCCCAACAAGGTGACCACCCGGGCTACCACTACCCTGGGGGAGGTGGCCCGTTCCAAGGCCCCGGCGGTGCTGGTAGAGATCGGCTACCACGACAACTACGCCGACGCTGTCTGGCTGGAAGGCCACTGGAATGACATCGCCCAGCAGCTGGCCCGGGCCCTGACCCGGTACTTCGGCCTGCCCTTCATCTACCCCATGGACCCGGTCCAGGGCACTGTCTCCGTCAGCTACGGCACCCTGAACCTCCGCAGCTATCCCTCCTCCAGCGGCACCATACTGGCCAATATGCCTAACGGCGCCTCCGTGACCGTCTACGGCGAGTGGCAGGGATGGTATGTGGTCCACTACGGGGACTACGTGGGCTACGCCGCTGCCGCCTATATCAACACCTGATCACCCTCCTGAGGGGTTTCCTCTGATTTCCTGGAAAAAATTTTGCAGAGTAACAAATATATTTAACGGTTTTGCCTTGACAGCGGCCCGCTGAATGATTAAACTAGAAAAGGATAATTGTCGGTGCGCGGTTAGGGGCGCGCCCGGTCGTTACTTCCAGCAATACCGAATATCAAGTAGGAGGAAACTAAGGGATGGAATACGTCATCGCCGGCCTTATCGGGCTGGTTATCGGCGGCGTCATCTGTTTCCCTCTCGGTATTCGCTATCGGAAACAAGTCTCCGAGAAGGAAATCTCAAGCGCTGAAGAAGAGGGAAAGCGCATTATCAACGAGGCCATTAAGAGCGCAGAGACCAAGAAAAAGGAAGCCCTGTTGGAAGCCAAGGAAGAGATTTTGAAAAACCGCAGCGAGTATGAGAAGGAAGAGAAGTCCCGCCGCGCAGACCTGCAACGGCAGGAAAACCGGCTGCAGCAGAAGGAAGAAAACCTGGATCGTAAGATGGAGGCCATAGAGAAGAAAGAGGATTCTCTGGCCCAGAAGCACGCGGCTGTAGACCGGGAGTGCGAGGAGATTCAAGCGATCAAGCGCAGCCACACGGAGATGCTGGAGCGCATCTCCGGCTTCACCGCCGACGAAGCGAAGCAGTACCTTATTGACCAGGTGGAGTCCGAAGTAACCCACGAGACGGCCATGAAGATCAAGGAAGTGGAGTCTCGCATGAAAGAGGAGTGCGACGCCAAGGCCCGGGAAATTGTTGCCCAGGCCATCCAGCGGTGCGCCTCCGATCAGGTGGCCGAAATGACCGTCAGTGTGGTTCCCCTGCCCAATGACGAGATGAAGGGCCGCATCATTGGCCGGGAGGGCCGCAACATCCGCACCATTGAAACGCTGACGGGCGTGGATCTGATCATTGACGACACCCCCGAGGCCATTACCGTTTCCTGCTTTGAGCCGGTGCGGCGGGAGATTGCCCGTCTGGCGCTGGAGAAGCTGATTGCCGACGGCCGGATTCACCCCACCCACATTGAGGAGATGGTGGAGAAGGCCCGCCGGGAGGTGGACGCCACCATCAAATCCGAGGGGGAGCGGGCCGTGTTTGAATGCGGCGTGCGGAACCTGCACCCGGAACTGATGAAGATGCTGGGCCGCCTCCACTACCGCACCAGCTACGGGCAGAACGTCCTGCGCCACTCCATTGAAGTCAGCCACATTGCGGGCATGATGGCCGCAGAGGTGGGGGCCGACGTGGTGACCGCCAAGCGGGCGGGGCTGCTGCACGATTTGGGCAAATCGGTGGATCACGAGATGGAGGGCACCCACGTCTCCCTTGGCGTGGAGTTTGCCCGGAAGTACCGGGAGCGGGACGAGATTGTCCACGCCATTGAGGCCCACCACAACGACGTGGAGCCCCGGACGATTATCGCCTGCCTGGTGCAGGCGGCGGACGCCATTTCCGCCGCCCGGCCCGGCGCCCGCCGCGAGAACCTGGAGAACTACATCAAGCGGCTGGAGCAGCTGGAAACCATCACGGGAACCTATCCGGGAGTAGACAAGGCGTTTGCCATCCAGGCGGGCCGGGAGGTCCGGGTCATGGTGAAGCCGGAACAGGTCAGCGAGGACCAGATGGTGATTCTGGCCCGGGATCTGGCGAAGCGGATAGAGGACGAGATGGAATACCCTGGCCAAATCAAGGTCCACGTCCTGCGTGAGACCAAGGTTGTGGAATACGCAAAGTAATATAGAAGGAAGGAAAATCCTCCGGGGAATCAACCCCGGAGGATTTTCTATTGTCCGGACTTGTCCGGACGGGATTAGGTTTCGTCTCCGTCTTCGGACGGTTCACCGTAAGTGATGTAGATGTTTTCGCACTTCTGCTGTGCGGTGATCAGGTAGAGGGAAAGGAACTGCATAGTGGCAAAGTAGATCTTGGATATTTCTGCACAGCCAGGGAGGGTGTTTTCCAGATCCTCCAAGGATGCTTTTTGGTAGACGGTTTTGATGTCTTCCAAGGTTCTGATGGTTTTTTCCGTATCACGCATGAGGGAGAGGTACATTTCTTTCCAAACGTCCATAATATATCTCCTCGATATAGAATGAAAACATTATATAATGTTTAAACTAATATGTAAAGGAAAAATATGAGTAAACTATAAATTAGTAGATATGATATGTATACATCAGATATGTAGGAGCGCGTATTGTGGAGGCATAGGCTATGATCAAGTTCAATATCATGCCTATGTTAAGAGCCAAGGGCAGAACAAAATGTTGGTTGTATGAGCAAATGAATATGAATTATCGAAGTTTCAATCGAATGGCATCAGGCGAAACAAAGTTTATCCGATCGGAGACTATTGAGACATTATGTCAGATTCTGGAGTGTCCTCCAAATGAATTATTTATAATAGACACTACTTTGCCGGAGGCATAGAATCATGATCAAGTTTAATATTATGCCTATGCTGAGGGCAAAGGGAAGAACACGCTATTGGCTGGCTAAAGAGACAGGCATGAGTTATCCGAATATTGCGAAATTAGTAGACGGCAAGACCCTTGCAGTCAGACTGGAAACCATAGAGGCGCTATGCCAAGTGCTGGAATGTACGCCAAACGATCTGTTTTTGATTGATTATGATAAACCGGAAGGTTCCCCTTCCGGCAAGTGACCCCGGCGGGGATGGCTCCGCCGGGGGTTTTTGTTTTTCCTTTTTCCAAAGGACGGGGGTTGGCAGACCTCTCAGGCCTGGGGGATGCACCCCCCATTCTCTCTTTTTCTGGGCCCAGAAAAAGAGAGAATGCGCCGTGCACGGTGGAAGAGAGAAAAAGAGGCTGGTGCCAAACAGCCTGTGGCTGTTTGGCACATAGCGGGGGCTGACCTTCGCGCAGTGCGGTTGTGGGAATCGGCCTGCGGCTCTACGCGCCGGTAAATGTTTCCCGGAAAGACTGCGCTCCCGCGAAGACGGTGCCCTGCAAAGCAGAGGGTGGTTATCGAATGGCGTATCTTCTCTTACCGCTGCCGCTGGCTTGGAGGTATCCGGAAAGCACCCGCCAGCGGCAGCGAAAAGAGGAGGGCGGGCCATACGACAACCACCATCAGATAAACAGGGCACCAGCCTCGCGGGAGCGCAGTTCTGCAAAGAGGGGGGTGAGACGCGTAGAGCCGCAGGGTAATTCTGAAAAAGGCACTGCGCGGAGAAGAACCCCTGTAAAATGAGGGAAACGGCCAAAGGCCGTTTCCCTCAAGCGCCTTTTCTCTTTTGGACCGTGCGCGGCCCGCCAAGGTGAGCCGCGAAGCGGCGAGAGGGCCCTCTGGAGGGTTTCTCTTTTCGGCGCAAGTGAAAAGAGAAAATGGGGGTGCATTTGCCGGCTGCCATAACGCAGCCAATCCCCGTTTTGGCCTGTCAGGCCAAAAACCCCTTCAGGATGCAGTCCTCTGCCTCCTCCTCAGTCAGGCCCAGCGTCTCCAGCTTCAGAAGCTGATCCCCCGCAATCTTGCCGATGGCGGCCTCATGCACAAGCTGTGCTTCCGTGCAGTTGGCGGTAATGGCGGGAATCGACTTGATCTTCGCCTCGCCCATGATAATGGAATCGCACTGCACATGCCCAAAGCATTGGGCGTTCCCCACCATGCGGGGATAAAACACCTGGCTGGAGGTGTCCTGGGCTACGGAACGGGAAATCACGCGGCCCTTGGAGCCGGGGCCGTCCAGGATGATCTCCATGTCGCTCTCCGCAGTCTGCTCCCCGTGGGTCAGGAGGCGTTCCGTTACAACGGCCTCCGCCCCAGGCCCGCAGACAATTTTCGTCACGCGCTTGGTGGAATCAATACCCCGGATTTGGGTGGTGTCCAGCTGGATGGAGGCCCCCTCCTCCAGGTAAACCACTGTTTCCGGATTCATTATGCGGCCGCCCGTGCCGTCGCCGTCCCCATAGTGCTTCTCCGTGTAGCGGACGCGGGAGTGCTTCCCCACATGGAAGGTGTGGACGCCGTCGTGGCGGCTCATCTCCCCGCCGCAGTTGTGGATGCCGCAGCCGGCCACAATGTCTACGTCGCAGTTCTCGCCGATGTAGAAATCGTTGTAGACCATCTCCTGGATCCCCGGCTTCGTGATGAGGACGGGGATGTGGCAGGTCTCGCCTACCGTGCCGTCCTTCACGCGGATGTCAATGCCGCTTTTGCCGTCGGTCCGGTTGGCGATGTCAATGTGCTCCGTGGACTGGCGGCCGTCGCAGCCGGAGTCCTTGCGGATGTTGAAAGCCCCTACAGGCTTCCCGATGAGATCCGCAATCTTTTCCAGAAGATCCCGATCTACCTGGGTATCCATCATAAAGCGCCCACCTCCTTGGTCAAAACCGGGCAGCTGCCCAGGGTGTCCGCCAGAATCTGGGGAAGGATGTCCGCCGCCGCGCCCCGGTGGCGGATGGTGCCGTCGCCCACCACAATCACCTCATCCGCCAGGGAGATGATGCGCTCCTGGTGGGAGATGATGATCATTGTGGCGGCCTTGGCGCTGTGGATCTGCTCAAAAGTCTCCGTGAGACGGGCGAAGGACCAGAGATCAATGCCGGCTTCCGGCTCGTCGAAGATCATCAGGGAGTTGCTCCGCCCCCTGCCCCCGCCGGGAGCCTGGCGGGCCAGGATGGTGGCGATCTCAATCCGCTTGACCTCGCCGCCGGAGAGGGAAACGTCCACCTCCCGATCCAGGTAGTCGTTGGCGCAGAGGCCTACCCGGGTCAGGTACTGGCAGCAGCGGTCCTTGGAGAGGTGATCGTCCCCGGAGGCCAGGGTCAGCAGCTTCCGCACCGTCAGCCCCTTGAACCGTGCGGGCTGCTGGAATCCGTAGCTGATGCCCAGGCGGGCACGCTCCGTGATGCTGAGATCCGTGATGTCCTGCCCGTTCCAGAGGATCTGGCCGGAGGTGGGGCGCACGAGGCCCATGATGATTTTCGCCAGGGTGGTCTTGCCGCCGCCGTTGGGGCCGGTGAAAACCACAAGCTGGTTGTCATCGACGGTGAGGGAGATATCCTTCAGGATGCCCAGCTGCCCGTCTCCCTCACAGACAGTGTAGCTGATATGTTTCAGTTCCAGCATGAATCGGAACCTCCTTTTCTGGGGATGGGCCGGGAAACCCGCCAAAGCGGCGGCATCCGCAGGCCCGGAATTGGAAAGTTCTTGGCAATCCGGTGCATGATCTGCCTCCGGAACCTTTTTCACTATAGCAGATATGACGAAAAAAGGCAATATATAGGGACGTAGGATTTTCAGGTATAGTATACCCGTTTTGTAGGAAATCTGTCCAAGGGGGCCGCCGGTTTTTGCGGCGGAAAGCGGAAATTTGAAATTGGGACCAAATCCCGCCCTCCGGCATAGGATGGGGGGAAAAGGAGGAGGGTTTATGAACGTATCACAGACCTTACATAATGCCGCCGGGTACGATTTCCGGCAGTATGACAGGATTTGGCAGCGGGTCGCGCCGGATCTGGAGCCCTATCCCGGAATGGGGGCGGGGATTGCGGAGGGGGCGGCGGTGGCCCCTATGCAGGCGGCGCCTCCCGTCCCGCCTGTTTCCCCCATCCCCGCCGCCCAGGCTGCCACGGAGGAGGGGATGCCTGCGGCCCGGCAGGAGCAGCTGCCGGGGGCCGATCCGGATCCCTGCTGCATGGGGACTGCCGCCCAGGCGGTGGTTGACGTGGTGGCCGGTTTCGTGGAAGAGGAACTGGCGGACAGGCGGTATCTTCTGGCCATGAGCCGCCAGGCCCCCGCCTGGGCCCGGCAGCGGCTGCGGGATATGGCGGCGGAGGAGGGCGCCCATGCCCGGCGGCTGATGGCGGCCTACTATCTCATCACAGGGGAGTGCTACCGGCCTGCCATTGACACCGGCCGCATCTGCATTGGCCGGTGGTGCCCGGCCCTGCGGGAGCGGTATCATATGGAGGCCTGCGGCGGCCTCAACTACGCCCAGGCGGCGGACGGCACCACAGATCCCTGCCTCCAGCGGATCTTCAACGAGTTGAGCAGGGAGGAGTACCGCCACGCGGAGGAGATCATGGAGATGCTGGAGCGTTCTATGGAAAACCGGCGATAAAAGCGGCTCCGGAAAACAGCCAAGACCACCCCAAAACGGGGTGGTCTTGGTTTAGTGGATAGAGGGGCGGCCCAAAAAGCCTCGCAGAGTCCCATGCCTGAAGGCGCAGATCTGTTTTCTCCGGCAGCTGTACGCCGGAGGGGATATTTTGCAGGCCGTAAATGCGGGGACTGCCCGCCAGAAGCGGGCAATTTTCCCGGCTTTATTCGTCCAGCGTCTGGACTGCCGCGCCCAGTACGCCGTCGCCAATGTATACGCTGAGGGTACCGTCGATTTCCCCGTCCCAGATGTGGCTGTAATTGGGCAGGGCTTCGGTCAGTTTCCGCCGCACCGTTTCCATCTCCTCCGGCGCACCGCCGTTGGCCACGGCCAGGTTGTACCGCTTGTGGTTTCCGCAGGCCTTTACCGTCATCTCCACCAGCTTGTCGATAACCTGGTGGCGGCCCCGGACTTTGGCGATGGATTGAAGCTGCCCGTCGGCGGCGAAGGTGATGATGGGCTTGATTTGCAGGAGCGTCCCTGCCGTGGCGGTGATCTTCCCGATGCGGCCCCCCTTCTGGAGGTACTCCAGGGTGTCCACAGAGAAGAAGGGGAAGGTGGAGGCAATCAAACGGGGGACGCGCCGCTCTGTCAGTGTCTCCCAATCCATACCGTTCCGGATATCCTCTGCCAGCTGCAGCAGCGTCAGGCCCATACCCAAAGAGCCGCTGACGGAATCGTACACCCGGACAGCCAGGCCCTTCCACTCCCCGGCCACCAGCCGGGTCATGTTATAGGTGCCGGAGAGGCCGCCGGAGAGCATAATGGCAATTGCGCCGTCGTAACCGTCCGCCGCGATCTGCTCCAGGGCCTTGGCGATGTCCTCGATTTTGGGCAGGGAGGTCTGGGGCAGTTCCCCCGCCCGGAGGCGGCTGTAAATCTCCTTAGCGGTGATGTCTACGCCGTCGGCGTACTCCCCGTCAGCGCAGAGGATACGCAGGGGGACAGTATAAATATGGTTCTCCGCTGCCAGGGCAGGCGCCAGATCGGCGCAGGAATCCGTCAGCAGGGCGATTTTCTTTGGCGACATAGTGATTTCTCCTGATTATGTACGGATTTATGCCTTTTTCCGCCGGAGCCGAAAAAAGGCGGGCAGATAAAAAACCACAAGGCCGGACCTTGTGGCTAGCAATTCCGGATGAGCCTATTGCTAGGACTTCAGTATATGGGATTTGCGGGGAATTGTCAAGCCCCATCCACGGCGGCTGCCGGAATGGGAGACGCGCAATAAAAGCGTTGACGGGAGCGGGGCTGGGCGGTATAATAACATGATTTACTATAGCACGGAGTTTTGGAACAGGGAGGAAAGGCGGATGTGGATCGCGGACAAGTGGCGGGACTATGAACTGCTGGACTGCGGCAGCGGCGAACGCCTGGAGCGTTGGGGACGCCAGGTGCTGGTGCGGCCGGATCCCCAGGCCATCTGGGAGAGCCCCCGGCGGCACCCCGGCTGGAAACAGGCGGGGGGGCGCTACCTGCGGTCGAAAACCGGCGGCGGCCACTGGGAGAAGGCGGCGCTGCCGGAGAGTTGGCAGCTGGAATACGGCCCCCTGACCTTCCAAGTGAAGCCGATGAACTTCAAGCACACGGGCCTCTTCCCGGAGCAGGCGGTGAACTGGGAGTTTGTGATGGAGAAGATCCGGACTGCCGGACGGCCGGTCAGCGTCCTGAACCTCTTCGCCTATACCGGCGGGGCCACTGTGGCCTGCGCCAAGGCGGGGGCCAGCGTGTGCCACGTGGACGCCGCCAGGGGCATGGTGGCCTGGGCCAGGGAAAACGCCCGGCTCTCCGGCTTGGAGGACGCCCCCATCCGCTGGATTGTGGATGACTGCGCCAAATTCGTGGAGAGGGAGATCCGCCGGGGGCGGCGGTACGACGCCATTATCATGGATCCGCCCAGCTACGGCCGGGGGCCCGGCGGCGAGGTGTGGAAGCTGGAGGAAAACCTGTACGGCTTTGTGAAGCTCTGCGCCGGAGCGCTGTCGGAGCGGCCCCTCTTTGTGCTCATCAACTCCTACACCACGGGCCTTGCCCCGTCGGTTTTGGGATACCTGTTGAATCTTCTGGTTGCGGGCAAGTACGGCGGGAAATGTGCCTGGGACGAACTGGGCCTTCCCGTGACGGAGACCGGGCTGGCCCTCCCCTGCGGGGCTGCGGGAAGGTGGTTCAGCGAGTAATGGGACGGACGGCGGCCTATCTGCTGGCGATTGCCTGGGGAGCGGTCCCGGCGCTGGCGGCCTTTCTCTGCCTGCTCCCGTGGCGGAAGAGGAGGCTGGGGGGAAGCGGATATGCAAGCCCCCTCCGCCGGGAGGGGGCGATGGCCCTGTTTTGGATGTTCTGCGGCGGCATGGCTGTTTTGACGCTGACGCCCCGCTGGGTGGTCTGGTCCCTGGTGGATCTCCTCCACGGATACCGGTGGAATGTGGGGGACTATCCGTTTTTTTCCCTGGGCTCGGCCAATTGGAGGCTCTTCCAGACTATTCAGTTCAGCCCCTATTTTTTGGCGGGGAACATTGTGATGTTCGTCCCCTTTGGATTTTTTCCCGCCCTGCTTTGGCGGGGGTGCACCTGGAAACGGGCCCTGGGGACGGGGCTTGCCGTCACCGGCTGTATCGAGTGCTGGCAGCTCTGCGTAGGCAGGGCCTTTGATATCGACGATCTGTTCTTCAATGCGCTGGGCGTCCTCGGCGGCTTTTGGCTCTGGGCGCTGGTGAAGCGGCGCGCCCCTGATTTTACCGGGGCCTTTCAAGTAAGGCCCTGTAAGGAATGAATGATATGTCTACGATCATCCGAACGGAAGCCCTCCGCTTCACCTACCCGGCGGACGAGGGCGGACAGGCCGTCCATGCCCTGCGGGGGGTGGATTTGGAAATTGAAAAGGGCAGCTTTGTGGCGGTCCTGGGCCATAACGGCTCCGGGAAATCCACCCTGGCCAAGACCTTCAACGCCGTCCTGCTCCCTGTAGGGGGGCGGGTCTGGGTGGAGGGGATGGACACCACCGACGAGAGCCTTCTCCTGGCTATCCGCCAGCGGGTGGGTATGGTGTTCCAGAACCCGGACAACCAGATTGTCGCCAATGTGGTGGAGGAGGACGTGGCCTTCGGCCCGGAAAACCTGGGCGTTCCCAGCGGGGAGATCCGGGAACGGGTGGACAGCGCCCTCCGGGCGGTGGGGATGTACGGGTTTGCCTGCCACGCGCCCCATCTCCTCTCCGGCGGGCAGAAGCAGCGGATCGCCATTGCAGGCGTCATTGCCATGGAGCCGGAGTGCATTGTGCTGGACGAGGCCACCGCCATGCTGGATCCTGTGGGCCGGCGGGAGGTGCTGTCCACCGTCCACCGGCTGAACCGGGAGAAGGGCATCACCGTGATCCTGATCACCCACCATATGAACGAGGCCCAGGAGGCAGACCGGGTGATTGTCATGGACGGCGGCAAAGCCGTGATGGACGGCACGCCCCGGGAGGTTTTCGTCCAGGCGGGCCCCCTGCGGGCCATGGGGCTGACGGTGCCGGACACCGTGGATCTCCTCTGCCGCCTGCGGATGGACGGCTGGGATCTGCCCCTGGACGCACTCTCCGTGGAGGAGTGTGCGGACGTGATCGCCAAGGCCTGCCGGGGGCGCTGAAAAGGGCCTGCCCCTTTGGCTTTTATCTCAACGACTGGAGGATACATGATTGGAACCCATCCTACAGATTCAAAACCTTACCCATACCTATAGCGCCGGTACGCCCTTCCAGCGCAGCGCCGTAGAGGACGTGAGTTTTTCCGTCAGCCCGGGAGAGTTCCTGGGGGTCATCGGCCACACCGGATCCGGGAAATCCACCCTTATCCAGCATCTCAACGGCCTGCTGAAGCCCACCTCCGGGCGTGTGCTGCTGGAGGGGAAGGACATCTGGGCGGAGCCGAAGAAAATCCGGGATGTGCGGTTCCGGGTAGGGCTGGTTTTCCAGTATCCGGAGCACCAGCTTTTTGAAGAGACCGTGTACAAGGACATTTCCTTTGGCCCCTCCAACATGGGGAAGGCCGGGGAAGAGTTGGATCGCTGCGTCCGGGAGGCTGCCCGGATTGCCGGCGTCCGGGACGAGCATCTGGAGAAATCCCCCTTTGAACTGTCCGGCGGGCAGAAGCGCCGGGTGGCCCTGGCGGGGGTGCTGGCGATGGAGCCGGAGGTGCTGGTGCTGGACGAGCCCACCGCAGGGCTGGATCCGGCAGGCCGGGAGAACCTGATGGCCAACATCCAGGACTACCACCGCCTCCGGGGAGGTACGGTGATTCTGGTGAGCCACAGCATGGACGAGATCGCCCGGAACGCGGATCGGATCCTAGTACTGAAAAACGCCCATATCCTCATGGATGGGACGCCTGCCCAGGTTTTCGCCCGGGCGGAAGAACTGCTGGGCGCGGGGCTGGATGTGCCCCAGATCACCAGGGTGGCCATGGCCCTGGCGAAGCGGGGGGTTCCTGTGGATCCGGCGGTGTACACCCCGGAGGATCTGGAGCGGCAGCTGCTGGCCCTGGGAAAGGGAGGCGCGCCATGCTGAAGGATATCACCCTGGGCCAGTTTTTCCCCGGCGACACCGTGGCCCACCGGCTGGATCCCCGGACAAAGATCCTCCTGGTGCTCTTTTATATCGTGGCCCTGTTCATGGCAAAGGATCTGTTTTCCTATGGCCTGCTGGCCCTGACGCTGGCCGTGTGCGTGCGGATCTCTCGGGTGGGGCTGAAGGCCCTGGTCCGGGGGCTGCGGCCTATCCTCTTTATCATTGTTTTTACAGCGGTGTTGAACCTTTTCTTTACCCCTGCCGAGGCCTATCTCCTGGAGTGGGGCCCCCTGCGCATCTCCGCTGCCGGGATTCACAGCGCCTTTTTCATGGTGCTGCGGATTATGATGCTCATCATGGGCACCTTCCTCATGACCTACACCACCAGCCCCATCAGCCTCACCGACGGACTGGAGCGGCTGATGAACGGCCTCAAGCGGTTCCGGGTGCCGGTTCACGAACTGGCCATGATGATGTCCATCGCCCTGCGGTTCATCCCCACCCTGATTGAGGAGACGGACAAGATCATGTCCGCCCAGAAGGCCCGGGGGGCGGACTTTGAGAGCGGGAACCTGCTGGAAAAGGCCAGGGCCCTGCTCCCCATCCTAGTGCCCCTGTTTATCAGCGCCTTCCGGCGGGCGGACGAACTGGCCACCGCTATGGAGTGCCGCTGCTACCACGGCGGCGAGGGCCGCACCCGGCTCCATGTGCTGCAATACCAACGGCGGGACGCCGCTGCCCTGATCCTGGGGGCCGCCGTTATGGCTGCCGTCATCGTGCTGGGGCGGTTCGGGCTGTAACAAAACCGCGGGCTTTCCGTTTCCGCCGGGTTCCGGCGGGCGGGGCGCCGCTTCGGAAGAGGGAGGAATCCTTTGCGGAACATTGCCCTGAAATTGATGTACAACGGCGCAGGCTATCACGGCTGGCAGGTGCAGAAAAACGCCTCCAGCGTCTGTGAGACCCTGGAAAAGGCCATTGGCAAAGTGTGCGGCGGGCCGGTCCATCTCACCGGCTGCGGCCGCACCGACGCCGGGGTCCACGCGGAACGCTATATCGCCAATTTCCGCACGGAGAGCCGGATTCCCATTGACCGGCTGCCCTTCGCCGTCAATACCCACACGCCGGAGGACATCGCCGTCCTCCAGGCCTACGAGGTGCCGGAGGGCTTCAACGCCATCGGCTCCTGCGTGAAAAAAGAATATACCTACCGGATTTTCAACTCCCGGTTTAAGAATCCATTTTATGTCAACCGAGCCTACTTCTATCCCAAGCGTCTGGACGAGGCTCTCCTGGATGAGGCTGCCCGCCAGTTTGAGGGCACCCACGATTTCCGGGCGGTGCGGAACGTGGGCACGGAGACAAAATCCACCGTCCGCACCATCCACTGGTGCCGGGTCTCCCGGAACGGGGATCTGCTGGAACTGCGGGTGTGCGCCAACGGGTTTTTATACAATATGGTCCGATCCATCACCGGGACGGTGCTTTACGCGGCGGAGGGGAAGCTTCGCCCGGAGGATATCCCCGCCATCCTGGAGCGGGGGGACCGGACCCTGGCGGGGCCCACTGTTCCCCCCGGCGGGCTGTATCTCACAAGACTATGGTATGAGGATGAACGACTGCATGGCTGAGACGACCACCGAGAAAAGAAAACAGAAGCGGGGCCGGCGGTTCCGCCCCTTCCTCCTGGTCCTGGCGGCGGTGCTGGCCCTGGTGACGGCTGCCGCCTACCGGGACGGCACGGGCTTTGACGCCATCCGCCGCCGGCTGAATTACGGCGGCGCGGAGACCGGGCAGGTCCGCTACCGCTACGAGATCTCCCCCAAGAACCGTTTTGCCGCCCTGGGGAACCGGCTGGTGGTGCTCTCTGACGTGTCCGTTTGCCTGCTGGATCAAAACGGCGGCGAGGCCTGGTCCGCCCCCGTCAACATGGCCAACCCCGCCATGGCCCAGGGCGGCGGCAGGGTTGTTGCCTACGATGTGGGCGGTACGGAACTGTATGTGCTGGATGAGAACGGCGAGGCGCTGCACCTGACCTCCGATATCTCCTCCGCCTTCCTCTCCGCCACACTGAACCGGAAGGGGATGCTGGCCGTGACGGCGGAAAAGCCCGGCCTCAAGGGCTCCGCCGTGGTCTACGGGGACGCCATGCAGGAGTTGTTTGCCTTCAACTCTTCCCAGCGGTTCCTGATGGACGCCTACGTCACCGACGACGGCGGATATCTGGCGGCGGTGGTCCTGGGCCAGGAGGAGGGGGTCTTTGTCAGCAACGTCATTCTCTACGACCTCACCCAGGAGGCCCCCCTCGCCGATTACGACGTGACAGGCGGGCTGGTACTGTCTATCGGGCAGACCGGGGATTACCTGGCCACCGTGTCTGACACCTGCCTGACCTTTGCCTCCCTGATGGGCTCCGTCAGGGCCGTCTACTCCTACGGCGGGAGTTTCCTCCGGGATTACGATCTGAACGGGGACGGCTTCGCCGTCCTGCTGCTGAACCAGTACCAGTCCGGCAATGTGGGCCGTCTTGTGACGGTGGACGATTCCGGACGGGAATTGGGCTCCCTGGATATCCGGCAGGAGATCCGGGACATCTCCGCCGCAGGCCGGTATCTGGCGGTACTGTACACGGACAGCCTGGTGGTGTATAATCAGGACCTGCAGGTTTACGCCTCCCTCCGGGGTGTGGATGACGCCGGGGGCGTCCTCATGCGGACGGACGGCACCGCCCTGCTGCTGGGCAGCGATTCCGCCAAGCTATTTTTGCCTTGAGATCAAACATTTACAGCCAAGTTCACAAAACGTTTACAGCATGAAAGGTAGGAAAACGTGACGTCACCTGTTATAATAGACATCGCTGCGGCGGCCGTATTGATTGGGTTCGCCGTGTTCGGCATAAAGCGGGGCCTGTTCCGGGCCCTGTCGGGGCTGGTGATCGTGGTGCTCTCCCTGGTGGGGGCCGGGATTGCCGCCAATACCCTCTCCGCCCCTGCCGCCCGTTTCCTCACCCCCGTTATTGAGCGCCATGTGGAAGCCAGGCTGACAGGCGCCCTGGAGAGCCGGGAGGGCTGGGAGGCCGCTGCCCCGGAGGAACTTATGGAACTGCTGGGCCTGTCCCCAGAGTTGCGGGATGCCCTGGCAGAGCGGGCCGGGGACGCTGTGCGGGACGCCGGGGCTACCATCGTGGAGGCGGTGGTGGAGACTGTGGCGGAGTCCGTCATCCATGGGATTTTGTACATCCTGGCCTTTTTCCTGTTTATGGTTCTGCTGAAAATTGCCGCCCGGGCAGTGGATCTGGTGCTGAAGCTGCCGCTGCTGTCTGATGCAAACGCCCTTCTCGGCGGCGCGGCAGGCCTTGTGGAAGGGATCTTGCTGCTGCTTCTGGCAGCCGTGCTCCTGGGACGCTTGGGCTTTCCCCTGGGGGAGCCGCCCTGGAGCGAGACTTATTTTCTCCGCATTTTCACGGCGGGGCTTCACTGATTCGGAGGGGACCGCGCCGTTTTTCCCATTTGGGCGGTATGCCCGTTTTTGGAGGTAAAAAATGCAACCAACACTTTGTTCAAAATGTAAGAAAAATGTCGCAGTTGTGTTCATTTCCAAGCTGGACGGCGACAAGCCCATCAACGAGGGCCTCTGCCTGCGGTGCGCCAAGGAACTGGGGCTGCCCCAGGTGGACGATATGATGAAGCGCATGGGTATCTCTGACGAGGATCTGGACACCCTCAACAAGGAGATGATGCAGGCCTTCGACGGCGTGGAGACCATTGAGGATCTGCCCGGCGGCGAGGAGGACGGCGAGGAGGAAGAGGGCAAAACCGCTACTTTCCCTTTCCTGAACCGCCTGTTCTCTTCCGGGGATGCCAAGCGCAGTGAAGGCGACGGGGAGAAGGATCAGCGGGAGCGCCGGGAAAAGCGGGAGCCCAAGAACCCCAAACGGAAGTATCTGGAGAACTACTGCATCTCCCTGACCCAGCGGGCCAAGGAAGGCAAGCTGGATCCGGTTATCGGCCGGGCGGAGGAGATTGAGCGGGTGGTGCAGATCCTCAACCGCCGGCAGAAGAACAACCCCTGCCTCATTGGCGAGCCGGGCGTGGGCAAGACCGCCATCGCTGAGGGCCTTGCTCAGCGGATTGTCGCCGGGGACGTGCCCTTCAAGCTGCGGGAGAAGGAGGTCTACCTGCTGGATCTGACGGCCCTGGTGGCCGGGACCCAGTTCCGCGGCCAGTTCGAGAGCCGGATGAAGGGCCTGATTGACGAAGTGAAGCGGATTGGCAGCATCATTCTCATGATTGACGAGGTCCACACCATTGTGGGGGCCGGGGACGCCGAGGGCAGTATGAGCGCTGCCAATATCCTGAAGCCCGCCCTCTCCCGGGGGGAGATCCAGGTTATCGGTGCCACCACCTTCAACGAGTACCGCAAGTCCATTGAAAAGGACACCGCCCTGGAACGGCGGTTCCAGCCCGTTACCGTCAGCGAGCCCTCCATTGAGGACTCCGTGAAGATCCTCAAGGGCCTGGCGCCCAAGTACGAGGAGTTCCACGGCGTCAAGCTGACCGACGGCATGATCCGTCAGGCGGTGGTGCTGTCGGAGCGGTATATCACCGACCGTTTCCTGCCGGACAAGGCCATCGACCTCATTGACGAGGCCTGCTCCGATCTGAATTTGAAGGATCCTGATATCTCCCGGCGGATGGAGATCCGGCGGGAGTTGGACGACTATGAAAAAGAGCGGGCTATGCTGGAGGAGAAAGAGGAGAAGGATGACGGGGACTACGCCCGCATGGCGGAGTTGAAAAGCCGGGATCTCCAGCTTTCCACCGAGTTGGACACCCTTACCGAAAAGGGGGATCCCCAACTCACCATGGAGAACCTGGCCCACGTCATTGAATTGTGGACGAAAATCCCCGCCGCCAAGATCCGGGAGCAGGAGTTCCAGCGCCTGAGCCTGTTGGAGGAGCGGCTGAAGGGCCATATCATCGGCCAGGACGAGGCCGTGGCCGCCGTGGCCGCCGCCGTGCGGCGGAACCGGGTGGGCATCTCCCCCAAGCACAAGCCGGTCAGCTTTATCTTTGTGGGCCCCACCGGCGTGGGCAAAACGGAACTGGTGAAGCAGTTGGCCTCCGATCTCTTCAACACGCCGGACGCCCTGATCCGGCTGGATATGTCGGAATTTATGGAGAAGCACTCTGTCTCCCGGCTGGTAGGCTCCCCTCCTGGCTACGTAGGCTATGACGAGGCGGGCCAGCTGACGGAGAAGATCCGCCGCAAGCCTTATGCCGTGGTGCTCTTCGACGAAATTGAAAAGGCCCATCCGGACGTGCTGAACATCCTCCTCCAGATTCTGGACGACGGGGAAATCACCGATGCTCATGGCCGGAAGGTGAATTTTGAAAACACCATCATTGTCATGACCTCAAACGCCGGCAGCGCCACAAAGGAGGGCACCGTGGGCTTTGGCCGCACCGCCAACGAGCAGGACGCGGACCGGGCCATGAAAGCCCTCCAGCAGTTCCTGCGGCCGGAGTTCATCAACCGGGTGGACGGGGTCATCACCTTCAACCGCCTGACGGAGGAGCACTTCCAGGGCATTGCCCGGATCATGCTGGACGAACTGAAGGCATCCTTGCAGGAAAAGGCCATCACCTTTACCTACGACGACGCCCTGGTGGCCCTGCTGACCAAGAAATCTTATTCCCGTACCTACGGCGCGCGGAACCTGCGGCGGACCATACAGAAGGAACTGGAGGATCCCATGGCTTCCAGGATTATCGACAGCTATGAGACTCCCGTCACCCAGGTGAAGGCCACCGAAGAGGACGGGGAAGTGAAGCTGTACTGCCTGTGAGGGGAGGTGCCATGCTGTTTAGAAAGGATATTGAGCCCCGCTGTGCCTACTGCTGCCGGGGCCAGGGGATCAGCGAGCGGGAGGTGGCCTGCGTGAAGCGGGGCGTGGTCCCGGCGGAAAACAGCTGCCGTTCCTTCCGGTACGACCCCCTCAAGCGCGTCCCGCCCCGGCCTGCCGTCCTGGAGACGGAACGGCTGAAGCCGGAGGATTTTGCCATTTAAGCCAATTCATACAGCAGGCGTCCGGCAATCCCGGACGCCTGCTTTTACAGGAGGACTGGATATGACATTGCAAACCGTTTGGATTTCTGCCTTCAGCCCTGCCGGGGCTACGGAAAAGGTTGTCCGGGCCATTGGCGAGGCCCTGGCAAAGGAACTGGATCTGCCCCTGCGGGAGCGGCCTTTCACCAAACCGGGGGATCGGGCACAGGAGGCCTGCTTCGGCCCCTCCGATCTGGCGGTAATCGGTTCGCCCACCTACGCCGGGCGGATGCCCAACAAAATCGCGCCGGATTTCCGGGCCCGCTTCCGGGGGGACGGCGCGCTGGCAGTCCCTGTAGTCACCTACGGCAACCGGGCCTGGGAAAACTCCCTGGCGGAACTCTGCGCCTTACTGGGGGAGAACGGGTTCCAAATCACCGGAGCGGGGGCTTTCGCCGCCCGGCACGCCTTTACGGATAACCTGGCCGGGGGCCGTCCCGATTGGGACGATTTGGCGGAGGCTAGGGCCTTCGCCGGGAAAGTTGCGGAGAAAATCCGCAGGGGGGACAGCACCGTCCCTGCCGTTCCCGGGGATCCCGGCGCCCCTTACTATGTCCCCAAGGATGCCGGCGGCCAGCCAGCCAAGTTTTTAAAAGCCAAACCCCGGACGGCTCTCTCCAAGTGCTGCGGCTGCGGCGTCTGCGCCCGGACCTGCCCCATGGGGGCCATCGATCCGGCGGACGTCTCCCAGGTTCCGGGCCTTTGCATCAAGTGCCAATCCTGCGTGCGGCGGTGCACCCGGCACGCGAAATATTTTGACGACCCGGCCTTTTTGTCCCATGTGGCCATGCTGGAGGCGAATTTCCGGGAACCGAAGGTCAACGAAATCTTTTTGTGAACATATCCGGAAAACGGCGGAAGCAGATTCCGCCGTTTTTCTGGTTTGCGGCCAGGCCTCGTTTGAAAACTGTCAAAACGCCAAAAGTGCGGATCTTTTCTCGTTGCCCTGTGTGGATGTCCCTTGCCATACACTAAGTATGGCTGCGTTAAACCGCCTCGATTGGCAGAAAAATCTCCCATCGTTGGTCATTCTGCCATTTATCAAACAAGGCCTATACTTTGGGGCAAAAATGTGTTAAAATAACCCCAAAGCGGCTGTTTTTGCCCTCAGGCCGCCGAAGGAACCGCTGGCTGAATAGTTGGCGCTTCCCTGACTTCATGAATACCGCCGCCGGAGAGGCGGCGCAAGGAGGAACCGCCATGCATGCCATTGTCTCTGTCGTAGGCCAGGATCGGGTGGGTATTATCGCCGCCGTCTGCAACCGCCTGGCCCAGTATAACGTCAATA
The DNA here is from genome assembly GCA_910584995.1 of uncultured Oscillibacter sp. Taxonomy (GTDB): domain Bacteria; phylum Bacillota; class Clostridia; order Oscillospirales; family Oscillospiraceae; genus Oscillibacter. Next base: position 19,647 of record CAJUDW010000011.1, on the reverse strand, counting down.
TCCTGGATATCTCCCAGACCATTTTACAGGGGGCCTTTACCATGGTAATGGCCGTGGACGTCAGCGCCGCCACCGCCACCTACGCGGAACTGGGGAACGCCCTGTCGGAACTGGCCCGGGAGATGGGCCTCTCCATCCGCATCCAGCGGGAGGAAATCTTCGACGCCATGCACCGGATTTAAGGAGGCCACGCCATGCTCAAACACAAGGAGATTCTCTCCACTATCGAGATGATCGACCAGCAGCACCTGGATATCCGCACCGTCACCATGGGGATTTCCCTCCTCTCCTGCTGCGATCCGGATCCCCGGCGGGCCTGCGAAAAAATCTATGAGAAAATTACCCGCTCCGCCGAAAACCTGGTAAAGACTGGGGAGGAGATTGAGGCGGAGTTCGGTATCCCCATTGTCAACAAGCGGATTTCCGTCACCCCCATCGCCATGGTGGCCGCTGCCTCCGAGACGGGGGACTACGTGCCCTTTGCCCTGGCCATGGACCGGGCCGCCAAAACCTGCGGCGTCAACTTCATCGGCGGTTACTCCGCTCTGGTACAGAAGGGGATGACCGTTGCGGATCAGCGGCTGATCCGCTCTATCCCCCAGGCCTTGGCGGAGACGGAACTGGTCTGCTCCTCCGTGAACGTGGGCTCCACCCGGGCGGGAATCAACATGGACGCCGTGAGCCTTATGGGCCGCATTGTGAAGGAGACCGCCGCCAAAACCGCGGACCGGGACGGCCTGGGCTGCGCCAAGCTGGTGGTTTTCTGCAACGCCGTGGAGGACAACCCCTTTATGGCCGGGGCCTTTCACGGGGCAGGGGAGGCGGAGCGTGTTATCAACGTGGGGGTCTCCGGCCCCGGCGTGGTGTACCATGCCCTCCAGTCTGTGAAGGGACAGCCCTTCGACGTGGTGGCGGAGACAGTGAAAAAGACTGCTTTCCGGGTTACCCGTATGGGCCAGCTGGTGGCCCAGGAGGCCAGCCGCCGCCTGGACACCCCCTTCGGCATTGTGGATCTCTCCCTGGCCCCTACCCCTGCCATAGGGGACAGCGTGGCCCGTATCCTGGAAGAAATGGGCCTGGAGGTCTGCGGTACCCACGGCACCACGGCGGCCCTGGCCCTGCTGAACGACGCGGTGAAGAAGGGGGGTGTCATGGCCTCCTCCTCCGTAGGCGGGCTCTCCGGGGCCTTCATCCCCGTCAGCGAGGATGAGGGCATGATCGCCGCCGCCCGGGCCGGGACGCTGTGCCTGGACAAGCTGGAGGCCATGACCTGCGTCTGCTCTGTGGGATTGGACATGATCGCCGTCCCCGGGGACACTCCGGCGGAGACCATTGCCGCCGTGATTGCCGACGAGGCGGCCATCGGTATGGTCAATAACAAGACCACCGCCGTCCGCCTCCTGCCCGCCCCCGGGAAAACCGTGGGAGATACGGTGGAAATGGGCGGGCTCCTGGGCTCCGCGCCGGTGATGCCGGTGCACCGGGAATCCAGCGCCGCCTTCATCGCCCGGGGCGGGCGGATCCCTGCCCCGCTGCATAGCCTGCGGAACTGAGAAAGTCATCCCAATCGCTTTTAGAAGCACGTATCCTGCCGCCCTCCGGCGGCCTGCGGGCAGGGGATCCCTGCGGAAAGGAGTTGGCGTATGGCGTCCGGACAAAACCTGGAAATCCGGCCTGCCCCCCCGGATGCGGATCTGGGGGCGCTGCTGGCGCTGACGCTGGCCCGGCTCCTGCCGCTGGAGGCGGGGAACCGGGCCGGAGGCGTCTGCGAGGAAGGGGAGTGGATCGCCGCGGCGGCAATCCGGGGGAGCCTGATTGTGATTACCAACACCCGGGATACCCTCCTCCAGCCGGGACAGGTCCTGCTGTTCCAGGAGGTGGGGGCCTACGATCTCCAGGCCGTTTCCGGCTGCCTCTGCGGCGCGGTGCAGTTCCGGGGGGAACTGGCCGGGAGGCTGCTGGGGGATTGCCCGCCCCTTACCGGTGGTGCGGCCATCCTCCGGGAAACGGTGCTGGCCCTCTCTGTGCTGGAAAACGAGCACGCCCCGGTGGATGGGGCCGCCGCTTCCTCCCGGGCCTATGATCTGTTGGTACGGTTGACCCGGCTTTCGCCGGAGGGGCCGGATGTCCAGGGCTCCCCGCTGGCGGAGGCTGCCGCCGCCATCATCCGGGAGGAGTTTCCCTTCTTGGAGGGCCTGGACGAACTGGCGGAGCGGCTGGAGGTGTCCAAACCCCACCTGATCCGGGCCTTCACCCGGCAGACAGGCATCCCGCCGGGGAAGTATATCACCAAGGTGCGGATTGAGTACGCCAAGCTGCTGCTGAGCAGCGAGGAGGCCTCCGTCACCTACGCGGCAGAGGCCTCCGGCTTTGCCAACGCCAACTATTTCGCCAAGGTTTTCCGCCGGGAGACCGGCATGTCCCCCAGCGAGTTTCTGGAGAGCGCCCCCCGCCGGAGGGAGCCGGGCCGTCATCCGGGGCCGCCGGTCTGGTAAACAAAGGGACAAGCATATGGGCATAATTTTGAACGAGCTGCTAAAAGCGGCCCGTTCTTTTTTGTTGAAATTGTCAGAACATTTTTGCACTATTGCCAGTTGTAAACCGGTGTTTCTGTGCGTCTAAACGAATTTTTTCTAAATATACCAAAATGATTGCAAATATATATCTATACGAGATTTTCTAACATTATGATATATTTACCAAAAGCCCGGCCTATTTACAGGGACGCACCGGAAAAGTTATTATATGAGTGATTAAAGAATGCGCTGATGAGGAAACGATGATGAAAAGATGATGAGAGGAGAGATGTTATGAAGAAAAGACTTTCCCGCGTTTTCACCGCCGTTATGACTGCGGCCATGCTGTTCTCCTTGGTGGGCTGCGGCGCTGCGGACGGGAAAACGCACCTGATGTTCCAGATCTGGGACGTCTACCAGAGGGACTCCATGCAGGCTATCTGCGACGCATATACCCAGACCGTGAACCCCGACGTGGTGATTGAGGTGCAGGTCACCAGCTGGAACGAATACTGGACCAAGCTGGAGGCCTCTGCGGAGTCCAACACCATGCCCGACATTTTCTGGATGCACACTAACCAGATCCTGTATTATACCGAATTCGGGATGCTGGCAGACGTGACGGATCTCTACAATGACGTGGATCCCAACTACTATGGGAATCATTTCTCGGAAATCTCCCTGGGCAATGCCCAGGGCTCCGACGGCCGGATGTACGGCGTGCCCAAGGACAAGGACAACATCGTCCTCTGCTATAACAAGGAGATGTTTGACGCCGCAGGCGTGCCCTATCCCGACTGGGATTGGACCTGGGACGATATGACCGACGCCTCCCAGAAGATCCACGACGCCACAGGCAAATACGGCTTCATGGCCTATAACGACGACCAGATGGGCTATTGGAACTTTGTTTACCAGGCCGGCGGCTGCATCCTCACCGAGGATAAAACCCAGGGCGGCTTTGACCAGGAAGGCACCCGGAAGGCCATGGATTTCTACATCAATCTCCAGAAGACTGACTGGTGCCCTGACCAGACCTACTTCGCGGAAACTACGCCCCAGACCACTTTCTTCTCCGAAGGCGGCGCCATGTTCCTGGAGGGCAACTGGAACCTGTGGAACGACGTAACCAGCTTCCCTGACATGCAGGGCAAGTGGGATATCGCGCCTCTGCCCAAATGCCCCGATCCTGCCTCCGGCGACGGCCGGGCCACCATCTCCAACGGCCTGTGCTACTCCACCGCCGCCCACGGCAAGACCCGTGACATCGCCCTGGAGGTGATCAAGTTCTTCGGCACCGAGGAGGCCCAGAACATCGCCAGCGGCTACGGTGCGGCCATCTCCGCCTATAACGGTACTGAGCAGCCCTATTTCGACGCTTTCGCCAATGCCGGCTATGATCTGGATCTGGAGGTTCTCAACGACCAGTTCCGGTACGGCATCCAGAGCGTCAACAACTCCGCCCGGCCCAAGTGGAAGGCCCCTGTGCTGGATGAACTGAACAAGATCTATAACGGCCAGCAGAACTTCGATGCCGGTATGGACAACATCCAGAGCATCATCAACACCGAGACAGCCAAGAAACTGGCTAACGAGTGAGAGGAGGGCTTGTTGTGAATAAGGGAACAAAACTGTCCGCCGCCGCCAGACGGGAGGAGAACTGGGGCTGGATCATGGTGGCCCCCACCATCATCGGCCTGCTGGTCCTGAACCTGTGGCCCTTTGTCCAGACGCTGTACACCAGCTTCTGTGAGCATCTGGGGTTCGGCCATTACAAATTTGTCGGTTTTCAAAATTTTATTGACATTTTCCAGCGCCCCGAGTTCTGGCGGGCCACCTGGAATACCATCTATTTCTGTATCCTGACGGTGCCTCTGGGCCTGTTCCTGGCCCTTCTGGTGGCTATGCTCCTGAACGCCAAAATCAAGGGCAAGGGCGCCTTCCGCACCATCTTCTTCCTGCCCATGGTGTGCGCCCCCGCTGCCGTCACCATGGTGTGGCGCTGGATTTTCAACGGCGAGTACGGCATCCTCAACCAGATGATGGGCAGCCACATAGGCTGGATTACCGACCCCAAGGTGGTCATGATCTCCTGCGCCATCGTGGCCATCTGGAGCAACATCGGCTATGACGCTGTGCTCCTTCTGGCGGGCCTTCAGAATATCTCCAAGTCCTACTATGAGGCCGCGCAGATCGACGGGGCCAACAAGCTGGTCCAGTTCTTCCACATCACCCTGCCTATGGTCTCCCCCACCCTGTTCGTTGTGATGATTATGCGCCTCATGGCCTCCGTGAAGGTGTACGACCTTATCTACATGATGGTGGAGGACACCAACCCCGCTGTGACCAGTGTGCAGAGCCTGATGTATCTGTTCTACCGGGAATCCTTCGTGGCCGGCAGCCGCGGATCCGGCTCTGCCATTGTCATTTGGACCGTGCTTCTGATTGGCGTGATCACTGTGGTGCAGTTCCTGGGCCAGAAGAAGTGGGTCAACTACGATGTGTAAGGAGGCGCTGTGATGAAGAGTTCTTCTTTGGAAAGAACGAGGAAGATGACAACCGTCCTCACCTACCTGGTTTTGATCCTCAGTTCCATTGTCATGATCTTCCCCTTCGTGTGGATGATCCTCACCAGTTCCAAAACCATTCCCGAGAGCCTTGCCATCCCGCCCACCATTTTCCCCGCTCAGCTGATGCTGGACAATTTCCGGGACGCCATGGCAAGCCTTCCCTTCCTGAACCTGTACTGGAATACGACGCTGATGGTGTTCTTCCGGGTGATCTGCGCCATTGTCTTCAGTTCCATGGCGGGCTATGCCTTTGCCAAGCTTCAGTTCCGGGGCAAGGGCCTGCTCTTCGGCATCGTCCTGGTGCAGATGTCCCTGCCCAGCCAGATCTTCATTATCCCCCAGTACCAGATGATCGCCCACATGGGCCTGGCCAACACCATTTTCGCCCTGGTTTTCCCGGGCCTGGTCAGTGCTTTTGGCGTGTTCTTCCTGCGCCAGACCTACATGGGCATCCCCACGGAGATCGGCGAGGCCGCCTATCTGGACGGGTGCAACCAGTGGCAGACCTTCACCAAGGTCATGTTCCCCCTGACGGGCACCTCCGTGGCCGCCCTGACCATCTTCACCGCCGTCTTTGCTTACGGCGATCTGATGTGGCCCCTGGTGGTGAACTCTGATCTGAAAATGATGACCCTTTCCTCCGGCCTTGCCACTCTGCGGGGCCAGTTTACCACCAACTTCCCGGTGCTGATGGCCGGCTCCCTGCTGGCCATGCTGCCGATGGTGATCCTGTATTTGATCTTCCAGCGCCAGTTCATTGAGGGTATCGCCTCCACCGGCGGAAAATAAGGTTTCCACAACAGCCCCGGCGTTGGTTCATTCCATAGCCGGGGCCGTTATTTTTCACAAGCCGCCGCATGCGCCGCCAATGGATTTTGTGGCCTTTTCCCTGCGGTTTCCCCTTGCGTCAGCGGGGAAAATCGCATACAATTTCCGCAGGCAGGCCCCTGCGGCCGCGACAACCGCACAGAGAGGTTCAAAATTATGATTGTTATCGATCAGGAGCAGCGGATTTTTACGCTGCACACCAGCCATACAACCTACCAGATGCAGGCGGATCCCTATCATGTCCTGCTGCACGCTTACTACGGCCCCCGGGTGGAGGAGGATATGACCTATCTGATCCGGCGGGCTGACCGCAGCCACACCCCCAATCCCGACGAGGCGGGGAACCGCCGGGATTACTCCTTGGACACCCTGCCCCAGGAGTATTCCACCTGCGGCGTTGGGGATTACCGCATCCCCTCCCTGGAGGTAGAGCAGGCCGACGGCAGCCACGCCGTAGATCTGCGCTACACCGGCTATGAAGTCCGGAAGGGGAAGTATACCCTGGAAGGCCTGCCGGCCTTTTGGGGGCAGGAGGCCGAAACCCTGATCCTCTTCCTGGAGGATCCTGCCTCCCATGTGGTGGCGGAACTGTATTACGGCGTGTTTGAAGATGTGGATCTCATTACCCGGGCGGTGCGGATCGTCAACCGGGGGGAGAAGCCGGTGCGTCTTTTGAAGGCCGCCTCCCTCTGCCTGGATCTGCCCTACGCCGCGCCGCTGGATATCATCACCTTTGCCGGCCGGCACATGATGGAACGCTGCCCCACCCGCACGCCGCTGGCCCCCGGCATCCAGGGGGTAGGCACTACCCGGGGCCTCTCCAGCCATCAGAACAATCCGTTTGTTATGCTGTGCCGCCCGGACGCCGGGGAGGAGCACGGCCTCTGCTATGGCGCCATGCTGCTTTACAGCGGCAGTTTCGAGGCCATGGCGGAGCGGTCCCAGCTGGAGGACTGCCGCCTTGTCATGGGCATCAACCCCTACCACTTCTCCTGGACCCTGGAACCCGGCGGGGCCTTCCAGACCCCCGAGGCTGCCATGGTCTGCTCCCCCTCCGGCTTCGGGCAGATGAGCCGCCGGTTCCACCGGGCCATCCGGGAGCATCTTCTGCGGGATCCCTATGAGGGCCGCCGGAGGCCCGTCCTGGTGAACAACTGGGAGGCCACTACCTTTGACTTTGACGCGGATAAGCTGGTGGAGATTGCCCAGGCGGCGGCGCCTATGGGCATCGAACTGCTGGTGATGGACGACGGCTGGTTCGGCGATCGGGACGACGATTACCGGGCCCTGGGGGACTGGGCCGTGAACCTGCGGAAGCTGCCCGGCGGCCTGGAGGCCCTGGTGCCCCGGATCCAGGAACTGGGGATGCGGTTCGGCATCTGGGTGGAGCCGGAGATGATCAGCGAGGACAGCGCCCTTTACCGCCAGCATCCCGACTGGGCCCTGGCCATACCCGGCCGCGCCCACACCCGCGGCCGCAGCCAGCTGGTGCTGGATTTCTCCCGCCAGGACGTGCGGGATCACATTTACGGCGCGCTGAAGGCGGTGCTCTCCAGCGCGGAGATCACCTATGTCAAATGGGACGCCAACCGCACCCTGGCCACCGTCTGGTCTGCCCAGCTGCCTTCGGAACGGCAGGGGGAGGTTTACCACCGTTATGTCCTGGGGGTGTATGATATGCTGGAGCGGCTGCACCAGGACTTCCCCCAGATGCTGATTGAGGGCTGTGCCGGCGGCGGAGGCCGGTTTGACGCCGGCATGCTGTATTACACTCCCCAGATCTGGTGCAGCGACAACACCGATGCGGTGGACCGGCTCCGGATTCAGTACGGCACCTCCTTTGCCTATCCTGTCAGCGCCATGGGGGCCCACGTTTCCGCCGTGCCCAACGCGGGGACGCTGCGGACTACGCCGCTGGAGACCCGGGGCGTTGTGGCCATGGCGGGCACCTTCGGCTATGAGATGGATCTCAGCAAGACCACGCCGGAGGAGCGGGAACTGATGGCCCGGCAGGTGCGCTTTTTCAAGGAGCACTATGACCTCATCCAGCGGGGCGATTACTACCGCCTGACGGATCCCTTTGAGAACGGCCCCTTCACTGCCTGGGAACACGTGTCCCCGGACCGGCGGGAGGCGCTGGCGTCGGTTGTCACCGGCCCTGTCTGCGGGAATCCGCCCTTCCGGACGCTGTATCTGCGGGGGCTGGATCCGGCCCTGCGCTACCGTGTGGAGGGGGGCGCGGCCTACAGCGGCGCGGCCCTGATGGAGGGCGGCTACCCGCTGCCCATGGAACTGCTGATGGGGGACTATCAGTCCTTCCAGCTGTATTTGAAAGCGGAATAACAAAAGGGGGGCGGGCCGCAAGGCCCGTCCCCTGTATTTCCGAAAAACTGCCCGTCCTGAATTGCCTTTTCGGGCGATATGGCTACCCCCGGTTCCTGCTGCGCCACTCCCGGGGGGAGATGCCGTAGCGTTTCTTAAAGGCCCTGGAGAAATGGAGTTGGTTGGGATACCCGCACAGGGCGGAGATATCGCCGATGGAGGAACTGGTGGTCTTCATCAACTCTACCGCCTTGGCCAGCCGCAGGCGGATCAGGAACTCCTGGGGCGGGCAGCCCAGGTTGTCCCGGAAAAGCTTGCTGAAATAACTGCGGTTCAGGCGGCAGACCCCCGCGATCTCCTCCACGGTCAGGTTCCGCTGGTAGTTTTGCTCCATGAAGGTCACCGCCTCCTGGATGTAGAAGTCCCGCAGCTGGGGCCGCTGGTTCAGGGTTTGGGTGGAGGAGGAGCGGATCAGGGCGTCCAGGAACAGGCAGAGATGCCCGATCAGGTGCAGTGGGGACGCCTCGGCGTGATCCGTAATATAGAGCATCTCGTCCCGCATCAGTTCCCCCAGGGCGGAGTCCCGGGGGGAATAGATGGGCTGGGCCAGATCCAGGCCCGCGCTGGTGAGGAATTCCCCTGCCCGCAGGCCGTCGAATTCCAGCCAGACGTATTTCCAGGGGTCGTCCTTGGTGGCGCTGTAGGTATTCACCTGGCCGGGGCAGATCAAAAATCCCTGCCCCGCCGCTAATTCATAGCGGCGGTCCTTGCTGTCCTCCCCGGCGGACAGCAAAGATCCCCTGCCGGAGAGGATATAATGGAAGAGATAGTGGTTCCGCACAGAGGGACCGTAGGAATGGAGTGGTTCGCATTGCTCCCAGCCGTATTGGTACAGGCGGAGATCCAGAAAATTTTCATTTGGGAAGATGGAAAAAGAGAAATTACCCATCGTTCCGGCTCCTTTCTCATCCGCTTGCAGGCTGATTGGCGGGGCTGACGGTTTTTGTAGGAACCAATTATATCACATCTGAGACGAAATTTGCAATAAATTCCACGAAATTACATTAAATTCCACACAGTAGATGTCCAGTCCGCATTTCCGACGGGGCTCGTGGCAGCGGGATGGTTGCCCGGGCCGCCTTTTTGTGCTATGATATGGACAACCGGCGGGACGGGGCCCGCGAAACGCATGTGTGTTTTCCGGGAGCCCGCTTTACATTCCGGAATCATCTTGATTCTGCTTAACCGGCAGCCCCGGAGACTCTCCAGGGCGTCCGGAACCCCGACGGCCCCATTTTGGGCGGGGCCATTCCGGGAGATAGGGAGGGACCCATGTTTACAGGCTTTACCGGCGAGACGGTGGATTTCATGTGGGGCATCCGCTTCAACAACGAGCGGGATTGGTTTGAGGCCCACAAGCAGATCTATTTGGAACATTTTTATCACCCTATGCGGGAACTTGGGGACGAGGTGTACGCGTATCTTCGGGAGGAGCGGCCGGACTGCGGCCTTATCCGGAAGGTCACCCGTATTTACCGGGACGCCCGCCGCCTCCACGGACGGGGGCCCTACAAGGATCACCTCTGGTTTTCCGTAGAGCAGCCCTCGGAACAGTGGACGGCAAAACCCACCTTCTGGTTTGAGTTGGCCCCCGACGGCTGGAGTTGCGGTATGGGTTATTACCTGCCAAAGCCCCTGACCATGGCCAAACTCCGGGCCAGGATTACCCGGGATCCGGAGACCATGGAGAAGCTGATGCGCCGCCTGGAGGGGCAGGAGGAGTTCGGCCTCTCCGTGGAGGAGTACAAAAAGCCCAGGGGCGCGGCCCCCTCGGCCCTGCTGGAGCCCTGGTACCGGGCCAAGTCCTTCTCCATCCTTCACGAGGACAAGCTGACGGAGGAGATTTTCAGCAGGGACATTCTGGAGAGGCTTAAACAGGGCTTCGGCTTCCTGCTGCCTTTTTACGACTATTTCGTCACGCTGGACGGGGATCCGGATCCCCGGGACAGCCGGGAGCCTGCCAAGCAGGAGGAGAGGGGCTGAGACGCCGCCCGCCTGTAAAAAATCGCCCTGCCCGGCATAGCCGGACGGGGCGGTGCTTTTTTGATAGGGGCAGGCTGTAGAACCTGTCTCCACAGGCGTTAAAGGCCGTCGGGGCGGGGCTTTTGCGGCCCTGACCCATAAAAAATTCTTGCAATACACAAAGTATCCATGGGGATTTTGCCTTGCGGGACGGCGAAGACCCTCCCCCATCCGGCATCCTCAGCCGGTGGATACCGGTTCTCATTTCAGCTGATCCAGGGTCAGGGAGAAGCTGTCCATGAAGACCTCCAGGAAATACTGCACCTCCGGCAGGCCGTAGGACTCCAGGGCCTGCCGGGTCTGGGCGGCGGCGTCCCGGAACTCCGCGTTGCCGGCTTTCAGTTCCTCCACGCACTTGATGTAGGCGGAGAGTTTGTCCGCCGCTTTCACCAGGCGCTCTGTCTCCGGCGGTATCTGGGTCAGCAGGGGGGTGTAGACGGCCCTCAGTTCCTCCGGCAGCATGGCCAGAAGCTTCCCCTCCGCCACCGCCTCCACCTCCTTGTAGGCACTACGGATGGCGGGGTTGTCATATTTGATGGGGGTGGGCATGTCCCCGGTGAGGATTTCCGAGGCGTCGTGATACAGGGCGGCGGCGGCTATGGTCCCCGGGTCTGTGTGTCCGCCGAATTTTTCGTTTCGGATTACCGCCAGGGCGTGGGCCAGGACCGCCACCTGGTGGCTGTGCTCCTGGACATTTTCCGGGGCGGTGTTCCGCATCAGCGCCCACCGCTGGATGAAGCGCATCCGGGAGATATAGGCGAAAAAGTGGCTTTTCATGTGTCATCCTCCAGAATTGTCCCAAAGAGTACGTCACCGTCCGTCCCGGTGATCCGGACATTCTTCACGGCGTTGCGGAGATCTTCCCCCTCCGCCAGGACTTCCATATAATTGGGGGCGTGGCCGGAGAAGCGGCCCTCCCGGGGCTGCTCGAAAAGGACCGGATACACTGCCCCCACGCAGCCTTCCAGATACGCCCGCCGGGTTTTCGCGGCCACGGCCGCCGCCTCCCGGGCCCGCCGGGCCTTCACGTCCCCCGGCACCTGGGGCATTTCTGCCGCCGGTGTCCCGGGGCGGACGGAGTAGGGGAACACGTGGACTTTGGCGAAGCCGCAGGTTTCCAGAAAGGCCAGGGTTTCGGCGAATTCCTCCTCCGTTTCCCCCGGGAACCCGGTGATGAGATCCGTGGTGACGGCAGGCCGGTCAAACCAGCGGTGCAGGAGGGTAACGGACTCCAGGAACCGGGTGGGATCGTACTTCCGGTTCATCCGCCGGAGGGTTCCGGCGCAGCCGCTCTGGAGGGACAGGTGGAACTGGGGGCAGAGATCCGGCAGGGCCCGGCAGCGGCGGCAGAATTCCTCCGTCACCGTCCGGGGCTCCAGGCTTCCCAGCCGGATGCGGACGCCGGGGGCCGCCCGGGACACGGCCTCCGCCAGATCCGCCAGGGTCTCGCCGGTTTTCAGATCCCTGCCCCAGGAGGAGATCTCAATGCCCGTCAGGACAATCTCCCGGTAGCCGGCTTCCGCCAGCCCCTCCGCCTGTTCCGCCGCCCGATCCAGAGGCAGGGAACGGACAGGGCCCCGGGCGTAGGGGATGATGCAGTAGGAACAGAAATTGACGCAGCCGTCCTCCACCTTCAGCATGGCCCGGGTCCGGTTTTCCAGCCCCCCGGCGGGGAGGATCTCAAAGGCGCGGCGGTCAAAGGCGCGATCCAGGGCCTCCAGCCGGGATTGGCCCGCCTGTTCCAGCAGATCCAGGAACCCCAAGCGGTCCCCGGTACCGGAGACCAGATCCACGTCCAGCTTCTCCATATCCGCGGCGTGGGTCTGGGGATAGCAGCCGCACACGGCCACCACGGCCCCGGGCCGCTGCCGCCGGATATGGCGGATCATCTGCCGGGACTTCTGGTCGCTGACCGCCGTGACGGAGCAGGTATTCACCACGTAGGCATCTGCCTCCTGGGAGAAATCCACCACCTGGTGGCCCCTCTCCCGGAGGAGCTGCTCCATGGCCTGGGTCTCGTACTGGTTTACCTTGCAGCCCAAGGTATAAATGGCAACTTTCATGAAATCTCCTTGCGCTTTTTCGGAAATGTCTGTATAATAATCAGGCCTGCCCGGCGTATTCCCCAAACGGGGCCGCAGGGCGGAAACACATGTATTATACCTTGGATTTCCGGACAGGGCAAGCCCCCTGTTTTCCAAAGACGCCTGCCTGCGTGCCGCCCGGGGATCGGGAGAGGAGTTTTTCCATGATTTACTTAGACCACGCCGCCACAACCCCCGTCCCCCGGGAGGTGGCGGATGCCATGTACCAGGTCCTGGCCGGGGAGTTCGGCAACCCCAGTTCCCAGTACCCCATGGGCCTGGAGATGAAGAAGCAGGTGGAGCGCTGGCGGGAGACCGTGGCCGCTGCCCTGGGCTGTTCCGGGGCGGAACTCCGCTTCACCTCCTGCGGCACGGAGGGGGACAACTGGGCCATTGCCGCCGCCTGCTGGCAGAACCGTCATGGGGGGCGCCATGTGGTTACGACCGCTGTGGAGCACAGCGCCGTGCTGGAAAGCTGCAAATGGCTGGAGCGGCAGGGGTTCACGGTAACGTATATTGCCCCGGACGCTGCAGGGGAGATCCCGGCGGAACGGGTGCTGGAGGCCGTCCGGCCGGACACGGTATTGGTGTCCGTGATGCTGGTGAACAATGAACTGGGCACGGTTTATCCCGTGGCGGAGATCGCCCGGGGGCTCCGGGAACGGAATCCGAAGGCGCTCCTTCATACGGACGCGGTACAGGGCTTTTTGAAGATCCCCCTGGAGGCCAAGGGCCTGGGAGCGGATTTCATCACCATTTCCGCCCATAAAATTGGCGGGCCCAAGGGGATTGGGGCCCTCTATATCGGGCCCCGTGTCCGGAACCCCAAGCCGCTGCTGGCAGGCGGTAGCCAGGAGGGGGGCCTGCGGGCCGGTACGGAGGCCACCGCCCAGATAGCCGGGTTTGCCAAGGCGGTGGAACTGCGGACGGCGGATCTCCCGGAGGCCACTGCCCGCATGGCGGATGTCAAGGCATACGCCCGGGAGGCCCTTTCCGCCGTGCCGGATCTGGAACTGATTGGCGCCGGCGGGGCGCCCCATATCCTGGCGGCGTCCCTGCGGGGCTGGCCCAGCCAGAACATCGTCAACGATCTTGGGGCCCAGGATATCTGCATCTCCGCAGGTTCCGCCTGTCACCAGGGCAAACCCAGCCATGTGGTGGCCGCCCTGGGCCTGCCCAAGCGGACTGCCGCCGGGGTTATCCGCCTGAGTTTCGGCCCGGAGACCACCCGGGAGGACATTGACGCCTGCGTCCAGGCCCTCCGCCGGCACCACGACAGCCGGATGCCTATGCTGTGACAGGGCAGGGAATTTTTATTTTAGAATTGTTTGATAAAGGATTTGCTATGTTTCGTTCTCTTCGCCGGGAGCCGGGCTTTTATCCGAGGCTCTGGAAGCTGTCCCTTCCCATGATTATGCAGAACCTCATCACCTTCTCCCTGGGCCTGATTGACACTTTCATGGTCAGCCGCCTGGGCAATGAGGAGATGGCCGCCGTCAGCACCGCCAACGTGCCGGTATTCCTGCTGCTGAGCGTCGTCTTCGGTGTCCAGAGCGGCCTGGGGATCCTGGTGAGCCAATACTGGGGCAGAGGGGATCTGAAGAGCGTCAGCCGTGCGCTGGGCGTGGCCGCCCTGCTGGGGACGGCCATCACGGGCCTGCTGGCGGTGGTGTTCTTCCTCTTCCCCGTGCAGGTGATGGACCTGCTCTCCAACAGCCATGAGAGGAGCCTTCTGGGCGCGCCCTATCTGCGGGTCATCGGCTTTTCCTATGTGTTCAACATGCTCTCCTCCATCTATGCCAGCGCCCAGCGGAGTGTGGAGAACCCCAATTTCGGTATGCTGGTCTTCGGCTTTTCCACCCTGCTGAATACGGGACTTAACTATCTTTTCATCTTTGGCCGGTGCGGTTTTCCCGCCCTGGGTGTGGAGGGTGCGGCTGTGGCCACCCTGCTGGCCCGGGTGTCGGAGTTCCTGATCTGCGCCTTCTGCGCCCTCCGGAGCCGGAAAATCCCCCTGGATCTGGGCCTTTTCTTCCGGCCCGGGCGGGAGATGGTCCGCCGGTTCCTCCGCTATTCCTCCCCGGTGATCCTCAACGAGGCCGTCTGGGGCATGGGCAACTCCCTGCTGACAGTAATCCTGGGCTATACGGACAACTCCGTGGAAATGCTGGCGGCCAACGCCGTCATCGGCAACCTGAACCGCTTGTTCCTGGTGGTCTGCTTCGGCCTGGGCGCCGCCACGGGGGTGCTGGTGGGGAAAGCCATCGGCGAGGGCCGGAGCCGGGAGCAGGTGATGGCCCTCAGCCGCTCGCTGCTGCTGTTTGCCGTGCTGGTGGGCGGGGGCATCGCCGTGTGCGCCCTGATCCTGGTGCCGGTGCTGTTTGTGCCGGTGATCTTCCCCCTCTTCAAACTCTACGGGGAGTCTGCCGCCATTGCCGCCGCCATGGCGGCCACGGGATTTGCCAGTATCCCCCTCCATGCCTACGCCATCTCCGCTGTCACCGGCGTTCTCCGCTCCGGCGGGGATGTGAACTGGGCCACCGCACTGGATCTGCTCCCCCAGTGGTTTGTGGCGCTGCCGGTTACGGCGCTGTTCGCCCTGGTGTTCAAGCTGGGCTGCTGGCCGATTGCCATTGCCATGCAGCTGGAGAGCTGCCTAAAGGTGCCCCTCTGCGCCTGGCGGATTCGGGACGGGAAGTGGATACACGATGTGACAAAGGGGCGGGAGGGATGAGCCTTTTTTGCTGCCCCGTCTGCGGGGAGCCCCTGGAGCGGGGCTTACGGGCCTATCTCTGCCCCCGGGGCCACAGCTATGACATTGCCCGGGAGGGCTATACCTACCTGCTGCCCCCCAACCGGAAGCACTCCGCCGATCCCGGCGACGATAAGGGGATGGCGGCAGCCCGGCGGGCCTTCCTTTCCAAGGGCTATTACCGCCCGCTGCTGGAGGCCCTGCAGGGGCTGGCGCTGGATCGCACCTGCCCCGCCCCGGCGGTGCTGGATGCAGGCTGCGGCGAGGGCTATTACACTTCCGGCGTCTTCCGCGCCCTGCTGGAGGCGGGCCGGGAGCCCCGCGCGGCGGGGATCGATATCTCCAAGGCCATCCTCCGGGCGGCGGCGAAGCGGGAGAAAGGCGTGGAATTCGCTGTGGCTTCCTCCTACCGCCTGCCGCTGGGGGACGGCTCCCTGGATCTGCTGCTGGACTGCTTCTCCCCCCTGGCGCTGGAGGAGTTCCGCCGGGTCCTGCGGCCGGGGGGACGGTTTTTCTACGTGGTGCCGGGGCCGGATCACTTGTGGGAACTGAAGCAGGCCCTCTACGACCGGCCCTATCCCAATGAGGAGAAGGAGACCCCTTACCCGGGCTTCGCCTATGAGACCATCCTCCCGGTGGAGGGCCGCGCTGCCCTGGAGAGCCCGGAGGACATCCGGAACCTGTTCCAAATGACCCCCTATTACTGGAAGACCCCAAAAAGCGGATCGGAGCGGCTGGCGGCCCTGGAAACCCTGTCCGTCCGGATCTCGTTCCGCATCCATGTGTTTCAAAAAACAGAAGGTTTGCTTTAAAAGGAGGCAGCAGCATGAAACCGAATCCCACCCGTTCCGCTCTTCTGCTCATTGATATGGAGAGCGGCTTTGTAGACCCCCAGGGGGGGCACTGCATCCGGGGCGCCGCAGCCACGGTTCCCGCCTGCGCCCAGGCACTGGATCTGGCGAGAGACAAAGGGATCCCCGTGTTTTTTGTCAAACGGATTTACCGGTCTGACGGCAGCGATGTGGAACTGACCCGCTACGCCGGCTGGAAGGCGGGAGGCCGGGCCTGTACCCCCGGCTCCCAGGGCCTCAACAGCGCCCAGGCCCCGGAGGCCCTGCGGCCCAAGCCCGGGGACTATACCATCATCAAGCCCCGGTGGAGCGCCTTTTTCCAGACGGAACTGGATCTGATCCTCCGGCGGCTGGACGTGCGCACGGTCCTGCTGGCAGGCACCACCACCCCTAACTGCATCCGTACCACCTGCTACGACGCCATCGCCCTGGAATACAACACGGTTGTCCTCACAGACTGCTGCTCCTCTCAGACGGAGGAGATCCAGCGGGCCAACCTGGCGGACATGGAACGGGTGGGGGCGATCCTTATGGACAGCCATGCCTTTGCCGGATACGGCCCGGACACTGTGCCGGACCGCTCCGCGGCCATCCGGGCGGAGATGCTGGGTGAGGATGCCGTGCCGGAGCCCTTCGCGGAGGGCGGCGGCGTCGTTTCCTGGACGGATCGTTGGTAAATACCCGCCGGACTGCAGACTGCCGGAAGGGTTTGCCGGGGAAGAAGAGCGGATTACATAAAAAAATAGGAAAAAATAAAAATCTTTTTGTTGATCTAATGACAAATTCCTTTTTTTATGATAAAATTTTTCCTCAGGACAGGGGGGAGGGATACCGTCATGAGCGAGCAAGAGCATGGACGTTATCTGATTGAACAAATCCTGCGGATGCTGTGGTCCCGGCAGGAGTCCGGCGGCCTGCAGGAGACACCCGGCGGAGAGGCGGGAAAGGAAGACGGCCTGACCAGCGCATTCGCCTATTTTATGGACGAAATGCCCGGGGGATTCCTGATCTATCACGCGGACCGGGACGAGGAGATTATCTACGCCAACCGGGGCCTGCTCCGTATCTTCCAGTGCGAGACCATGGAGGAATTCCGGGAGTGGACCGGGAACTCCTTCCGGGGCATTGTCCATCCGGAGGAACTGGAGGAAGTGGAGGAGAGCATCTGGCGGCAGATTACCTCCAGCCGCTATGATCTGGATTACGTGGAATACCGCATTCGCCGGAAGGACGGTTCCATCCGCTGGATTGAGGATTACGGCCACTTTGTACACAGTGATACCATGGGGGACATCTTCTATGTCTTCCTTGGGGACGCTACGGAAAAGCGGGAACGGATCCTGCGGGAAAAGGCCCGCCTTGTTAACGAAAAACTGGAAAAGGAGCAGAAAATCCAGCACCTGATCCAGGAGTATGACAAGGAGCGGAGCCTCATCAACCAGGAGTACCTGCGGCAGCTGGAGGTCATCGAGGGCCTCAGCGTGAACTACGAGTCCATCTGCTATGTGGATCTGGACAGGGATCAGATTGTGCCCTACCGGCTCAGCTGCCGGACCGGCCCCTTGTTCGGCGGCTGCCTGCGGGTGCTCCCCTATACCCGCTATGTGGAGGAATACGTGGACAGATGGGTCCATCCGGAGGAGCGGGAGACCGTGGCTTCGGCCACCGCGCCGGACTACATCCGGAAGCGGCTGTCGGATGTCCAGACATACTACTTTAACTACCGGGTCCTGGTGGACGGCGAACTCCAGTATATTCAACTGCGGACCGTCAACGTAGGCGCCGGGGAGCACGTCCGGGAGGTGGTGCTGGGTTACCGCCGGGTGGACGAGGAAATCCAAAAGCAAATGGAGCAGCAGTCCCTGCTGGCGGAGGCCCTGACAAAGGCGAACCTGGCGATTACCAGCAAGAACACCTTCCTCTCCAACATGTCCCACGACATGCGGACGCCCCTTCACGCCATTTTCGGGTTTACCTCCCTTGCGAAGCTGAACCTCGGCAATCCGGAGGAGGCCAAGGATTACCTGGGCCGGGTGGAGACAGCCAGCCGCCAGCTTCTGGAGATGATTGACAAGGTGCTGGAATTCTCATCCCAGTCCGGCGAGGGGGTTTTGGAGGAAACGGAGTGCGACCTGCGGGAGACCCTGGAGAAGGGAGGCGACTTCCTGCGGGCCAAGGCCAGGGAGAAGGATATTGCCCTGACGCTGGACTGCGGCGGAATCCACCACAGTGCCGTGTACGCCGATCAGGAAAAGCTGCGGCAGCTGGTCCTTTACCTGGCCAACAATGCCCTGACCTATACCAATCCCGGCGGCCGGGTCTCCGTCGTCCTGACGGAGGAAGAGGAACTGGCCAACAATTACGCGGTTTACCGCCTGGTGGTGTCCGATACCGGTATCGGTATCAGCCCGGAGTTTCTGAACCGGATTTTTGAGCCCTTTGCACGGGAGAAGAACTCCACCCTCAGCGGCGTCCACGGTATGGGCCTGGGCCTGACCATCGCCAAGAATATCGTAAGCATGATGGGGGGTACCATCAGTGTCCAGAGCGAGGTGGGCAAGGGCAGCACATTTACCGCCACTATCACCCTCCGGCTCCAGCCCCTTGCCCCCAAGGGGGAGATAGCTGCCTCCGAAAAGGAGGCCCAGCGGATTCTGCTGGTGGAGGACAACGAAATCAACCGGGAGATCGAAATGGAACTGCTCAGCAAGCTGGGCTTCGACATCGACCCGGCTGAGGACGGAAGGGTGGCTCTGGAGAAGATGAAGGCCGCCGCCCCGGGGGACTACGATCTGATCCTCATGGATTTGCAGATGCCGGTGATGGACGGCTGGCAGACCTCCATGGCTATCCGGGCCCTGCCGGATCCGGAACTTGCCAGGGTCCCTATCATCGCCCTGTCGGCCAATGTGATGGAGCAGGATCAGCAGAAGTCCAAGGAGAGCGGCATTGACGCCCATCTGTTCAAGCCCATGGATCTGTCCCTGCTGCTGAAGACCATTGAGGAGATCACCGGAAAGAAGCGGCCTTCCTGATGGGAAGCGGGCTTTGGGCCTTTGGCCCGGGCGCCGTCTTGGGCGGTTCCCGGAACGGGCCTGGCAGCGCAGCGCCAGGATTGTTCCGTTGTAATGCCGGGAAATCTGGGATCTCAATTTAGTTTTTCAACAGGGAGGGATCGGCACAGCCGATCCCCTCTTTTTTCCGAAATCCGGCAGACACTTTCCCCCTTTTCGGATTGGTGTTGCTGAAAGCGTCTTCACCAAACCATCCATTAAAATATCCAAAGTGGGCAGCCATTCCTTGGTGGATGGCTGCCCAATAAACTGGAATTCATAAACCTCGTTGGGCAACAATTACGGTATAGTTTTCGGTATCATATGTAACTCCTGTTTCTCTAAAACCATTTTTGTGCCAAAAATGTTCTGCTTGAGGATTCCCTTTTACCCAACCAAGGCGGACATTCGCCATCCCAATACGGAACAGATAAGCACACAGGTCATTGATAATCTTGCTCCCTGTTCCAGTATTCTGTATGGACACATCCGTCATAAAAAATCCAATAAAGGCTGTTAATTCATCCGGGTAGGCCATGATGAAATCCATCACAGCAATCAGTTTTTCCCCATCATAAAATCCCAGATA
>CAJUDW010000010.1 GCA_910584995.1 uncultured Oscillibacter sp. | reverse complement strand
TCTGTTCATCAATATCTGCTGATAGTTCCATTGCCGGTTCTGACGCTTCCGATTTATCGGTTTGTTCTGAAAAGTATAGCATAATAGGAACCGGCTTTCAAGAGACATATTTCTTAATTCGGCATAGCGGGGCGGCTGTCAATTCGACAAAGTTTTCCTATGATACTTTACCGCACATGAGCATTGAGAGTTGGTTTGAAGCGGAGGATTAGCGCATGACAGAGCGGGAGATCCTGCGGGGCAGGGTAACGGCCTACCCCGGCGAAAAGGACAAGGGCCTTGTGGAGGTGTCCGTCGGCGCCTATGGCCAAGAGAACGATACGGTCTATGCCCGGGTGGAACAGAGCGTTTCCGGCCTCTACTGGCTGCCGGAGATTGGGGATGTGGTGGAGGTGGAGTTACCTGCCTTGCCGGGCTATGAGCCGGGGATCGTCCACGTCCACCGTCCGGAGGGTGATCGCCAGACCGCCCAATGCTGGACGGAGAAAAACGACAGAAAACAATTCCTGACCCGCTCCGGCCACTGCGTTACCTTGGACGACACCCAGGATCAAACTGCCGTCACCATCCACACCGCAGGCGGGCTGGAACTGACGCTGGAGGACAAGCCCCAGACGGCCACGCTCCGTGGAAAGGGCAGTGACACCCCTGTACTCCTGCTGGATATGGAAAAAGATGAAATCACCCTGGCCGCCGGGAAAAAACTCACCGTCGCCTGCGGCGGCGCGTCCATCACCTTTGACAACAGCGGCAATATCCAAATCAAGGCAAAGGGGACGGTGGAAGTGAGCGGGCAGGATATTTCCGTTTCCGCCCGAAACAAGCTGGAAGCCAAGGGCCAGCAGGCGGAAATTGCCGGGGCCATGGCCACGAAGGTATCCGGGCAGAGCCAGCTGGAGATCAGTTCCGGCGGCGTCACCCAGGTAAAGGGCGGCGTGATTCAGCTGAACTGACAGGAAGGAGGCGTTTTTCATGGCAGCCATGTCATTCCCCTGCCATCTGGAACCCGGCCTGGGCCGGTTCCGCCCTTTGACCGAGGCGGAGGAAATCGCCCAGTCGGTGCATCTGATCCTCTCCACCCGCCGGGGAGAACGCCCTTTCCGGCCAAAATTCGGCACGCGGCTGGATCAGTACGCCTTTGAGGGGATGGACACCACCACCTGTAACCTGATCCGCCAGGAGGTCATCGCCGCCCTTCAAACGTGGGAACCCCGGATCCGGAACATCCGGGTGGACTTTGACCGCCGCCCGGAGGAAGGGCGGCTGATCGCCCTGGTCTCCTATGAAGTGCGGCGCTCCGGGATCACCAACAGCCTGCCGGTCAGCCTCCAGACAGGCTAAATCCCCCATGATATTCATAAACAGATGAGGTGACAGGCATTGGATTCCTTTTGGGATACCTTCCACGCATATATCCGCTCCTATCTCCCCCAGTGGCGGTACAGCCCAGACGGCGGGGAGATGGAGTCCGCCATTTTGCTTGCCGCCGCAGAACTAATCAGGGATTCCGCGGCGCGCCTTGCCCGCCTGCCGGAGAAGCACCAGCTAGCCTTTTTACAGGGCTGGCCGCTGGAGCCCCTGGATCCGGATCCTACGTGCACCTATGCCGCCCTGGACGCCCCGGAGGGATGCCCGGTTCCCGCAGGGACGAAATTCTACCTGTCCGGTGACGGCGGGCGGCTGTGGCAGACGGCGGAAGACGCCCAGGCGGAGGCAGTCCGTTTGACCGAACTGTTCTGCACAAGCTGCGGGGAGGTATTCCCCCTGCCGCTTCCCACCCCAGGGCATCCCGTAAGGCTCTTTGATTTCCGGGAGGGCAGACTGCCCGGGCCGGAGATCCAGTTTTCCCATCCCGACGCCTTCCGTTCCCGGAACGGCTGCCAGACGGCGCTGGCCCTGCCGGAGGCGCCGGCGCAGATGCTGGCGCTTTTTTGTGGTTCAGCCGCCTGCTGGCAGCTAATCGGATCCTCGGGCAGCGAATACCCCTTGGCCGCGCCGGTGCGGGAGAACCACCATCTGCTGTTCCGCCTGCCCCCCGCTCCGGACGGATACGCCCTGCGCTGCCGTCTGCCTGCCGCCGGCCTGCCGGCAAGATCTGCCGGCCCCGCTGCCGTTTCCGCAAGGCGGGAAGCCCTGCCCCCCGCGCTGATCTGGGACGGGGCCGCCCCCTGCGCCGGGGAACGCTGGCTCCCCTTTGGGGAGGCCCCAGCGGCCTGGAGCACCTGCTGCCTTGCCTGCCCGGACGCGCTGGCGCTGCGGGGGGCGCGGCTTACGGTTTCCTTTACCCTGTCCATCCGGGTGCGGGAAGAACTGCTGCCCGGCACGGAACAGGCGGCCGTATACCGTCCCATCATGCGCCGCCTGCCGGTGCCCCCGCCCCCTGCACGGGATGTGCGGGCTGATCAGGTGCTTTGGGAATACTGGAACGGGCAGATCTGGCTGCCCATCCCCGGCACGGAGGGGTATACCGGCTGCTTTTCCGATGCGGGATCAGGCGCAGCCCATATGGAAGCCTCATTCCTCTGGCCGGAGGACGCCGCCCCCTGTGAGATAGGAGGCCACACCGGGCTATGGCTGCGGTGGCGGATAGGACGGGCAGATAACAGCGGCTGGCTGCCCCGGCGCTGTCACGCGCCGGAGATCACCGGCCTGCGGTTCTCCGCTTGTTTAGAAAACGCACCGGCGGAATTGTCCGTCCGCGGGCAGCTGGAAAATGTGTTCCACGCTCCGGCCAACCCCCATGGGCCGCTTTTCCCGGCGGCAGGCCCCCCGGGAGACTGCTGGTGGCTGGGCTTTGACGCACCGCCCTCTCAGCGGCTTCTGCGGCTGTACCTGACACTGCAAAACCGAGTACCCGGCCGGAAACTTGCCGCCTGGGAAGCCGGGAAAAACGGCGCAGAACGGCCCCTGGCCATATTGGAGGACGGCACCGGCGGCCTTTCCCATAGCGGCATGATGGTGTTAGACGGCATCATGGGCAGCCGGAGCCTGCGGTTTGGGCTGGGGCGCTGGTGGCTGTGTCTGCAGGACAGCGGCGGGCAGCCGGGGAAACCGCCCTGCCTGGAACAGGTGGTCTGCGGCGCTGTCCGCCTTCAGGCGGAGGGCAGCGTCCAGTGCCTGAAAGCGGAAACCTTCTCCCCCCTTCAGGGCGGGCCGGTGGGCGGGATTGCCCTGACCGGCGGGTTTGGCGGTTCACCGGCAGAGGATCAGCCTGTGCTCCTGGACCGTGCCCGATCGCTCCGGCACCACGGTGGGCGGTGCGTATCCCCTCTGGATGCAGAGCAGGTGATCTGCGGCCGGCTGCGGGATGTGCTCCGCACCCGCTGCGTCCGGGAAGGCGGAACCCTGTATGTAGCTGCCCTGATGCGGGATATCCTCTGCCATGAGGCGGCCTTTTCCCAAAGGAAGGGGCAGATAGAACATCTTCTGGAACAGTGCAGCGCCTTGCCTGCCCTGGGCCTGCGCATCGTGGCGCGGGAGCCGGTCTTTTATCCGGTGAGCGCCATGGCCTGGCTGCGCCCTGCGGAAGGCCCGGAGGCCGTCCGGCATATGGTGCGCGATGCCTTAAACCGCTTCCTGCATCCCGTCTCCGGGCATTTCCTGGGAAAAGGCTGGCAGATCGGATGCCTGCCAAATGAAATCGAAACCCGAAATTATCTTCAATCCTGCCTTCCGGGCATTTCCATTGTCAAGCTGCTGCTGACCGCCTCGGCGCCGGACGGCCGGGAACTGGACTGCGCCCAGGTGGACGACCCCTACGCCCTGCCGCTGCCCGGCGTCCACACGGTCCATCTGCTGGAAAAGGAGGGATCCCTGTGTACTCCCTGAATCCGGACACCGGGAACCAGGAGGAACTGTACCGGTGCGCCTGCGCCCGTATAACCCAGCTGATCCCCGACTGGAGCGACACAATCCCCAGCGATCCAGCGGTGGCACTGCTGGAACTTGCATCCTGCCTCTCCGCCGCCCAGAACCGGGAGATCAACAGCCTGGGTGAACGGCACTATCTCGCCTTCCTGAAACTTTTGGGAAAACGCCCCCAGGCGCCGGCCCCGGCCCGCTTGATGGCGGTCCCTGCCGCCGGCGGCATCCCCCGGATCGGGATGCGTTTTACCATTGACGGCGTCCCCTTCGAGGTTGTGGACGCGCCGCCGGACGGGGAATCCCAGGTACGGGAGGCCTCGCTGATACAAGGCCCCGGCCGGAGCGTACTGCGGGAGAATGTGCCGCTGATCATAGATAGGCCTGCCGCATTGGAAATCAACTGTACCGCGCCCCTTGCTCCCGGCAGCCCCGTCCCCCTCTGGCTGGAATTGCAGCCGGAGCCCGGACGGATCCCGCCGGACGCAGATACGCCGCCCCCCATCCGGCTGACAGCCCGGATTTGGGCGGGCGGCGCATGGCAGGACGCTTCCTGTGTAGACGGCACCTGCGGCCTGCTGCAAAGCGGGTATGTCACCATCACAGTCCCGGCGGCGTCCGATACCCTGCGCCTGCTGATACAAGGGGACATCGAAGGTGAGCCCCGGATCTCCGCCGCGGCCCTGTACCCGGTGACGCTGGAACAGCGCCATACCAAAAGCCGGTATACCGACCTGACGCCCCCTTATCGCCTGCCATCGGGCTGGGCCGGGAACCAATCGCTGCGGTTCTTTTCCCCACAGGAGGACGGCTGGCGGGAGGATCCGTTCCTCTTTGTCCGGGACGGCCAGATATGCGGCATGCAGAGCGGGACCGCCCGAATCATCCGGGCAGCGGCGGCGGAGCCAGGCTTCCCCGCCCTCCACACGCTGCGGGAACTGCCCGGGGAGGAAATCCGCCTGGAGGAAGACGGGATCCTGCCCGGTTCCCTGGAACTGATGATAGAGGAAAACGGCGTCTGGCACGACTGTCCGGTGTGCCTGCCCCAGGAGGGCCGGACGTTACCCCGGGGCTGCCGGTGGGACGCCGCCCGCAAAACCCTCCGGTTCGGAGACGGACGGGATTTCCGCATCCCCTCCGCCGGGAAAGTCCTGGTAACCGGCTGCGCCTGCACACAGGGGGCAAAGGCCAACGGCGCAGGCGGCACGCTGGAACAGGAGGGTATAGCCCTGCGCACCCTGCGTTCCGCCTGGGGCGGACAGGACGCCGTGGACGGAAAAAGCGCCTTTTTCCACGCAGCGAAGGAACTGGAATCCCCTGCCCGGGCGGTGTCCCTCTCCGACTATGAGGCGCTGGCCCGGGGCACCCCCGGTCTATCCCTGGATCGGGTAAAGGCGGTCCCCGCCGCAAGCCTGGGAAAGCCGGGCGCAGGTGTGGTCCTGCTGGCAAAGCCCCGGGCACCGTTCCCCCTTCCGCCCCTGACCTGCTGGCAGGAAACGCGGCTGCGGGAGTGGCTGGAGCCGTTCCGGATGATCGGCACGCCCCTGGAGGTGCGGGGCCCCCGCTACTGCCCCATTGCAGTACATGTCCGCGCCCGGTTCAGCGGCACGGCGCAGCCCCTGCGGACGGCGGCCCTGGCCCACACCGACAGCGTAACGGGGCCGCTGGGGTTCGGGGCGGGGATCTCCTATACGGCGCTGTTTTCCGCCCTGAGCGCCGTACCCGGTGTAGAGGCGGTGCGCGCCCTGGAACTGCGGACCTTGTCCGGAGGGGGACGCCACACCCAGGAGGGCGGGATCCGGCTGGATCCCGATGTCCTGCCCTATCTGGCAGAATTTCAGCTGACGGAGGAATAAATGAAGATGGAACAGACACTCCGCCGGTACCGGTCCGACTGGGATCTCACCCAATGCGGGCAATTTGAAAACGGCATATACCTCTCCCGCTGGTATCCGGGATTGAGGGCCGGTATGGAGTGGCTGAGGCTGTCCCTGGAGGTGTCCGGACAGGTTTTTGTCCGGGTCTATGCTACAGACGGCCCCTCCCCCGGCCCCATTTGCGGTATGGAACCGGCTTTGGTGCGCACAGCGGCGGATCTCCTGCTCTACGGTGTAACGGGACTGTCCCTCTGCTTTACCGTTGAGCCGGGAGACGCGCTGAAAAGCTACGAGCTGGCCTTTCCCGGCTTGTCCATCGACAGTATGCTCCCCGCCGTAATGCAGGGGGATCACACCCTGCGCAAGCTGCTGGGGGTCTTCCAGTCCCTTTACATGGACGTAAACCGGGAACTGTCCGCCTTTCCTGAGCGGCTGTCCCCTGAAAGCCCCAATCCCCTGCCGGATCTGCACCGCTGGCTGGGGGCCTCCTCCTGGATGGAGCCGGGCCTGCCGGAACGTGAACTGCTGGCCGCCGCCATAGAACTGAACCGGCTCCGAGGCACCAAAAAGGGGCTCCGGCTGCTGTCAAGGCTTGTGACCGGGCAAACATGCGAAATCGTGGAGCAGTTCCAGTGGGAAAACCAGATCCGCCCGGCCCGGGAGCGGGACAGCTGCAAGCGGCTCTACGGCGGGGGGCAGCCCGGCGTGACGCTGCTGTTTCCCGCCGGTACACCTGCGGAAAAGCTGTCCGCCCTGAAAGGGGTTTTGGAGGATTTTATCCCCCTGGGCCTTCCCTATACGGCAGTGCGGCTGGAAGATACCGCCACGCTGGACGGGCACAGCTATTTGGACAGCGGCGCGGAAACAGCGGACCCGCCGCCTGCCCGGCTGGACGGCCCCTGGGACAGCCAGTGGATTTTGGAGTGACAGATCATGGACGGCTACGAAAACAACGCCCAGTGCATTTGGGATTATCTGGTGCTGTTCCGATCCCTGTCCGCAGAGGAGGCGGACGCGGGGCAGTGCCGGGAGCAATGGCATATGATTCTGGCCCGGGAACAGTCCTCCGGCAGTGTCCGGCTGGCCCCGCCATCCCTCCGCCTGCAATTCCGGCTGGGGGAGCGGGATTTCCTCCTGGCAATGGCGGCACTGGCTCTGGAGATAGACGGCGGGCTGCGGCAGATATTCCGTGGGAAATACGCCCTGTCCCTGCCTACAGTCGAATACGGGCTCCAGCTGATCTCCCCAATCTGCCCCGGCAGCTGCGAGACGCCGGCGGATCTGGCTGGGCAGAATCCCCTCTGCGGGCTGCTGCTTACCGCCGCCGCCCTCACAGCCTACCCCTTGGAGCGGCCCTTGATCCTGTGCCGCACGGCCCTTGCCTTCCTGACGGGACTCTCGATGGCGGAAATCCCCGGCTGCACGCCCCTGACAGAGGCGGGGGAAACGTGGATCCCCCTCTTCCAAGACGCCCTTGCCCAGGTGAAGGAGTGGCGCGCCTGGGGGGCAGGAAACACGCTGTACCTGTGCGCCCCCGGCGGCTCCGGGCGGAAAACCCTCCTGCGCCGCGCCTGCGGGAATGTGGTATGGGCCGTCCCTGCGGATCTCTCCCACTATGCCCTGCCGGATCAGGAGCAGGCCCTGCGGGAGATGGCAGCACTGGCCATCCTTATGGACGCCCCCGTCTGTGCCTCCCCGGACCCCGAGGACAGCATCTTCCGGCGGCTGGAAGGGCTCTGCCGCCGGTACGGCGTACCCTTTGCCGCCCTGGTGGAGGAGGACGGGGCATTGCAGGTGGCAAAGGAGGTAGTACGCCTGCCCCGGCAGCTTTCGCCGGGGCAGCGGCAGGCGGTGTGGGACGCCTTCGTCCCTTCCGGGGATCCGGAGGCCGCGCCTCTGGGGGCTGCCTCCATCGGGACGGTGCGGGAAACCGCGCTGCTGGCCCGCAGGATTGCCGCGTCCTGCGGGCGGCAAAGGGTCACGCAAGCGGACACGCGGCAGGCCATGCTCCGCCGCGGCGGGGCATTATCGTTCGGCGTACGGTATGAGACCGGCGCAGCCCTGGAGGATATGGTGCTGCCCCGCCCAGTAGCGGAACAGCTGGAAACCATCTGCCAGGCCGCCCTCTGCGGCGGAAGGCTGGCGGACTGGGGCCTGCCCCGGCAGCGGGAGGGCGTGACCGCAGTGTTCCACGGCCCCTCCGGCACCGGCAAAACCCTGGCTGCCTCGGCCATCGCCCACAAGCTGGGGATGCCGCTGCTGCGGACGGATCTCTCCCTGGTCATGGACAAGTACGTAGGGGAAACGGAAAAGCATCTTGGCCGCCTGTTCCGCAGTGCCAGGGAAAACCACTGCGTCCTTCTGTTTGACGAAGCGGATTCCCTCTTCGGAAAGCGGGCGCAGGTATCCTCGGGAAACGACAGATACGCCAACCTCTCCACCTCCTATTTATTGCAGGAGATCGAGCAGTACGACGGGGTGGCCATTTTATCCACCAACCTGCTGAGTAATTTTGACGAGGCGTTTTTGCGGCGGCTGCACTACATTGTGCG
This sequence comes from uncultured Oscillibacter sp., assembly GCA_910584995.1. Classification (GTDB taxonomy): domain Bacteria; phylum Bacillota; class Clostridia; order Oscillospirales; family Oscillospiraceae; genus Oscillibacter. The sequence continues at coordinate 84,077 of CAJUDW010000010.1, read as the reverse complement.
GTTCGGCCTTCCGGACGCCGGGCTGCGGGAGATCCTGTGGCGGCGGATGCTGCCGCCGGAGCGGTGCGGGGAGGAAATCCCGTATGCGCAGCTGGCCCAAGCGGAACTGAGCCCCGCCCGCATCGTTTCTGCCGTCCGGGGTGCGTACGTTGCAGCGTCCGCAGCAGGGAGGCAGGGGCCCCGGCTCTCCGATATCGGGAAATCCCTGAAATGGGAACTGGAAAAAAGCAGCAAGCCATTGCCCCACGGCATCGCAGAAAGAATAGGAGGGAATGAACATGAGCCCGCCAAAGAAGCAGGTAAAGGCACAGTCCGCCTCTGACAAAAAGAGGGCCGGCGCCGGGCCGCCGCCTATGCTGATCCCCCAGCAACTCCCGGAGCACACGCCGTCTCCGCCGCCCATACCCCCTGCCCGCCCCTCAACCCCAACCTATACGTTCCTCGCCCAATCCCCTGTCCCGCAGTTTTCATCTGTACGGGAGGAAACCCAGACGGCAGGCCCGCAAGGCCCGGGGGAACCCCAATACATTGCCGGCAGCATATACTTTCCCCGCAGCCGGATCCGTCTGACCCACGCCAACGGCCCTGAAATATCCGAATATGATTATAACGCCCGCTATATCATATTGGGAGACAGCGAGACAGAGATCGCGGCGCTGTCGAAAGCAATATCGGATCAGCTGCGGGATCTGATCCATCAATGCCGGAGCGACGATGAAGTGAAAGAACTTCTCGCCTCCGCAGAAAAGCCGGACGCGCTGGTCAATTTTAACGGCTATGTCATCGGGGTGGAAACCTATCTCCGGTTAAGCCATGAAGATAAACAAAGCCTGCCCCAAACAAGACTCCGCAGGCTGTTTGAGGTACTGGCGTCAAACACCGGGGCCGGATACGCCGTGTACCATCACCCGTCCCGGGGCGGGATTGCCGCTGTGGAGCAGGTCAATACGGCTTTGGAGGATCCGGAAAATATCCGGATCCTCTATGCGGTTGTGGAGATGGCACAGAAGATCGACGCGGTCCTGGACTCCATTACAAACAGCCCGTCAATCCCGCTGTGGTGGGATCCCACAGAAAAAGACCGCATCAGCCAGTACTGCATCGCCAGCTTCGGGGAAGAACTCTACCGGTACACCCACACCCATTTTGGCGCCGAGCCCTTCCTGGATCGCATCCGGGAGCATCTGCCGGATATTTTCTCCCAGGACAACCTTCAGCTTCTGTTCACAAGCGGCATAAGCCCCGCAAGAATCAACGGCTTCTTCCGGAACCAGGTATTATGGTACTCCGGTATCATCGGTGAACTGGGGCTGCGGGTGGATGAAATCGGCAACCCCGCCGCCATGCAGGCAAACGTCCCTCAGCCGGAGCGGCGCAGTGTCCCGCCCCCAAAACCAGAAGCCAGCAAATGCTGCCTGCTGATTTGAAAAAGTCCCAAACGCCCGGCAAGATTTACACTGCCCCGCCTATCTGTTAAAATAAGGATCACTTCTACCGCCGCCCGATCCCGGAGGCGGCCCTGCCGGAATCGGGGGCATCCCCCCGGCCCCCGGCGGGGAATGGAAGATTTCCGTCTCAACGGGGGTGGAGCATATGCCGGAAGTACAGCCCGCAATTTCCTACAGCCTGCGGAACACCTTTCAGCAGGGGATACTGCACAACAAAATCATCTTCTTCTCCGCAGGCGCCGGCTGGGGGAAAACCGCCGCCGTGAAAAATCTGCTGGAAAGGCGGGACGCCGCCTTCCTCTCCCTGCGGAAAAACCGGCTTCCCGGCCGCTTCGCAAAAGAACGGCTGGTTGTTCTGGACGATCTCCAGGCGCTGCGGCCCCAGGACGGGCAGCAGCTTCAGACGCTTCTGCAAAAAGCCCCCCAGGGGCAGCGTTTTATCCTGCTCTCCCGGGGGCCGCTGCCGGAGCCCCTTGCTTTCTACGAGGCCGCCGGCGCACTGCTCCAGCTGGGGCCCGCCGATCTCGCGCTGGATATAGACTGCCTGGCGCAGCTTGTCCGCGCCCGGGATCTCCGCCTATCCATCTGCGATCTCCGGCGGATCCGGGAGGAGACGGAGGGCTGTCCCACCGCGGTCAACCTCCTCCTTTTATCCCTTTCCGCTGGGAAGCCCTTTCAGCAGACCCTCCAGGCCATGTACCGGAAAATGGGAGCCTACCTGAACGAAACCGCCCTGCTCCCCCTGGAGCCAAAAGCGCGGCAGCTGCTGGCGGAACTCTCCCTGTTCAACCGGTCTGACGTTCTCCTGGCGGAGATGCTCACCGGGGACAAGGATATCCTTTCCACATTAGAAACCCTGCGGCTGGCAGCAGGACTGATCCGGCGGGAGGGGGATCTCTGGCAGATCGCCGACCAGCGGTTCCTTCTGCCGTACCTGCAGCAGAACATCCTGGCCGGGTATCCGGCGGACCGCCTCCGCGCCGTCCATCTTACCGGCGGGCGCTGGTATGCCCGCCGGCAGGACCTCTGCGGCGCCCTGTACCATTACCGGCAGGCAGGCAGCCGTCAGGACATCCTTGACATCCTCTCCCAAAATGCCCGGCGCTATCTGGGAACCGGGGCCTGTTATGCCATACGGGACTACTATGATCTGCTGACGGAGGACGAACTCCGCAGTTCCCCCGATATGATCTGCACCATGAGCATGCTCCGCTCCATGGCCTTCCGGCCGGAGGAGTCGGAAAAGTGGTACGAGGCTTTAAAGTTGTACATCCGGCATATGGACCGGCATGGCGGCGAATACCGGCGGGCGCGGGGCCTCCAGGCCTATCTGGATCTGGCCCTGCCCCACCGGGGAACAGAGGGCCTGTCCGAAAAACTCCCCGCAGCCCATAAGCTTCTGGCATCCAAATCCCTGACCCTGCCGGAAATATGCGTAACCGGCTGCCAGCCCAGCCTCCTGCGGGGCGGAAAGGACTTTTCCCAATGGCTCCTCCGTGATCCATCCCTTCTCCGTGCCATTCTCCCTCCCGCCGAAGAGATCCTGGGCCGGTCCGGCGTTGGCCTGACGGATCTTGCCCTGGCGGAAATCCTTTTGGAGCAGAGCGGGGATATATCGGGGCAACTCCCTTCCCTGGCCGCCTGGCAGGAGGATCTGCGCTCCAGAGGCACGCCGGAAATGCAGTTTGTATTGACTGCCCTGCTGGTGCGCGCGCTGTCCGCAGCCGGCGATACCGGCAGGGCCCGGGAACTGCTGCTCCGGTTCCGGGGGGAGGCGGAGCAAACGGGGGCGGGATACCTGCTGCCCAACATCGACGCCATGCGCTGCCGCCTGAGCCTGCTGGAGAACAGCGTGTTTGCCTCTGTCTGGTTCTCCCGGCTGTCCCCCAAGGAAGAGGTTTTCCGCGGGACGGATTGCTACCGCTATCTCACCAAGGCCCGCTGCTGCATACAGCGCAGGGAGCACCACGCCGCCTTGCTTCTGCTGGGCCAGGTGCTGGACTGCACGCGGCGGTTTGCCCGCCCTCTGGATATGCTGGAAACCCTGATCCTGATCGCTGTCTGCCGCTTCCGCATGGAAGGCGGGGATTGGCAGGAGTACCTTGCCAAGGCACTGGAACAGGGGGAAAGATACGGGTATACGGCGGTCTTTACCAGGGAGGGGGCCGCCCTCCTGCCGCTGCTGGAACAATATGACCACAAAGCGGTGCAGCGGGATTACTGGAAACGGATTTTATCCGGCACAGTGGTACAGGCCGGGTACTGCGGCCAATACCTCCAGCCGCTGGACGGCCCGCCGCCCCGCCTGACCCAGACGGAAACCATGATCCTGCGCCTAATCAGCCAGGACAAAAGCAACGAGGCCATTTGCTCCCTGCTGGATATCCAACTGCCCACGGCGAAAACCCACGTGCGGAATATATTCAGGAAATTGAAAGTCACCAGCCGGGCCGAAGCCAAAAAGGCAGCCAAGCGGATGGGACTGATATAGTCCGGCTGCCGGACGATGAAGCCATATGGATCTGCCGCTCCGGAGCCATAGCCCCGGAGCAGCCTGCAAAATCCTTCCGGCCACAGGCAGCCAAAAGTTTCAATTCCTTTTTCCGCAGCGGGTATGGAGAAAAAATATTTTGCACAAAAGGGGCTTTGAAGTGTCCGTTTTGCGCAGGCAGCCGAGGCAAAAAACAAAACCTTGTCAAATTAGGATAGGAAATATATGTTTTGATACGCAAAGAGGACGCCCCGCGCAAGCGTGGGGCGTCCTCTTCGTTTCAAGTACAAAATTCCGTTCCCGGGAGCCGATCAGGCGGCGGCAGGGGTCTTGGCCTCACCTTTGCTGAGGCTGGCGGTAATGTCGTACTGGTCAATCACATCGTACTTGGACCAGTCCTCCTCCACGCCCCGCTGATAGGCGGTCACATGGATGCCGTCCTCATCCACTGTGATCATGCTGAAAATCTGCTGGGACTCATCCGCACCGTCCTTGTGGACCACAGCGAACTTGCCGCCTGCGGTGTCCTCCTCAAAGGCGTCCAGCTTCTCGCCCAGGGAACTGCAAGTCATAAACGTAGTACCCTTGCCGATATCCTGAATTTCATTGCCCTTGACGGTGGTGCGGATATACTCGTGGTCATGTCCGTTGATATACAGATCCACCTGGAGTTCATCGCACAGCTTGGGGATATAGGGATAGTCGGCAGGATCGCTGAAGTTGATGATATAGGTGCCCACATGGGCGGCCATAATCCGCCAGGTGCAGTCCGCCTGCTCATAGACCTTCTTGGCCCAGGCGGTCTGCTCGGCAAAGAACTTGGCCCGGTCTGCCTCAATGTCCGCGCCCTTCTTGCCGGAATAGGGATCGGCGTTGATGAAGACAATGCAGGCGTCGCCCACCACGCACCAGCCGGTGCCTTCCAGGGGGCCGTACTCCGCCTCATTGGGCAGGCTGGTCCGGGCGCCGTACTGCTTATACAGCAGGTCTCCGGCGTTCTCATGATTACCGGGCAGCAGGATGTTCAGCCCGTCCGCCATATGGCTCCCCGCCACATCGAAGAAGGAGGCCCACTGGGAACTCTTGTAGCCCGCATCTACTATGTCGCCGGTGTTCAGCAGGAAGTCCGGCTGCACCGGAAGCTTCGCCACAAACTCCTCCATGGTCTTCAGGAAGGGATCGTAGCCGGAGGGCTCCTCCGCCTGGAGATCTCCGTACATCATGAAGGTAAACGGGCCGGAGGCAGGCAGGGTGGTGAAGCTGTGGACATCGCTGCGGGCCTCCTTGCCCTTGTACACGCCGCCTACTGCGTACTCATACTCGGTCTCTGCTTCCAGGCCGGTGAGCACGGCGGAATGGCTTTGAACCTCTTCCCATCCCTTGGTCAGATAGTGCAGGACGCTCTCACCCTTCACCTCTTTCCAGGAGGTCTCGCCCTTGGCCCGGTACCAGGCACGGGAATCCGTCACAGCGGGGTCGGTGATCCAGTTGAGGTTCACTTCCGCAAAGGTCTCGCCCACCTGGCAGAGAATCTCCCTGGGCTTCGTGTCCACCACGCCGTCATCCAGTTCCAGAGGCAGGGGGGCGCTGGTATCGGTGGGCACAGTAACCGTCTTGCCATCCACAACAGCAGCGGCATAATAGGCATACATGCCAGGATCCTTCAGCGGCAGCACGGCCTTGCCGTTGGCCACGTCCACGGAATCCTTCAGTTCTTCGCCCGCCTTGCCGTAGAAGACCTTCAGGCTCTCGGCCTTGGCCCCTTCCGGCAGGAGCAGACGGACGCTGACAGTGGGCTTCGCCCCCTTGGCCACCCAGTTCACCAGCTGGTCATCCAGCAGGAGGATGGGCTGCTCCAAAACCAGATCCTCCGCAGTATCCAGTTCCGGCGCATTGCCGGCCTTCACAAAGCCGGACAGCATGGGATAGCCGTTCTCCGGCTCGCCCACCCAACTCCAAGTCTTGGCAAAATCCCATTTCAGGGTCTTCTGATACAGTTCCTGGCCCTGGAGGGTCCTGGCGTCCACAGCCGTGGCCACGGCCCGGTTGGGATGCTCCAGAGGCTGGTTGCCGGAGAGCACGGCGCCCTCCCAAATGTAGTTGCCGGTCATGTTGGCACCGCTCTCGCTGTCCAGCAGGCCCACAAAACGGTCGATATTGGACGCGCCCTCATCGCCGGAGACTTCCTTGACTACGGAGACGGTATTTTTCAGATACTCCGCCGCCGCGAAGCCTCCGCTGACACCGCCGGCGGCCACCTTGCCGTCCGCCGCTTTCACCGTGCCGCCCACGTAGCAGTTCTCCACGGAACCGCCGGTCTCAATGGTACCGGTGAGGCCGCCTACCAACTCCTTGGCCTTGATCTTCATGTAGGAAAGGCTGTTGCGGATGGGGCCCTCGCACTTGCCCACCAGGCCGCCAGTGGTCTCCTTGGCCTTGATGGATCCGGTAGCGAAGCAGTTTTCAATGGTGCCGTAGCTGACGCCTGCAAAAGCGCCGCAGGTCTTTTTGCCCTCAATGGCCAGATCCACCAGCCCCAGGTTCCGGATGGAGGGGGAAGTAAAGGTCTCATCCCCCAGATAACCCACCAGAGCGGAATACTTGCTGTCGCTCCGGCAGATCCGCAGGTTGGAGATGGTGTGGAACTGGCCGTCAATCCGGCCTTTGAACCAGCCGTCGGTCTTATCGGCGTTCTCGTCCTTGTTGCCGGACAGGGGCGGCATGAACCCCTCGGTCTCCTCTCCGGAGGCCTCGGTAATGGCCTTGCCGATCTTCTCCATCAGCGGGCCCATGTCGATGTCCGCCGTCAGGACGTAGCTGCCGTCCCGGGGGGCGTCGGGCTGGCCGTCCTTGTTGGTGTCGGCGGACTTCCATGCGCCGGACAGGAACAATAACTCTTCCGGCGTGCTGATCTCGTAACGCTTGGCGTTCTTATTATACACGGGAGGCTTCGCGCCCAGGGACACCAGGATTTCCGTATCCCAAACCTCTTCCGTCCACCAGCCTTCCGCCTTTTCTTCCTCGGCGGAAGCGCCAGCCGCCAGCAGGGGCAACAGCATTGCCAGCGCAAGCAGCAGCGACAGAATCTTCACGGGGGTTTTCTTCATCTCTGATTCCTCCTCTTTCCGCCGCCGTGCCGGAAATTCGCCGGGACAGCGGCTGTACTACATCCAGCATAATCCGTTTTTCCCGGTTTGTCAATTATTTTTTGTCATTTTGTACAAAACAAAAGTTTGCACAAACGTTTGTTTTCGTAAATTTACGCAAAGCAACAGGAGTTTGCGTAAAACTTTACGGGCACGCCCTTCCCAAAAAAAGAAATCCAGGCGGGAAGAAACCGTGGTTTCTTCCCGCCTGTACTTCGATTTGGATATATGGCCGCCCTTCCACCTGTCAGATATTCTGGCAGAAGCGGTAGAGCAGGACGGCGTACTGGGCCCGAGTGATATTTGCAGTGGGGTTCAGCTTCCCGTCCGCCGTGCCGTTGATGATACCGTTGGCGGCAGCCCAGCCCATGGCCTCCTTGGCGTAACCGGACACACGGCTGGCGTCGGCAAACCCTTTCAGGTCTCCCCCAGTGATCTTGCCGCCCTTCACCAGATAAGCGCAGCGGTACAGGGCCGTGACGATCTCCTGACGGCTGGCGGGGGCGGAGGGATCCTTGCCGTCCGCCAGGCCGCTGCGGATGGACCGCAGGCTGTTTTCTGTGACGCTGATGCCGGACTTGGCCAGCACCTGGGTCAGCACTGACCAGATCTGCTGGTAATCCACCTGGCTATCGGGGAGGAAGGCCCCATCCACGGTGGTGATCATGTAGCCGTTCTGGATGGCCCAGCCGATCTCCCCTGCCGCCCAATATCCGGCAGGCACGTCAAAGGCAGGCTGGCCGTAGAAGGTGGGAGAGGGATAAGTGGGCACGTTCTGTGTGCCAGGGGTCACGGGGCTGGTGACAGCCGACGTGGAGGATCCGCCCCGGCTCCTGGAAAAAGAAACGTCGATGTCCACGTAGGAGTTGGGCATGGTAAAGGTGTAGCGGTTCCAACTGCTGCTGGAGGTTCTGATCTGGCGGCCGTTCCGATCCACAATCCACAGGGAGCGGAGTTCATAGCCGGAGTCGGGATAAACCCGCACCGTGACGGTGCTGCCGGATTTGGCCCGGGTGGGGCTGACGGAGAGGGTGCCGTGGGAGGGCCGATCCCAGTAGACGGGGTATTCACCGCCGTCGGGGGGTTCCGCATCGTCCCCGCCGCTGCTGCCATCGTCCCGCTGCCAATGGGCGTAGAGAGTGGTATCCTTGGTGTAGACATGGTCGGACATGATGCGGTCGCCGCCGTCCGCCGCCGTGAACCAGCCCTGGAAGTCGTACCCGCTGCGGGTGGGGACAGGCAGGGTCAGCAGCCTGCCGTCCGCATCCGTTGTCCGGGTGGTTTCCCCGGCCAGGGTGCCGCCGTTGGCGTTGAAGGTGACAGTAAAGGTCTCCACTTCAGGCTCCCCGGTGGCGGGGATCATCTCCACTTCCTTGAATTTGCAGACCTTGCAGGTCCGCTCCTTCATGCCCTGGGCGGTTTCGCTGGGCTCGGTGGTAACGGTCCATTCGCTGAAGGTGTGCTTGCCGGTGGCGGGGATGACGCTGGTCTGCGTGAACTCCTTGCCGCAGACGGTGCATTTGGAGGTGACGTGCTGGGAACCCGCCTCGCCGCAGGTGGGGGCCTTGTCAATCACAGGGGCGGAATCAGGGCCGGGCTTGTGACCGGCGGGAATTTTCTCCTCCTTGGTCTCCGCCGTTTTGCAGACCGTGCAGGTGCTGGTGATTCTTTTCAGGCCGTCCTCTGTGCAGGTGGCCTCTTTGATCACGTCTACTTTTTCATCGAACTTGTGGCCCAAGGCCGGGATGGGCCGCGCGTCTTTAATTCTCACGCCGCAGACTTCACACATGGTTCCGGCTTCGTGGCCCTTTTCCGTACAGGTGGGGGCCAGGTATTCTACCGCTTTAGGCGTGTGATTGTCGTTAATGGGGCTCTTCCGTTCTTCAATCTTGTAGTACTCGCAGGGATCGTTATCCTCGTTCACATTGGTGCAGAAGATCCGGATTTTCACCGTTCCTTCCTTGCCGCAGGTAGCCGTATTGGTGCCGGGTACTTCTTCTTCCTTCTCATTGTGTTTCTTGTTGGGCCGGACTACCTCATTTTTTCCTTCCTGATAGCCGCAGCCTTCCCGCTTGCATATTTTATACGCGGCATGGCCGTCCGTTTCGCAGGTGGAGGGCACCGCTTTATGCTCTTCAAGGTCGTGCCCCAGGGCCGGGATCTCTTCCCGTTCGTCAAATCCGCAGGTAGAGCAGATCTTCCCGTCCTTATGCCCTGGCTCTGTGCAGGTGGCGGGTTCCCCTTTTTCAGGCACCATGGTATGCCCAAGGGCAGGAATCTCCTTCCGCTCCTGCATAATCATACTGCAATACATGCACGCTGTTTGAGGCGTAAAACCCGTTTCCGTACAGGTCGCCGGAATACCCTCCAATTTTACGGTGGGCGTATGGGGTTCAATCGCAGCCTTTGCCTCTACGACAACACTCCTACTGCACCTCGTACATCTATAATACAAAACACTGTCAGCTTCCTCGCATTTGGGCACAGGCGGATAGGGTTGTTTTCTCTCAATGTGCTCAGGCGCAGGGGGGAGTTCATGCTCTCCCGGAATCGATTCAAGCCCGTCAAAACCTTTCTGGCAATCCTCGCACCATTTTCCCGCCTCGTGTCCCGGGTGCATACAATCCGAAGGCTCTTCCTTGCCTACGTCCTTCACAAAATGGACCTCTATCATCCCGGATCCATTTCCTAAATATTCCTTAAAAATCGTTTTTCCCGTTGTTTCATCGCCAAAATAATGGATATAGCGGAACATACACTCGAAAAAGGCATTCGTACCGACACTCGTGACGGAAGCGGGAACCTCAATATCATCATTCAGGCCGGCGCGGTAGAACGCCCTTGCCCCAATGCTGGCCAGCTTGGCAGGAAATGTAATCTGCCTGAGGTTCTGGCAATTCATAAAAGCTTCCTCGCCGATGCTGGTCAAGCTGTCCGGCAGGGTCACCTGGGGGTTCCATCCTAATTCCGAACAATCCTGAAACGCCGAATCGCCGATTTTGGTTACGCCCTCCGGAATCGTAATTCCTTCCAGATGGCTGCAGCCCTTGAAGGCATAGTCGCTGATTTCCGTCATTTTATCGGAAAGGCTGGCTGTCCTTAATTCGGTACACCCTTCAAACGCGGACGTACCTACGCCGGTCACGCTGCTCGGGATGACAATCTCTTCCAAACGAACACAGTCCAAAAAAACGCAGGTGTCAATTTTCACCAAACTCTTTGGAAGTTCAATTTTGGCCAGACTTCCGCAGCCGGAAAAGGCATACTTGCCAATGGCGGTCATGTTTCCCCGGGGGAGTTTGACATTCTCCAGATTTTTACATCTATAAAAGGCATATGCGCCGATGGTTGTTACGCCCTCAAGAATCGAGACGGACTTAATCTTATCCACATGCGCACTCCAAGGAACCGCCGAAGCACTGGCAAACTCCGTCATGGCGCCAGAGCCGGAAATCTCCAGTTCCCCATTATTAAAACTCCACGCAACGCCGCTCCCACAGTCGCCGCTGGTAGGCGGGGGCGTTGTGTCGCCGCCCTCTGCCGCAAACACCGGCGTCAGCAGCAGAACCGCCGCCAAAGCCGCGCTCAAAATCCGTTTCCATAGCCTCTTTCCCACGATCTCCGCCTCCTGTATGTGTCTCCGCGCCCGCAAAGCAGGCCTTGGGGAGGTCTGCCTCCCCTGCTTCCATATATGGTACAGCATACCACACCGCCCGCCCCTTTGCAAGGCGCCGGGAGAATTTTCTCACCGCCTGGCGGGAATCTTCTTCCGCATGTCCTCCAGCCGGTTCAGTGCACCGCACAAGGTCTCGTCCCGCTTGGCGAAGTGGAGCCGGATCAGGTGCCGCACCGGCTCCCGGAAGAAGCTGGAACCCGGCACCGCCCCGACGCCCACGTCCCGGGCCAATACCTCGCAGAACTCCAGGTCGTCGTCAAAGCCGAACTCCGAAATGTCCAGCAGGACATAATACGCCCCCTCCGGCTCCGTGTGTACGATGCCCAGATCGTCCAGGCCCTTTAAAAACAGCCCCCGCTTGCGGGTGTACTTCTCCAGCAGATCCCGGTAATAGCCCGGGCCGAACCGCAGGGCGGGCACAACCGCCTCCTGGAGGGGCGCGGCCGCGCCTACCGTCAGGAAATCGTGCACCTTCTTGATCCGTTCTGTCACCTCCGGCGGGGCAATCGTGTACCCCAGGCGCCAGCCGGTAATGGAGTAGGTCTTGGAGAGGGAGGAGCAGGAGATGGTCCGCTCCCACATCCCCGGCAGCGCGGCGAAATACGTGTGGGCATGAGGGGCGTAGACAATATGCTCGTAAACCTCGTCCGTGATGACATAGGCGTCATACTTTTCCGCCAGGGACGCGATGCACAAAAGTTCCTCCCGGGTGAACACCCGCCCGCATGGGTTGGAGGGGTTGCAGAGGATCAGCGCCTTGGCCCCCTGGCGGAAGGCATCCTCCAGAACCTCCGGGTCAAAGTGGAAGTCCGGCGGCGCCAGGGGCACGTAGACAGGCTCCGCGCCGGAGAGGATGGTGTCCGCCCCGTAGTTCTCGTAGAAGGGGGAGAAGACAATCACCTTGTCCCCCGGATCCACCGCTGTCATCATGGCGGCCATCATGGCCTCTGTGCTGCCGCAGGTCACCACCACCTCCAGGTTGGGATCGATGGGCCGGCCCATAAAGCGGCCCTGCTTCTCCGCCAAGGCCTCCCGCAGGTTCTGGGCCCCCCAGGTAATGGAATACTGGTGGAAATCCTCCCGGGACACCTCCGCCAGGCGATCCAGGATGGCCTGGGGCGGATCGAAATCCGGGAACCCCTGAGAGAGGTTCACCGCCCCGTATTGGTTGGAGATGCGGGTCATCCGGCGGATGACGGAATCGGTAAAGCCGGCGGTACGCCGGGACAAAGGCTTCATAACTGTTCCTCCTGTCTGCAATATTGACGATATAGAGCAGGGTTTTGAAAAAACCGGAGCCGGGAAAACCCGGCCCCAGTTCTTTTCAATCAAAGGCCGAGGCCTCCCAGGTCCAGCCCGCCGGTGACGCCGCCCATGCTCTGCTCCATGGCCTCGTCCGCCTGGCGCAGCGCCTCGTTGACGGCGGAGACCACCAGATCCTGGAGCATCTCCACATCCTCCGGATCCACCGCCTCCGGCTTGATGGCGATGGACTGCACCTCTTTTTTGCCGGTGACCTTGGCCTCCACCGCGCCGCCGCCGGCGCTGGCGGTAAACACCTTGGCCTCCACCGCCTCCTGGGCGGCGGCCATGGCCTCCTGCATCTGGGCAATCTTCTGCTGGACCTCCGCCTGGCGCTGCGCGCCGGTGGGCTTCATACTGCCGCTGGAAAATCCGCGGCGTGCGCTGTATCCCATAATCCTCTGTCTCCTTTTTTAATCCGTAATTTTAATGTTGTCAAACTGGCTGCCGAATTTCAGCAGGTTTTTCAAATTCTCTTCCGGGGAGGCCTTGGGGGGCTCCCCCACCCGCAGCAGCACCCGGGGGGCGGTTCCCGCAGCCTTCGCCGCCTCCTCCGCCAAGGCAGTCTTGACCCGGTCGTTGTCCAACCGGCCCAGCGTCATGTCGTCGGGGGCGAAAACCGTCAGGGAATCCCCCTCCAGTACGCCGCCGCACATGTCCAGAAACGCCCGGTACATGGGCGGGAGGCGGCCCTTGCAGCTTTCCGCCAGGGCCCGCCACCAGTTCCCATCCAGCACGCCGGAGGGCGGGGCGGGAGGCGGCGCGGAAGGCTCCGATCCCTGCGGGACGGGCGGATCCGGCGTCCGGGCAGGGGGTTCCTCCGGCGTGTCCTCCGGGATGTCGTAGATCCGGCCTCCCAGCTCCTCCGGCAGGGGCGGCTCTTCCGGTAATGGGGGTTCTTCCGGCAGAGGCGGGGCAGACGGATCCTCCCACGGGGGGACGTCCACCCCAGGTTTTACCGGTTCCAGGGCGGGCCTTGCCGCCCCCTGCGGGGCTGCGGGCGGCGGCACCATGGCGGCCCGCAGGGCCCGGTCCCGATCCCGGCCTTCCTCCAGCCGCTGTATCCGGGCGGCCAGGGCCGTCAAATCCCCGGAAAGGGACTCGTCGCACAGGCGCAGGAGGCAGAGTTCCGCGTCGGTACGGCGGTTGGCGCTGAAATAGAGATCCGCCGCCGTCTTCTGCAGGGTGGAAGCAAGGTATAAAAGGCGGTTAGCGGAGACATCCCTCCCCAGGCGATCCAGGGAGGCGGCGTCGTAGCCGCCGGAGAGCAGGGACGCGCTCCCCTCCGGGGCAGTTTTCCGCAAGAGAAGATCCCTTGTCAGGGCGGAGAGTTCCCCCAGCACCGCCGCCACGTCCTTGCCGCCGCTATACAGCTGGTGCAGCAGCAGCAGGGCCGCCTTGGCGTCCCGTCCCAGGATAAATTCCATCAGCCTGGCGGTTTCCAGATTCCCCGCCAGGCCCAGCACCTCCAATACCGCCTTGGCGTCGATGGTGCCTCCGGCGGCGGCGCACTGATCCAGCAGGCTCAGGGCGTCCCGCAGGGCCCCGTCCGCCAGGCGGGAGAGCAGTTCCGCGCCCTCCGGCAGCAGGTTGATGCCCTCCTCCTTCGCCACAAAGGCCAGCCGCTCCCCGATATCCCGGGGGGAGATCCGCTTAAAGGAAAACCGCTGGCACCGGGAGAGGATGGTGGCAGGCACCTTGTGCAGTTCCGTGGTGGCCAGGATGAACATCAGATGCTCCGGGGGCTCCTCCAGGATTTTCAGCAGCGCGTTAAATGCGGCAGGGGTCAGCATGTGGACCTCGTCCACAATATAGACCCGCTTTTTCACGTTGGCGGGGGTGTAGATCGCCTCGTCCCGCAGGGCCCGGACCTGATCCACACCGTTGTTGGAGGCGGCGTCCAGTTCCAGAACGTCCAAAAAGCCGCCGCTCTCAATCCCCAGGCAGGAGGGGCAGCGGCAGCAGGGATCGCCGTCCACGGGGTTTTCGCAGTTGACGGCCTTGGCCAGGATTTTGGCGCAGGTGGTTTTGCCGGTGCCCCGGGTCCCGGTGAACAGGTAGGCGTGGGACGTGCGGCCCTCGGCCACCTGCCGCCGCAGCGTCCCGGTAATATGGGCCTGCCCGGTGACGTCGGCGAAGGTCTTGGGCCTCCATTTGCGGTACAGGGCCTGATACATGGCGGCGCCTCCCAAAAGCAAACAGGATCAGCCCTCCGTATACAGCCACGGAACCGGCGCCCTCGCGGCACATGGGGCATCCCGCTTAATGCTGCTCGGTTCCCCGCCTGACATGATTCGCGGGCTCCCATTGCGCGAGACCGGCTCCGCAGCTGTATGCGGAGGACTGTGGGGCCTATTGTACTATATTCTGCCGGAATGATCAACTAAAATTTTTCGTCAGGCGGCGGTTTTTTCAGAGACGGCGGCCCGGGCCTATGGGAGGGGCCGGATCTGGCGTCCGGCACGGGCGGCATATTCCTGGGAATACGCCGCCCGTACCGGAGACCCCGGATACAAAGCGGCGCTTCCAGGGGTTCCTGGCAGGAAAATGCTTGCCCACCTCCCAGGGGCGTGGTATACTGGCTCTATCCGGCGGCGCGGACGCGCCGTCATATACCGGGAGGGCATCTGAATGAAACGGTTCCTGCAGATCTACGCGGTCGTACTGATCTTCTCCTTTGTCTTTTTGTTTTTCGGCGGCTCTGCGCTTTTTGATTTCCAGCGGCATTTCTTTGCGGCCGGGGCAGCCTGCGCCTTTATCGCCGCCCTGGTCTTCTCCGCTTTCCTGTCCCTTACGGAAAAGATAGAAGCGCTGGAGGAGAGGGTCCGCGCCCTGGAGGCCGGGAAAGAACCTGAGGAATGATCCCCCTGCGCCCCCAGGCAGCCCGGGGGCTGCCCAGAAGCATCCAGCGGCCCTGCCGGCGTGTACGCCGGCAGGGCCGCTTCCCTGTACAGGGGAAGGGCCGCCCCAAAAAGGGCGGCCCCGATTTTTAAAAAACACGAAAGCCCGTATTTCCCGGTTATTTAATCCGCCGGGCCTCCACATAATAACGCTTGTCCTGGGCGTGGCCCATGGAGAAGGTCTTACGGGGCAGCACGCCGTCAGCCATAACGGTCTTGAACAGCTGCTCCTTCCCCATGGCGGGCAGCTTGAAGCCGATGTTCCCTGGACGGCTTCCCAGCCGGTCCGTCACCTCGCCGCCGTGGATATAATCCACCTCGCCGCCGGTAGTCTTCACATATTCGTCCAAAAAGGCCTGGAGGGTGCCCACCGCCAGCTGCATCTTCGGCTCCGGCACGGTGATATGGCCTGTGCCTCCCCCGTGGGTGTAAGCAATGGTATGGCCGGCGCCCTCCCCCTCGTAAGCACCGGGGTAGAAGGCCTTGAAAGCCTCCAGTACCTTCTCCGGCTCCACGCCGAAGAGGCAGCGGTGGATAGGTTCAAACTGCAGGGCATCGTCGTGGTTGTTCACCACCTCTACCAAGGCGTACCGGGCCGGAAGGCCCGCCCAGCGCTCCCGGGGCGTCACCCGCTTCAGGTTTTCATAGCACTGCTTGGCTGTGGCCAGGGAGTGGTTGCCGTCCCCCACGGCAAAGAGCAGGGGCGCGGCGTCCTTCAGGCCGTATTTCCTCTCCTGCTCCTCCGGGGAGGCCAGCTTTCCCAGGGCCTCTGCCGCCGCCAGCATCTGCGCTTCCGTCAGCCGCCAAGCGGCAAGATGCCCGCCCCCCTGCTGGAGGTCAAAATCGTAAAGCTTTTCCATCCCGCCGGAGGCCGTGGCCAGGGGCTCGATGACTGTCCGGTCCGGATCGTCAATCAGCAGCATCACATGGGGCAGTTCCACCGGGGCGTCCTGCCGGACCCGGACCCGGGGCGGGATGCGGGAGAGGACGGTGCCCTCCGTGGCCCGGATCAGGGCGCCGGAGCCGGGGGTGAAATCGTACTGCTCCAAATCCACCATGCCGATAAGGCCACGGCGGATCCTACCGTCGGACTGGGCCCGCTCCACGTAAATCAGGGACTGGGGCAGGGTCTCAAAAAGTTCCGCCTCCAAATACCTGGTCATGGCGTTGTTGACGTCCCGGATATGGTTCTCCACATCCGGGTCGTTCAGCCGTGCCTCCGGCAGGATCAGGCGGAGGGTGGAGGGGGCGTCCCCCACGGTCTCCTCCACCGCCTGCCAGTACTCCGGCTGGGAAGTGAACTGGTCGCAGGCCACCACGGCCCAGCGGGCCATGTCCGTCCCCTGCCTAGGCAGCAGGATATCGGCGGGATAAAAGCCTAAATGCTGAAATTTTTCCTTCATGGGCGACTCCCTTCCTGAACGCAAATTTTGTTTGTTCCGCAAGCCCCGCAAAGGCGGCCTTCGGGCCGCTGCTGGCCCTGCGCGCTTACAGCACGGCCTTAATGGCGTCCAGCAGGTCGCCGAACTCCTCATAGGCCGGCAGTTCCGGGTGATCCGCCTTGATTTGCTCCGTGCTCCTGAAGAGGAAGCCGGCCTTGCTGGCCTGGATCATGGCAAGGTCATTAAAGCTGTCACCGCTGGCGATGGTCTCGAAGCCGATGGACTGGAGGGCCCTGACGGTCGTCAGCTTGGACTTCTCGCAGCGCATCCGGTAGCCGGTGATCCCGCCGCCGGGGCCAACCTCCAGGGTGTTGCAGAAAATGGTAGGCCAGCCCAGCTTTTCCATCAGGGGCTTTGCGAACTGCTCGAAGGTGTCGCTGAGAATCAGTACCTGGGTGAGGGATCGCAGTTCGTCCAAAAATTCCCTCGCGCCGGGCATGGGATCGATTTTGGCAATGGTCTCCTGAATCTCCTTCAGCCCTAGGCCGTGTTCCTTCAGAATCCCCAGGCGGTAGGCCATCAGCTTGTCGTAATCCGGCTCGTCCCGGGTGGTCCGCCGCAGTTCCGGAATCCCGGTGGCCTCGGAGAAGGCGATCCAGATCTCGGGCACCAGGACGCCCTCCATGTCTAAGCATACGATATTCATAGTATCCCCCTGTCCCGCACCTTTGGCGCGGCTGTTTTCAACGTTCGGCGCGGGCTCCGCCGGGAGGCGGCCCGCCGTGTTGTTATCATAGCATAAAAAAATTCAACTTTCAACTAAGAAAGGGCCGCCGGGAAAAGAGCGGGCCCGCCGCTTTTCCGGAAAAAATCCGCCGCATAATCCGCCGGAAACGGGATAAGCTATGGGCAGTCCCCGCATGAATGGAGGTAAACCCATGATTATTGATAAAATCGCGCTGGCTTTGGCCATTATCGGCGCGCTGAACTGGGGCGGCATCGGCCTTTTCGGCTTTGATACGGTGGCGTTCCTCTGCGGCGGCCAGATGGCCGTTTTGTCACGGGTCATCTACGCGCTGGTGGGACTGGCGGGACTTTGGTGCGTCACCATGCTGTTCCGCTCCTCCGGCGAGGAGGATACCGGCCGGGCGCCTCACGCAGCCTAAAGGCCATGAGATACAGGGGGGATCGCGGGAAAGCGGTCCCCCCTGCCTTTTGAAAATGTTTGACAGTCCCCTCCATCCGTGGTACTCTGTATTCCATAATTTTTGCGTTCCACGCCGGAAAGGAAGGGCGGTTTTCCATGATCAACGAAATGATGTACGGCCTCGGCTCCAAGCGTTCCTGCATCCGGGAACTGTTCGAATACGGGCTGCGGCAGGCTGCCGTGGTAGGGAAGGACAATGTCTTTGACTTCTCCATCGGCAACCCCTCCATCCCCTCCCCGCCGGAGGTAAACGAGGCCTTTGTGTCCGTTATCCGGGATCGGGACAGCCTGTCTGTCCACGGCTACACCACTGCCGGAGGGGACGACGGGGCCCGGGCCGCCGTGGCGGCGGATCTGAACCGGCGGTTTGATGCCCATATCCGCCCCCAGAACCTCTTCTTCACCTGCGGCGCGGCCCCGGCGCTGATTGCCGCCATCCGGGCCCTGGCAGTGCCGGAGGCGGAAATTTTGGCTATCGCGCCATATTTCGCCGAATACCGGCCCTTTGTGGAGGCCAATGGCGCAGCCTTCATCGCCGTCCCACCCGATACGGACTCCTTCCAGATCCGCCTGGACGCCCTGGAAGCCCTGCTAACCCCCCGCACCCAGGGGGTGATTGTCAACTCCCCAAACAACCCCTCCGGCGTCATCTATACCCGGGAAACCCTGGGGTGCCTGGCGGAGATCCTCACCCGGAAGGGGCGGGAGTTCGGGCATCCCATCTACATCCTGGCGGACGAGCCCTACCGGGAACTGGCCTATGACGGCGCGGAGCCGCCTTTCATCCCCAACCTCTACCCCGACACCGTGGTCTGCTATTCCTACTCCAAATCCCTGTCCCTCCCCGGAGAACGCATCGGCTACGTATGTGTCCCGGATCAGGCGGCGGACAGCGGGCGGCTTTACGCCGCCATCGCCGGGGCCGCCCGGGTGATGGGCCACGTCTGCGCCCCCTCCCTCCAGCAGCTGGTGGTGGGGCTGTGCGCCGCCTCCCGGCCGGATCTGGCGGCCTACGACAAAAACCGCACCGCCCTCTACGAGGCCCTCACCTCTTACGGCTACCGCTGTGTAAAGCCCAACGGGGCCTTCTACATGTTCGTCAAGGCCCCAGGCGGCGACGCCCAGGCCTTCTCCGACCGGGCCAAGGAGAAAAACCTCCTGGTGGTCCCCGGCGGCGACTTCGGCTGCCCGGACTATTTCCGCCTCAGCACCTGCGTCTCCTACGGCATGATCCAGCGGAGCCTGCCGGTATTCCGGGAATTGATCCGGGAATATTGACATAGCCCCTGCCCGTAAAAACAGCAAACCGCGCTCCCCCCACAAAGGGCGGCCTGTCCACCATGCCCTGTTGGGGGAGCGCGTATCTGTTTTCAGAGCCAATTTGTATCCCAGGCAGGTTTTGTCAGCTTTCCTCTTCCACCACCGGGGCCTCGGGGGCGTTCTTCCGCACGCTCTCAATGCCGTTCATGCAGGAGGCCTTGGCCTTGTAGCCCTCGGATACGGCGATGATCTCGCCGTTGCCGGCCTTCAGGTTGAATTTGATGCCGCTTTTTACCGTTTTGACTGCAAACTTTCCCATAACAATCGCTCCTTATCCGCTTATCCAATATTTGGGTCCGATGCTGTCGGTATAGCAGTGAAAAAACGGTTGCCAACGAAACCTGCCGGGTTTTGGGGGAATTTTGCCGGGAAATATATCCGTATCCCTCCGGCACCCTGCCGCATCCCTTCAAACGCTCACAGGATCCCCAGGTGCTCCAGCAAAATTTTTGCCCCCAGCAGGATCAAAATCACGCCGCCGGACAGTTCCGCCCGCTTTTTATACCGGGTGCCGAAAAAGTTCCCTACCGCCACACCGGCCAGGGACAGACAGAAGGTCGTAACGCCAATGATGAAAATGGCGGGCAGGATGTCCACCTTCAGGAAGGCGAAGGTCACGCCAACCGCCAGGGCGTCGATGCTGGTGGCCACGGCCATCAGCAAAAGCCGCCTGAGATCCAGCCGCTCCCCTCCGGCGCAGGCGGCCTCCTCCTCTTCCGGCCCCAGGGCCTCCCGTATCATGTTGCCGCCGATAAGGGCCAGCAGCCCGAAGGCCACCCAGTGATCCACGCTCTGTATGTACCCGGCGAACTGGGATCCCAGCAGCCAGCCCGCAAGGGGCATCAGCGCCTGAAAGCCGCCGAAAAACAGGGCGATGACCGCCCCGTGCCTCCAGTTCAGCCTGGGCATGGACAGCCCCTGGCAGATGGCCACGGCGAAGGCATCCATGGAGAGGCCCACGCCGATTAAAAACAGTCCCAAAAAACCCACAAAAACAGCTCCTACCCTCTATATTTTTCACATCTTCCCTACAGCTGCCAGATCCCTTTCACAGGAGCACCGGGATCGGCCCGCCCATGACAATGCTGTCCGGCGTCACCAGGCAGCCTCTTGCGCAAACGTTTACGCCCCGGCAGGCAGCTTCCCGCAGGGCCGCGCCGAAGGCGGGGTGGGTCACGTCGTTTGGCGCTACGCTGCATATCCCCTCCATTTGTACCACAAAAAACAGCGTGGCGTCAAGGCCGGCCTCCGCCGCCCCGCAGAGTTCCCGGATGTGCTTCACCCCCCGTTCCGTAGGGGCGTCAGGAAAGCGGGCCGCACCGCCCTCCTCAAGGGTCACGCCCTTCACCTCCACCAGGTGGGGACCGCAGGGCGTCTCCAGGCAGAAATCCAGCCGGGAACTGCCGTAGCGGTACTCCGCCCGGATATCCGCCGCATCCGGGGCAAAGCCCCCCTGGGCGGCCCACTCGGCGAAAACCCGGTTGGGGGCCTGGGCATCCATGTTGATAAGCCGCTGCCCCTTTTGGACGGCGATCAGGTCGTAAGCGGTCTTCCGCCCGGGGTTCGTCCCCTTCTCCAGATACACCGGCGCGCCGGGGACCAGCAGTTCCCGGCACCGCCCGGTATTTTTTACATGGACGGCCTCCTGCCGCCCATCCAGATCCACCAGGGCGATGAAGCGGTTGGGCCGGGCGAGAAACCGGGCCGGGACCACGCTGCCGTAGCGCATAAGCGCCCTCCCTTCCCCCGCCGGGAGCCCTTCCGGCCGGATAATATACGGTTTGATTATATCACAGATGCCCCTGCTGGAAAAAGAGGGAAACTCCTTTTCAGCCTTGTCATTTTCACCAAATTCTTACGGGAAAAAGCCGAAAATGTCGTGTTGTCTTTTAATGCTTTCATTGTTATAATATCTGTAACTATTTTATTAGGGAGGGAGTATATGGACTATCCAAAGTTGTTTGTCTGCCTGATGGGTATGGGCACTGTCTTCTTCGGCCTGATCTGCCTGATCGCGCTGACGATGATCATGAGCGCCATCCTGGGCCACGGCAAGCAGACGGCAGTTCCCGCAGCTGCACCGGCGCCCGCCGTCTTGCCGGAACCGAACCGGCAGGAAGTCATAGCCGCCGTGTCCGCCGCCGTGGCGGAGGAACTGGGCCTGGATATCACCGGCATCCGCATCCTGTCTATGAAGAAACTCTAATCATTGATACATCAAAGGAGAGAAACCATGAAAAAGTATCGCGTCACAGTCAACGGGACCGCCTATGAAATCGAACTGGAGGAAATGACCGGCGCCATGCCCGCAGCCGCCCCTGCGGCCGCTCCCGCCCCTGCCCCTGCGGCTGCCGCCCCCGCCGGCGGCGAACAGGTCACCAGCCCCATGCCCGGCACCATTCTGGACGTGAAGTTCGCCCAGGGCGCTGCTGTGAAGAAGGGCGACGTGCTGATGATCCTGGAGGCCATGAAGATGGAAAACGAGATCATGTGCCCCTGCGACGGCAGAATCGCCTCCATCAACACCTCCAAGGGGGCTGCTGTGGAGTCCGGCACCCTGCTGTGCGTCATCCAGTGACCCACAGGAGGACGCTATATGGACGCTATTGTAAACTTTTTGCAGAGCACGGGCTTTTACCAGTTCACCCAGGGGGATAACTGGAAGAGCCTGGTCATGATCTGCATTGCCTGCTTCCTTATCTGGCTGGGCATTGTCAAGAAATTCGAGCCGCTGCTGCTGGTGACCATCGCCTTCGGTATGCTGATCACCAACCTCCCCGGCGCCAACATGTTCCACGAGATCTTCTTTGCCGGCGGGCATGTCCACTGGGATCTCATCGGCGGCGCACCGGTGACCCAGGCCTTCATCGCCGAGATGCAGTCCCTGGGCGTGTCCGACGCTGTACTGAACACCGTGGCGGTGGGACAGTCCGTCAGCCCGGGCCTGGTGGACATCCTGTACCTGGGCATCAAGCTGGGCATCTATCCCTGCCTGATCTTCATGGGCGTGGGCGCCATGACCGACTTCGGCCCCCTGATCGCCAACCCCAAGAGCCTGCTGCTTGGCGCGGCCGCCCAGCTGGGCATCTTCATGACCTACGTGGGCTGCCGCTTCATGGGCTTCACCGGCGCGGAAGCCGGCTCCATCGGCATTATCGGCGGCGCGGACGGCCCCACGGCCATCTTCGTCACCGCCATGCTGGCCCCGGCCCTGCTGGGCCCCATCGCCGTGTCGGCTTATTCCTACATGGCCCTGGTCCCCGTGATCCAGCCGCCTATCATGCGGCTCCTTACCACGGAGGAGGAGCGGAAAATCGTCATGAAGCCCCTGCGTGAGGTCTCCAAGAAGGAGAAGATTGTCTTCCCCGTAGTGGTCACTGTGTTTGTGGCCCTGCTGGTGCCCTCCGCCGGCCCCCTGATCGCCTGCCTGATGCTGGGCAACCTCTTCAAGGAATGCGGCGTGGTGGATCGGCTCAGCAAGACCGCCCAGAACGAACTCATCAACATCGTCACCATCTTCCTGGGCGTGTCCGTGGGCTGCACGGCCACCGGCCGGACCTTCCTGAGCCTCCAGACCCTGGCCATCCTCTGCATGGGTGTAGTGGCCTTCGGCTTCGGCACTGCCGGCGGCGTGATTCTGGCCAAGATCATGAACCTCTTCCTGAAGGAGAAGATCAATCCCCTTATCGGCTCCGCCGGCGTTTCCGCCGTGCCCATGGCCGCCCGGGTCTCCCAGGTGGAGGGTCAGAAGGCCAATCCCAGCAACTTCCTGCTGATGCACGCCATGGGCCCCAACGTGGCCGGCGTCATCGGCTCCGCCATCGCGGCAGGCGTGCTGATCTCCCTGTTCGGCTGATTGGAGGTAGAATATGGAATTTTTGTCTAAGAAGCCCCTGTACATCACCGATACCATCCTCCGGGACGCCCACCAGTCCCAGGCGGCCACCCGGATGCGGGTGGAGGACATGCTCCCCGCCTGCGAGGTGCTGGACTCTATCGGCTACTGGTCCCTTGAGTGTTGGGGCGGCGCCACTTTCGACTCCTGCATGCGCTTTTTGAACGAGGATCCCTGGGAGCGCCTGCGGAAACTCCGCAAGGCCCTGCCCAACACGAAGCTGCAGATGCTCTTCCGCGGCCAGAACATCCTGGGCTACAAGCATTACGCCGACGACGTGGTGGACGCCTTCTGCCGCAAGTCCATTGAAAACGGCATCGACATCATCCGGATTTTCGATGCCTTGAACGACGTGCGGAACCTGGAGCAGGCCATCAAGTCCACCAAGAAGTACGGCGGCATGGTGGAGGGCACCCTCAGCTACACCGTCTCCCCCATCCACAACGAAGAGTACTTCGTGAAGCTGGCCAAGGAACTGGAGCAGATGGGCGCGGATGTGATCTGCGTGAAGGACATGGCCAACCTGCTGCTGCCCATGGACGCCTATTCCCTGATCAAGCGCCTGAAGGAGACTGTTTCCATCCCCATCCACCTGCACACCCACAACACCACCGGCACCGGCGACATGGTGTATCTCATGGCCGCCTATGCAGGCGTGGACATTGTGGATACTGCCCTGAGCCCCCTGGCCAACGGCACCGCCCAGCCTGCCACGGAGTCCCTGGTTGCCACCCTCCAGGGCACTGTCCGGGATACCGGGCTGGATCTCAACAAGATGAGCGAGGCCGCCGCCCACTTCCGCAAGGTGGCACAGAAACTCAAGGAGCAGGGCTCCCTGGATCCCAAGGTCCTGAACGTGGACACCAACACCCTGCTCTATCAGGTGCCCGGCGGCATGCTCTCCAACCTCATCTCCCAGCTGAAGCAGGCCGGGAAAGAGGAGAAGTATTACGACGTGCTGGCTGAGATCCCCCGTGTCCGGAAGGATTTCGGCTATCCGCCCCTGGTGACCCCCACCAGCCAGATCGTGGGTACCCAGGCGGTGATGAACGTGGTTGTCGGCAAGTACAAGACCTTCCCCAAGGAGTCCAAGGGCCTCCTGAAGGGCGAGTACGGCCAGCTGCCCGGCGAGGTCAGCGAGGAAGTCCGGGCCCTGGCGGGCATCAAGCCGGAGGAGGTCATCACCTGCCGCCCGGCGGATCAGCTGCAGCCGGAACTGGAGAAGTACCGGACCGAGTTCAAGGATACTGCCAAGAGCGACGAGGACGTCCTCTCCCTGGCCCTGTTCCCCCAGGTTGCCCCCAAGTTCCTGGCCTGGCGGGACGGCCCCCACGACGAGCCTGCGGCGGCCCCCGCGGCTGCTGCCGCCCCGAAAAAGGCGGCGGATCCCAACGCCGTGCGGGAACTGTTTGTGGAATACAAAGGCTGATACCTATTAAGAATCCCCGGCGTCTTTCGACGCCGGGGATTCTTCTTCGTGCCAAAAAAGCAGTGGACAAAGCCGCCGGTTCGGCCCCATTCAACGCCCCGGGCAGGGGCGGCTTCACCCCAGAAGCGTAACCCGGTAGGCCAGGGATTTCTTCTCCCCGGGGGCCAGCGTGACGCAGTGGGGCTTGTCCGTAAACACACCGCTCTCGTCCGTATAGGCGGCGCAGCCCTGCCAGGGCTCCAGGCAAAGGAAGGGGGCCCCGGGCTTGGTCCAGAAGGCCAGCATGGGGAATTCCCCGAACTCCACGGCAACCCCCCTGCCGGTTTTCCGGCTCACCAGTTTCACCTGCCTGGATCGGAGGCCCTCAAAAATCATGGTGTCCACTTCGGCAAAAACCCCATAGTCCAGGGGAAACCTGTCTCCCCCATCCAGGAACCGGGCAGCGCGGCCCGGATCCACAAGGCCCTCCGGCGTCAGGAGGGGGGAATCCAAAGCCTCCGGCTCCTGGAACACCAGTTCATAATCCGTAAAGGCCTCCCCCTCCTCCATAGGGCAGCGGAAGGCCGTATGGGCACCTACGCAGAAGGGCAGATCCGTATGGCCGGTATTCTCCACCAGGAACTCCGTAGAAAACCCGTCCTCCAGCAGGCGGTGCCGCACCGTCAGGGAAAAGGGAAAGGGATACCGGGCCAGGGTCTCCGGGCTTTCCGTCAGGCGGAAATCCACAAAATCCTCCCCCTGCCCCGTCAGGGAGAATTCACTCCGGCGGGCAAAGCCATGGCGGCCCATCTCGTACTCCCTGCCGCCAAAACAGACCTTCCCCTCCTTTAATCCCCCCACAATGGGGAACAGCACCGGGTTCCGGCCGGACCACCAGGCGGGATCCCCGTCCCAGATGTACTCCCGGCCCTCCCCGTCCCGCAGGGACACCAGTTCTCCCCCCGCCGTCTCCGCCGCCGCCGTCAGGGATCCTCTCCGCAGCTGTACCTTCATCAAACGCCTCCCGTCCTGCCTGTCCGCCAATGGCGGACAGGCATTTGTGTTTTCATATGGGAAAATATTATAACATTGAATTTGAGAAAAGAAATCACAAAAAGAAATTTTTGTCCTTTTTACGCATAGATAATTCTTTATGTATTTTGTCTATTTCGCCAAAATTCAAAAATGCCTCTTTCTTTTTCTTATAAAACATGCTAAAGTAAAGCAAGATTGCCGGAAAATCCCGGAACCAGAGGGTTTTTCTGGGGAATTGTTGGGAGAAAACAGCAAGCAAAACCGAATGTACGTGTTAGGAGGAAATTTTTTATGATGAAATACCTGCAAAAACTGGGTAAGTCCCTGATGCTGCCGGTAGCCGCCCTTCCCATCTGCGGTATCCTGATGGGCCTGGGCTATGCCCTGGCCCCCGGCGTTATGGGCGTGCCTGACGCGCCCACCAGCGGCGCGGCCTATGTGATCGGCTTCCTGCTGATTAAGGCCGGCGGCGCCCTCATCGACAACATGGCCTGGCTCTTTGCCATCGGCATCGCCGTCGGCATGTCCGACGACCACGACGGCACCGCCGCCCTGGCGGGTCTGGTCAGCTGGCTGATGATCGTCAACCTGCTGGCTACCAGCGTGGTGACCACCATCATGCCCGCCATTGCTGACGACCAGGTCAAGACCCTGGCTTTCGACAAGATCCAGAACGTCTTCATCGCCATCATCGCCGGCATCATCGGTGCCACCTGCTACAACAAGTTCAAGAAGACCCAGCTGCCTGACTTCCTGGCTTTCTTCAGCGGCAAGCGTTGCGTCGCCATCGTCACCGGCGTGGTCTCCATCCTGGCCGCCGTGGTGCTGCTGTTCGTGTGGCCCATCGTCTTCGGCGTCCTGGTCTCCATCGGCAATGCCATTGTGGGCATGGGCGGCATCGGCGCCGGCGTCTACGCCTTCCTGAACCGGCTGCTGATCCCCACCGGCCTGCATCACGCCCTGAACAACGTGTTCTGGTTCGATACCATCGGCCTGGGTGACCTGACCCTGTATTGGGCCGGCAAAACCTCTGCCGACGCAGGCTGGAGCCTTGGTATGTACATGTCCGGCTTCTTCCCCTGCATGATGGGCGGCGTTGCCGGTGCGGCTCTTGCTATGGTCCATACCGCCAAGAACCGGAAGGTCGCTATCGGCCTGGTGTCCTCCGCCGCTATCTGCGCGTTCATCTGCGGCGTCACCGAGCCCTTCGAGTTCGCCTTCATGTTCACCGCGTTCCCCCTGTATGTCATCTATGCCCTGCTGTACGGCATCTTCACCGTTATCACTTACTACACCGGCTTCCGGGGCGGCTTCTGCTTCTCCGCAGGCGCCACGGACCTGCTCTTCTCCGCCTCCCTGCCTGCGGCTAACAACACCCTGATGTTTATCCCCCTGGCTATCGGCGCTTTCGTAGTGTTCTATCTGGTGTTCCGGTTTGCCATCCAGAAGTTCGACCTCAAGACCCCCGGCCGGGAGGATGAGGACGACGAAGCGGCTGAGGCCAACATCCAGCTGTCCAACAACAACTTCACCGATATTGCCTCCGGCGTCCTGGCAGGCATCGGCGGCAAGGACAACGTCTCCAGCGTAGATTACTGCGCTACCCGCCTGCGGTTCGAGATCCGCGACTACACCGCCGTCAATGAGAAGGCCATCAAGGCCGCTGGTGCGGCGGGCGTCATCCGGCCCAGCCAGAAATCCTGCCAGGTGGTCATCGGGCCCAAGGTCCAGTTCGTGTACGACGAACTGAAAAAGATGCTCTGACGGGTTCTCTCCGTCCCCTGCCCCCAGAGAGGCAGGCAAGTGGCGGATGAAGCGTATCCGTTCACTCTTATTCCCGTCCGGGGGAGCTGGTTCCTTCCCCGGGCCGCCGCGGGCAGGCACCAGCCTGCCCGCGGCTTTTTCCCGCATGGTTCTCTCCAAATATGCGCACCCTAGAAAACACACGGAAAACCCAGCAGATTTTCTGCAAAAAGGAAAAGGAGGAAATTTCATGAAAATTATCCGGGCCAAGGACTACCAGGACATGTCCCGCAAGGCTGCCAACATCATCTCCGCCCAAGTGATCATGAAGCCCCACTGTATCCTGGGCCTTGCCACCGGCGGTACGCCTGTTGGCACCTATCAGCAGCTGGTGGAATGGTACAACAAAGGGGATCTGGATTTCAGCGAGGTCACTACCGTCAATCTGGACGAGTACCGGGGCATCGCCAAGGAGCATCCCCAGAGTTATTGGAGTTTCATGTTCCAGAACCTCTTTAATCACGTGAACATCAACCCCAGCAACGTCTACCTCCCTGACGGTACCAACCCGGACTCCGCTGCCGAGGGTGCCCGCTATGACGCCATCATCCAGCACCTGGGCGGCGTGGATCTCCAGCTGCTGGGCATCGGCAACAACGGCCACATAGGCTTCAACGAGCCCGGCGTCGCTTTTGAACTGGGCACCCACTGTGTGGATCTGCTGGAGAGCACCATTGAGGCCAACAAGCGGTTCTTCGAAAAGAAGGAGGACGTGCCCAAGCAGGCCTACACCATGGGCATCAAGACCATCATGCAGGCCCGGAAGGTACTGCTGGTAGCCAGCGGCGCCGCCAAGGCGGAGGCCATCAAGGCCGCCTGCTTCGGCCCCGTCACCCCCCAGGTACCGGGTTCCATCCTACAAATGCACCCGGACTGCACCCTGGTGGGCGACGCAGAGGCCCTCAGCCTCATCTGAGCCCGGCTACAGCCGCGCAGCGGGAAAATGCAGCAGCGGCGCCCCGGGCCCGCAAGCATGCCCGCCGGGCCTGGCCCCGCAGGAAACACAGCCTGCGGGCCTGCGGCCTGCGAGTAAAAGGGGAAGTTCCCCTTTTGGCTGTGCTGATGATATCGCAGCAAGGGAGGAAACGATCGTATGGTTATTCAAAACGCCAGGGTCTACGGCCCGGATCACCAGTTCCGGCAGCAGGATTTGGTCATCCGGGAGGGCCGGATCGCCGAAGCGCCCCCTATGGACGGGGAGGAAACCCTGGACGCCCAGGGCCTGCTGGCCCTGCCGGGCCTGGTAGACATCCACTTCCACGGGGCCGTAGGCCACGACTTCTGCGACGCCGACGAGGCAGGCCTCCAGGCCATCGCGGACTTTGAGGCCAGCCGGGGTATCCTGGCCATCTGCCCAGCTACCATGACCTATACGGAGGAAATTCTGGGCGGCATCATGGACACCGCCGCCCGCCACAAAAACGGCCGGGGGGCCGATCTGGTGGGCATCAACATGGAGGGGCCGTTTATCAGCCCCCGGAAAATCGGCGCCCAGAACCCCGCCTATATCCAGGGGGCGGACGCCGGGATGTTCCGCCGCCTTCAGGCCCGGTCCGGGGGGCTCATCAAGCTGGTGGACGTGGCCCCGGAGGAGCCGGGCACCCTGGATTTCATCCGGGACTGCCATCAGGAAACCTTGATCTCCCTGGCCCACACCTGCGCCGGCTATCAGGACGCCAAGGCGGCTTTTGAGGCCGGGGCAGGCCATGTAACCCATCTGTACAACGCTATGCCCGGTATCTCCCACCGGGAGCCGGGACCCATCATCGCCGCCCTGGAGGCGGGAGCCGAGGCAGAACTCATTGCGGACGGGGTGCATATCCATCCCGCCATGGTACGGTTCACCTTCCGGGTATTCGGGGATGATCGGGTGATCCTGATCTCCGACAGCATGATGGCCTGCGGTCTGCCGGATGGGCAATACAGCCTGGGGGGCCAGGACGTCACCGTCACTGGCTCCAAGGCAGTGCTGACGGAGCATCCGGAGACCATCGCCGGCAGTGCAACCTGCCTGTACGACTGTATGCGCCGGGCCGTAGGCATGGGGGTCCCTCTGGAAAGCGCCCTCCGGGCCGCCAGCGAAAACCCCGCCAGGAGCATCGGTATTGAAAAAGACTACGGCAGCCTCGCCGCCGGCCGCTGGGGGAACGTGATCCTGGCGGATGAACATCTGGAAATCCGGAAGATTCTGCGAAAGGGAATTGTTCTGCATTAAAAAAGGAGGTCCTTGATATGGGATTACTTGACAAGCTGAAGAAAAAGCCCCTGATCCTGTCCGCCTCTGTAAAGGGGACGGTAGTCCCCATGGCGGACATCCCCGACGAGGTGTTCTCCCAGGGCATCCTGGGCCTCTGCCTGGGCGTTGACCCGGCGGAGGGCACCATCCGCGCCCCCTTTGACGGGAAAATCACCCAGCTGCCCGACACCTTCCACGCAGTGGGCATCCAGGGCTCCAACGGCCTGGACGTCCTGCTTCATGTAGGCGTGGACACTGTGGATATGAAGGGCGACGGGTTCACCGGACAGGTGAAGGAGGGCGACACGGTAACATCCGGCCAACCGCTTCTGACCGTGGATTTAGACAAGGTAAAGGCCGCCGGGCATCCCGCCGTGGTGATCCACGTCCTTATCGACTCCGACAGCTATGCCAATGTGGAACTGACAACAGCCCCCTCCGTGGAAGCTGGCGGGGAACTGATGCGGGTGACGAAATAATTCCGAGATCCCTTGTACATCCTGCAAAGGGCCCCCTGTGCGGACTTTTGTCCGCACAGGGGGCCCTTCTTCCTTTGGTCCTGTACGTATAGGCGTTGAACGCTATCTGATGGGGGCTATTGCCGCCCTGCCGCGTGAAAAAATCTTGAAATACATCCCGTATTCCCGGGATTTTCCGCCTTGCAGGACGGCAAAGCCCCTCTTCCGGCATCCTCCGCTTATGCATACAGGTTGTTATTCGGTTTTCGCCATTTCCGGAGCCGGGGGTGTTGCCGCCGGCGGGGCCTTCTTCCGCCGCTTCATCCGCTTGGCAAACAGGAACAGCAGCAGAGCCGCCGCAGCAATCCCAACGGCCAGCAGGGCCAGCAGCCCCGTCTGGGAGCAGGCCTGGACGCAGAAAACGCCCTCCGTGCCCTCCATCTCCAGCAGCAGGTAGCTGCCGCTGCGGACGGCCTCCGCTTTCTGCCACTGCCCCTCCGAGAGACACCATACCACGGCGTCCTTCCCCTCTTCCGGAACCAGCAGCCGCAGGGGCACCGTGTCTGCCGGGCCAAGATCCGTGCCGGTGAGGGACACCTCCCACACCTTGGCTTCCCCGCCGCTCTCCGGAGGCGGCGTCTGGCCGGATTCAGCCACCCGGAGTACGGCGTCCCCGGTAAACCGGCCCTCCGCCAGGGCCAGGGCCAGCTTGCCCTCCGCCTCTTGGCTGGCGGCCAGGGTGATCCAGGGGGCGTAAACCGCCTCCACCGTAATATCGGAGCGCACGCCGGAACTGTCAAACGCAGGCCACTCGCCGTAGCCGTCCTCCCGGGCAGGCACCTCAGGCAGCCGGATTCCGGAGAGATCATCCCCGTAGTAGAAAGGAATCTGCGCCACCACTTCCTCCTCCGCCAGAAGGGTCAGGGTGAAGGCGGTGAATTCCGCCGGCACATCCGGCAGCAGCGCCAGTTCCGCAAAGGCAGCAGGCGCGGCCCGGCCCGCATAGCTGACGCCGTCCACTCCCCCAAGGCCCGTATCCACAAAGCAGTTGTTGGAGAGGATGCCGCCGGTCTTCACGCCGCCTGCCACAGCCCCCAGGGACTCCGCCCCCTCCGTAACGGTAGCGATGGCCCGGCAGTCCCACAGGCGGCTGGCCCAACCGGCGATGCCGCCGATATAGCTGCCGCCGGAAAGGGTATTTTTCGCGTGGCAGTTCCGGACGCTGGCGTCCGCAAAGCCTGCAATACCCCCTACATAGTCCCCGCCGGTGCTCTCTACAGGGCCGTAGTTCTGGCACTCCAGGGCAGTGCCCAGATCCATGCGGCCGGCAATGCCGCCTACGCAGTCCTTCTTGGCGGTAATCCCGCCCCGGTTCACACACTCCTGCAAAACCGCCTTGGTCTCATAGGTAGCCCCGAAGGTGAAGCGATCCGCCCCGTCGTCCTCCGGATCCAGGTCGAATTCGATGGACATGGCGCCCACCACGCCGCCTACGTTCCGGTCGCCCTCCACCGCACCGGTATTGACACAGCCGGAAACCTTGCCCTCCCGGGTGGCGGCGATATCCTCGTCGGAGGTATCCTGGATATAATCGCTGTCCCCGCTGCCGCCCTGGAGATCCTCCAGGGCATCCAGCACCACGGTAAACACGGTGTTGAACTGGCGGCTGACGGCCCGGAGATCCCCGGTCAGCACGTCCCCGCCGTCTTCCAATTCCACCCGCAGGGCATCCATCTCATCGGTGAGGCCCGACAGGGCATCGTAAAGGCCGTCCCCGGCCTCCCGGAACCCGCTGCCAAGAGGCGACAGGCGCACAGGGCCCTCTGCCGTCAGATCCTCCACCGCATCGCCGATGGTACGGAAGGCGTCCCGCATCAGCCGCCCAATGGCGGCGGCGGAACGGGACACATCCTCCAGCCGGTCCAGGGCGCGTCCCAGCTGTCCGGGAAGGGAGGCCATATCCTCCAGGCCCTGCACCAGGGCCGCCAAAGCGCCGCTGAGGCTGTCCGAGGCCCCGGAGAGGGATTCCGCCGCCTGCCGCAGGGCCTCCCTGGCCTCCTCCCAGCCCTCCGGCCCGGCAGGCAGGGAGATGCCCAGCCGCTCCAGGGCGGCGGCAATTTTCTCCAGCGCCTCCTTGGCGTCATCCAGGCCAGGCAGAAGTTCTTCCTTCCCCGGCAGATCCTCCCGGGACAAGGCCGTCCGCAGCAATCCCAAAGAGGCAGAGGACTGCCCCAGGGCATCCCTCACCGCCGGGAGACGGCCCTTCACATCTGCCAGGGCCCGAGCCTTCTCCTCCCGGGAGCCGCCGGAAATCACGGTTTTCAGCAGGGCTTCCAGGGCCTGCCGCAGGGCCTTGGCGGCATCGTCCAGATGCTCCCCGGACTGCCGGAGGCCGTGAACAGCCCGCCGGATTTCGGCCATACCGGTATCTCCGATGTCCGCAGCCTCCCCCAACGCCTCCATTGCCTCCCCCAGCTGAAGGGAAAGCCGCTCGATCCGCCCGCCGGTGTCCGCCAGATTGTCCAGGGCGGGCGTTATCCGATCCAGGGCGTTGGTGATGTCCGCGGAGAGGTCGTTGATGGCACCCACATTTTCGTCAATAAAGTCTGCCGTCCGGTCCAGGAGGGTCTTGGAGCAGTCCTTGGCGCTGTCCGTCAGATCCCCCATGGCGGCCAGCCGGGCGGAGACACCGTCCCGGGTATCCTGGGCATCGTCCAGGGCACGGTTGATGAGCCGGTCCAGGGTGTCCAGTTCCGCCCGCAGGCGCTCCAGTGTATCGTGGCCCGGATCCAGGGACAGATAGGGCTCCGCCTGGCCAGCGATGCCCCCCACATCCTTCCGGCCATGGATGGTCCCGCTGTTGGTACAGCCGGAGAGATACCCGCTCTGGCGTCCGGCGATGCCGCCGGCGTTGTAACCTACATGGGGATAGCCCACATCCCCGGCATTTACGCAGCTCTGCACCACGCCGCTGGAATAGCCTGCAATGCCGCCGGTATCCGTGCAGCTGCTGCGGAAATGGTATTCGCTGTCCTCACCGGAGACAGCCCGCTCGTCCAGGACGCTCCCGGCATCCAGATCCGGCAGCCCGGCGTCCCCGGCCTCTTCGGTCTCCGTCAGGTTCACCCCCGCCCGGTTCTCACACTTCAGCAAAAGCCCCTGGTTCCGGCCAACAATGCCGCCGGTGGCGTTCTCGCCGTAGATATAGCCGGAGGCGGTGCAGCCGGTGATCTGCCCTGTCCCGGCGTTCCGGCCCGCGATTCCGCCTACGGCGTTCCGACCCCGGACGGTGCCCTGGAAGGAACAGTCCTGCAAAGTACCGGCGTTGACCCCGGCGATGCCGCCCACAGTGGAGCGGGTCCCCTCCGGGGCCACTACCCCCGTCACATGCAGATCCCGCACCAGGGCCCCCTCCTCCAGGTAGCGGAACAGCCCCTGGCTGGAGCCTGCGGCGTCGATCCGCAGGCCGGAGACCGTGTGGCCCCCGCCGTCAAAGACGCCGCCGAAAATGGGGATGGGGACAAAGGATGTGCCGGAGAGGGCGAGATCCGCCGTCAGGACAAAGGTCTTTCCCCGGGACCAATCGTCCAGGGCGCAGTTTTGGGAAAACGCCAGCAGATCTTCCACGGAGGAGATGGCAATCTCCTCCCGGGCCTCCCCGGCCTCCGGGGCTGCCAGGGCCTCCGGTACGGACAGGGACAGCAGCAGCCCTGCGGCCATCAGCAGGGAAAGCCCCTTATGTAGCAGACGGTTCCTCATGGGATCCAGCCTCCTTTCCCGACCCGGCCTGCCCCTCCGTTTGGAGGGCGCCGGACTCCACAGCGGCGTTGATGGTTCCGTGGAGAATACCGCTGAGATTTGCGTCTACCATGCCGGAGATATAGCCCCGGACATGGCCGTTGAGGCGCATGGTGCCGGAGTGGGTCTGGATCGGCAGGCGGGATTTAATGGTCAGGGCGGTTTTTTCAATGATCACATCCCCCAGCAGCAATATCTGGGGCAGGATGCCCATGACCAGGAAGATAGAGATAATGGTGCCACGGCCCAGGCACACGCCGATGGAGGCGATGGAGGGCGTGGAGGACAGAACGCCGATCAATACGCCGGCGGAAGCCAGGATGGTGCCGGAGGTGATGATGGTGGGAAAGGCCTGGTTCAGGGATTCCACCACGGCGTCCTTCAGGGGCATGGTTTTTTTCAGTTCCACATAGCGGTTGGCAATGACAATGGCGTAGTCGATATTCGCGCCCATCTGGATGGAACTGACCACCAGATAGCTGAGGAAAAAGAGGGGGGAATCCTGAAGATAGGGGAAGGAAAAGTTGATCCAAACGCTGCCCTGAATCACTAGGATCAGCAGCACAGGCAGTCCCGAGGACTGGAAGGTGAACACCAGCACCAGGATGACGAACACAATGGTCAGGATGCTGATAATCAGGTTGTCGTTCCCGAAGGAGGTGGAGAGGTCAAAATCGCTGGTAGAGTTGCCCACCAGGAAGCTGTCCTCCGGGTAGTATTTGGCCACTGTCCGGTGGAGGGTATCCAGATAGGCGAAGGTCTCCTCGCTCTCCTCCGGCAGGTTCAGCTGAAGGACCAGGCGGCTGTAGTTTTCCCCCTTCAGCTGGAGTTGGGCATCGGTGAGCTGCCCGTGGAGATCCTCAATAGTCTCCGTCATGTCCTCGTCCAGGGTAACATAACCCTCCTCCATCTGGTCGTATACAAAGAGGAACATGTCAATCAAGGGCACGCCCATGCTGTCCACGCCGGAGATCAGCTGGCCGTAGGTCTCTTGGTTCACGGCATAGGCGGAGTAGAGGAGCCGGGCCGCCTCGATGTCCAGATCTGTCATCTCCGCAAACTGCCGGGGGGTCAGCTTATCCGTCAGGACATAGCCGTCCATGGCGTCCACATTGGCAAGGCCCAGGACGGTATCCGTCTCCTGCATCCGGTCCAGTTCCCGCAGGAGCCGCCCCTCGCTCTCGTAATCCCCCTTGGGCACCAGAACCGCCAAGGTGTTGACGCTGCCGAAGGTATCATTCACCAGATCCTGGGCGATGCGGGACTCACTTTTGGTCAGGGTGGTCAATCCCGTCTGGCCGTAAGCATAGGGGCAGCGGTTGGAGAAGATGAACCCGCCGATCAGCAGCACCACGAACAAAGGCGGCATAACGTACCGGGTCTTCACCGCCAGGCGCCCCCAGCCGCTGATGGTGGGGACAAAGCTTTTGTGGTGGGTCTTGTCAATGAGGCGGCTGAAACTCATCAAAAGGCCGGGCATCAGGGTAAACACGCTGAGAAGGCTCAAAACGATAGCCTTCATCAGTACCAGGCCCAGATCCTTGCCGATGCCGAACCGCATGAAACACAAAGCCCCCAGGCCGGACAGGGTGGTCATGGAACTGCCGGAGATCTCCGGAATGGCCTTGCTGAGGGCGGCGGTGGCGGCCTCCCGGGCCTCCAGGTGCTCCCGCTCCTCGGTGTAGCGGTGGCAGAGGATGATGGCGTAGTCAATGGCCAGGGCCAGCTGAAGCACCACGGCCACAGAGTCGGAAACAAAGGAGATCTCCCCGAAGATAAAGTTGGTGCCCTTGTTCATCAGCGCCGCCATGCCGAAGGTCATGATCAGCACAGGGATCTCCATATAGGTGTGGGAGGTGAAGAGCAGCACCAGGAGGATGATGATCACGGCGACGGCCATAACCACCTGCATCTCCGCCTCCAAGTTGGCGGAATCGGAGTTGCCGGTGTCGCCGGTGACGTAGAGGTCATACCCGCCCAGCAGGGTCTTGACCTCCTCCAGGGCCGCCAGGCTTACGGGATCGTCCGCCGCGCCGTCGTAGGTGACAGTGAAAAGGGCCGCTCCCCGGACATAGTGATCCGCTGTGCCGTCGAACTCCACGGATTTCACGCCCACCAGGGCCTCCGCCTGCTCCGCCAAAGCTTCCGCCCGATCATAGGTGATGTTGTCCACCATGATGCGGTTGGTGCCGAAGGTAACAAACTCCTCGTTCATAATGGTCAGGCCCCGGCGGGTCTCGGTCTCCGGCGGCAGGTAGCTGGTGAGATCGTCGTTGACGGAAACCCAGCTGCCGGAGAACACGCAGAAGATGGCCACGCCAATATAGAGGAGGTAGAAAGCCTTCCGCTTATCCACGATAAAGGCCGCTACCCGCTCAATAGGGCTTTGTTTTTCCGCCCTGTCAGTTGGCTGCTTACCCAAAGCAACCACTCCTTCCCCAATGATTTTTATCCAATATACTCCCTCTTCCGGAAAAAGGCAATGGGTGAATGTAAAGAAAAACGGGCGGGCCGGTTAGGCCTTGTTTGATAAATGGTGGAATGCCCCACGGCAAGAGATTTTTTCGCCAATCAAGGCAAATTTTTGCAGGCGGGTTACCGCCCGGCAAGAAAACTTAACGCAGAGTGGCGGAAAATATCCGCCGTTTGGGTGTTTTGACATTTTTCAAACAAGGCTTAACATCCGGCACACCCAAAACCCCAGCAGGCCCGCGCCCCGCCGGCTGCCGGGGCTCATAACGGACACAGGCGGCAGGGCGCCCGAAGGGAATAGCACGCAGATTTGCGGCTTTTGCCTTGATCATTCCTGTGGGAAAGGGTATAATAGCTTCATATCGTGCCTCCGCACCCTCCGGCGGCGCCGGGAACAGGGGCGGACGCCTCTCTCCAAACAACCAAAACCCAAGGAGGTATGCCCATATGGCGAAGCAAAAGCCTGTCCTGCCCTTTTATGGCGTGGCGGCGCTGTGGATTGGATACGCGTTCCTGTTCCCCCTGTACCTGCCCGGCCATTTCATCTTCCTGGCGGCGCTGTCTTTGGCGGCCTTCTTCCTGCTGAACGGCCTCTGCCGGGGCGGGACCGCTCCCGCCGCCGAAACGGCGAAAGAGCCGGAGAAGCAGGAAAAGCCTGCGTCCACCGGCAATCCGGAACTGGATAAGATGGTGAAGGACGGCAGCCTTGCCATCGCGGAACTGAAGCG
This sequence comes from uncultured Oscillibacter sp., assembly GCA_910584995.1. GTDB lineage: Bacteria > Bacillota > Clostridia > Oscillospirales > Oscillospiraceae > Oscillibacter. The sequence goes on along the minus strand of CAJUDW010000010.1, from coordinate 47,372 downwards.
GCTGGACGAAAACATCGCCGATCCCGGCATCTCCGCCGATATTGTGCGGCTGGAGCAGGTGTCCGGCAAGATCTTTGAAGAAGTGAAGCGGGATCCCAAGAAGCTGTCCCAGATCCAGCGGTTCATGGACTACTACCTGCCCACCACCCTGAAGCTGCTCAACGCCTATGACCGGGCCAGTTCCACCGGGATCTCCGGCGAAAACGTAGACGCCACCAAGGCCAAGGTGGAGGGCATGATGCGCACCATCGTTTCCGCCTTTGAAAAGCAGCTGGACGCCCTCTACGGCTCCGAGGCCCTGGATATCTCCACCGACATCACCGTCCTGGAGACCATGATGGCCCGGGAAGGCCTTGCGGGGGAACAGCTGAAGGCGGAACCTGAGGATGGGACGGACATCCGTCTGGAACTGTGAGGAAGCCGGGATGATCCGTCTCAAACACCGGACAAACCTGGTTCTGGACATCATCTGCATCATCGGCTGCGAGGCTTGCGCCATTCAATACCTGTGCCAGGGGCTGGTGGGCGTGAAGCCCTCCCTGTCCGGCCTGCTGTGGATCCTTCTGGGGCTGGGCTGGATGGCTTGTTCCGCCGTTTGGATCGCCCATCTGCAGCGCCTGCTGGAAAAATCGCCCCTGGAGGGCTGACCGGGCCTGTCCGGCCCCTCCCCGGGGAAACCGCGCATAAATTTCACGGAAATAGAATACGGAGGAAACAATTATGACTGACAACAACATCCCCCAGCTGACCCTGAACCCCGACGCCGCAGAAGCTGAAGCCGTCCCCCAGCTGACGCTGGAGCCCTCCGCCCCCACCGCACCGGAGGTGGAAAAAACCGCCCCCAAGCCGGTGGAACTGGACGACAGCATGCTGTCCGACGCGGAGAAAAAAGCGGTGGAGGATTTCTCCAAGAAAATCGACATCATGGATTCCCAGCTGGTGCTGCAATACGGCGCGGCCGCCCAGAAGAGCGTGGCAGGCTTTTCCGAAAACGCCCTGAACTCCGTCCGCACCAAGGATCTGGGGGAGATCGGCAAGTCCCTCAGCGAACTGGTGGTGGAGTTGAAAGGCTTTGGGGAAGAGGAGGAGAAAAAGGGCCTTTTCGGCAAATTCAAAAAGGCCGGGAACAAACTGGAGACCATGAAGGCCCAGTACGCCAAGGTGGAAACCAACGTGGACAAAATCGCCCGGGAACTGGAGCAGCATCAGGTCACCCTGTTAAAGGACGTGGCCATGTTCGACCAAATGTACGAACTGAACCTGAAATACTATAAGGAACTGACCATGTACATCCTGGCGGGCAAGAAGAAGCTGGCGGATATCCGGGCCAACCAGCTGCCCGCCCTCCAGGCCAAAGCCCAGCAGTCCGGCGCCCAGGAGGACGCCCAGGCTTTCAACGACATGGCCCAGATGTGCGACCGGTTTGAAAAGAAGCTGCACGATTTGGAACTGACCCGGATGATCTCCATCCAGATGGGGCCCCAGACCCGGCTGCTCCAGAACAACGACACCCAGATGGTGGAAAAAATCCAGTCCTCCCTGGTGAATACCATCCCTCTCTGGAAGAGCCAGATGGTGCTGGCCCTGGGCATTGAGCACGGGCGGCAGGCCGCCGCAGCCCAGAGCGCCGTGACCAATATGACCAATGAACTTTTGAAGAAAAACGCCGACATGCTGAAAATGGGCACCATCCAGACCGCTAAGGAAGCCGAGCGCAGCGTGGTGGATATCGAGACCCTCCAGCACACCAACCAGCAGCTGATCTCCACCCTGGACGAGGTGCTGAACATCCAGCGGGAAGGCGCGCAGAAGCGCAAGGAGGCGGAGGTCGAATTGGGCCGTATTGAAGGTGAACTCCGCGCCAAACTTCTGGAACTCCGGAAGTAACTCTTTTTCTAGAAAAAGCTGCCAAAAAAAGTTTTTCCGCGCTTCGCCGGGACTTATCCCATCCGGCGAAGCGCGGCGTGCTTTTTCCGGAACCGGCGGCGTTTGTCTGCCCGCCCCTGTTCCATAAGCAGGCCGGGAGAGGATGTGTTAAACACATCCTCTCCCGGCTTATCTGCGGCTAACGCAGTGGTACGGCGGGTATGGGCATAGGCCCGCGAAAAACAGCAGGCCCTTTTTCCCTCAATCCGCCGGCAGCCCCTTCCCCAGGCGGCGATACATGGTCTTTTTCACTGCCCGGAGGATGTTCTCATAGCCTGTACACCGGCAGAGATGGCCGGAGAGCAGCTTGCGAAGTTCTTCATCGGAATACTCTTTTCCGGACTCCAGAATCTCCACCGCCGTCAGGATGAACCCCGGCGTGCAGAATCCGCACTGGATAGCAGACTCCTCCACAAAGGCCTGCTGGATATCGGAAAGTTCCCCATTGGGGCCCAGAAGCCCTTCCAGGGTGCGGATATGCTTCCCCTCCGCCCAAACAGCCAGATAGATGCAGGAGTTGAATGCCTCCCCGTCAATCAGCACGTTGCAGGCGCCGCACTCCCCCACCTCGCAGCCCTTTTTCACGGAGGTCATCCGGAAGTCGTTGCGCAGCATGTCCGTAAGGCTCGCCCGCACGTCTACAACCCGCTCCACTTCCCTGCCGTTCAGGATAAAGCGGACGGTCTCATACTGTCTCTCCATCAAAGCGCACCTCCCGCCAGTTCCACGGCCCGAAGGAACGCCCGCCGGGCGCTCTCCACCGCGATGTGCAGCCGGAAATCCCTGGCGGCCCGCCAGGAGTCCCGGGGGTTGATGTCCTCCTTCACCGCCTGGGCGAACCGGTCCGCCAGTTCCGCCGAAACCGGCTGGCCCTGGGCCAGGGCCTCCGCTGTCTCCGCCCGCAGGGGCACGGGGCCCGCCACGCCGAAGGCAACCCGGGCCCGCTCCACCGTTTTCCTGTCGGCGGAGAGGCGGACGTTGACGGAGGTGCCCAGGGTGGCGATGTCCATGGCGTTCCGCATAGCGTATTTAATATAGTGCCCAAAGGTGTTCTCATAACTCCCTCTGGGGATCAGGATAGCGGTCTGGATCTCCCCCTCCCGGATGTCCACCTGCCCGGCCCGGATATAGAATTCCCGGATAGGCTGGCGGCGGACGCCGCCGGGGCCCGTCAGTTCCACAATGGCGTCATAGGCGTGGAGCGTGGAGGCGGAGTCGGCGGAGGTCACGCCGTTGCAGGTGTTGCCGCCGATGGTGCCGATATTGCGGATCTGGGGCCCGCCCACCTGATCCACCGCCTCCCCCAGGACATTGATATACTGTTGGATCAGGGGATCCCGGGTGATGTGGGAAAAGCTGGTGAGGGAGCCGATGCGCAGAGTCCCGTCCTCCTCCAGGGAGACTCCCCGCAGCGCGTCCAATCTGTAGATGGAGATCAGTTCCGCCCCGGCCCGCCGGCCCTCCCGCATCTGCACCAGCACGTCGGAGCCTCCGGCGATGATCTGGGCCTGGGGATGGGCCATGCGGAGGGCCACGGCATCCTCCACGCTCCTGGCCTGATACAGGGCTTTCATATCATACATAGCATAACTCCTTACTTGGCGTAAGCGGTGAAGCGCGGCGGCTCAGACAGAATCCGCCGTGCCCGCCTTCACTCCTGAATAAGCCCCTCTTCCCTGAACCGCCGGTACAGGACGTGAGGCGTGATGGGGCAGGAATCAATGGCCACGCCGGTGGCGTTTAGAATGGCGTTCCGGATAGCCGGCGCGCCGGAGCAGGCCGGAGGCTCTCCCAGAGCCTTGGTGCCGTAGGGGCTGGTGGGCTCCGGGTTCTCCACAAAGCCCACCTCCAGATGGGGGTGATCCATAAAGGTGGAGAGTTTGTAATCCAGCAGGTTGCCGTTCAGGGGCCTGCCGGTCTTTTCGTCAAATTTCAGTTCCTCCGACAGGCCATAGCCGATAGCCATGGACATGCCGCCGTGGACCTGGGCCTCCGCCAGCGCGGGATTGATGATCCGCCCGCAGTCGTGGACGTTCACCAGCCGCAGAAGCTTTACCCGGCACATGGGGATATCCACCTCCACCTCCGCCAGGGAGCAGCCGAAGGAATAGGCGTTGGACTTGATCTGGGCGGTGGTCTCGGCGGTAATGTGGCGGCTGTCCTCCATGGAATAGAGGGCCTCCATGGCCAGATCCCCCAGGGATTTCAGGATCCTGCCGTCGGATTTCCGTACAATCTGCCCGTCAGCCAGATCCAGGGTGCTTACCGGCATCCGGGTCTGCCGGTGGGCAATCTCCAAAATCCGCTCCCGGAGGGCCATTGCCGTCTGGACAATGGAAAAGCTGCCGATATAGGTCTGCCGGGAGGCGTATGCCCCGGTGCCGTAGGGGGTCACGTCGGTATCCTGGGTGGAGACTACATGCACGTCGGATAGGGGGACGCCTACCGCATCCGCCACCATCTGGGAGTAGGCGGTGTCACAGCCCTGGCCGATCTCCGTCTCACCGGTCTGGAACTGGAGGGAGCCGTCCTGGTTTACCACCATCCGGCAGGAGGAGGACTCCAGGGAGATCGGCCACACAGCGGTGTTGTACCAGAAGACTGCCAGCCCCACGCCCCTGCGGATCGGGCCGGCCTGGTTCCGGTATTCCTCGAATTTTTCCCGGTATCCCATCATCTCCAGCGCCTTGTCCATGCACTGGTTGAAGGTGTCGGTGTACAGTTCGTTTTTGGAAAAGCCGTCCACGTATCCCATAGGCATCAGGTTCTTCCGGCGGAACTCCAGAGGGGAGATGCCCGTCTTGGCGCAGATATCGTCAATATGGCACTCGCAGGCGAACATGGCCTGGGGGATGCCATAGCCCCGCATGGCCCCGGCGGAGGGCCGGTTGGTGTATACGGTCCAGCTGCCGCACTCCAGGTTTTCGCAGGGGTACAGCTGGGGGAAGGCGCCCATGCCCTTGGCCACGATGCTGTGGCCGTGGGAGGCGTAGCCCCCCTGGTTGGAAAAGGCCTCGAACTTCCGGGCAGCCAGGGTGCCGTCAGGCCGGACGTAGGAGATGATATGGGTGCGGATGGCGTGGCGGACCCGGTTAGAAACGAAGGTCTCCTCCCGGCTGCACTCCAGCTTTACCAGCCGCCCTCCCACCTGGAGGGAGCACCAGGCACAGAGGGGCTCGTACAGGGCGTCCTGCTTGTTGCCGAAGCCGCCGCCGATGTAGGGCTTGATGATCCGCACCTTGCCCCAAGGCAGGCCTAGGGCCTGGCCCACCACCCGGCGGACAATGTGGGGTATCTGGGTGGAACTGACCACCACCACCCGGCCCGCCTCCTCATAGGCGAAGCAGCCGTGGTTTTCAATGTGGCAGTGCTGGACGGTGGGGGTGTCATACCACCCCTCCACCCGGATAAGCCCCGGTTCCTGCCTGGCAGCCTCATAGTCCCCCTTACGGAGGGAGGTGTGCTTCAGGATGTTGCCGGGGCAGTCCTCGTGGATCTGGGGCGCCCCCTCCTTCATAGCCTCCTGGACATCCAGCACAAATGGCAGTTCCTCATACTCTACTTTCAGCGCCCGGACACCCTGGGCGGCGGACACCTCGTCCTCCGCCAGCACCACGGCCACCTCGTCGCCGTAGTAGCGGACGTGGCGGTTCAGCAGGCAGCGGTCCGCCGTGTCCTGATGATCAGGATCTGTGGACCAGGGGTGCCCCGCTGTGGGGAAGGGGCGGTCCGGCGCGTCGAAACAGGTGAGGATCTTCACCACCCCGGGGATGGCCTCCGCCGCCGCCGTGTCCACGGACTTCACAAAGCCGTGGGCAATGGTGGAGTGGAGGATTTTGGCAATCAAGGCGCTTTTATCGCAGAGATCGTCCATGTACTTGGCGCGGCCGGTTGCCTTTTCGTAGGCGTCCACCCGGGCCACGCTTTTACCCACGCAGCTGCTCATAGGGCAGTCCCTCCTTTTTTGTTTACTTTCCGGTAAAAATGAAATAGTATATAAAACGGGATATTTGGAAAGAAGGTTATGATTGATGAAACTTGGCTGTGTAGTGATGGCGGCGGGAAACGCCGCCCGGTTCGGGGAAAACAAGCTGGCGGCCCAGCTTAGGGGCCGGAGCCTGATCCTCCGGGCCCTGGAATCCGTGCCAGCGGAGTGCTTTTCCAATGTGGTGGTAGTCACCCAGTACCCGGAGATCATGCGGCTGGCGGAGCAGTTCCACTTCGCCGCCCTCTGCAACGATCATCCGGAGTACGGCGTCAGCCACACCATTGAACTGGGGCTCACCACCCTCCGGGACTGCCAGGGGGTCATGTTCCTGGTGTCCGACCAGCCCCTTCTCCGGCGGGAAAGCGTGGCGGCCCTGGCCCGCCTCTGGCGGGAGCACCCCGGGGATCTGGCGGCCCTGGGCCACGGCGGCGTCCGGGGCAACCCCTGCGTGTTCCCACAGCGGTATTTCCCGGAACTTCTGGAACTGCGGGAGGATCACGGCGGCAGTTCTGTCATCCGCCGCCATGAGGAGGATCTGCACCTGCTGGAAGTCCCGGCGGAGGAACTGGCGGACGTGGACACCGTCCAGGCCCTGGAGTCCCTCCGGCAGGCGGAACCGTAAAGGCCGTATCCGGCGCCGGACAGGCGGGGGATTTTGCCGCTAACTGCGGTAAATACCGGCGCTATTTCCGGGTATAGGGGGTATTCTCCAACGGCAGGCTGGTGCGGATGCGGCCGTCGTAGCGGTAATAGGCGTCGGCAATGGCGGGAGCCGTGGGGATGGAGGTAATCTCCCCGATGCCGATGGCCCCGCAGGCCACGTCCAGCCCCTCCTTTTCCACGACAATGGGGACAATCTCCGGGATCTGGTTGGCCCGGAAGAGGCCAAGGGTTCCGTATTTGGCGGTGGGGCGGCAGTCCGTCAGGGGGTATTTCTCCGTCAGGGCAAAGCCCATGGACATCACCACGCCCCCCTCAATCTGCCCCTCCACGGAGAGGGGGTTCACGGCTTTGCCCACATCGTGGGCGGCCACAATCTGCCGGATTTTGCCGTCGTCCCCCAGGACGCAGATCTGTGTGGCGTAGCCGTAGGCAATATGGCTGACGGGGTTTGGCACGCCGGCCCCCAGGGGATCCGTCCTGCCCAGATACTCCCCGTAAAATTCCTGGCCATCCAGAGCCTCCAGCCCTTCCCGCTCCAAGGCCTCCTTCAAATCCTGGCAGGCCCTGCGGCAGGCCTCGCCGGTAAAGAGGGTCTGCCGGGAGCCGGAGGTGGTGCCGGAATCCGGGGCGGAGTAGGTGTTGGACCGCTCATACACAATCTTGTCCGGGGAGAGGCCTGTCTGGTGGCAGATCATCTGGGTCAGCACGGTGCCAAGCCCCTGGCCGATGCAGGAGGCCCCGGCGAAAATATGGAGTTTCCCGTCCTCCACCACCAGGCGGCAGCGGCCGGTATCCGGAATACCCACGCCCACGCCGGCATTTTTCATGGCGCAGGCGATACCCACGCAGGCGGCTTTGTCGTAATAGGGCTTCACCGCCTCCAGGGTCTCTGCCAGGCCGGTGGAATTGTCCACAATCTGGCCGTTTGGCAGTTCCTGCCCGGGACGGATGGCGTTCCGGTACCGGATCTCCCAGGGGGAGATCCCCACCAGATCCGCCATTTCGTTCAGCAGCGTTTCAATGCAGAAACAGGTCTGGGTAACACCGAAGCCCCGGAAAGCCCCTGCGGGAGGATTATTCGTATAGTAGGCCCAGCCGTCGATCTCAAAGTTCTGGTAATTGTAGGGCCCGGCGGCATGGGTGCAGGCCCGCTCCAAAACCGGCCCGCCCAGGGAGGCGTAGGCCCCGGTGTCGGCGATGACCTCCGCCGCCACCCCCTGGATGATGCCGTTTTCGTCGCAGCCCAAGGAGAATTCCATCTCCATGGGGTGGCGCTTGGGATGGATCAAAAGGCTCTCTGCCCGGGTAAGCTTCACTTTCACCGGGCGCTTTGTGAGATAGGCGACCAAGGCGGCGTGATGCTGGACGGTCACGTCCTCCTTGCCGCCAAAGCCGCCGCCCACCAGGCAGTTGCGGACCTTCACCAGTTCCGGCCCCAGGCCCAGCATCCCCATGATCTCGTGCTGGGTGTCGTAGGCCCCCTGGTCTGTAGAGAGGACCAGTACCCCCTCCCCCTCCGGATAGGCCACGGCGCACTCCGGCTCCAGGAAGGCATGCTCCGTCCAAGGGGTGTAGAACCGCCGGGTGAGGACGTGCTTGGATTTGGCAATCGCCATGGCGGGGTTGCCCCGCTGGATGTGCTTGTGGGTAAGGAGGTTCCCGGACCGGTGCACCAGGGGTGCGCCGGGAAGCATGGCCTCCCGGGGGCTGCGGACCATAGGCAGTTCCTCATAGTCTACCCGCACCAGTTCCTTGGCCCGGGCCAGGATCTCCTGGCTCTCGGCAGCCACCAGGCAGACGGCGTCCCCCAGATAGTGGGTGATATCCCCCACGGCAATCATGGTGTCCCAGTCCTTCACCAGGTGGCCCACCTTGTTTTTGCCGGGGACGTCGGCGGCAGTGTAGACCCCCACCACCCCCGGCAGGGCCAGGGCCTCTTCCGTATGGATGGCCAGCACCCGGGCCCTGGGGTATTGGGAGCGGACGGCGCTAGCGTAAATCATACCGTCTATGTACACGTCGTCGGGATAGGCGCCTGTGCCTGTGACCTTCTCCTTTACATCCACCCGGGGCACCCGGGCTCCCAGGGACCAGTCCTTGGGGGGCTCCGGCACCTTTCCGGAGCGGAGGATCTCCGCTGCCAGCAGGATACCGTCGATAATCTTCACATAGCCGGTACAGCGGCAGATATTGTTCCGGATGGCAAAGGCGGCCTCCTCCCGGGTAGGGGCGGGGTTTTGATCCAGCAGCCCCTTGGCGGACATCACCATCCCCGGGATGCAGAACCCGCACTGGACGGCCCCGGCCATGCCGAAGGCGTAGGTATAGGCCTCCTTCTCGAAATCCGTCAGGCCCTCCACGGTGACGACAGCCTTCCCCTCCAATTTATCGGTCTGGGGGATGCAGGCCTTGGTGGGCTTCCCGTCGATGAGGACGGTGCAGGTGCCGCAGGCGCCCTCGCTGCATCCGTCTTTCACAGAAGTCAAGCCCAGATCGTCCCGCAGATAGCGAAGGAGCTTTTGATTCTTCTCCACAGCCACACGGCGGCCGTTCACGGTAAATACTACCATAGAAACCTCCCGCTGCCCCGGAGGGCGGTTCTTCAGGAAAGGTTGACCTTTCCCTGTTTGTTTTGTACATTATACAATAGTACCGCAAAAAGCGCAATCACTCTTTGGTCGTTTCGTTATTTTATCTTTTGCATAACGGCGGCAGTTCCCACCCCACCGCCAGAGCCCCCTGCCGGACGGAAACCACTGCCTCCGGCTCTAAAATATGGTTGCTGACCCCAACAGGGCAGTCGGGAGTCAGCACGGCGTCCCGCAGGCGGTATTGGAACCCGGTCTCGTCCACCCCTTCCGCCCGGTCCCCCAGGCAGAAGGCGGAGAAAAGCCCCCACTCCACGGTTTTGCGGACAGTCAGGGACTCGTTTTCGATAACCGTCCAAAGGAAATCCTCCCCGTACATCCAGCCCCGGGCCCCCCGGCGGCGGAGGAACAGCAGGCATTGCAGGTTCGCCAGGGTGTGATCCAGCCTCGGGCCCCCTGTGCCGCCGTAGAGGTAGAATTCCCGGCAGCCCCTGTCAAGCCCCAGCCGGATGGCGGCCAGGGTGTCGGTGTCGTCCTTCTCCACCGGCAGGCGGAGAAGGGGGATGCCGTCCCCGGCGGGATCCGTCAGGGAGTCCAAGTCCCCCAGCAGCAGGGACGGGACAATCCCCGCCTGCCGGCAGGCCAGAAGCCCGGCATCGGCGGCAATCACCAGATCGCCGGGCTCCGGGCGGGCGCGGAGCCCGTAAAAATCACCGGCGGCGAAGATAAAACAGCGGGGCATGGGGCGCACTCCCTTTCAAACGCGGATTTTGTCTGCCATAAATATAGTATAGCACATTTTGCGCTTTCCCGCAACCTTGGGCCGTTCCCGATATCCGGAAAAGCGTTGCCGGCGGCGTATGGCTGTGGTATAATGGGCTTGGTAAACTGGATTTTAGCGGCGATGCATGGGAAAAGGGGGAAATTCCACTGGGACATCCTTTAGTTTTTTATGGCTGAGGATGGCTCATCACATTCTGCTTGAATCTCTCCTATGCAGACAGGCTGCATCGGATCCTGGCCGCCTTTGATCTTCTCAATGCTGTGATTGCCCTCTGCCCGGGCATATACGGCGTCCGCCGCCATCAATAGCGGCAGTACGCAAAAACAGGCCGGCAGTTCCGGTTATATACCCGCCCTGCGCCGGTATTCCCCCAGGGGCAGCCGGCGCCATCCGAATATCCGGCAGATGAAGAAACCGCCGGGAATCCCGCGCCGGTTGCCGCCGGTTGCCGGACATACAAAGGAGGAACGCGCCTATGCGCATTATGGCTATCGACTATGGCGACGCCCACACCGGCATCGCCGTTTCAGACCCCACCGGCCTCCTGGCCGGCTTCACCACCACCGTCAACGCCCGGAACCCGGAATCGGCCTGCGCCCAAATTGCCCTGATGGCTCGGGAGCACGGGGCGGAGGAACTGGTCCTGGGGCTTCCCCTCAATATGGACGGCTCCCGGGGCCCCCGGGCGGAAAAGGCGGAGGCCATGGCGGAACTCCTACGGCAGGAAACAGGCCTGCCGGTGGCCCTGTGGGATGAGCGCCGCACCACCATCGACGCCCATCAGATCCTGTTCAACAGCGGCAAAAACGCCAAAAAGCGGAAAAAAGTGGTGGACGCCGTAGCGGCGTCCCTGATTCTGGAGGGCTATCTCACCTACCGGCGCAGCGGCGGCGGGAGCGCCAGATAATCATTTCCCGAATCTTCCCATATTGAAGGCTGCGGATTTACAGCGGCATGCCGGCCGCCCCGGTTACCCGCTTCCGATGAGGAGGGCATATGAGGAAAAGATGCACGTCAAAGCCGAAACCCATGGTGTTTGCCATGGTCTCACTGGCGGAAACTTTTGTCTCTGATGTTTTGGGCGACAACCACAGCCTCCTTGACTATCCGGCCATAGCGCACTGCCTACCTGCGCTGAATCAAAGGCGCGGCCTGGTTTGTACTCTCAGCTGCGGGCCGGAAGCAGAGAGTTTAAAGGTGCATGTACAGGACCATGACGTACGGCAATGGTACTTCTGGAGATAATCTCCGCGTCTGTTGCCACTCCCAGCAAAAAAAAAGGAAACGGCTCCGGGCCGTTTCCTTTTTATTCCAATCATCGCTGATCCGCAACAACCTCCAGGGGCGGCCGGTCCAGCTGCCAGGGATCCCCCAGAAGGCTGTGGAGATACCGCAGGGCCGAGGCAAAGTAGAAGCCGTCCACAATCCGCTCGTCGGTGACAAAACTGCAGTCCATATACTTCTTCCGCACCACCGCACCGTCCCGCCGGGTCTCATAGACCCACCGTTTCCGGCCAAAGGCGCAGAACACCGGCACATTGCCGAAGTCATAGAGATGGTGGTAAATAGACGGGATCCCCAGGGACGCCATGGAGGTGATGAACAGAGATCCGTGGAAGGGGGAAAGTTTCGTCAAAAACCGGGGCAGGAGGCCAAAGTAGTCCAAAATCTGCAAAAACAGCACAAGCAACCACAGCATGGGGCCGGGAATCAGGTTCATCATCCAGGCCAGCCGGTCAAAACCGCTGTCCAGCGGCGTTTCCTTCACCTTCCGGACCTTGGCGTTGAATTTCTCATACACCATATCCGCCGTATCCGACGGGTCAAAGGCCACTTTGATCACTGTATCCGGCGAATGGACAGACATCTCCTTCTTGATGGTCATGTTGACCTCAATCTCCCGGTCCCGGCAGAAGTTCCGCTGTCCGGCGATAAACCGGTTCAGGCCCGGATATTGGGCGCAGGCGCGGACGTAGGCCGCCAGCAGCACATGGAGGACGCCGAAATTCCGCATCCCCTCCTGCCGCTTTTTGGCAATGTAACGATCCATCTCCGAGACCTCCACCCGGTCCTCCAGGAAATTCTGGGAGGTGCTCCGGGTTTTCATGACAAAGGGGGAGACAGAGAAGATGGGGGAAAGGGTCCGAAGCCGCCGCCCGTCGTTCCGATCCCCGAAGCCCCGGATATGCTCCCCCGGCCCGGGCAGCCGCCGCCGCATAGCCAGGGACAGCAGCAGCAGCGACGCCATGCAGGACAGTACGGACACCTCAGGCAGCCAGTCATGGAGGGGCCATCCGGCCTTTTGGGTATCCTCCACAAAGATATGGTACAGCAGCGGCAGGCCGAAGAGGAACCACAGGGGCTTTTGGGTAGGTACACGGCCGGTAACGGTCAGGGTATAGAGCGCCGCCACCAGGGCATACAGCAGCAGGCACAGCACCGTGTGGAGGCGGGAGGGGAACCCCAGGGCCTTCACCGCGAAAAACACGCACCCCAGCCAAACGGGAATGGCCGTGCGGTAGAGGCGGTCCGTCCCGTCCCGGAACAGCATCAGCACAAAGGACACGTTCGCCGTCAAAGGCAGGAGGATTTGGAGCCACAGCACCGGCCGGGAGAAATCCGCTTCCCCCCAGGCCCAGGCTATGCGCGCCACTGCCGAGCAAACCATGCAGAGCGCTGACAGGACGGCCAGGGCGTTAATCCCCGGCAAATAGTAGATAGTCGTCTTTTTCATAGCGCCCCAATTATACCATATTTTCGCCGTTTGGAAAGGGGGTTTTGGGAAAAATATCCCGATCTTTGTAAAAAAACCGCATTTTTCGCCTGCCGGATCCTCCGGAGGCGGGAAAACCGCTTACAGCAGCCCCGCCATCCGGGCCCAGGCGATGAGGCCGAAGAGGGTAAATACGCTGCCGATGGTGGTCCAGATCACCAGCTGGCCCGCCAGGGCCTCGTCCGCCCCCATCTCCGCGGCCATCACCGCGCTGGATACCGCCGTGGGGGTGCCCAGCACCGCAATCAGCATCCCCACTGACGCCGGGGAGAGATCAATCCAGCCCATCCGGGCGGCGGCAAAGGCCATGGCAAACCCGATAGCCGGGGCCCCCAGCAGCCGGGCCGGTACGCCAAAGGCCAGTTCCCGCCCCAGAGACTTCACCGCGCCAAACTCAAACTGCCCGCCCAGCACAATCAGGGCCAGCGGCGTGGCAATCCGGGAGACACCGCTGACGGCGCTGTACAGCCAGGGCATGGATCCGGAGAGAGTAAAAACCGGGAGACCCTCCGGCGTTTTAGGCAGCAGGGCCCGGACAGCAAGGGCCAGCAGCCCCAGGGAAAGCCCCCGGATCAGGGGATTTTTGGCAATATCTTTCAGCAGCTTCTTCACGTCCACCCTGCCGCCGGTATCGGAAAACGCCGTCAGCACCACAACCGCCATAAAATTGAAGTAAATCACCGCCGGGGCCTGCATGGCGGCAGTGAGGGCCGCCGCCCCCGGGATTTGCAGCGCCTCCACCAGCGGCAGGCCAATGATGGCAAAATTGGATCGGAAGGCCGCCTGGGCCAGCACACCCTTTTGATCCCGCCGCCCCGCCGTGAAGCGGGCCAGGAGCAGTCCCGCCAGCGTCAGCACCGCCAAAACCACCAGCAGGAACAGGGCTGCCCGCCAGTCGATGCCCCGCAAATCCTCCAGCCCATACAGGTTGCAGAACATCAGCGCTGCCAGGCAGTAATGGAAATTGAACCGGTTGGCAATCTGCAAAAATTCCCCGGTAAAAAGGCCGGTACGCCGCAGATAATACCCCAGGAGCACCTGGAGCAGCACCGGCATAACCGCGCCGAAGGCATAGCGCAGAGCAGGCAGCATCCCACTCCCCCCTTTTCCGGGCGCCCTGCGGGCGCCCCAAAGTCATCCGGCAGGCCCCTCTTCCCGGAGGAAGTACCGCAATCCCTGCAAAAGGGGCCGCAAAACCGTTTCCTGATTATAGTATACTCCCGCCGGAAAAGCAATCGTCCCCCTCTCCAAAAACCGCCCTCCCGGCAGTACTGCCGGATCTGTGACAGCGCCGCCGGTTTTTTCGGGGGATTTTGTAGATTTTGACGGTTGACTTTATCCATGTAAAGCTATATAGTGATAAAGAATTCTGAGACCGGCATCCGCAGAGAGGAGTATCCCGTATGCGTAGTCTTTCCCACAACCGGAGCAGTTATTTCCGCTTTACCCAGGTCCGCTATGCGGGCCGTTTTGTGTGCGGAATAGGGCTGCCCGGCTGAGGACGCCGGAACCACGTATGGAAAGCGGCCCTGTTGGAAGACGGGGCCGCTTTTTGTAATTGCATACACAATCAATATTGTAGAGGAGAACGAACGATGAAAAAGAAGTTTCTTGCACTCCTGCTGACCTTGGCCATGGCCCTGAGCCTGGCCGCCTGCGGCGGCAAAAGCGGCGGCGCCGATAATCCCGGCACCCAGGAGCCCTCCAGCAGCGGCGGAGACGCCAAAACCTACAAGGTCGGCATCTGCCAGTTGCTCCAGCACCCCGCCCTGGACGAGGCCACCCGCGGCTTCAAGGAGTACCTGACCGAACAGCTGGGGGACGCCGTGACCTTTGAGGAGGGCAACGCCTCCGGCGAGTCCACCAACTGCTCCACCATTATCGACGGCTTCCTGGCCAGCGGTGTGGATCTGATCCTGGCCAATGCCACCGCCTCCCTCCAGGCCGCCGCCTCCGCTACCAGTACCGTGCCCGTCCTGGGTACCTCCATTACCGACTACGCCACCGCTCTGGAAATTGGCGACTGGACCGGCACTGTAGGCGGCAACATCTCCGGCACCTCCGACCTGGCCCCCCTGGACCAGCAGGCTGCCATGGTGCAGGAACTGTTCCCCGACGCCAAAACCGTTGGCCTGCTGTACTGCTCCGGTGAGCCCAATTCCGTCTATCAGTGCACCGTGGTGGACGCAGCCCTGAAGGGCATGGGCTATGACGTCCAGTGGTTCGCTTTCACCGACAGCAACGACATTGCCTCCGTGGTCCAGAGCGCCTGCGACGTGTGCGACGTAATGTACGTCCCCACCGACAACACCGCCGCCGCCAATGCCGAGGCCATCGCCAATGTGGTGCTGCCTGCCGGCGTCCCCATGATCGCCGGCGAGGAGGGCATCTGCAGCGGCTGCGGCGTGGCCACCCTCTCCATCAGCTACTATGACATCGGCAAAATCGCCGGCGAAATGGCCTACGACATCCTGGTGGACGGCGCTGATATCTCCACCATGCCCATCGAGTTCGCCCCAGAGGTCACCAAAAAGTATAACGCCGCCAACTGCGAGGCCCTGAACCTCACTATGCCCGAGGATTACGTGCCCATCGCCGCCGAGTAACGGCCTCCGCGGCCCTGACATTCCGCTAAAGCACCGCCCTTTGGACGGATTGACGGATATTTCCTGGAGCGGCGGCAGAAAAGGGCGATCCTTTTCCGCCGCCGCTCCGCATACTATACAAGCCAATGAACTGCCGGCCTGAAGACGGCCGCACTTGAACATTCGGGGGGATTTCCATGGACTTCATCTTTGGGCTGCTGAAAGCGATGCCCGGCTCCGTGGCCCAGGGCCTCATTTGGGGCATTATGGCCATCGGCGTTTATGTTACCTACAAAATTCTGGATCTGGCGGATCTGACGGTGGACGGCTCCCTGTGCACCGGGGCCGCCGTCTGCGTGCTGCTGACGCTGAACGGCTGCCCGGTGCCGCTTGCCATGCTGTGCTCCGTCCTGGCGGGGATGGCGGCGGGCCTTATCACCGGGCTGCTCCACACCGCCTGCGGTATTCCCGCCATCCTGGCAGGCATCCTGACCCAGCTGGCCCTTTATTCCATCAACCTGCGGATCATGGGCTGGGGAACCGACAACGGCAGCAAGGCCAACCTGCCTATCAGCGTGGACAAGTACGGGCTCCTGGTCTCCTCCCGCTATGTGCGGGCGCTGGACTCGTCCAACCCCATCTGGGTGCTGGTGATCTTCGTCATTGCGGTCATCGCCCTGCTGTACTGGTTCTTCGGCACAGAACTTGGCTCCGCCCTGCGGGCCACCGGCGCCAACGGCAACATGGCCCGGGCCCAGGGCATTAACACCAACTTCACCAAGGTCCTGGGCCTGATGGTCTCCAACGGCCTGGTGGCCCTCTCCGGCGCGCTGGTGGCCCAGTATCAGGGCTTCTCCGACGTGAACATGGGCCGGGGCGCCATTGTCATCGGCCTTGCCGCGGTCATCATCGGGCAGGTACTGCTCAGCCGCGTGTTCCACAACTTTGCCCTGAAGCTGCTGGCCGCCGTCATCGGCGCCATCATCTACTATGTCGTCATCCAGTTTGTGCTGCGGCTTGGCCTCTCCACCGACGATTTGAAGCTGCTCACTGCCCTGGTAGTGGCTGTATTCCTGGCCGTCCCCTATTGGAAGAGCCAGTATTTCTCTCATCCCGGAAGGAAGGGGGGCAGCGTCCATGCTTGAGGTAAAACAGGTTTCCAAAACTTTCAACGCCGGAACCGTCAACGAAAAGCAGGCCCTCCGGGAGGTGTCCCTTACCCTGCAGGACGGCGAATTCGCCACGGTTATCGGCGGCAACGGCGCGGGGAAATCCACCCTGCTGAACCTGGTCGCCGGGGTGTTCGCCCCCGACAGCGGCACCATCTCCATCGGGGGCCGGGATCTGACCCATCTGCCGGAACACAAGCGGGCCCAGTTCATCGGCCGCGTGTTCCAGGATCCCATGCTGGGCACCGCCGCCACCATGCAGATTGAGGAAAACATGGCCCTGGCCATGCGCCGGGGCCAGCGGCGCTCCCTGCGGATCGGCATCACCAAGGCGGAGCGGGAGCAGTACCGGGAGGTTTTGAAGATTCTGGACCTGGGCCTGGAGGACCGGCTCACCAGCAAGGTAGGCCTTCTCTCCGGCGGCCAGCGGCAGGCGCTGACCCTGCTGATGGCCACCCTCCGAAAGCCGGATCTGCTGCTGCTGGACGAGCACACTGCCGCCCTGGATCCCAAAACCGCCGCCAAGGTGCTGGAGGCCACGGAGCGCATCGTGCAGAAGGATCACCTGACCACCATGATGATCACCCATAACATGAAGGACGCCATCCAGCACGGCAGCCGCCTGATCATGATGTATAACGGGCGCATTGTCATCGACGTTTCCGGCGAGGAGAAGAAACGGCTCACCGTCCCCCAGCTGCTGGAACTCTTCAACAAAGTCAGCGGCTCCGACGAGGCGGACGACAAGCTGCTGCTGTCCTGACCGGCACCGGCCCTGCATGCCCGGAAAGTATTCCCAACGTAGCAATACGTTTTCAGATCCCATAAAGATGGCAAAGGAGAAAAAGAACATGGAATTCGACATCAAAGGCAAGGTTGAAGAACTGGTCAAGAAGATCCAGGAAAGCCCCGAACTCATGAAGGGATTCCAGGAAGATCCGATAAAAACCATTGAAAAGCTGGCAGGTGTAGATCTGCCGGACGATAAACTCCAGCCCCTGGTGGCAGGCATCAAGGCCAAGCTGGCAGCCAGCGACATCGGCAGCAAGCTGGACGGGCTGAAGAAGCTGTTCTAAGCCCCGCTTTTCAGCCTTTTGCAAAGACGAGCCCCCGGCGGACTTTGTCCGCTGGGGGCAATTTGTATATCCAGTTTAAACACCGCGGAACCGGCTGATGAGGCTGTTCAGCGTCCGGGCCTGATCGGACAACTCCTTGGAAACCGCCGCGCTCTTTTCCACCACGGTGGAATTGGCCTGCACGGCGACGGAGATCTCCTTGATGCCCTTCTCCACCAGTTCAATCATCTCGGACTGCTGGATACTGGCCGCAGAAATCTCCCCCATCAGCGACTCAATGGACTGGATGCAGCCGTCAACCACCTTCATGGCGGAAACAGCCAGATCCGTGGATTCCGTCCCTGTTTTGACATCCTGGATCGAGCGGCTGATCAGGCTGTTGGTGTTCTGCGCGGCCTCTGCCGACTTCGCCGCCAAATTCCGTACCTCGTCCGCCACCACGGAGAAGCCCTTGCCTGCGCTGCCGGCCCGGGCGGCCTCTACAGCGGCGTTCAAGGCCAGGATGTCGGTCCGGAAGGCGATGTCCTCAATGGTATTGATTACGGTGACAATCTGGGCGGAGGACTGGTCGATGTTCCGAGTGGCCTCCTTCAGCCGATCCATCTTTTTGTCGGCCTCGGCGGCGTAGCCGGTGGCCTTGCCGACCAAATCGCCGGCGCTGCCGCAGCGGGCGGTGCTGGTCTGGATCTGTGCGGCAATGGCAGTCACGTTGGTCACCAGCCCCTCAATAGAGGCCGCCTGCTCCACCGTGCCCTGGGACAAGGCCTGGGCCCCGGTGGAAACCCGGTCCGCGCCAGTATCCACCTGGCCGGCCACCTGGGAAATGTCCCGGATGATCCGCACCAGGTTGGCGTGGATGGATTGGAGGCTGGCAGATAGGGCCTTGAAATCGCCGATGTAGTAGGACTCGTTTTTGGTCACGTCCACAGCCAGATTCCCCCTGGCCATCTCCCCCTGGATCCGGTCCACATCCTCAATGGTCTTCCGCAGGCAGCCGCAGACCCGGTGGGTCGTCTGGGCAATCATGCCAATCTCGTCAGACCGGCCGTAGAAGGCCTCCAACTCCTGATCTGCCGAGAGGTTTAAATCCCCCAGGCTGCTGATAGCCCGCTCCACGGCTATCAGTTCCCGGCTCTCTTGGTACAGGATCAGGAGAGTAATCAGGATGATGGCGGCAGCCATCACGGCGCACAGCATGCCCACCAGGATCCGCATCTCCGTGACGGAGCCGTAAACCTCTGCGGCGCTGTTCCGCACCATAAAGCCCCAGCCCCGGTCCTTCAGGTACTTATAAACGGCCAGCTGCTTCCTGCCATACTCATCCTGGTAGGAGTAGGTCTCGGCCTGGGTGCCGCCGCTCTCCCGGACGCGCTGGATAATCTCCAGGTATCCGGGGTCGGTAGTCTCCGTGTTCAAAAGGGCGTCGTCCTCATGGTAGAGGTAGACACCTGTCTCCACATTCAAAAATACGTACTCGCTGCCCGGCAGGCCCCGGATGTCCAGATCCAGCAGGGAATCCATCAGGCGGCTGGCGTAGACGCCTGCGCCTACGTAGCCGATACACCGCTGGCCCTCGAAAATAGGGCGGTACATGGAGAGGATCATGCTGCCGGTGCCGGGGGAGCGCATGATACCCAGGTTCGTCAGTTCCCTCTGGGCTAAAATCGTGTCCTGGAAGGATTGCAGGGAGTCCCCCGACCGCGTGGTCATCCCAACGGCATCCTGGGAGGTATGGGTCAGAACGTAAGTCTCCGGGGTGGCGATATACAGCCCCTCAAAAATGCCCTTGACCGCCGCAAAATCCTCCGTGTACCGCTGGGCCTGGGGCGGCCCCATACGTTTTTCTGAACCGAATCATTTATATTAAAATTGATATTAACATATCTTCCTTTTGGTGTCGAAAGGCCGCCGGCCCTGAAAAGGCTGAAAAAAGAAAATTCCAACTTTTTAACAACGCAGCTTCCATAATCCACTCCATAATCCGCCACATATTGGTGTAGAATTACAATTCATATCTAAATGCAGTATTTTCCGGCAGCGCCGCCGGAGCCTTTTCAAAACCGGCAAAAAGGCGTATAATGAAAAAAACACTGTTCAGAGAGGAGGCGGGGCAATGGCGGATCTCTCCACCAACGTGCGGTACATCAAAGGCATCGGCGAGCGGCGGGCCCAAGCCCTGGCAAAGCTGGGGGTGGAAACCCTGGGGGATCTCATCGCCTGGTTCCCCAGGCGATACGAGGACCGCACCGTCCTTTGCCCCATTGGGGCGCTCACCGACGGGGAAATTGCCTGCGTCACAGCCATGATCGCCGCGGCGCCTGCCGTCTCCCACATCCGCAAAGGCATGGATCTCATCAAAGTCCGGGCCGTGGATGACACCGGCGTGCTGGATATCACCTTTTTCAACCAGACCTGGTTGAAAGAGCAGCTGCTGCCCGGCGAGACCTATGTGTTCTGCGGCAGGGCCGAAGGGGCCGGGGGCCGCTTCCGCATGGCTTCCCCCATTGTGGAACGGGAGGGCCTGCGGGAACTGACGGGCCGCATTGTGCCGGTCTATCCCCTGGCCGCCGGAGTATCCCAGCTGGTGCTGTCCCGATCCATCCGCCAAGGGCTGGACAGCTGCGCGGACATCATGCCGGAGGTGCTGCCGGACGGGATCCGGCAGGCCCACGCCCTCTGCCGCATCGGCTACGCCTACGAGAACATCCACTTCCCCGAGTCCCCGGAGGCCCTGGCTCTGGCCCGGCGGCGGCTGGCTTTCGAGGAACTGTTCCTGCTGTCCATCGGCCTGCGGCGGCTCCGGCGGCGGCGGGAGGCCATCCGGGTGAATCCCTGCCGGAAGACAGATATGGAACCCTTTTACCGGGCCCTGCCCTTCACCCTCACAGACGCCCAGCGACGGTGCGTGGAGGAATCCCTGGCGGACATGCGGTCCGGGACGCCCATGAACCGCCTGTGCCAGGGGGATGTGGGATCCGGCAAAACCATGGTGGCGGCGGCCTGCGTATATTTCATGGTGAAGAACGGGCGGCAGGCGGCCCTGATGGCCCCCACGGAAATCCTGGCCCGGCAGCACTACCAGGGCCTGGCCCCGCTGCTGGAAAAGCTTGGCGTCCGGTGCGCCCTCCTGACCGGATCCACTCCGGCTAAAACGAAAAAATCCGTCTCCGCCCAGCTGGCGGCGGGGGAACTGGATTTTGCCGTAGGTACCCACGCCCTCATCACCGGCGGCGTGGAGTACGCGGATCTGGGGCTGGTGGTGACGGACGAGCAGCACCGCTTCGGCGTTGCCCAGCGGGCGGCCCTGTCCGCTAAGGGGAGCCATCCCCACACCCTGGTCATGTCCGCCACGCCTATCCCCCGGACCCTGGCGCTAATCCTGTACGGGGATCTGGACGTATCTGTCATCGACCAGCTGCCCCCAGGCAGGCGGCCGGTGGAGACCTTCTCCGTCCCCGGCAGCTACCATCCCCGGGTGTACAAATTCATCCGGCAGCTGGTGGCGGAGGGCCGTCAGGCCTATGTAGTCTGTCCCGTTGTGGAGGAGGACGAGGAGGCCCCAAACCAGCGGAAAGCCGTGACGGAGTACGCGCAAAAGCTGCAAAAGGAGATCTTTCCCGACCTGCGGGTGGCCTTCGTCCATGGAAAGATGAAGGCACGGGAGAAGGATGCGGTGATGACCGCCTTCGCCGCCCGCGAGACGGACATCCTGGTGGCTACTACCGTCATCGAGGTGGGGGTGGACGTGCCCAACGCGGCGCTGATGGTGGTTGAGAACGCAGAGCGTTTCGGCCTCTCCCAACTCCACCAGCTGCGGGGCCGGGTAGGGCGGGGCGCCCACCAGTCCTACTGCGTGCTGATCTCCGACAGCCGGAACGAAGAGACCCGGGAACGGCTGAAAGTTATGACGAAAACCACCGACGGGTTCCGGATTGCGGAGGAGGATCTGCGCCTCCGGGGCCACGGGGACTTTTTCGGCCAGCGGCAGCACGGGATGCCAGGCTTCAAAATCGCAGATCTGGCCCAGGACATCCAGCTGCTCCGGGAGGCCCAGGATGCCGCCGGCGAGTTGCTGGAAAGGGATCCGCAGCTGGCCTCCTGCCCCGCGGCGGCAGATCGGATCGAGGCGCTGTTCTCCAAGGCATCGGATACGCTGAACTGACCGCAAAACCGGCGGCGCTTTGCGGATAGGGCCATTCCGGGGTCTGCAAGGCCCGCCCAAACCAACCTGCAGGCTGGGGCCCGGGCACTTCATGCCCGGGCCCCGGTTTAACATTTTTCATTTCCCCCCTTGACTCTCCCCCCGGGGGAGGGCTTACGATATGCGAAGGCCTGGGGGGCCGCCGGGAATTCCCCGGCGATCCCCGAAAAATCCCATCGATGCGGAGGAAAACCCATGCTGAAAATCGGAGAATTTTCAAAACTGTCCAGGACCAGCATCCGCCTGCTGCGGATCTATGACGAGGCCGGGCTCTTGGCCCCGGAGACCATCGACCCCTTCACCGGCTACCGCTACTACAAGGAGTGCCAGCTGCCTGCGGCAAACCGGATACGGGCGCTGAAGGATATGGGCTTCACCCACGCCGCCATCGGGGATCTCCTGGGACGCTGGGAGGACGGGGCGGCCCTGGAGCGGGCCTTCCTGCTGCAAAAAGCCCAGCTTCAGGCGGAGGCGGAGGAAACGGAGCGGCGGCTGCGGCTTCTGGATACAGCCCTTGTGCGGCTGAGAAAGGATGAACCTATGCAATACGATGTTACGGTAAAAACCATCCCGGAGCGGCAGGTGGCCAGCGTACGGCAAATCATCCCCCGCTATGACCGGGAGGGCGATCTCTGGGGCATCTTCTGCCAGGAAACTGCCAGGATGCACATTCAGGACGGGGATCCGTCCCTCTGCGCCGCCGTGTTCCATGATAGGGAGTTCCGGGAGTCCGATGTGGATGTGGAGATCCAGAAAAGCGTCCGAGGGACGTACCCCGACACGGATCACGTCAAGTTCAAGACCGTCCCTGCGGTGGAGGTGGCCTCCGCCACCTTCCGGGGCAGCTACAGCCAGATGGACAGCGCCATTGAGGCAGTGGCCGCCTGGGTGGAATCCAGCGGCTGGGAGTTCTGCGGGCCGTTCTTCAACTTCTACCATGTCAGCCCCCACGACACCCGGAACCCGGAGGAATTCGTCACGGAGGTCTGCTATCCGGTGCGGCGGAGGGCATGACGCCCGACCGCCCGCAGGCCCGGGCAGAGGCAAGGCAGGCGGTTGCCGCCTGCCCCCTCCCCCGGTCCTCCGCTTCTTGACAGCCGGCGGCAGGCCCGGTATGATACCTGCAAAGGAGATGAGTCCATGGCGTTCGACTTTAAAAAAGAGTACAAGGAATTTTACATGCCCACCGGCAAACCGGAACTGGTCACTGTCCCGCCCGCCAATTACATCGCCGTCCGGGGCCAGGGGGATCCCAACCAGGAGGGCGGGGCCTACAAGGCCTCCATCGGTGTGCTGTACGCCCTGGCCTATACCCTGAAAATGAGTTACCGGGGCGGGCGGCAGATCGAGGGCTTTTACCAGTATGTAGTCCCCCCTCTGGAGGGCTTCTGGCGGCAGGATGGCGTGGAGGGCTTTGATCCCCGGCGCAAAAGCGGTTTCCATTGGATCTCCGTCATCCGGCTCCCGGAGTTCGTCCGGCAGGCGGATTTTGACTGGGCCGCAGGGGAAGCCGCCCGGAAAAAGGGCCTGGACTGCTCCGGCGCGGAGTTCCTGACGGTGGACGAGGGCCTCTGCGCCCAGATCCTCCACACCGGCCCCTTTGACCGGGAGGCGGAGAGCGTGGAGAAGATGGACGCCTACCTGGCGGAGGCCGGTTACGTGAACGATCTGTCGGAAACCCGCCTGCACCATGAAATTTACCTCTCCGACGCCCGCCGGGTGGATCCGGCCAGATGGCGAACGGTCATCCGGCATCCCGCCCGGAAGCGTTAACACAACGTTTACATAACACTTTCTGGGAATTTCCCCGGAAGTATTGACCAGCGCCTCCTTTTTCGGTTATAATAGGCAAAAGGCGCGACATCAGCACACTGCGGCCCGCTCCTGGGCTGCGGTGTGCTTTTTGATGAGCGGCAAATCGACAAAAACCGACAGAAAGGATCTGCCATGAAAAAAATTCGACTGCCTAAACAGGTCCTGGCCGCGGCCCTGGCCGGCGCACTGGCGTTGACGCCGGTATCCGCCGCCTTTTCCGATACCGCCGGCCATTGGGCGGAGGGCGCCATTGACAAGTGGAGCCAGACATACGGCATCATCGGCGGCTATGAGGACGGCTCCTTCCGGCCGGACGCCTCCATCACCCGGGGTGCCTTTGCCGGGATCCTGGACCGCTTTTTTAAATTTCAGTCCATTTCCCCGGCGGAGACCTTCTCCGACACGGCAGGGGCCTTTTGGGAGGAGGCGGTCCTGAAACTTCACGCCGCCGGCGTGTATCTTGGCAATAACGGAAAAGCCCTGCCCTCCGACACTATCACCCGCCAGCAGGCTGTGACCATGCTGGCCCGGGCCTTCCAGCTGGAGGCCACCACGGTCTCCCTCCCCTACCACGACGCGGAGCGGCTCTCGGAATACGCCCGGGGGCCTGTGGCGGAAATGGCCCTTCGGGGCTGGATCTCTGACTGCCCCGACGGGTATTTCCGTCCCATGGACGCCATCACCCGGGCAGAGTTCCTGAATATCCTCAACAACATGGTGCAGGAACTGGCCCAGGAAACCCGGGTCTATCATGCCGACGTCTTCGGCTCCATGCTGATCAACGCCTCCGGAGGCGCCAGCCTGGAAAACATGACCATCTACGGCGATCTCATCCTGGCCCCCGGCGTCACCGGGGCGGTAACCCTTTCCAACGTGACGGTAAACGGCATCATCCGGAATTTCAGCCCTGTGGAGCCCACCATTGTGACGGCCCCGGCGGATCCGTCCCAAGGAAATCCGCCCCTGGGGGAGGAGCCCGGCGTAATTGTCGTGCCCGGGGATCCTGAAAACCCGGAAAATCCCGTCCCCCCCGGCACCCCTTTGGATCCGATCACCGGGGAACCCATCACATACCCCGGGATCCAGCCCAGCGAGGTCTACACCCCCGGCACCACCACCGGGCAATACATCGCCTACAGCAACCGGCAAATTCCCGTTTACGAAGCCGCTGAGCCCAGTTACCTGGGGGAGGGGGACTTCCTCTGGAACACGGAGCGCCCCGACCGGCTGGATTATGTGGGGGATCGGTTCCGGACCCGCTTTGGCATTGACGTTTCTGCCTATCAGAACCGGGCTAGCGAGAACAAGACCATCAACTGGGATGCCGTGGCCGCCGACGGCGTGGAATTCGCCATGGTGCGGATCGGCCTCCGGGGCTACTCCACCGGCGCGCTGGCGGAGGACGCCTACTACCGGGAGAACATCATCGGCGCCATGAACGCAGGGATTGAGACCGGCGTCTACTTCTTCGCCCAGGCCATCACCGTGGAGGAGGCCATTGAGGAGGCGGATTTCGTCATCCAGCATTTGCAGGGCCTGAGCATCAACGGCCCCGTGGCCTACGACTGGGAGATGAGCGACTCCTCCTACCGGGTTTACGGCACCACGCCAGAAATGGCCACCGCCTGCGCCATTGCCTTCTGCCGCCGGATTGAGGAAGCCGGCTATACGCCGATGATTTACGCCGGGAATTACGTGGGCTATGTGAAGTACGACCAGGGGGCCATTACGCCGTACCTGAGCTGGTATCCGGAGTACAAGAAGGAAACGTCGGAGAAGCTTTACCCCACCTTCTACTATCAGATGGATTACTGGCAGTATACAGACAACTGCGCTATTGACGGCATCGGCGGCCGGGTGGATGGGAACCTCCAGTTCATCCCCCTGTTCTGAAAAAAACCAACAAGCGGCGGATCTGCTGGTTTGAAAAGGCTGCGCCCGGGGATTTCCCGCTGGCTGCAGGCAATCCCCGGGCTTGTGGGCGCGTTTTCCCTGGCCCGCACGCCGCCGGAGAAAACAGGCTTTCATCCGGTTTGCGCCTGGGGCAGGAACCCTGCAAGGCCCTTTTACCAATAAGAGGCGGGACGGTTTCGACCGTCCCGCCTTCTATATTTCCCTATCCGCGCGGCACTTATTTGCCCAGCGCCTCGTCGATGGCCTTGGCGGCGGTTTTGCCCGCGCCCATAGCCAGGATGACCGTAGCCGCGCCGGTGACGGCGTCGCCGCCGGCATACACGTTCTCCCGGGAAGTCAGGCCGTCCTCGTTCACCACGATGCCGCCCTTCTTGTTGATCTCCAGGCCCTTGGTGGTGGACTTGATCAGGGGGTTGGGGCTGGTGCCCAGGGCCATGATCACGCAGTCCACGTCAATGTCGAACTCGCTGCCGGGAATCTCGATGGGACGGCGGCGTCCGGAGGCGTCCGGCTCCCCCAGTTCCATCTTGATGCAGCGGACCTTGTTCACATCGTCGTTCCCGTCGGCGAAGATCTCCACCGGGTTGTGGAGGGTCTTGAAGATGATGCCCTCCTCCTCAGCATGCTCCACCTCTTCCTTCCGGGCGGGCAGTTCCTCCATACCCCGGCGGTAGACCACGTACACCTCTGCCCCCAGCCGCTTGGCGCAGCGGGCGGCGTCCATGGCCACGTTGCCGCCGCCTACCACGGCCACCTTCTTCGGGTGCTGGATGGGGGTGTCGGAGTCCGGCAGGTAGGCCTTCATCAGGTTGATCCGGGTGAGGAACTCGTTGGCGGAATAGACGCCCCGGTAGTTGACGCCGGGGATGTTCATGAACATGGGCAGGCCCGCGCCGGAGCCGATGAACACAGCCTCGAAGCCCTGCTCCTCCATCAGTTCGTCGATGGAGATAGTCCGGCCCACCACGGTATCCGTGGCGATGGTGACGCCCAGGGCCTTCAGTCCGTCCACTTCCTTCTGGACAATGGACTTGGGCAGACGGAACTCGGGAATACCGTACACCAGCACGCCGCCCGCCAGATGCAGCGCCTCAAAGACAGTGACCTCGTACCCCTTCCGGGCCAGATCCCCGGCACAGGTGAGCCCCGCAGGGCCGGAGCCCACCACGGCCACCCGGTGCCCGTTGGAGGCGGGCTTGGCGGGGGCTTCCTTGCTGTGCTGGTTATGCCAGTCAGCCACGAACCGCTCCAGGCGGCCGATGCCTACGGGATCGCCCTTCTTGCCCCGGACGCAATACTTCTCGCACTGGGTCTCCTGGGGGCAGACACGGCCGCAGACGGCGGGCAGGGCGGAGGTGGCGGCGATGATCTGATAGGCGGCCTCAAAGTCGCCCTTGGCCACCTCCTGGATGAACTCGGGGATATGTACCATCACGGGGCAGCCGGTCATGCAGGGCTTATTCTTGCAGTTCAGGCACCGCTGGGCCTCGTCCAGGGCCTGCTCCTCCGTGTAGCCCAGGGCCACCTCCTCAAAGTTTTTGTTCCGGACGTTGGGATCCTGGGAGGGCATAGGGTTTTTCTGTAAGGACATGTTGGCCATGATTATTGGGCCTCCTTTTTGAAGAGATTGCATGCATCCTCGTACTTGTGCTTTTCAAAATCCATGTACATCTGGTTCCGCTTCACCGCCAGATCCCAGTCCACCTTGTGGCCGTCGAAGTCGGGGCCGTCCACGCAGGCGAACTTCATCTCGCCGCCCACGCTCAGCCGGCAGCCGCCGCACATGCCGGTGCCGTCGATCATGATGGGGCTCATGGAAACAGTGGTGGGCACACCGTAGGGCTCCGTGGTCTTGCTGACGAATTTCATCATGACCATGGGCCCGATGGCGAAGACCTCGTCGTACTGGTTCCCGGCCTCAATGAGTTCTTTCAGGGCGTCGGTGACCAGGCCCTTGCGGCCGTAGCTGCCGTCGTCAGTGCAGACGATGAGTTTGTCGCTGGACTTCTTGAAATCGTCCTCCAGGATGACCAGATCCTCCGTGCGGAAGCCTACGATCGCATGGACCTCCGCGCCATCGTCATGGAACTTCTTCAGTACCGGATAGGCAATGGCGCAGCCGACGCCGCCGCCCACTACGCACACCTTCTTCTTCCCCTCGGTCTCCGTGGGTTTCCCCAGGGGGCCCACAAAATCCTGGAGGCTGTCGCCCTCGTTCAAATGGCGGAGTTTTTCCGTGGTAGCGCCCACGGTCTGGACGATGATGGTAACGGTGCCCTTCTCCGGATCATAGTTATTGATGGTGATGGGAATACGCTCGCCGTGTTCATCCACCCGCAGGATGATAAACTGCCCCGGCTTCGCCTTCTTGGCGATGAGGGGCGCTTCAATTTCATACAGCGTCACGGTGGGACGGAGGGCCTCTTTTCTCACGATACGATACATAAGTGTTCCTTCTTTCCCGAATGTTTGATTTTTATCCGATGCTGTGTACCCCAATGACACGACATATTGTTCACATTTTAACAGATTTCCCTTCTCCCGTCAATGGGTCCCGCCGGGATTCCGCAATTTCTCAGAAAGCCGCCCCATTCATCTTGATAAAATTTTTAAGAGAGTCCAAGGCGGTTTTGTCCGGATGCATCCCGACGCTACGGTGCAGCCGCTCTGCCCTCCGGCGGCAGGAAGGCCGTTAGCAGAGGGTGAACTGCCGCCCCTCAGAGCGGAGGATCCCCTCCTCCCGGAGGCGCTTCAGTTCCCGCATCATGGCGCTGCGGTCGGCAGCGATGTAGTCCGCCAGGGTGCTGAGGGAGAAGGGCAGGGTAAAGGTATCCCCCCCAGCCTTTTTCGCCAGTTGCCGAAAATAGCAGAGGAGTTTCTCCCGGATGGACCTGCGGGACAGCACATCCACACGCTCCGCCAGGGCCAGGGCCTTGCCAGACATCAGTTCCAGCATGTTCCGCACCAGGAGGCTGTGGTGGACGCAAGCCCGCTCACACCTCTTTAAAATATGGGAATAGTCGATAAACAGCACGTCGCAGGCGGTGCGGCACACCACCTCCAGGCTGTCTCCGCCCGGCTCGGCAATAGGCAGGCCGAACACGCCGCCGCTCTCCAGATCCTCCAGAACCGTGGTGACGCCATCCTCGTCCATGCGGATCAGGGCGGCCCGTCCCCGCTCGATCACCCCCAGTTCCCCGCTGCCTGCGGCGGAGAGGTCCCACGCCACATCGTCCGGGCGGAAGGACTTCTGCACCGTCTTGAAACAGCCCATCATCCGGCGGTAATCCTCATAGCGGATATCCTGAAACAGCGGGCTCATCTCCAGTTCCCTCTGGGTCATCATGGCGTCCGCACCCCCTTCTGTTGCATATACAACATCGCTATCATACCAGCTTTCCGGCGGAAAGTAAAGCCCAGGCTTTGGAAATCCCCAAAGGGCTTTTCTCCACCTGCCCCCCTTGGTCCCCACCCTGGAACGCCCCGCCTCTCCCACTTCCCGAGACTGGCGCCCACTTTTCCCGCCTTTGGCCCGGCAGAAATAAGTCATACCTCTCCCCTCCTGGAATTTCAGAAAAATTTAAGGCGGATTTCACAATTTGTTCATCAATCGTTCCGAGTCTTCTTGTATACTATAACTAACCTATCCAAGACTTAGTCAACAGGGAAAAACGTGCCAGTAAACAAGACCCGGCGGGGCCTCACAGCCCCAGAGAAAAGAGGCTTTATAAATATGAATATCGCTTATTTTCTGCTACCTAAAAGCCGCGTTGCCTTTTTGTACGACGATTACAGTGTCCGCCAAGGGTTGGAGAAAATGAAGTACCACGGCTATTCCGCCATCCCGGTCATCACCCGGGAGGGCAAATACGCCGGGACCGTTACGGAGGGGGATTTCCTTTGGTGCCTGCTCTCCGGCGAGGCTGGCGGAAAGATCCGCTCCATGAAGGAGTTGGAGAAGGTCTGCGTGCGGGATATCCTGTCGGAGGACAGCAATCCAGCGGTCCGCATCACCGTCAGCATGGAGGAACTGATGAACAGCGCCATGAACCACAACTTTGTCCCGGTGGTGGACGATTTGGGCAGTTTCACCGGCATTGTCACCCGGAAGGACATCATCCGGTATTTCTCCCAGAAGCGGATGGCCAGGCCTGCCCCCGGCAGCGTCCGGCCTCCGGAAACGGCCCGCGTTTTTGAGGAGTGGCCCATGCTCCGGCAGGCGGCGCTGCCCATCTAAAGGGCAATTCACAAAAGCCAAATTGGAGGCGGCCCGGCTTGCCCGGGCCGCCTCCTCTTGTGGAAGGGTTATGGGGCGCGCCCCCCGGTACAACGGGATATCGGGAGCCGCCCCAGAGGCGCCCCCGGGCTCCGGCTGTCCAAAGGGCGGCGTTTGATCCGGCAAATCTTGAAGGGGGCAGCCCATTTTTCCTCTTGCATTTCTCCACACGGTATGGTATAAATGGGAAATATGGCGGCGGACAGCCGCCGGATACAGTTTTTTACAGCAGCGATGAACGGGAAAATAACGAGTTTGCGCACCCAAGAGAGAGGCGGCCGCCGGCTGAAAGCCGCCTTGGCGCGTGTCGTTTGGTTCGCCCGGGAGCCGCCGTGGAGACACGGCCGGAAGCCCCCCGTTACAGGGGCGTCGAGCGCGCGCCGGACCGGCGCGAATTTGGGTGGTACCGCGGAAGGGTTTGCCTTTCGTCCCAGTCTGTGGGACGGAGGGCGTTTTTTATTGGCCGGGCCCTCCCCCGCTGTTGAACCGGCATATGGAAATCCAAACAAAGGAGTTATCGCGTATGAAAGCACAACTGGAGACCATTCGCCAAAGCGCCCTGGAGGCCATAACCGCCGTCCAGGCAGGGCCGGATCTGGAGGCCCTGCGGGTAAAGTACCTGGGCAAAAAGGGCGAACTGACCGCCGTCCTCAAGCAGATGGGCAAACTCTCCCCGGAGGAACGCCCCGCCATGGGCCAGATGGCCAACGACGTCCGCGCCGCCCTGGAGGCGGCCATTGAAGGCCAATCCGCAGCCCTCTCCCAAAAGGCCATGGAAGCAAAGCTGAAGCTGGAGGCCGTGGACGTGACAATCCCCGGCAGGAAGCCCGTCCAGGGCCACAAGCACCCCATGTACACGGTTTTGGACGAGATGAAGGAAATTTTCCTGAACATGGGCTTTGAGATCATGGACGGCCCGGAGATTGAACAGGCGGATTACAACTTCACCAAACTCAACGCCCCGGAAAACCATCCCTCCCGGGACTGGACAGACACCTTCTACCTGGAGGAGGACTCCTCCGTCCTGCTCCGGTCCCAGACCTCTCCCATGCAGATCCGGGCCATGGAGGGCTACGGCGTGCCTATCCGCATGATCTCCGCCGGGCGGGTCTACCGGAAGGACGAGGTAGACGCTACCCACTCCCCCATGTTCCATCAGATCGAAGGCCTCGTGGTGGATAAGGGCATCACCATGGCGGATTTGAAAGGTACGCTGAATGCCGTTATCCGGGAGATTTACGGGCCCGAGACCCAGACGCGGTTCCGGCCCCACCACTTCCCCTTCACCGAGCCCAGCTGCGAGGTAGATATCCGGTGCCACAAATGCGGCGGCAAGGGCTGCTCCACCTGCAAGGGCGAGGGCTGGATTGAGATCCTGGGTGCGGGCATGGTGCATCCGAAGGTCCTGCGGAACTGCGGCATTGACCCGGAGGAGTATTCCGGCTTTGCCTTCGGCATGGGCCTGGAGCGGCTGGCCCTGGGACGGTACAAAATCAGCGATATGCGGCTGATTTTTGAAAACGACATGCGGTTTTTGGAGCAGTTTTAACCCTTGGGCAGTTCCTCCCCCCCCCTGGCGCCCGGCCGAAGCGTCTGGCCTCTGTTTTAATCGGCTGCCATCATGATCTTCCTCCCTATTTTCTTTTTGATTGCATCAAAAAGAAAACCCTCCGGAGGGCTTCCGGCCCCTATACGGCTCATCTTAAAATGGTCTGTGGGCTGTCCAAAAAAACGCTTATGCGCAAGAACTGCCCGGCAAAAGACGCATATCTTCTGTCCGCGGCACACTTTTGGGCTCGCCTGAAATAGAGTGCCTGGATGGAGAGCAGCAATTCCTTCCCCCTCTATCAGCGCCGCCGCACCCTGGCGGCCAGCGGAGGTATTCCCGCAAATGCCAAGCCGGCGGAAAGGGAGGCGGAAGCCATTTGAGCCCCGCCAACGGCTGAAGGAGCGCCATCTTCGCGGGAAGGCAGCCCCAATAAAGCAAGCAGTATGACGCGCAGGGCTGCAAGCCAATTCATTGCAGGGCACTGCGCGAAGGTAAACCCCGCATTTATCCGAAACGGGCAAGCCGTTTCGGGCCAGCGCCTTTTCTCTTTTGGCCCGCGCACGGCCCGTTTTCTCTTTTCGCGCTCCGAAAAGAGAAAACGGGGGGGTGCAATGCCAGCTGACATCATAGCTGGATCCTTACGAAAAGGAGAATCAATTTATGAAATTATCCCGAAAATGGTTACAGGAATTTGTAGATATCGGCCCGGTAAATGACCGGGACTTTGCCGAGGCCATGACCATCTCCGGATCCAAGGTGGAGGTCACCGAGGATCTTGGCGCGGAAATCTCCAATGTGGTGGTGGGCCGCATCCAGTCTATGGAGCGGCACCCCAATTCCGATCATATGTGGATCTGCCAAATCGACATTGGCGAGGCTGAACCTGTCCAGATTGTCACCGGCGCGTGGAACATCCACACCGGGGATCTGGTGCCTGTGGCCAAGGACAACTCCTGGCTCCCTGGCGGAAAGCACATCACCCGGGGCAATCTCCGGGGCGTCAAATCCAAGGGTATGCTCTGCTCCCTGAAGGAACTGAACCTGGACGAGCGGGACTTCCCCTATGCCGTCATCGAGGCCGCCGCCATCCTGGGGGACTACGCCCCCATCGACCCGGAGAAGCCCTCCATCCCGGCAGACATCCAGCCGGGGCACAAGGTGTTCGGCCCGGTAGTGGCCGCCCGGGTACTGGAGTGTGCGCCGCAGGAAGACGGCAGCTACCACACCTGCCTGGATTTGAAAGACGCCACCGCCTCCCCGGACACCCGCCTGCAAAATATCCACACCGGCGACATGGTGGCCTACAATAAAAAGGCGGATACCATCTGTACCCTGGCGGATCTCCATGCAGAGCAGCGGGAATTCCCCCACTGCATCCCCGACGGCATTTTCGTCCTCCGGGAGGAATGCAGGCCTGGGGACGATATCAAGCCTGTCATCGGCGCAGACGACCATGTGGTGGAGTTTGAAATTACCCCCAACCGGCCGGACTGCCTCAGCGTCATCGGCTTGGCCCGGGAGGCCGCCGTCACCTTTAATAAACCCCTGCGCCTTCACACCCCCCAGGTGAAGGGCGGCGCGGAGGGTGCCCTGCCGGAACTTCTGGACGTGGAGACCCCGGATCCGGATCTCTGCCCCCGGTACACCGCCCGCATGGTGCGGAACGTGAAAATCGCCCCCTCCCCCAAGTGGATGCGGGAGCGCCTGCGCGCCTGCGGCGTCCGGCCCATCAACAATATCGTAGACATTACTAACTATGTCATGCTGGAGTACGGCCAGCCCATGCACGCCTTTGACTACCGCTATGTAACCGGCGGGAAAATCGTAGTCCGCCGGGCCCGGGACGGCGAGGAACTCACCACTCTGGACAGCAATGTCCGAAAACTGGACTCCGGTATGCTGGTTATCGCCGACGACACCCGGGCCGTAGGCCTGGCAGGCATCATGGGCGGCCTCAACAGCGAAATCGTTCCGGACACCGTGAATGTGGTGTTCGAATCCGCCAACTTCGACGGGGCTTCTATCCGGAAAACCGCCCTGGCCCTGGGTATGCGCACGGAGGCCAGCGCTAAATTCGAAAAGGGCCTGGACATCCTCAACACGCTCCCCGCCGTGAACCGGGCCTGCGAACTGGTCGAAATGCTGGGGGCCGGCGAAGTGGTGGACGGCGTGATCGACATCCTGAACGATGTGCCCCAGCCCTCCGTGCTCCCTGTGGAGCCGGACAAGATCAACGCCCTCCTGGGCACAGACATCCCGGCTTCCGAAATCCACGCCACCCTGGAAAAGCTCGGCTTCGAGCCTGACGGGGAAAACCGGGTCAAGGTGCCCTCCTGGCGGGGGGATGTGGAAGGTATGGCGGATCTGGCCGAAGAGGCCGCCCGGTTCCACGGCTACAACAATATCCCCAGCACCCTGGCCTCCGGCCTAGGGGAACGCCGGGGCTACAATCCCGTGCAGAAGGCGGAAAACACCCTGGGCGCCCTGTGCCGGGCCGCCGGGTACAATGAGATCATCACCTACTCCTTCATCAGCCCCGCCTATTACGACAAGATCAACCTGCCTGCCTCCTCCCCCCTCCGGGACTCCCTGAAAATCCTGAACCCCCTGGGGGAGGACACCTCCATCATGCGGACCACCACGCTGCCCTCCATGCTGGAAATCCTGGCCCGGAACTACAGCTTCCGCAACAAATCCGCCCGGCTCTATGAACTTGGCCGGGTCTACTTCCCCAAAAATGACGGCTCCGGCATGGCCCACGAGCCGAAAATCCTCTCCCTGGGCGGCTACGGTGATATGGACTTCTTCGGCCTGAAGGGCACAGTGGAAGCCCTGCTGGAGAACCTCCGCATCCCCGGCGTCCGCTTTGAGGCGGAGCGTGAGAACCCCTCCTACCACCCGGGCCGCTGCGCCAAGGCCTACAGCGGCGATACCCTCCTGGGCGTGTTTGGCCAGATCCACCCGGCGGTGGCGTCTAATTACGGTGCAGACTGCGAACTGTACACCGCGGAACTCTCCTTCGACGCCCTCTTCCCCTGCATGGGCGGCACGCCCCTCTACCAGCCGCTGCCCCGTTTCCCTGCCGTCACCCGGGACATCGCCCTGGTCTGCGATAAGGATCTCCCCGTTGGCCGCCTGGAGGACTGCATCCGCCGGGGCGCAAAGGGCCTTTTGAAAAAGGCCTCCCTGTTCGATATTTACACCGGGACAGGCATCCCCGAGGGGAAAAAGAGCGTCGCCTTCAGCCTGGAACTGCGGGCCGATGACCGCAGCCTCACTGCCGAAGAGGCCGACGGGGATGTGAAGAGCATCCTGGAACTGCTGCAAACGGAATTGGGCGCAGTCCTGCGCTGAGCCCTCCCTCCGCCGCCGGGGCGTTCCCTGGCGGCGGGGCGTTCCCGTCCCGGAAGCCCCTTTAAAAGGCTCCGGAACCGGCTGTAATAAAAATCTTTTCTTTTTTTCTGGGCGAAAGCCTTTACAGCCCGGGAAAAAGCGAGTATACTAATGTCATCTGGCGCGGCTCCTGCCAGAGAGAGAAAGGTGGTGTTCCCTATGGACGATTTTACCCGTAAATTCAGCATCCCCCAGGACAAGGATCTGGAGATCCATCAGATACTTTCCACGGTTTATCAGGCACTGGAGGAAAAAGGCTATAACCCCATCAACCAGATCGTAGGCTATATCCTGTCCGAGGACCCCACCTATATCACCAACCACAACAATGCCCGGACCTTGATCCGCAAGGTGGACCGGGATGAGTTATTACAGGTTCTCGTGCGAAAGTATCTGGGACAGTAACAAACGGTAACAAAATTTACAGGCGTTAAACCAGGATTCCACGGTGTCAGCGTTGGCCCAAAAGGGGGTACAAACGTTTGATTCCGTGGAATTTTTGCATCTTTTTGTGGATACTGCCGAAATTTAACGGAATATTTCCGTGAAATTGCCCGGGTCGTTTCGTTGACAAACCGGAAAAATTCTGTTACAATTTGGTTACAATTTTTCAAAGGGGTGTTTCCATGGCAGACACGAAGTCCGCAAAAAAGGAAGGTCTGGTTTATAAGGGCCACCCGCTCCGCCGGGTGGACAACTTTATCTACTATGGCACAATGGCCGAGAAATATATCATCATGATGCAGGTTCTGGACAGCCAGAAACTCCAGGACATGCGCCTGGCCACAAAGGTCTCTGTCCAGCTTCAGCTGACGGATCCGGAAAAATCCCGCAGCCGGGTTGTAAAAAAGACGGAGAAGGACAGCCTCTATGCCGCCATGGACGTGGCCGCCATCTGGCTGGACCGGGCTTTGGCCGGTAAATAAATCCCCTCCCGCTACGAAAGAACTACGAAAGGAACTTCACATATGAGACACTTTGCCGGGGCGGCCCGCGTCTTCTTGCTGGCCGCCGCCTCTATGTTGCTGCTGACCGCTTTCGCTTTCGCCGCCGAGGAGGACATGGCCTATTCCGCCGGCGCCACCACCGGTTCCTCCCTCCGCCTGCGGGCAGAGCCCTCTACCGACGCCTCCATCATCACCATGCTGGATCGGGATGTGGTGGTTGCCGTGCTGGACGATACCCTGGACGGCTGGTATGAAATCAACTACAACGGTACTACCGGTTACGTCTCCGCCGATTACCTGGAAATTAACGAGGACGGCGTTTTTGAGACCTGTGGCCGGGTAGTGGGCAACGGGGTGAACCTCCGGGCCGATACCTCCACCGACGCGGAAATCCTCCTTTGCCTGGAGGAAAACGACACGGTAGACGTAACGGGCCTTCTGGACGGCTGGTACAGCGTCTACACCGAAGACGGCCTGGAAGGTTACATCCGCAGCGACTTCCTGACCCTCACCCGGTACGCCTCCGGAACTTCCTCCAACGACGTGATTGACTACGCCCGGCAGTTCCTGGGCACGCGGTATGTATACGGCGGCGCCTCCCCCAGCGGCTTCGACTGCTCCGGCTTCACCATGTACGTCTACAACCAGTTCGGCGTGTCCCTGCCCCACACGGCCACCGGCCAGTGGCAGAGTGGCCTGGGTACCCGGGTCTACGACATTTGGTCCCTCCAGCCCGGCGATCTGGTGTTCTTCTGTGAACCCGGCCGCAACAATGGAAAGGCCTGCTCCCATGCAGGGCTGTATGCCGGAAACGGCCAGATTATCCACTCTTCATC
This sequence comes from uncultured Oscillibacter sp., assembly GCA_910584995.1. Taxonomy (GTDB): domain Bacteria; phylum Bacillota; class Clostridia; order Oscillospirales; family Oscillospiraceae; genus Oscillibacter. Next base: position 10,889 of record CAJUDW010000010.1, on the reverse strand, counting down.
TTCCCGCAGCGGCGGCGTGATTATGAGTGATTTGACCAGCGGATACTACAATACATATTTTGTAGGCGGCATCCATCTGTAAAACCATACCCCGGCGGAACTTCCGCCGGGGTATTTTCTTTTTTCTTCCAGCTATGAAACTATATGGTTGCGCATGAGGCTCCGTTTGTGTTATACTGTTCCCACCTGCCGGGATCCGGCGGGAACTGCGGGCCCCTCATAGGATATTCCGCAGGCTGAACCGCTCCATCTCCGCCAGAAGCCGCAGCTGATCCCGGAGATCGGAGATCTCGGCCCGGAAATCGCTGGCCTCCTCTGCCCCGGCGTAGGCCATGGCCCGGCGAAACATGCCCTCCGCATCGTCCACGGCTTCATGCTGGGAGACAACGTGCAGATACGTCTGCCGCCGGGACCAGTCCCGGTAGCTGTCCCCAAGGGCCTCTGCGGCGGCAGACCAGTCCTCCGCCCGGGCAAATCCCTCCACCTGATCCAGCTGATCCCGCCACCGCTCTGTATCTGCGGCCATGGCGGCGCTGTTCCACAGGGAAAAGGCCAGAATGGCGAATAAAAGGGCCAGCGGCCCCAGCAACCCCCTCATGTCCGGGCCTCCTTTTCCACACAGGCCACCTCCCCCCGCTCATCCAGCGTCAGAAGGAAGACCTGGGCGGGGGCGGCCAGACGGCGGTTTTCCAGTTCCTTTTGGAGCCACGCGGTATCCTTGCCGCAGGCCTTGAGATTTTTTTGGAGAACCCGCCCGTCGTTGATCAGAATCACCGGCAGCGTCACGTCGTCCTCTGGCTCCAGGCCCATCTGGGCGGCGGTCAGCGGCTGTTCCCTGCTCCAGGGCAATACAGACAACTGCCCGGAGTTCTCCAGCACCGCGTATTTCACATCCTCCACCCGGGAGATCCCCTGGCTCCGCAGTTCCTCCAGCAGTTCATCCACCGTAAAGCGGTTCTCCCCCATAACGGATTGCTGGATCTCTCCGTTCCGGATAAGAATGGCAGGCGTACCGCACATCACCTCCCGGAACCGCAGGCTCCGGAGAGAGAGATGGCTCAGCAGCATGGACAGGGCCAGCAGGGTCAGAATGGGGATCACCCCTGCCAAAAGGGGGATGCCAAAATCCTGCATGGGAACAGTGGCCAAATCAGAGATCATCATTGTCAGCACCAGTTCACTGGGCTCCAGTTCCCCAATCTGCCGCTTGCCCATAATCCGCAGGCCAATCATAATGAGGAAATATAAAATTACGGTGCGGGCAAATGCGGTTATCATAGGCTTGTCCCCTCCGCCGGTAGTGTTCGTCCGGGAGGGCGGAAACATGCCAGGGGATTCCTGGCAAAAAATTGCTGTTTACAGAAGCCGGTATAAAGCCGGCCTCTTTTCCCGGAATTGGTCCGGGCTTTCATCCGGCAGGCGGCCCCATTTTTTTCACGGGGCGGCGGCAGCAGCTGCCGCCGGAAGAATACGAAATGTATTCTTCTCCTGCAATATAACCATTTGTAAGCGCAGAGAGAAAGGAGGATCTTGGGAACTGCCCAACAAAAGCGCCAGCGCCCGGGAATATCCCGGGACGACGAGGAGAGGGAAGGATCGATTTTTCGGCGGATGTCCCTCCGTGTCCGCGGGCACGTGACGCAGCCAGTAAATATGCGGGCAACCGCAAAACAAAGAGGCTGCGGCCGCGGGAAAAGCGGCAAATGACTGCGCGTTTGTCCTTTTGTCAAATTACAGGCCGGAAGCCGGGGGCATCTTTGCTCCAGGCTGTCCGGTTATGTCAGGAGGATTCGTGTATTATGTGCGGAATCATTGGATTTGTAGGAAAAGACGAACAGGCGGCCCCCATCCTGCTGGACGGCCTGGAGCGGATGGAATACCGGGGCTACGACTCCGCCGGCATCGCCGTCCGGTCGGAGGCCAAGGGCCTCCAGGTGCGCAAGGCCAAGGGCCGCCTGAAGGTATTGTCGGATCTGACCCAGGGCGGCGCAGAACTGGAGGGCGTGCTGGGCATCGGCCACACTCGCTGGGCCACCCATGGGGAGCCCAACGACGTGAACGCCCATCCCCACATCAGCGAGAACGGGCAGATTGCCCTGGTCCACAACGGCATCATTGAAAACTATCTGGAACTGAAGGAACAGCTTTTAAAGCGGGGTGTGAAATTCACCTCCGACACAGACTCGGAGGTAGTGGCCCAGCTGCTGGAATTCCACTATAACGAGTGCCACAACATGCTGGAGGCCGTGGGCCGGTGCCTGCGGCGCATTGAAGGCTCCTACGCCTTCGGCATCATCTGCTCCGACTACCCCAATGCCCTCATCGCCGCCCGGAAAGACAGCCCCCTGATACTGGGCTACGGGGAAAGCGGCAATTACATTGCCTCCGACGTGACAGCCATCATCAAATACACCCGTGAGGTCTCCTATATGGACGACGGCGAGATTGCCGTCATCACCTCCAACAGCGTGGACGTGTTCGACGACGAACTGACACCGGTAGACAAGAAACGCAGCGTGGTGGACTGGGACGTATCTGCGGCGGAAAAGGGCGGCTACGCCCACTTCATGTTCAAGGAAATCCTGGAGCAGCCGGAGGCCGTCCGCCGCACCGTGTCCCCCCGGATCAAGGACGGGCGCGTGGTGCTGGACGATCTGGATCTGACGGCGGATTACGCCAGGGGCATCTCCCGGATTTACATGATCGCCTGCGGCTCCGCCTATCATGTGGCGGTAGTCAGCAAATACAACTGGGAGCGGCTCCTCCGCCGCCCGGTAGAGGTGGCGCTGGCCTCGGAATTCCGCTACAGCGACCCGCTGGTGGACGAACACACCCTGGTGATTGTCATCAGCCAGTCCGGTGAGACATTGGATACCATGGCCGCCATGCGGGAGGCCAAGCGCCGGGGAGGGCGGACCCTGGCCATTGTCAACGTGGTCGGCAGTTCCATCGCCCGGGAGGCGGACGACGTGCTCTACACCTGGGCTGGGCCGGAGATCGCCGTAGCCACCACCAAGGCCTACACCACCCAGCTGGTGCTGATGGATCTGGTAGGGCTGTATCTGGCGGATCTGCTGGACAGCGTGGAACAGGCAGAGTACAAGGCGATTCTGGAGGAAATCCAGCTGCTGCCGGAGAAGATGGATCAGCTTCTGGAGCAGGTGGGGGATGTGCAGTATTTCGCCTCCCGGTATTTCAACCACACCTCCATTTTCTTCATCGGCCGGAACCTGGACTACGCCATCGGCCTGGAGGGTTCCCTGAAGCTGAAAGAGATCAGCTACATCCACTCGGAGGCCTACGCCTCCGGCGAGCTGAAGCATGGCACCATCTCCCTGATTGAACCGGGGACGCTGGTGGTGGCCCTGGGCACTTACGCACCCCTCTTTGATAAGGCCATGAGCAACGTGGTAGAGGTGAAGGCCCGGGGGGCTGAGGTATTGTCCATAACCACGGAATCCTTCCGGGAAAGGATGGAGAAGACCGCCGACGCCTCCGTTGTGGTGCCGGACAGCCATCCGGTGGTGCAGCCCTCCCTGGGCGTAATCCCCCTGCAGCTGTTCGCCTATTATGTGGCGCTGCAAAAGGGCTGCGACATTGATAAGCCCCGGAACCTGGCAAAATCGGTCACAGTGGAATAAGGCGGGCCCGCATCCAGCCGCACCGGCGGCGGAACGTCTGAAGCCTGCTTCTATACGGGAAGGAGGGATGCCCCTTGGGCACCCCTCCTTCCCGTTTTGCACAGGCCGTTTTTTCTCACCCTTTCCACAGGGGAAAGGTCACAACGGCGGTGAAAAGATCCGCCATGGTCTCCACCCGGAAGGCCCCGCCGCTGGCCTCCGTGAAGGACTTGGCAATACTGAGCCCCAGGCCGCTGCCGCCATCGGTGCGGCTCCCGTCCCCCCGGACAAACCGGGCCGTGAAGTCCACGCCCTCCGGCAGTTCGCTCCGGGAGGTGTTCCGGAGGCTGACCTCCGCCTGTCCCGCCGCCGGTACGGCGGTTTTCAGGGTCAGGTAGACCCGGCTGCCCTCCAGGGCATATTGCAGGGCATTCTGGATCAGGTTCTGAAACACACGGTACAGCCGCTTGCCGTCGGCCACAATCATCACCGGCTCCTCCGGGAGATCCACCCGGAAGGTCAGGGGGCTCCTCTGGATGGGGCCATCCATGTCCGCCAAGGTCTGCCGGAGGAGTTTGGCCAGATCCAGCTGCTCCAGCGTCACCGGCAGCTGATCCGCCGCCGCCTTGCTGACCTCAAACACATCCTGCACCATGGATTTCAGCCGGTGGGCCTTCTCGTCGATGATCTTGGCGTAATCCGCCGCCGCCGGAGGCAAGTCCTCCTGCCGCAGCAGTTCCGCATAAGAGAGGATAGAGGTCAGGGGCGTCTTCAGGTCGTGGGATACGTTGGAGACCAGTTCCACCTTCATCCGCTCACTGCGGGTCTGCTCCTCAAGAGCCGCCTTCATGCCTGCCTGGATGTCGTTGAGGGCCTCCGCCATATCCTGGAGATCCGTATCCTGCGGAAGTTCCAGGGGCTTGGCCAGGTTCCCCGCCCGGACAGACTCCACCTGATCCGCCAGAAGGCCGAAATCCCGGGCCAGGCGGCGGTTCCGGCTGAGGAGGCAGACCGCACCCCAAACCGCCGCAAGCAGCGGGAGCACCGGCAGCGTCCAGAGCAGCCAGGGCGGCGTACTGGTGATGAGGGTGCCCCATACCAAGGCGTACAACACCTCGCCCACGGTGAGAAACACCGCAACCGCCAGCAGTACCGCGCCCCGGTTCAGCCGCTTTTCCACAGGGCGTTTCAGCCCGCTGGCCCGGAAAAGACGCCAAAGGCTCCGGCGTTCCGTTTTGGGGTTGTACCGGTGGTCATTATAGATAAGCCACAGCGTCCAGAATAAGGCCAGCACCAGCGGCGTATTCTCCAACGCCCCCGCCAGGGATCGGAGGCTGAAAATGCTGGGAACCTGCTCGAAGAAATAGGTGGCCTCCCCGCTGTAATACCACTCCTGGAGGGACCAATAGCCGCAAATCCCGGAGAGGGGGAACATACATATCAGCCCTGCCAAAAGCAAAACCCGGGCCTCCGTCCAGACGCGGGCCGTCCAGGAGGCGATTTTCGCCGCCGCCAGACGGGCGTCCCCCCGCAGCAGGAACCAGAGGGCGAGAAGCAGCACGCCGCTGCCAAACAGGAAGGCCTGGAGGCGGTAAAAGGCCTGGGCCGCCTCAAATTCCTGCTTCACATAATATAAGCTGCCGCTCTCCATATAGCCGTACCCGTCCGCGTCCGTGCTGAAATACCGGAGGGGATCCTCCCGGACGGCCATGCAGACGGTGATATCCTGCAGCGCCTCCCCTGCCGGGAAATTCTCGTAGCCCGGCAGGAACCAGAGGCTGTCCTCATTGTAAACCCCCGCCCCGTAGACGTCCTGCGGCTGGCCATCCTTCCGGATGGAGACCTTGCCGTCCCGGAAAACCAGGTAAAAGTTGTAGCCCTGGGCCTGGGCGCTTTCAAAAAAGGATTCCTTCTTGCCATTGCTGTAGGTGCGCTGGGCGTCCTTGCTGTTTTTGATATAGTAGAGGACGTTTTTATCCTCCCGGAAACCCCGATCCAGATCCGCCACATCCACCTTCTGCCTGTAGGCGCCGGCGTCATACCCGCTCTCTTCCTTCTCAATCTCCCACATCTCCCAGGGCTCCAGCAGCCTGGGCTCCGCGACGGCTCCCTGGCATATGCCGTCCTCCGTAACGATGCTTATCGTGCCGGCGCTGCTGGCGTAATACGTGCCGTATACGCTGTCGTACCAGACAATCTGCCGGCCGGAGCCCAGGGAGAGAAACTGCCGGAGATAGGAGGAGATCTCCCGCCGGAAGGAGGCGGTATCCTGCCAGTCCTCCGCCTGCCGCCAGTCCTGGGGCCCCCGCTGCCAGGCCCACCAGCCTGCCGCGGCCCCGGCGCTCCCCAGGATCAGGGAAACGCCCATCAAAAAGGCCAGAAACCCGGCGGCGGCCCGAACCGCCCTTCCCCGCTTCACCGGGGCTGCATGGTATTCCGCCGGGACCTCAGTGCCGTTCCATTTTGTATCCAATTCCCCACACCACCTTAATATAATCTGGTTCCTTGGGATTCAGCTCCACCTTTTCCCGGATGCGCCGGATGTGGACCATCACCGTGTTTTCGCAGGAATAGGCGTCCTCGTTCCATACCCGCCGGTACAGTTCCTCCGCCGGGAAGACCCGGCCCGGGTTCCGCATGAGGAGATCCACAATCTTTGTTTCCGTAGCGGTGAGGCGTACCGGCTCCCCGTCTGCCTGGAGGCTCCTGGACACCGTGTCATAGGCCAGGCGGCCGTTCACCAATACCCCCCGCTCCATGGCGTGGACGTCCCCCAGCATGGTGTACCGCCGCAGCTGGCTCTTTACCCGGGCCGCCAGTTCCTGGGGATTGTAGGGCTTTGTCACATAGTCGTCCGCCCCCATGGAGAGGCCCAGGATCTTGTCGGTGTCCTCGCTCTTGGCAGAGAGGACGATGATGGGCAGATTCCGCCGCTCCCGCACCCGGATCAGGGCGGAGAGGCCGTCCAGCTTCGGCATCATCACGTCAATGAGAAGAAGCTTTACCTCCGGATCCTGGGCCAGATCCAGGGCCTCCAGGCCGTCGTACGCCCGGAGGACCCGGTATCCCTCCCGTTCCAGGGTGATGGCAATGGCATTGACGATGGCGGGATCGTCGTCCACCACCAGAATGGTTTCCTTCATAGCTGTTTCCTCCTTGAACCTGCAAACAGAATACCAGGGATTTCTGACAAAAAGCCTGACAAAAATCTTACGGCTTTCTTACAAATTCCGCCGCCGTGGGATTGGCGGCTTTGCGGCGCCGGCGGGAACCGCAGCTGAAAAGCATCCTTTGATATTTTTCAAGGTTACTTACTATCATACCACAGGCGGCAGGCGGCGTACAGCAGGCAGGCCGCCAGAATTCCCCGTAGAGCCACAGAAGGCTCCCCTCCGCCCTGCCAAAGGAGGCGGCCCGGTAGACGCTGCCGGTCAGGCACAGCCCCGCGGCGGCAATAGCCGCCAGAGGGGGCAGGAGGAAATCCGTCCGGCCGGAGAAGGGGCGGACGGGAAAACGCCACAAAAGGGACGGGGCCAGCGCCTCCCCGGCCACGGGGAATACCCGTCCCATTTTCTCCGGAAACCGGGCAAACAGAGCCGGCGCCAGCAGAAAGGAGAGGGCGTTCACCACGCCGAAGGCCAGTTGGGAAACCGCAGCTGTCAGCAGCGCGCCCAGCAGGGCATCCCGCACCGCCATGCCCATGGCCAGGATCCCCCAGAGGCACAGCAGCGCCCAAAGCGCCCCCTACCCGCGCCGGGAGAGGAGCCGGAAGGACGCCCAGCCCGCCCCGGTAATCCAGCAGCGCCTGTCCGCTGGAAAAGGGGGACTGTCCGGATCTCCAGCCCCTCCCCGGAGAAAAAGAGCCGTATTCGTTCCAGGAGCGATTCCAGCATAACCGGCCCGTCGTCGCAGACACCAATGGTCAGCATGTACGACGCCTCCTTTCCAAAGCCTGCGGAGAGGTTTCATGCCCCCATTATAAGGGGAAACCCGGGGCGGGATCAAGAAAAACGCCGGATTTTCCCAAAATCCGGCCGGATCCGGGGCAGCCTGCCGCTTGACAAGCGGGACGGGGTGGATTATACTAAGTCCTGCAATACCGTGAACTGCGAGGAAGGGAAGGAGTACCCGGAGGGCGGAGGCAAAGAGAGGGGACGGCTGGTGGAAGTCCTCCCGAGGCCGCCGGGGAAGTCGTCCCGGAGCACCGGGCTGAAGGGCGTCCCCTGTAGGCCCCGGCGGAGGTCCCCCGATATCGGGACAGGGCGCGAAAACGCCCGCTGAGTGCGCGCCGCAGGGCGCGAATCCAGGTGGTACCGCGGAGTATATCCGCCCTGGGCCGGAGAGGCCCGGGGCGTTTTTCTTTTGCCCCGTTCCCCTCCCTATCAAAGAGAAAGCCCCATACCAAACAGAAGAGGAGAATCACGCCATGAACAAAGAACTGCCTAAGGTCTATGAACCCCAGCAGGTGGAGCCCCGCATCTATGAGATGTGGGAGCAAAACCAGTGCTTCCGGGGCGACCCCCAGCCGGGGAAGGAGCCCTTCTCCATCGTCATGCCACCCCCCAACGTGACGGGCCAGCTCCATATGGGCCACGCCATGGACTCCACCCTCCAGGACATCCTCACCCGCTTCAAGCGGATGCAGGGCTATGCCGCCCTCTGGGTCCCCGGCGTGGATCACGCCGGCATTGCCACCCAGATCAAGGTGGAAGAAGAACTCCGCACCAAGGAGGGCCTGACCCGCTACGATCTGGGCCGGGAGAAGTTCCTCCAGCGGGTCTGGAAGTGGAAGGAGGAGTACGGCGGGCGCATCGTGTCCCAGCAGAAGAAAATGGGCGTGTCCTGCGACTGGTCCCGCTCCCGCTTCACCATGGACGAGGGCTGCTCCAAGGCCGTCCGGGAGACCTTCTGCGAACTCTACAGCAAGGGCCTTATCTACAAGGGCAGCCGGATCATCAACTGGTGCCCCCACTGCGTGACGGCCCTCTCCGACGCGGAGGTAGAATACCAGGACAAGCCCGGCCACCTGTGGCACATCCGTTACCCCCTGTCCGACGGCTCCGGTGATCTGGTGGTGGCCACCACCCGGCCGGAGACCATGATGGGCGACACAGGCGTTGCCGTGAACCCAGAGGACGAACGGTTTAAACATCTGGTGGGCAAAACCTGCATCCTGCCCATCATGAACCGGGAAATCCCCATTGTGGCCGACGAATACGTGGAACTTGGCTTCGGCACCGGCGCGGTGAAGATGACCCCCGCCCACGACCCCAACGACTTTGAGGTGGGCCTGCGGCACAATCTGGAGACCGTCCGCTGCATCGGGGACGACGGACGGATCAATGAAAACGGCGGGCCCTACAACGGCATGGACCGCTACGAGTGCCGCAAGGCTATTGTGAAGGATCTGGAGGAACAGGGCTACCTGGTGAAAACCGAGGACTACAGCCACAGCGTGGGCACCTGCTACCGCTGCCACAACGACGTGGAGCCCCTGGTGTCCGCCCAGTGGTTCGTGAAGATGGAGCCCCTGGCCCAGGAGGCCTTGCGGGTCGTCCGGGAGGGCGAGGTGAAGTTTGTCCCGGAGCGGTTCGCCAAAACCTACACCAACTGGATGGAGAACGTCCACGACTGGTGCATCTCCCGCCAGCTGTGGTGGGGCCACCAGATCCCCGCCTGGTACTGCGGCAAATGCGGCCATATCAATGTGAGCCGGGAGGATCCCACCAAGTGCGAAGCGTGCGGCTGTGAGGATCTTACCCGGGATCCGGACGTGCTGGACACCTGGTTCTCCTCCGCCCTCTGGCCCTTCTCCACCCTGGGCTGGCCGGAAAAGACGGAGGATCTGCACTTCTTCTACCCCACCTCCGTCATGGTCACCGGCTACGACATCATCTTCTTCTGGGTGGCCCGGATGATCTTCTCCGGCTGCGAGCAGATGAAGAAGATCCCCTTCCGCACCGTCCTCATCCACGGCCTTGTCCGGGACGACAAGGGCCGGAAGATGTCCAAATCCCTGGGCAACGGCATTGACCCCCTGGAGGTGGCGGAGAAATACGGCGCGGACGCCCTGCGGTTCAACCTCATCACCGGCAACAGCCCCGGCAACGACATGCGGTTCTACACGGAGAAGTGCGAGGCCATGCGGAACTTCGCCAACAAGATCTGGAACGCCAGCCGGTTCGTGATGATGAACCTGAGTATCGGCAAGTGCCGCCTGCCGGAGGAAGGAAAGCTGGAACGGGAGGACAAGTGGGTCCTCTCCAAACTGAACACCCTCATCCGGGAGGTCACAGAGAACCTGGACAGCTACGAAATCGGCGTGGCCTCCGCCAAGGTCTACGACTTCCTCTGGGACACTTACTGCGACTGGTATATCGAACTGACCAAGACCCGTCTTAACGGCGGGGACCCGGAAAAACGGGAAACGGCGGAGCAGGTCCTCTGCTATGTGCTGACGGATCTTTTGAAGCTGCTGCACCCCTTCATGCCCTTCATTACGGAAGAGATCTTCCAGGCCCTGCCCCACGAGGGGGACTTCATCATGACCTCCCGGTGGCCGGAGTACCGGCAGGAACTGTCCTTCCCGGAGGAGGAGGCCGCCATGGAGGCGGTGATGGACACCATCAAGGCCATCCGCGGCCGCCGGGCGGAGATGAACGTACCTCCCTCCAAGAAGGCGGAAATCCTGCTGGTCACCGCCGCGCCGGAGGCCTACCGGCAGGGCCTCCACTTCATCCAGCGCCTGGCCTACGCCTCGGAGGTAACCTTTGCTGAAGCCGCCCCTGGGGACACCTCCGGGCAGGTGATTGTCGTGACCCGGGGCGCCACGGCCTATATGCCCCTCAGCGAACTGGTGGACGTGCAGGCGGAACTGGATCGGATCCACAAGGAGATTGAGAAGGCCCAGAACGGCCTGCGATCTGTGGAAGGCAAGCTGTCCAACGAAAAATTCGTGTCCCGCGCCCCGGAGGCAGTGGTCAACGCCGAACGGGAAAAGGCGGAGAAATACAAGGAACTGATTGCCAAGCTGGAGGAATCCGCCAAGGCGATGCAGGGCTGAACCGTTTGAAAAGGGAAAGAGGGCCCGTCCGTGCGTTGTCACGGGCGGGCCCTCCGGCAATGGGAAAAGGCTGCCGGTTTCCTGCCGGGTTTGCAGAAATCCGCGTAAACTTCCCGTTGCATTGCCCTGCGGTTCCTTTTATAATAAATAGAAAATATGCTTATCGACTTAACACAGCAAGGCACAAGATGTAGCAACAGCCCTGG
>CAJUDW010000009.1 GCA_910584995.1 uncultured Oscillibacter sp. | reverse complement strand
TTTTATCTTATGTGGGATTTTATCGCTTGGAGGTTACATACTGAAAGGGCATTCGGTGTCATGTTACCGGATGACTGTATAAACTACATCTCAACCACATAAGCTTTTCAACTGGCGCATTTTTTGTGTAATATAACAGTTTCATCATAGCCTTATGTTTGAGGTTTAATTTGCCGTAATCTATGCTGCCTCTTACATGAAAGATAGAAAGAAGACTTTAAAATGTTTGTATCAACCTGCTTTGCAATAGAGTTTTTAATGTGATCAGTGTTTTCTTTCTTGTTTACATCAGCCAAGCCGACAGTTATGATAATCGTTCTGGCATTACTGTTTTTCAGCGATTGAAATGTCCTTTTTAACCCTTTTGCCGCACCTGTGTACAGCCCTCCAAAATATATCATTTGCTCATATCCGGTTATGCCTTTTACACTTCCATAGCTTACGCACGGGATTCCGGTTATCGCTGAAAGTTCTTCTGCATACGCTTTGGATGTTCCATATTGGCTGCCATAGATAATTAAGCTTTTCATGGCATTTGATACCTCAGTAGATACCGATTTATATATTTCATGATAGAATCCTTATTATCCGTTTGCTGGACGAAGTAATAAGATATTTCCAAATCGGTACATCATTTTCAAAGGGGAGATATTTTTTAAGATAAGCAGGCTCCAAATCCGGCGTTTTTCGCTATAGTATGGGAAGGCCTTCTTTGAAAAACGCCAAACCGCCAGGCGGCGGCCTGTGGCCGCAGGCTGCCGGGCAGGGGGCGTTCCTGCTATTGCGCGGGGGTGGCATTTTTCAAACATGGCATAAAAAGAATTCCGCGGGTTCTTTTGACACGCACAGGACAAAAGAAGGACAAAGGAGCGATTTATGGAAGGGATTGTATACGGATACGTGCGGGTCTCCACTCACGAGCAGAATGAAGCGCGCCAGGTTGCCGCTATGCAGAAATTCGGGGTGGCAGAGGAGAATATCATCGTGGAAAAGCTGTCGGGAAAGGATTTCTGCCGCCCCCTGTACCAGCGGCTTGCCCAGCGGCTGCGGCCGGGGGATGTGCTGGTGGTGAAAAGCATTGACCGCCTGGGCCGGAATTACACGGAAATCCTGGAGCAGTGGGGCATGGTGACCAAACAGCGCAGGGCGGCCATTGTCGTGCTGGACATGCCGCTGCTGGATACCCGCCAGGGCCGGGATCTCACCGGGACCCTTATTGCGGATATTGTATTACAGCTTCTCAGCTACGTGGCCCAGACGGAACGGGACAATATCCGCCAGCGGCAGGCGGAGGGGATTGCGGAGGCCATGGAACGGGGCGTGCGGTTTGGCCGCAGGCCGCTGGACCTGACGGAGGATTTTAGGAGGACGGCGCTTTTGTGGCAGGACGGCATGATTTCCTCCCGGAAAGCCGCCTTGAAATTAGGGATATCCCACCAGACCTTTCTGCGGCGCGTTAAGCAGATGTGATCCTCCGGCCTGCCAGAGGACATTTCCTGAGGGGGGCCTAGGATAAAGGAGCGGAGGCATACAGCTTCCGCTCCTTATATAGTATGGATAAAAAATGTCGGCCCCGCTTTCCGGAGGCGGCTTTACCGCCCCTGGCGCTCCATCTCCCGGCGTACTGCCGAGGCCAGGATCTTCTGCCCCTCCGGGGAGCGGAGGGCATCCAGTACTGCGGAGCGCAGGCTCTCCTGGAATTTCCCGCTGCGGAGGAAGGCGTCGAACACCGGGCCGCCATCGGGGTTGGCAGGCTTTGCCGCCGGCTTTGGGGCGGGAGGGGGGACCTCCTCCGCCAGGAGGGAACCGTTCATCCAGGTCTCTGTCTCCGTTTTGTCTTGAAATTCACCCCGCAGGTATTGCAGGGTGACGCCGAAAAACGATGCCAGCTTTTCCTGCTGATCCTGGGTGGGGGTCTGCCGTCCGGTTTCAAATTTCTCCACCGCCATCCGGGGCAGGCCCAAAGCGGCGGAGAGGGCGGGCCGGCTGAGGCCCTTTTCCGTCCGCAGCTGCTCAATGCGCCGCGCCATTGTCACCATGGCTTTATCCTCCTCTGTTTATAGTCCCCGCCAGGACTCGGGCCGCAGGCGGGAGAGATCCCGCTCCGCCTCGTCGATAGTCCGCAGCATGGCCTCCCGGTCCTGGTTCAGCGTGCCCCGGAGGACCAGGTAATTGCTGGCATGGTTCATCCGGAAGACGCTGCCGGGGCTGTCCAGCTTCTCTACCATCAGGCGGGTTTCCTCCAGTACCTGGGGCTGGGTCAGCAGGCAGAATTCCCCGTCCTGCACCCAGTCGTAAAGGGGCGTCCCCGGCTCCACCATCAGCGTCAGCATCCCGATATACTCCGGGTTCATGGCATTGAAGGCCGCGGCGGTGTCCACCGCGTGCCGCTCTAGCAGTTCCGGCCCCCCCAAGCCTGTGATGGCGGTGACGGAGAGGGCGATGCCGCAGGCCCGGACTTTCTGCCCCATCTCAATGATCTCCGCTGCGGGATGGCCCTTCCGCATCAGATCCAGGACCTGATCGCTGCCGGACTCCAGGCCCATATAGACCATGGTAAGGCCCTTCTCCTGGAGGGTTTTCAGTTCCTCCTCCGTATGGATCCGGATAGAGGAGGGGGAAGCGTAGCTGGTCACCTGGCGGCATTCCGGAAACAGTTCCCGCACCGTGTCCAGGATCGTGTACAGTTCCGCCGCCTTCCGCACCAGGGCGTCGCCGTCCGCCAGGAAGACCTTTTCTACCCGGCGGTAGGCCTGCCGGGCCATGCGGAAATCCTCCAGGATCTCTTCCAGCGGGCGGATAGAGAAGCGCTTTTCCTTATACATGCTGCAAAAGGCGCAGGTGTTATGGCTGCACCCGTAAGTCACCTGGACGATCAGGCTGTAGGCCTCGGAGGGCGGGCGGTATACGCTGCCGTAATATCTCATACGCCCAGCTTCTCCAGCGCCGCCAGCCGCAGGCACACGCAGAAGACAGCGATAGCCGCCTCCAGTTCCTCTACCGGCGGCAGGGAGGGGGCGATGCGGATGTTGGTATCCAGGGGATCCTTCCCGTAGGGGAAGGTAGCCCCCGCGCCTGTCATGGTGACACCGGCCTCCTTGCAGAGGGCCAGGGTACGCCTGGCCGTTCCCGGCAGGGCGTTAAGGGAGACAAAATAGCCGCCCTTGGGATGCTGCCAGGAGGCGATGCCCAGAGGCGCGATCTCCCGGTCCAGGGCGTCCGTCACGGCCCGGAATTTGGGGCCCATGACGGCAGCGTGTTTTTTCATCAGTTCCAGGGTGTGGGCCTTGTCTTTGAGATAGAGCACATGGCGCTGCTGGTTTACCTTGTCATAGCTGATGACCTGAGGGGTCAGGAGTTTTTCCATGTGGGCCATGTTGGCCTCGGAGCAGGCGAAGCAGGCGACGCCTGCGCCGGGCAGGGTGATTTTGGAGGTGGAGGCAAACTCGAACACCATATCCGGGTTTCCGGCCTCTTGGCAGAGGGAGAGGATGTCCGGGAAGGGAACGTAGTCCCCCTCGAACTCGTGGACGCAGTAGGCGTTGTCCCACATGACGGTGAAGTCCGGGGCCGCAGGCTTCAGGGCCGCGATCCGGCGGATGGTTTCATCGGAGTAGATGATGCCGTCGGGGTTGGAGTATTTGGGCACGCACCAGATGCCCTTCACCGCCGGATCCTTCACGGCCTCTTCCACGGCATCCATATCCGGCCCGGTGCCGGTCATAGGGATGGTGAGGAGCTGAAAACCGAAGGACTCCGTAACCCGGAAATGCCGGTCATAGCCCGGGGCGGGGCAAAGCCATTTCACCTGCTCTTCCCGGCACCAGGGGCGGGGGCTGTGGAGCAGGCCGTGGGTATAGGCCTTGCACACGGTGTCGTACATCAGCTGGAGGCTGGAGTTGCCGCCTGCGAACACCTGGGAGGGCTTGCAGCCCAGGATATCCGCAAACAGGGCCCTGGCGGCGGGGAGGCCGGCGATCTCACCGTAGTTGCGCACGTCCAGGCCGCCGGATACGTAATCCGCAGGATTCTGCATCAGATGGAAGATATCGCTCACCAGATCCAGCTGGGCCTTCCCGGGTTTGCCCCGGGCCATGTTCAGGTCCAGCCCCCTGGTTTTCAAAGCCTCGAATTCCTGCCGGAGCCGGCCCAGTTCTGCGGCCCGCTCCTCCTGGGTCATCTGAAGGTAGGTTTTCATACCATCCGTCCTTTCCGAAAGAGATTTCCTTGGAAAGCAGTATACCCCATAGACGGATTTTTTTCAACGGGGAATTGGAAAACGGGACAGGAGGCATCCTCCTGTCCCGTTTCCGCCCTGTTTTGGCAGGCTCAGCAGCCGCAGCTGCATCCGCACCCGCACTCGCTGTCGGAGCAGGCGATGCAGGGCTCCCCGGTGGTCATGGTGACGCCGTAGCGGATGGGCACGGAGACGCACACCTGCTGGGTGAAGGTCAGGGTGCAGCAGGTGCCGTCCGGATCCGTGACGCAGGTGACGGACGGGTTCCCCTGGCAGGCCACCGTGGGGGTCCCCATGGCGGCCGTGGGGCTCAGGGACAGGCTGGCGGCAATGTCTACGGCATGTGTACCGACCTTGTTACAGCCACTTGCCGGTTCCTCCGGCTGATAGGGCTGGATGGGCGTATGCTCATAAGTTTCGTTGATACGCAAAGCGGCTCCCTCATTTCTTTCAGATATAGCCAGCAGAATTGAAACCCATCAGGATCAGTGTTTTCAACGGCTGGGCTATGGGGCATCCGGCGCTTTCCGGATACGCCCTATCCTATGCGGCGGCCTTTGTCCCTGCGCCTGCGGGAAAGCGCCCGGCAGGTTTTCCTTGACAGGGGAGGAGGCAGGCAGTATAATACAGACAGACCGTCGGTTTGATTAAAGGGAGGGGGGCTTTTGTGGCGCGGAACAAATACCCGGAGGAGACGGTGGGGAAAATCCTGGACATGGCAGAGCGGATGTTTATTGAGAAAGGGTATGACAAAACCTCCCTCCAGGACATTATCCAGGAGACAGGCCTTTCCAAAGGGGCCATCTACCACCATTTTACCTCCAAGGAGGATATCTTTTACTCTGTCTGCGACCGGATCGGGCAGCGGAACGCCATGATCCTGGCCAAGGTCCGGGACGACAGCAGCCTGAATGGCCTGGATAAGCTGCGGAAGATTTTCAAGGTCTCCATGCATCCGGAGCGGCAGGCCAAAATGTTCAGCATGATGCCCTACCTGCTGGATAACGCCAAGTTTTTGGCGGCTGAGATGCAGAGCATTTTTACGGAGGTCGTCCCGGAATTTGTGGAGCCCATTATCCGCCAGGGAGTGGCCGACGGCTCGATTCGCACGGATCATCCCAAGGAACTGGCGGAGGCCATGATCCTGCTGTCGGATATCTGGATCAACCCCGTTGTCCAGCCGTCGCCGCCGGAGGAGATCCAGGCCCGGTGCGATGTGTATAACCGCCTGTTCATCCAGTTTGGCATCTCCGATCTGCTGGACGGGGAGATTGTGGAGAACCTGGTGCGGTATGCGGAAATGTCCCGCCACGCGCCCTGGGACAGGGAAGGGGATACCTGAGGGCATATGCCTGGAAAAGGAACTGCCGCCTGCGGGCGGTTCCTTTTGGGAGTAATATAAACCGACGGTCGGTTTATATCAATTGTGGATTACAGAAAGGGGAAAGATGATGGAAACAAAGGGAACGCGGCTTTTCACCCGGGACTTTACCCTGGTGGTGATTGGGCAGGTGATATCCCTGTTCGGCAACGCTATTCTCCGGTTTGCCCTGCCACTGTACCTGCTGCGGCAGACCGGATCCGCCGCCCTGCTGGGGGCGGTGGGAGCGGCGGCGTTCATTCCTGCCGTGCTGTGTTCGCCCATCGGGGGCGTGGTGGCAGACCGGGTGAACAAGCGGGATATGATGGTGGCACTGGATTTTTCCACGGCGGGCCTGATACTGGCCTTTACCCTGCTGCTGGGGCAGCTGCCGCTGGTGCCGTTGATGATTGCCTGCCTGATGCTGCTTTATGGCATTGCGGGCACCTACCAGCCGGCGGTGCAGGCCAGCATCCCGCTTTTGGCGGGTCTGGATCAGCTGACCCGCGCCAACGCGGTCATCAACATGGTGGGCACCCTGTCCGGCCTGCTGGGGCCGGTGATTGGGGGCGTGCTGTTCGGGGCCTTCGGCCTCCGGCCCATCCTGTGGGTCAGCATTGGCTGCTTCTTCCTCTCCGCCGTTATGGAACTCTTTCTCCGCATCCCCCACCGGCCCCGTCCGGCGGAGGGGGGCGTCCTGGCCGTCGTGGAGCGGGACCTCCGGGAGAGCTGGCGGTATGTCCGGTGGGAGAAGCCGGTGTTCCTGTCTGTCATGCTGGTGCTGGCCCTCTTCAACCTGGTCCTGTCTGCCGCCCTGGTGGTGGGTATCCCTGT
Source organism: uncultured Oscillibacter sp. (assembly GCA_910584995.1). GTDB lineage: Bacteria > Bacillota > Clostridia > Oscillospirales > Oscillospiraceae > Oscillibacter. The sequence continues at coordinate 89,704 of CAJUDW010000009.1, read as the reverse complement.
GGCGGTGGTCCAGGTACTGGGCATGAGCGACCGCCGCTTAGGCCTCACCCAGGGGGCCATGGGGCTGGGAGGGCTGGCAGGTGGCCTTCTGACAGCTTGCATGGGGGAGCGCCTGCGGCTCCGGCAGGGGAGTTGGCTGCTGCTGGCCGCCAGCCTGACGGCGGCGTGGATGGGGGCGGCCCTGCTGCCTGAGGTTCCGCTTGCGGCGGGCTACTGGACAGTGACAGCCATGGGTTTTGCTGTCATGATCCTGTCCACCATGCTGGTTGTGCGGCTGAGCGCCGCCGTCCAGGGGCAGACGCCACCGGAACTGCTGGGGAAGGTGATGGCCTTTATTATGGCGGTGTCCAACTGCGCGTCGCCTCTGGGACAGGCCGTCTATGGGGCGCTGTTTGAGGGCTGCCCGCCCTGGGCTGTGCTGCTGGGGGCGGCTGGAGCCGCCGCGGCAGCGGCGATCTATTCCCGCAAGGTATTCCGGGCGCTGTCATAACGGAAAAGCGTCCGGGAGGCGGCAGGAACACCCGGCCGTTCCTGCCGCCTCCGTTTGGGGGTGTAATTCCTTTCTTCCGGATGAAATTTTTTCTTGACACCCCCGCAGAATTGTGCTATTGTACTACACAGCTAATACATTAGAACAGTGGTACAGGGTGACGGTTCCCGGAGGGGAGGGCTGCCCGGAAAACAGGTGTCCCCCGGCAAAAAAATAGGATTTTTCCAAATTTCCCTTGACATTCCACCGGCTGGAGGGTGTATACCGGCAGGGAAGGCAGGGGGAGCGGCCATCGGAATTGTCCGGGAAGCCACAGGGAAATCTTAGAGCCTGTATTCACAGGCGTTGAACGGGCCTTTTACGGCCCTACCCCGTTAAAGGATCTTGAGATACATTCCGTATTTCCGGTTTTTTGCCTTTGGAGGAGGGCAAAATTCCTCCTCCATCCTGTATCCCTTGCCGATAAATACAGGTTCTTAAGAAAATTGTAAGGATTTCTTTTGAAACCTGTCAGATTTTCCTGTTATTATCAGTGTACCGGAAGCCGGCCGGGCCTGGACAGACGGCGCTTAAAAAAATCTTCCGGTTTTTGAGGAAATTCCTCCCTCCGCACCGTATAAGACATGCAGGTAGAATAGGAGGCTGCTCCCGCAATGCGGGAGGGCGCACCTATTATAAAATAGGACTTTGGAAAACAGGACATAAGGAGAATGACCATGGAAACAATGCAGGAAGTTACACAGGAAACGCCGCAGGCGGCAAAGAAGCGGTTCCCTTCGTTCAAGCTAAAGCTGCCGGGAAAGCGGAAGAAATGGGTGCGGCTGGCGATCCTTGCCGCCATGCTAATTGCTGCGTACCTGATTTTTCTGCATCCCTCCGGCGGCCAGGGCGTAAATACGGCGGGGATGTATACGGCGGATACCGTCCAGCGCCGGGACCTGACGGCGGTTGTCTCCGGTACGGGCACCGTTACCCCCATCGACTCCTACCATTTGAAAACCCTCGTTACCGGCGAGATCCTGGAGGCCCCCTTTGAGGTGGGCGACCAGGTGGAGAAGGGGCAGCTGCTGTACCGCCTGGACGCCAAGGACGCAGAGATGGGCATCCAGCAGGCCCAGCTTTCCCTGCGGCAGGCCCAGAAGAACTATGATGACCTGGCGGCCAATCTTACCGTCCAGGCCTCCGTCCCCGGCGTTGTCCAGCAGGTGCTGGTGCAGAAAGGGGATCTGGTGTCCCCCGGCACCCCCGTGGCCGAGGTAGCCGACACCTCCACCCTGGCGGTGACGCTGCCCTTCCACGCCGCCGATGCCGCCGGGATTGCACCGGGCCAGACGGCCCGGGTGACCATTGCCGGTACGCTGGAGACCCTTGCCGGCACGGTGGTGTCCGTCTCCTCCGCCGAACTGGTGGGGGAGGGCGGGGCCCTGGTGCGGCAGGTGAAGATCCGGGTGGACAATCCCGGCGCCCTCACCTCCGCCAACGCCGCCACCGCCGAGATAGGGGATGCCGCCTGCGCCGGCAGCGGGAATTTTGAAGAGAACCTGCGCCAGACCGTGGTGGCCCAGACCAGCGGCGAGGTCACCGGCGTCCCTGTCACCGCCGGCAGCCGGGTATCCGCCGGCAGCGCCCTGGCGGTGCTGGGAGGGGCCTCCGCCCAGAGCAATTTGGAGGATCTGTCCATCGCGGTGGAAAACGCCCGGCTGGCCCTCCAGCGGGCCGAAGACGCTTTGGAGAATTACACCATCACCGCCCCCATTTCCGGCACCGTCATTGAGAAGAACGTGAAGGCCGGGGACAATGTGAACAACATCGAGTCCGGCGCTTTGGCGGTTATCTACGACATGAGCTGCCTGAAGCTGGAGATGAACATCAGCGAACTGGATTTGAACCAGATCCAGCCCGGCCAGGAGGTGGAGATCACCGCCGACGCCCTGTCAGGCCAGGTTTTCCTGGGCACCGTGGATCGGGTCAGCATCAACGGTACTACCAACAACGGCTTTACCACCTATCCCGCTACTATTCTTCTCAAGGACTACGGCGGCCTGAACCCGGGGATGAACGTGTCCGCCGACATTGTGGTCCAGCGGACGGAAAATGCCCTCTCCGTCCCGGCGGCGGCGGTGGCCCGGGGGGATACGGTGCTGGTGCCCCAGGCAGGGGCCCTGACGCCGGAGGGCGCGGTGGCCGACGCCTCCAAGGCGGAGGAACGGCCTGTTAACCTGGGCAGCAGCGACGGTGAGTATGTGGAGGTTACCTCCGGCCTGGAGGAGGGGGAGCAGATCCTGGTGCCCCTCCAGAACGGAAACGGCATGGACGGCGCGGTACCGGCAGGGGGTTAAGCAGGGTGGAACATCTGATTGAACTGAAAGACGTTTATAAAATCTACCAGATGGGGGAGGAGACCGTCCACGCCCTGGACGGCGTTGACATCACTATCGATCAGGGGGAGTTTGTGGCCATTGTGGGTTCCTCCGGTTCCGGTAAGTCCACCGCCATGAACATCATCGGCTGCCTGGACGTGCCCACCTCCGGCAGCTACCACCTGGGGGGCGTGGACGTGTCCACCATGGACGACGACCAGCAGGCAGAGATCCGCAATAAGATGCTGGGCTTCATCTTCCAGCAGTACAACCTGATTCCCAAACTCACGGTGCAGGAGAATGTAGAATTGCCCCTGCTTTACGCCGGCGTCTCTGCGGCGGAGCGGCGGGAACGGGCATCCCGCTCCCTGAAACGGGTGGGGCTGGAGAGCAAGGGGAAGAACCTGCCCTCCCAACTCTCCGGCGGCCAGCAGCAGCGGGTGTCCATTGCCCGGGCCCTGGCGGGGGATCCGTCGGTGATTCTGGCCGACGAGCCCACCGGCGCCCTGGATTCCCGCACGGGCCGGGAGGTGCTGGGCTTTTTGAAAAAGCTGAACCGGGAGGGGGACACGGTGGTCCTCATCACCCACGACAACTCCATCGCCGTGAAGGCCGACCGCATCGTCCGCCTTCAGGACGGGAGGATCATCTACGACGGGGATGCCCACGACCCCAGGGCCGTGGTACAGCCCCATGACGGGGAAGAAGAGGAGGCAGAGGTATGAATTTTGAACAGTCCTTCCGCCTTGCCATCAAATCCCTGACCACCAGCAAAATGCGGGCCCTTCTCACCATGCTGGGCATTATCATCGGCGTGGGGGCGGTCATTGTCATCCTGTCCCTGGGCAACGGCCTCACCGGCATGGTCCAGCAGCAGGTGGACAAAATGGGCATCAACATGATCCAGGTGAATATCTGGGGCAGGGGGGACGGCGTGATGCCGGATCCCCAGGATATGTACGATCTGGTGGAGGAAAACCCTGACGTACTCTCCGGCGTATCCCCCTATGTCAGCGTCAACGCGGTGGTCCGCCACGGGAACGACAAATACGACCGCACCAGCCTGTACGGCGTCAGCGAGATCATGTACAACAGCGCCCAGAACTGCACGCTGGACGGGGAAACCCTGGAAAAGGGCCGCTTTATCAGCTATCTGGATGTGGAGCGCCGGGAGGCGGTATGCGTCATCGGCGCCTATCTGGAGCAGGAGGCTTTCGGCGGCGACGCCCTGGGAAAACAGCTTTCTATCAACGGCCGGTCCTTTACGGTCATCGGCGTGCTGAAGCGCAACGCGGATCTGGAAATGCTCCCCGGCAGCCGGGACGATCAGATTTACCTGCCCTATGAAACGGCCATGGAGGTCATCGGCAGCCGCTGGGTCAACTTCTACATCTGTACCAGCACCACCGGCGAGACCGCGGATGCCGCGAAGCATGTTATCGGCAGCTGGCTCAACGGATTTTTCCAGGTGGAGGACGGCGAGTGGTCGGAGTGGGTTGTCCAGACCATGGCCGAGCAGGCAAACCAAATCAACGCCATGATGGGCGTCGCCATGGGTGTCCTGGTGGCCATTGCCGCCATCTCCCTGCTGGTGGGGGGCATCGGCATCATGAATATCATGCTGGTGTCCGTCACGGAGCGCACAAGGGAAATCGGCGTCCGGAAGTCCCTGGGGGCCAAGCGCCGGGACATCCGCAGCCAGTTTGTCATTGAGGCGGGCACCACCTCTGCCATCGGGGGACTTCTGGGCATCGCCCTGGGGTACCTGCTGGCGAAGGGCATTGGGGCATTGCTGGGGGGGATGCTCTCCCAGCAGATGGGCGGCGCGGTGTTCGACGCCACCCCCACCCTGGGGGCCATTGCCCTGAGTTTCGGTGTGTCGGTGGGTATCGGCGTGCTGTTCGGATACCTGCCCGCCAACAAGGCGGCGAAGCTGAACCCCATCGATGCCCTGCGGTATGACTGAGGAAGCGGTTTTCCCGGTTTCCTATACATGATAAACAGAAAGGAACATCTTCCATGAACTTGAAACGTCTTTCCGCCCTGCTGCTGGCGGCCTGCCTCTCCCTCTCCCTGGCCCTGCCCGCCTTGGCGGCGGGGGACGGCGCCTCCCTGGAGGACGCCGTGCAGGCGGTCTCCGCCCTGGGGATCCTCACCGGGGACGGGAACCTCTCCAAGCAGATCACCCGGGCAGAGTTTGTGGCCATGGCCGTCAAGGCCAGCCCCGGCGGGGACGGGGTGGGCCAGGCGGCCTCCTCCCCCTATCCTGACGTGCCCAAAAGCCACTGGGCCTCCGGCTATGTGGAAGCCGCCGTGCACCGGGGGCTGGTGACGGCCTACAGCGACGGCACTTTCCGCCCGGACGGGGAAGTCAAGCTGGCGGAGGGGGCCTCCATGGCCCTGTCCCTGCTGGGCTATAGCAGCGGCGATTTCTCCGGCGCGTTCCCCTCCGGCCAGATGTCCATGTACCACAGCCTGAAGCTGGGCCAGGGCGTCGCCGCCGCCGGGCCGCTGTCCCCCCTTTCCGTCCAGGACGCGGTATACCTCTTCTATAACCTCCTGTCCGCCCGGACGAAGGAGGGTGCGCCCTATATCCAGTCCCTGGGCTACAGCCTGGATGCCTCCGGAAAACCGGACATCGTATCCCTTGTCAACGGGGAGATGGAGGGCCCGGTGGTGGCCCGGAAGGGCTGGAGCGCTACCCTGCCCTTCACCCCCAGCCAGGTCTACCGGAACGGCGGCTCTGCCACCCTGGGGGCTATCCAGGATTATGATATCGTCTACTGGAACCAGTCCATGGGGACAGTGTGGGCCTATGCGAAAAAGGCAACGGGCCTCATCCAGGCCATCGCCCCCTCCGGGGCCGCCCCCACCTCGGTGACGGTGGCAGGCAGGACCTATGCCATCGAGAGTTCCAACGCCGCCTACGATCTGTCGGATCTGGGACGGTATCACCTGGGGGACACCGTCACCCTCCTGCTGGGCCGGGACGGCGGCGTAGCCGCCGTGGCCGATGTGTCTGCCAACGCCGGGGAGAAAATCGGCGTGGTGGTGAGTGTGGAGAACGCCTCTTATCCCGATGGCGCCGGCGGATCCTACACCGCCCAGACCGTTACCCTCCTGGCCTCCGACGGCCAGACCTACCAGTACCAGATCCGGGGCACCTGCCGGAAAGGCAGCGTGGTGCGGGCCGCCATATCCGGGCAGGGAGGAGAAGTGACTGTCCGGGGCCTGTCCTCCAGTTCCTTCTCCGGTGCGGTGAACAAGGAGGGTACCCAGCTGGGCAAGTACGCCTTTGCCCAGGGGGTGGAGATTCTGGATGTCAGCGAGGGCCGGGGGGCCGTGATCCATCCCAGCCGTCTGGCAGGGATGTCCTTGGACAGCGGGAAGATCCGCTACTACGCCCTGAACCCCCAGGGGGAGATTGAGACCCTGATTCTCAACGACGTCACCGGCGACGCCTACCAGTACGGCATCCTCACCCGCCTGGACGAGTCGGGCGAGGGGACGAGCAAGTATTTTAGCTATACCTACGATATCGCAGGCGTTTCCTACAGCCTCCCGGGCACCACGACCCGGTTCCGGGTGAACTGCGGGCCCATCCGGATCCTGGGCGACGCGGCCAACCCCGAGCGGATGTACTCCCTCACTGCGGCGAAGGACGGCCAGATTGTGGGGAACCAGTTTGCGGCAGGCAGCCAGCGGTATACCCTGTCCGACAACGTGCTGGTCTACGAATACCGGGACGGCCGCTACTACCTGTCCACCCTGGCCAGGGCGGAGGAGAGCGGCGGGAATCTCGCCGCCTGGTACGACAAGACGGAGAAGGAAGGCGGACGCATCCGGGTGATCGTCATCAAATGACGGTTCCGGCTTCCGGCAAAGAGCGGTTATTAAAAAGGAGCAGCGGCGGCCCTATCGTTTCGATAGGGCCGCCGCTCCATATAAAAAGATCGAATTTAAGCGGGAAATCCCGGCAGCGGAAGGGGGACGCAAAAGGGGCTTACTCCCGATCCCTGCGGGTCCCGGGGAGTTCGATTTCCGGCATCAGTTCCCGGCTGATGATCTCCAGCATTTCCTCCAGCTTGGCGCACTCCTCAGGGGAGAAACGCTCCAGGATCCGATCCATCACCTGGGACATGTAGGAGATGCTGATATTGTAGTAGTCGATATATTTCTGCGTGACCTCCAGGTGGTATTCCCGGCGGTCCCGCTGGGACTGGATCTTGCGGATATACCCCTTTTCCACCAGGCTGTTGACCTTATAGGCGGCGTTGGGGGTGGAGATGCACATGAAGGTGGCAAATTCGTTCACCGTGGGGCTGCCCAGGGCCTGGATGCTCTCCACGCAGAAGGTCTCCGTAGTGGTGAGGCTGGCCTCGCGGTGCTGGAACCGTTGGAAGATCTCCTGGTAAAAATGCAGCTTGAATTTGGTGTACACAGTAAAAAAAGCGTCCTTTAGCATGAGAAACCCTCACTTTTTCCTGTTTTGGCTGATATAGCAGGCAGGCGCGGGCTTCTTTCCGGCAGCCGCGCCGCCCGGCGGACAGCCTGCCGGTAAATATTAGTATACCAGCTTTCGGGAAAAAGGCAAGCCGTCATGCGTCGGTTACGGCGAAGGTCAATTCCGCCGTGCAGGCTGTTTCCCCGTTTACCTTTGCGGTGCAGGTGCCGATGCCGACAGGTCCGCGCCGCTTTGCCAGCGTACATTCCAGTTCCAGCACGTCCCCGGGGATCACCTTCCGTTTGAAGCGGGCGTTTTTCACCCCGCCGAAGAGGACCAGCTTCCCCTTGTCCTCCGGCACGGTGAGGATGGCCACAGCCCCCACCTGGGCCATGGCCTCCAGAATCAATACCCCGGGCATGACGTGGGCCTGGGGGAAATGGCCGCAGAAAATCTGCTCGTTGACGCTGACGCACTTCACGCCCCTGGCCCGGACGCCGGGCTCGCACTCGTCAATCCGGTCCACCAGGGCGAAGGGGTAGCGGTGGGGCAGGATCTCCGCGATTTCATTGGAGTTCAGCTTCACGGCCTTCCCTCCCATCGTTTCAGCAGGATGCAGGCGTTGTGCCCCCCGAAGCCCAGGGAGTTGGAGAGGGCGCAGCGCAGGGGGGTTTCCCGCCCCTGGTTGGGCACCACGTCCAGATCGCAGGCCTCGTCCGGCACCCGGTAGTTGATGGTGGCGGGGGCGAAGCTGTCCCGGAGGGCCAAGGCGGTGAAAATGGCCTCCACAGCCCCTGCCGCCCCCAGCATGTGGCCGGTCATGGACTTGGTGGAACTGACCAGCAGCCCTCCGGCGCAGGGGCCGAACACCTGCTTGATGGCGGCGGTCTCCCCGGCGTCGTTGAGGGGGGTGGAGGTGCCGTGGGCGTTGATATAGCCCACCTCCTCCGGGGAAACGCATCCGTCCGCCAGGGCCAGGGCCATGGCGCGGGCCCCGCCGCTGCCGTCGGGACGGGGGGCGGTCATGTGGTAGGCATCGCAGGAGGCGCCGTAGCCGGCGATTTCCCCGTAGATGCCTGCCCCCCGGGCCAGGGCGTGTTCCAGTTCCTCCAGCAGGAGGATGCCGGCGCCCTCACCCATGACAAACCCGCTCCGCTCCTTGTCAAAGGGGATGGAGGCCCGGTTGGGGTCCTGGGATTGGCTGAGGGCCTTCATGGAGGTGAACCCGCCTACGGAGAGGGGGGTAATGCTGGCCTCCGTCCCGCCGGTGAGCATGACGTCGGCATAGCCGTCCCGGATATACCGGAAGGCGTCGCCCACGGCGTTGGTACCGCCGGCGCAGGCGGTGACCGGACAGGAGCACATGCCCTGGAAGCCGGCATAAATGGCAATCTGCCCTGCGGCCATGTTGCTGATGGCCGTGGGGATATAGTAGGGGGAGACCCGATCCCAGTTCCGCTCCGCCCCTTTGAGGCACTCCGACTCCGTAATGGCCTGCCCGCCGATGCCGCTGGAGACAATGACGCCGCAGCGGCCCGGATCCTCTGCCAGGGGCAGCAGGCCGGCATCCTCCAGGGCCTCCTTGGCGGCGGCCAGGGCGAATTGGGTGAAGCGGCCCATATGCTTGGCCGCCTGGGGGCTGAAATAGGCGCCGGGGTCAAACCCCTTTACCTCCGCCGCCAGGGTGACTTTTTTCCCGGCGGCATTGTACTGGGTAATGGGCCCGATGCCGCACACGCCCTCCCGGACGGCCTGCCAGCTGTCCGGGACGGTGAGGCCCAGAGGGGTAACGGCCCCCAGGCCGGTGATGACAACTCGTCTTCTGCTCATACGATCCTCCTGTCACATGGCCATGCCGCCGTCTACGCATAGCACCTGTCCTGTGATATAGCCTGCGCCCTCTCCCGCCAGGAAGGCCACGGCCCGGGCCGCGTCCTCCGCCGCGCCCATCCGTCCCATGGGGATGGATGGCAGCAGGGATTCCCGGGCCTTTTCCGGCAGGGCTGCGGTCATGTCCGTTTCTATGAATCCGGGCGCTACAGCGTTTACCGTAATATTCCGACCAGCCAGTTCCTTGGCGGCGGATTTGGTCAGGCCGATCACGCCGGCTTTGCTGGCGGCGTAGTTTACCTGCCCGGCGTTGCCCCGCAGGCCTACCACGGAACTGAGATTGACGATACGGCCGTACCGCTGCTTCAGCATCTGGCGGGAGACCGCTTTCATGCATAAAAACGTCCCCTTCAGGTTGGCTGACAGCACTGCGTCAAAGTCCGTTTCCTTCATGCTCATGAGAAGGCCGTCCCGGGTGATGCCGGCGTTGTTGACCAGGATGTCAATGCGGCCGAATTCTCCCAGCACATATTCCATGAACCGGGACACCTGCCCTGCGTCCGACACGTCGCACCGGAATATCAGGGCCTTCACCCCCAAAGCGGCGCAGGCGGCGGCGGCCTCCTGGGCCGCCGCCTCGTTCCCGGCATAGCAGAGGGCCACATTGGCGCCGCCCCGCGCCAGTTCCAGGCAGACGGCCCGGCCGATCCCCCGGCTGCCGCCGGTGACAACGGCGTATTTTCCCTTCATGTTGTTCTCTCCTTTTCCAGCGCCGCCAGCAGATCCGGCAGGCGCTCCACATCCGAAACGGTCTCCGCCGGGAAAACCGGCAGATCCGGCAGGGTCTTGCGGACAAAGCCGCTGAGGACTTTTCCCGGCCCGATCTCCACAAGGGCGTCCACCCCCAGGGAAGCCATGGTGCGGAGGCTGTCCTCCATATACACGCTGCTCTGCACCTGCCGCACCAGGAGTTCCTGTATGGATACTCCTGCGGGGCGGCAGGCCCCCAGGCAGTTGAATACCACGGGGATAACGGGCTCGGAGAAGGGGACGGTTTTGAAATATGCCTCCAGGGACGCCCCGGCGGGGGCCATAAGGGGGGTATGGAAGGGGCCGCTGACCTTCAAAGGCAGGCACCGCTTTGCGCCCTTTTCCTTTGCCAGGGCCGCAGCCCGCTCCACCGCCGCCTTTTCCCCGGCGACAGCCATCTGGCCGGGGCAGTTGTAGTTGGCGACAACTGCCGTCCCCAGGACGGAGGCCTCCCGACAGGCGTCCTCCAAGGAGGTCCGATCCAGGCCCAGCACGGCGATCATGGCGCTCTCGATTCCTTCCGCCGCCTGCTCCATGGCCCGGCCCCGGAAAGCCGCCGTGCTTATGGCGGTTTTGGCGTCAAAGGCCCCGGCGGCGTGGAGGGCGGAATACTCCCCAAGGCTCAGGCCCGCCGCCGCTGCGGGGACGATGCCCTGTTCCCGCAGCACTGCCGTCAGCCCGGCGGCAAAGGCCACCATGCAGGGCTGGGTATAGGCGGTTTGGTTCAGCAGATCCTGGCCGCTGGCAAAGGATACCTCTTTCAGGTCGAATCCCACCTCCGCGCTGTCCAGGATTTCCCGGAAAGCGGGGTACGCCTGGTACAGATCCGCCCCCATGCCGGGGTGCTGGCTGCCCTGCCCGGCGTAGAGAAAGCCCAGCTTCATAGGGCCTCCCTCCATTCTTTTACAATTTGGTCCATCTGCTCTTTTACGGTGGACATCCGGCAGACGTCCCCCACGTTGGCCCCGCAGAAGAACAGGCCGTTTTCCCAGTCCCCCTGCACGGCGGCGATCAGCGCGTCGGAGATGCAGTAGGGGGTTTTGGCGGGATTGCAGGGGATCAGGCAGTTCCGGCACCCGGCGGCCCGGGGCTGTCCGCCTGCCCGGACCCGCCGGACAAGGGGGCTGTCCAGGGCCCGCCCCGGCAGCCCCACAGGGCTCTCCACAATCACGGCGTCCTCTTTCCGGGCGCCGATGAGGATCTGCTTGTAGGCGGGGCTGGCGTCACATTCCTCCGTGGCGATGAAGCGGGTGGCGAACTGGGCCCCGGCGGCGCCGGCTGCCATGCAGCGGGCCATCTCCCGCCCGTCCTTTACGCCGCCTGCCGCAAAGACCGGGATATCCCGGCCGTATTTCTCCCGGAAGGGGGCCAGGGCCTCCAGAACCTCCTCCAGGAGATCCACCAGAGACCGGGGGCTTCCCGCCTGAGCCTGGCGGGCCTCCTCCGGCGTGAAGCCCAGGTGCCCGCCTGCCAGGGGGCCCTCCAGTACCATAAAATCGGGAATCCGGCTGCCCCGCTTTTCCCACAGGCGGCAGATCAGCGCCGCGGCCCGCCCACTGCTGACGACAGGGGCCAGGGCGGCGCTGTTCCCGGGCACCTGGGCAGCGATCTCAGCCAAATCCCTGGGCAGGCCCGCCCCGCACACAATGGCGTCCGCCCCCGCCCGCAAGGCTGTGCGGACGCTGTCCGCGTATTGGCGGGAGGCAACCATCACGTTGACGGCGACCAGTCCCGCCCCCCGGGCCCGCTCCTTTGCCCGGCGCACCTGCCGTTCCAGGGCCCGCAGGCTTGCCCCCGCCGGGTCCCGGGCGAAATCCGGTTCCCCGAAGCCGCCCAGGGCGGCGGAGATGGTACCCATGCCGCCGCAGGCGGCCACCGTCCCGGCCAGACCGTCCAGGCTGACGCCGACGCCCATCCCCCCCTGCAGAACCGGGAGGGGCAGGGATTTTCCGCCCAGTGTCACTGCCATTGCCGTCCCGCCGCCTCCAGTACGGCGGTCCCCTGGTTGTAGAGTTCCCACAAAATCTCCCTGACCGGGCGGATCTCCCGGAGCATCCCGGCTACCTGGCCGCACATGACGCTGCCGGTCTCCATGTCTCCCTCCAGCACGGCCCGCCGGAGGCCGCCCAAGGTGACGGTTTCCAGTTCCTCCAGGGTTGCGCCCCGCTTTTCCAGGGCCAGGTACTCCCGGGCCATCCTGTTTTTCAGCACCCGCACGGGGCCGCCGATAGAGCGTCCCGTGACGGTGGTGTCGCTGTCCTTTGCCCGCAGCAGGGCCTGTTTGTAGTTGTCGTGGATGGGGCACTCCTCGCTTACCAGCAGGCAGGTGCCCACCTGGACGCCGCAGGCGCCCAGGGCGAAGGCTGCCGCCATCTGCCGCCCACCGGCAATGCCGCCTGCGGCAATCACCGGCACGGATACCGCGTCCGCTACCTGGGGGACTAAGGCCATGGTGGTCATTTCCCCCACATGTCCGCCGGACTCGGTGCCCTCGGCGATGACGGCGTCCGCCCCGGCCCGTTCCAGGCGCTTGGCGAGAATGGCCGCCGCCACAACGGGGATGACTTTCACGCCCGCATCCTTCCAGGCGGGGATGTAGCGGCCGGGATTTCCCGCTCCGGTGGTGACGACGGGGACCTTTTCTTTGATAATGATCCGGGCCATCTCTTCCGCGGCGGGGTTCATCAGCATCAAATTGACGCCGAAGGGCTTATCCGTTCGCTCCCGGCAGAGGTGGATCTGTTCCCGGAGTTCCTCTGCTGCCCGCATACCGCCGGTGGCGATGACCCCCAAGGCCCCTGCGTTGGAGCAGGCGGCGGCAAAAACGCCGCCTGTGATGTTGGCCATGCCCCCCTGTATGATGGGGAGTTCCGTCCCCATCAGTTCGTTTAGTCGTTTCATGGGTTCCTCCTATGCCATTTCCACCAGCGCGCCGCCCCAGGTCAGCCCGCCGCCGAAGCCTACCAGCAGCGTTTTGCTGCCGCGGGGCAGGCGGTCTGCGTCTGCCAGTTCGCTTAGCACGATGGGGATGCTGGCGGCGGAGGTATTTCCGCAGCGCTGGATGTTTTTATAGTATTTTTCCGGTGGTATCCGGTACTTTTTTGCGGCCAGATCAATGATGCGGGCGTTGGCCTGGTGGAAGACGAAGAAGTCCACGTCCCCGGCAGTGATGCCGTGCCGCTCCAGGACCCGGTCAATGCACCAGGGCACTGCCGCCAGGGCGAATTTGAATACCTTCTGGCCTTCCATGGTGAGATACCCCTCCTCCGGCGGCGCGGGGCAGCGCAGCAGTTCGTCGTTTCCGGCGCAGCCCAGCACCGCCCCGGCGGAGGGCCACTCCGCCCGCCACTCCACCACCGCCGCCCCGGCGCCGTCCCCGAAGAGGATACAGGTGTTTCGGTCAGTCCAGTCCACCAGGCGGCTGCAAAGGTCGCAGCCGACAACCAGGCCGAATTTTTTCGGCGCGGCGGCCAGCAGGCATTCCGTGGTGTGAAGGGCGTACAGGAAGCCGGTGCAGGCGGCATTCAGGTCGAAGCAGAGGGTGTCGTAAGAGAGGCCCAGGGCCTTTTGCAGGGTGCAGGCTGCGCTGGGGACCCGGGTGTCCGGGGTGACAGTAGCCACCACGCACACCCCAATCTCCTCCGGGGCAACCCCCGCCCGTTCCAGGGCGGAACGGGCGGCGTCCCGGCAGAGGGAGGCGTGGGTCTCCCCGGTGCGGATGTGCCGTTCCAGGATGCCGGTGCGGCTGGCGATCCATGCCTCGCTGGTATCCACCATGCGGGTCAGATCCCCGTTTGTGAGGACATGCTCCGGCAGGGCGCGGCCGGTGCCCCGTATTTTAATCCCGTTCATGGCTGCTCCTTCCGGGGGGCGGCAGCCCCCATGCGTCTGAATTTTTGGTACCGCCGGTCCGGGAGGGAGGCGGGGTTTTCCCGGGAAAGCTGGGCAAGATGGCGGCCCAGGGCCTCGTCCACCTGCCGCAGGGCAATGGCCTGGGCCAGGTGGGCCCCGCCGCCGGGCTCCAGGATGATTTCATCCACCACGCCCAGCGCCTTGAGATCCGCCGCCGTCAGTTTCATCAGTTCACAGGCCTCTTCGCTGCGCTTGGCGTCCTTCCACAGGATGGAGGCGAACCCCTCGGGGGAGAGGATGGCGTAGACGGCGTTTTCCAGCATGAGTACCCGGTCAGCCACCGCCAGGGCCAGGGCCCCGCCGCTGTTGGCTTCCCCGGTAACCACGGCGATTACCGGCACCGTCAGGCGGCTCATCTCCAGCAGGTTCCGGGCGATGGCCTCCCCCTGGCCCCGCTCCTCCGCCTCCAGGCCGGGGTAGGCCCCGCCGGTGTCGATGAAAGTAATCACGGGGCGGCGGAATTTCTCCGCCTGTTTCATCAGCCGCAGGGCCTTCCGGTACCCCTCCGGGTTGGGCATGCCAAAGCGGCAGAGGAGGTTTTCCTCCAGATCTTTTCCCTTCCGGGTGCCGATAACGGTAACAGGGCGGCCACGGTAGAGGGCCACGCCGCCTAAAATGGAGGCATCCTCCCCACAGAGCCGGTCGCCCCTCTGCTGGAAAAAGTCCGTAAACAGGGCGGAGATGTAGTCGCAGATATTGGGCCGCCCGGGATCCCGGGCAATGGCCACCCGCTGGGCGGCAGTGAGGGATTCGTTCATCCCGGGCCTCCTTTCCCATGGAGGCGCAGCAGGCGGGAGAGGGTCTCCCGCATTTGGTCCCGGGGGACCACCGCGTCCACGAAACCGTGTTCCATTTGGAATTCCGCCCGCTGGAACCCCTCCGGCAGCGTCTCGCCGATGGTTTGCTGGATTACCCGGGGCCCGGCGAAGCCGATAAGGGCTCCCGGCTCCGCCAGGATGATATCCCCCAGGGAGGCGAAGCTGGCGGTAACGCCGCCGGTGGTGGGGTCGGTGAGTACGGAGATATAGGGCAGGCCCTTCTGGCCGAACCGGGCCAGGGCGGCGCTGGTTTTCGCCATCTGCATCAGGGAGAGGATGCCCTCCTGCATCCGGGCCCCGCCGCTGGCGGAGAACAGGATCAGGGGCAGGCGGCTCTTCCGGGCAAATTCAATGGTCAGCGCCAGCTTTTCCCCCACGGCGGCGCTCATGGAGCCAAGCAGGAAGCGGCTGTCCAGCACGCCTGCCACGCAGCGGCGCCCGTCGATAGTCCCCACAGCGGAGACGGCGGCTTCGTTCAGGCCGGTTTTGCGGCGGGCGGCCTCCAGCTTTTCTCGGTAGCCGGGGAAGGAGAGGGGATCCTGGGCGGTGATTTTGGGGAACAGTTCCCGGAAGGAGCCGTGATCCAAGGTGACGCTCAGGCGGTAGTAGGCGCCGATAGGGAAGTGGAAGCCGCACTGGGGGCAGACAAAGAGGGTCCGCCCCAGATCCCTGCGGCTGATGTCCTGCCCGCAGCCGGGGCAGGCGGCGGCCTCCCCTGCCGGGACGTAGCGTTCCCGCAGGGCCTTCATGGCCAAAAGCCGGGCGCGGCGTCCGGCAAAAATACCGCTCATGTTTCCTCGCTTTCAGCCAGACGGCGGGAAAATTCCAGCAGTTCCGGCAGATAGATATCCAGGCAGTCCGCGGCGTATCCACCCCGGACGAAGGCGGCGTGATGCATCAGCTGGTAGCAGAGTTCCCCGCTGGTGGGGAAGCCCTCCAGGGTAAATTCCTCCAGGCAGCGGCGCATTTTCCGGATGGCCTCCAGCCGGGTAGGGGCGTGGACCATAATCTTGGCGGCCAGGGAGTCGTAATAGGGGGACATGGCGCAGCCGCTGTAGAGGCCGGTGTCCACCCGTACCCCGGGCCCGCCGGGAAGATGGAGGAATTTTACCTCCCCGGGGCAGGGCCGGAAACCCTGCTGGGGATTCTCGGCGTTGATCCGGCACTCAATGGCGTGGCCGGAGCAGCGGACGTCCTCCTGGGTGAAGTCCAGGGGGAGGCCAGAGGCAATCCGCAGCTGCTGGCGGATCAGATCCACGCCGGTCACCAGTTCCGTGATGCCGTGCTCCACCTGGATGCGGGTGTTCATCTCCATAAAATAGAAATGCTCCCCCTCCGGGTCCAAAAGGAATTCCACTGTCCCGGCGCTCTCGTAGCCTATGGCCTTCGCCGCCCGGACGGCAGTTTCTCCCAAGGCCGCCCGCAGGGCCGGGGGGAGCCCCCAGGCAGGGGTCTCCTCCACCAGCTTCTGCCTGCGCCGCTGGAGGGAGCAGTCCCGCTCCCCCAGGTGTACGGTGTTTCCCTGCCGATCCGCCAGGATCTGCACTTCGATGTGCCGGGGGTGGAGGATCAGTTTTTCCAGGTACATCTCGCCGTCTCCGAAGCAGGCCAGGGCCTCGGCCCTGGCCTCCTCCAGGGCGGCGGACAGTTCCGTGGGCCGGTCACAGCGGCGGATGCCCCGGCCGCCGCCCCCTGCGGAGGCCTTCAGCAGCACCGGGTAGCCGATCCGCTCCGCCGCCTCCAGGGCCTCCTCCGGGCTACGGACGGGGCCGTCGGATCCCGGCGTGACGGGGACGCCTGCCTGGCGCATTAGCGTCCTGGCGGCGGACTTGGAGCCTGCCCGGCGGATGACCTCACCGGGAGGGCCGATAAAGGCCAGACCCGCCCGGGCGCAGGCGTCGGCAAAATCCCCGTTTTCGGAGAGGAAGCCGTAGCCGGGGTGGACGCCGTCGCAGCCGGTAGCCAGGGCGGCGGTCAGAAGGGCATCCTGGTTTAAGTAGCTGTCCCCGGCCCGGGCAGGGCCTACGCATACGGACTGCCCTGCCAGCTGGACGTGGATGGCGTCCCGATCCGCCTGGGAATAGGCGGCCACGGTCTCCACTCCCGCCTCCCGGCAGGCCCGGAGGATGCGCAGGGCGATTTCCCCCCGGTTGGCGATCAGGACACGCCTCAGCATGGGGTGTACCGGAAGAGGGGCTCTCCGAAGGATACCAGCTGGCCGTCAGCCTTTAGGACCTCTTCAATCACGCAGTCGCAGGGGGCCGGCACCTCGCTCATCATCTTCATAGCCTCCAGGAGGCACAGCGTCTGCCCCTTGGATACCCGGGAGCCGGCGGAGACAAAGGGGGGCTGCTCCGGCCCGGGCTTGGCATAGAAGGTCCCAACCAGAGGGGCGCAGACAGCCTCCGTCTCCCGGGCCGGGGGCGGCGCAGGGACCGGCGGCAGGGGGGCGGGGGCCACGGCCGTCCCGGCAGCCCGGCCCAGTTCCAGGGAAAAGCCCGGCCCCGACAGCTTCAGGGCCCCCAGGGAGCCCCGCTCGAAGCGGTCCATGATTTCAAAAAGTTCCGGATTGGTCATATGGGTCCCGATCCTCTCAGGCCTGGGCCCCGCGGGAAGTCAGATATGCCTTTACATCCCCCACGGTTTTCAGGGAGGGCAGCGCCTCGTCTTCCACCGTGACGCCGGTAGCCTCTTCAATGGCCATGGCCAGTTCCACCAGGGCCAGGGAATCGGTGCCCAGGTCGTCTACAAGCAGCGCCTCATCCGTCACTTTTTCAATGTCACAGGTCAGGGTCTCAGCAATCACGCGGCGTACTTTCTCAAAATCCATGATAATTCTCCTTTGATTTCAATAATTCATTTAATTTAGCTAAAATATTTTAGCTAAAACTATGGATGCATTTTACACGCCGCCGGGATGGTTGTCAAGAAAAATTTTGGCGGCCGGGAAGGCCGGTGGTTATTCTTGACATTGCGGAAAAAATATACTATTGTTATAATTGTCTAAAATTGCTGCGCTCTTTGTCCCGGCATGAATATAGAGAACACGGACAGGTGAACGGAAATGGTGAACTTTGTAATTGCACTGGCGTGCTTCGGCATCTGCCTGACCTTTGTGGCGTTTATCCTCCTGATCAACGGGAACGGGGCCCAGGAGCAGAAGCTGCTGATCTTCATCATGTGCGGCTCGCTGGTGCAGAATATCGGCTACCTGCTGGAAGTGACCGCCCCTACGGTGGAGGCTGCCGTAACGGCGATAACGGTGGAAAACGTGGGCTCCGCCTTTGTCCCCCTGTGCTACTGCTGGTTCACATATACCTACTGCTACGCAGTCCCCCCAAAAAAGCTGCTGGGCCTTCTTGGCGGCATCAACTTTTTGGTGCTGCCCACGGTGTTCTTTAACTGGAACGGCCTGTTTTACCAGGAATTCCAGTGGCTGTCCACAGAAAGCGGCTTCTGCTACGTCAGCATTGACTACGGCCCCCTGTACGCCATTTTTATGGTGACCCGCATCGTCATCCCCTATGTCCTCTGCATACATACCCTGGTGCAGGCTATCCGCCTTCGATCGGATCGGAGGATTAACCGCCAGTACAAAATGATTCTGTTTATTTCCACCATGCCCATCATCATGCTGGTGGCCTATGTCTGCAAATTTACAAAGGTGTTTGACCTGACCCCAGTGACCCTGGCTATCTCCATGTCCCTGGTGGTAATCGTGGTTTGGGGCCGGCGGAACTACGATTTCCGGCGTCTGGCGGCGGAAAAGGTGCTGGAGAGCCTGGGAGACGGCGTCATCGCCCTGGACGACCACGACAGGCTGATCAGCTACAACCGGGCCGCCGCCCACATCTTCGCCAGCCTGCCTGCCCACAAATTGGGGGAGGATATCCGGGTTCTGGAGGATTTCCGGGAGGAAATGCTCAACGAGAGCATACCCTGGAGTTTTTCCATCAACGGGCAGCACTACGAATGCCACAGTAAGCAGATCACAGATGAAAACGGCCGGAAACAGGGCTGCGTCATGCTGATCCTGGATATGACGGACATCAAGGCCTACATCAACGAGATCAAGCGGGTGCGCCAGCAGGCGGAGAAGGCCAACATTGCCAAGAGCGAGTTCCTGGCCAACATGTCCCATGAGATCCGCACGCCCATGAACGCCATCATCGGGCTGAATGACATCATCATGGAGGAGTGCGGGGACGCGCGGATATACGCCCAGGCTAAAGATGTGCAGTCTGCGGCCAAAAACCTGCTGGCCATCATCAACGACATTTTGGACCTGTCCAAAGTGGAGGCAGGCAAAATGGAGTTGGTGTACACGGACTACTACCTGAAGACCGTAGTAGGTGAGGTAGTGGGTATGATGGACATGGCCGCCTCCAAGCGGGGGCTGATCCTGAAATACGAGTGCGACGATACGCTCCCTTGCCGCTATAGCGGCGACGAGGGACGGATCAAGCAGATTTTGATTAACATCCTCAACAACGCCATTAAGTTCACAAAGGAGGGCTATGTACGGGCCTCCGTCACCGGCGGGCCCGGCGGGCAGGAGGACGAGGAACTGCTGACCTTCCGGGTGGAGGACACTGGCTGCGGTATCCGGGAAGAGGATCTGGAAAAGATTTTCGAGGATTTCCGCCAGGTGGACGCCAAGCGGAACCGGAGCGTGGAGGGCACCGGCCTGGGGTTGGCAATCGTGAAGCATCTGGTGGAACTGATGGGTGGTTCCATCAAGGTGGAGAGCGTTTACGGCCAGGGGACCACGGTCTCCATCACCATCCCACAGAAAATTGTGGACCTGCGCCCCATTGCGGAAATGCCGGAGATCTCCCCGGCGGAGATGGGGTACGCCGAGGCCTTCACCGCCCCTGATGTCAAGGTGCTGGTGGTGGATGACAACTTGATCAACCGCAGGGTGGCCAGGGGCTTTTTAAAGAGTTATGCTTTCGATCTCGCCGAGGCGGAAAGCGGGCAGGAAGCCATTGATCTGGTGCGCGAAAACCGGTATGACATCATTTTTATGGATCACATGATGCCTGTGATGGACGGCATTGAGGCGGCGGAGATTATCCGCAGGGACTGCGGCGAAAACGGGGCCGCCCCGGTGATTATCGCTTTGACTGCCAACGCCATGGCGGGGATGCGGGAGCGGTTTTTGGACCGGGGCTTTCAGGATTTTATCGCCAAGCCTCTGGACAGGAAGGAACTGGGCCAGCTTCTTGCCCGCTGGGTCCCGGAGGGACGCCGGCAGGCCAAGGCCGCCGGGGAGGCGGAGAAGCCTGAAGAGCCGGTCTTGTTCCGGATTGAAGGTATTGACATGGACGCCGCGTCGCGTTACTGCGGCGATGAGGCGGGGTTTATCGAACTGCTGGAACTCTACTATATGGATGGGCAGCGGAAGACCGATCTCTTGCGGGAACTTTCCGGTTCGGACATTTCACGCTACTGCGTGGAGGTCCACGGCCTGAAAAGTGCCTCGGCCAATATTGGAGCCATGGATGTTTCCAACATGGCCCGGGCCCAGGAGAACGCCGCCGCCCAAGGGGACACGGCGTTTATCTCCCGGCAGTTCCCTGCGCTGCTGGAGGCTTATGAGGCGCTCCTGATGCATATCGGCATATTTCTGGATCAGCGCCGCCAGAGCGGTTCCCAGGAGGAGAAGCTGCCTGCCCTGCCTATTGATGAACTGAAGGCGCAGGCAGGGGAGGCCCTGCACCAGCTGGAGGACTTCAGATCCCGGGAGTGCGCCGCTATCGTGGAGGAACTTCTCCGCCACGCGCTGCCCCAGGACGTGACGGATATGCTTGTGGAAATACAGGGGCAGCTGAAGCTGTATGAGGATGACAACGCTGAGGCGTTGCTGAACCGGCTTTTGAGCGAGTTGGACAAGGAGGACGGGAAGAAATGATTGCAAACGGTCAAATAAAGAGAAGGAGCCACAAAAAACTTATTTTGGCGGTAGATGACGCGGCGATTATCTTACTGCGGATCACGGACGCCCTGGAGGAGTATTATGATGTGGTTACGGTAAATTCCGGGGTGCGGGCTTTGCGCTATCTGGAAAAGGAAAAGCCTGATCTGATCCTGCTGGATATCCGTATGATACCCAAGGACGGCTATGAGACCTTAAAGGAGATCCGCGCCATGGAGGACCGGGCCGATATTCCGGTGATCATGCTGACCGGCATGGAGGATAAGAAGTTTGTCATCGAGGGCATCAGGCTGGGGATATGTGATTATGTTTTGAAGCCTTTCGTTCCGGATGATCTCCTGGAGCGTGTCCAGCGGGCGCTGAAATCCAGCGAACAAAGCAGCAGTGAGCCGTAACCGTTTAGAGGAGCTGTGATGTATGAATACTGTTATGACAAAGGAAGCGCTTGCGCAGATATTGGACCAGGCCCTTCAGGATGTAACGGAGCGGACGGCCGGGGTGTGCCTCCATCAGGGGGAGCAGCCGCCGGGGGAGGATCTCTGCACCGTCCACATCACGTTTGATAAAGGCTTCGGCACCAGCCTCACCCTCTGTGCCGATACGGGCCTCCTGGCCCGCATGGCCTGCAACTCCTTCCATGAGGACACGGTGACGCAGGAGGATCTGGAGGAGTTCAGCAAGGAATATTTCAATGTGCTCTGCGGCAAGATTGTGAGGGCGATGTTTGACGCGACGCAGGTTTCGGCCCATTTCAGCCCGCCTGTATTCTACCATGGGCGTTATGAGCCGGAAGGGCAGGAGGTGCAGTTTATCCTCACCTATGCCGATGAGCACCGCGAGGGTGCGCAGCTGATCCACCATGTGCCCTGTGCCCAGGAGGACAGGGCCCTTCCGAATGAGAACTGACAGGAGGAGAGACAGAAGATGAGCAGGCGGATTATGATTGTGGATGACTCCAAGCTGGTGAGAGTGCAGCTGGAGGATGTGCTGAAAGGTACGGATTATGAGGTTGTGGCATACTGCCGCAGCGGCGAGGACGCGATTGAGCGGTACGATGAGGTACAGCCCGATCTGGTGACGATGGATATTATTATGCAGGGCATGGACGGGCTGGACGCTGCGGAGATTATTTTGAAAAAACATCCGGATGCCCGTATTGTGATGGTTTCATCTTTGGCGTACAAGGATACGTTTGAAAGGGCCAAGGCCATCGGGAGCAAGGGCTTTGTGGACAAACCGTTCCATCAGGAACAGCTGCTGAAGGTATTTGAAGAGGCGCTGTTATAACCGGTGCAGGTGGGGAAGGGGTGCGCCTTTCCCACTGCGGCGGCTGTATAAAGTTTGGGACGGAGAAATGTTGTGAAGAGGGCGGTTGATTTCTTGGGAAATCAGCCGCCCTCTTTGGGGCATGCGGCGCTTTGCCCGGCAGTCCTGCCATCTGCCTGTGTAATATCTCTCTTTCAAAACGCAGCCAAGGCTGATATAGCTTCATTTCATCGGATGGATTGAGCCGCATGGCCTGCACGGGTACCGGGGAACCAGCAATATGCAGCGGGTGCGGGGAAGGAAATGGGAAACGGCAGGCTGAAGAAGCCAATAGCTGCGCGGCAAATTATTTTCCGGGAACATGATTAGGAAGGCGGGCGTCCAATAGGACACCCGCCTTCCTGCGGACAAGGGCCCTCCTCTGTTTAATGATCCCCCTTTTGGTAAATTACAGAGAAACCGAAAGAACAGGGAGGCAGAGTATGGAAAACAAGACATATGGTTATTACACAGGAGCAGAACGAGGTGCGTCAGCTGAAAGCCATGCGTGACTTCTGGGTGAGGGGGGCGGACATCATCGTGGAAAAGCTGTCCGGCCGGGAATTCAAACGCCCCCCGATACCAGAACCTGGTAAAGGATCTGCGGCAGGGGGACGTGCTGGTTATCAAAAGCATTGACCGCCTGGGCCGGGATTACACGGAAATACTGGAGCAGTGGGGGATTATCACCAAGAAGCGCAAGGCCGCTATCGTGGTGCTGGACATGCCCCTGCTGGACACCCGGCAGGGACGGGATCTGACCGGCAGGCTCATCTCGGATATCGTCCTCCAGCTTCTCAGCTATGTTGCCCAGACGGAGCGGGAAAACATCCGCCAGCGGCAGCTGGAGGGAATTGCGGCGGCGAAGGCCAAGGGCGTTCACTTCGGGCCGGCGGCCCAAACCCTTCCGGAGGGGTTCGAATCACTCCGGCGGGCATGGCGGGACAGGGAAATGACCCTGCGGGAGGCGGCGGATGCCTGCGGGCTTCCGAAGTCCACCTTTTATGACGCTGCCCGGCGGATGGAAGCCTCCGCAGGACATCTATAAAAATAAAAAGCCGTCCGAAAAAGTATACAACCCCGGACAACTTTTTGCCGTCCAGACCGAAACCAGCAGGGGAGGGGCAGAAATGGCAGAGGCAAAAAAACAGTACACCACCTTAAAGGTCCGGCTTTACCCCACGCCGAAGCAGACAGAACTTTTCGAAAAAACCTTCGGCTGCTGCCGTTATATCTGGAACAGGATGCTGGCTGACCAGCAGCGGTTTTATGATGAGACCGGTACGCACTTTATCCCCACCCCGGCCAAGTACAAAACCAGCGCGCCCTTCCTGAAGGAGGTTGACAGCCAGGCGCTGATCCAGGAGCACAACCGGTTGTCCCAGGCTTTCCGGGTGTTCTTCAAGAACCCGGAAAGCTTCGGGTATCCCCGCTTCAAGCGGAAAAAGGACGGACGGGATTCCTTCACCGCCTGTAACCATGCGTTCACGTCCGGCCCTACTATCTACACGGCTGCGGACGGCATCCGTATGACCAAGGCAGGCGTCGTCCGGGCGCGGTTTCACCGTCGTCCGGAGGCCTGGTGGAAACTCAAGTGGATTACGGTAAAAAAACCCGCGCTGGAAATTACGACTGCTGCATCCTCTACGAGTGCGGGAACCGGTTATCCCTGCGCCGGAGACCACCGTGGGGCTGAAATACTCTGTCCCCCACTTCTATGTGACGGATAGCGGCGATATGGCGGATCCGCCCCATTGGCTGAAGGCGTCCCAGGAAAAGCTGGGGAAACTCCAGCGGCAGCTGGGCCGGATGCGCCCGGGATCCCGGAATTACCGGAAGGCCGTTCAAAAGTTCCGGATTCTTCACGAGCATATTGCCAACCAGCGGTGGGACTTTATCCACAAGGAATCCCGGCGGATAGCCAACGGATGGGATGCCGTGTGCATAAAGTCCGACGATTTGGCGGAGATTTACAGGGAACTGTCCCGGAGCACTCCGGCGGGATTTGGGATGTTCCGGGAATACCTGCGGTACAAATTGGAGCGGCAGGGGAAAACTCTGCTGACGGTGGACCGCTACATCCCCACTACGCGGACCTGCTCAGCCTGTGGGGCCGGGACGCTGTGCATTACAAGGAAAATACCTGGAGGTGCCCTAAGTGCGGCGCGGTACACCGGCGGGAGGCCAACGCCGCGAAAAATATCAAGGCCCAGGGGCTGGCCCGGTATTTCAGCCTTCATGAGCAGTGCGAAAGTGCCTAAAAAAAGAAAAACGAAAGAAAGCAGAAAACGGAGCGGATTTTGCCAAAAGGGGCCCTCGCGAGAGCCCAGTGAAAGCGGGTCGCGTGGGGAGAGGAAGAAGGAATGGAGCGGGCGCAGTCCCCGCCGGAGGCGGGGACGAAGCGGAGCGGAATTTCTTCTGACGAGGCCCAGGCCAACGCTGTACCTCAGGGGGTTCTCCAGCTGCTGGGCTAATCCGCAAGCTGACAGACACGGTTGTTCGAATAGGAATACGCAAAAGAAGGGCGGGCCGCAAAAGCCCGTCCCTCCCTGTAACGGTCAGTTTAAAATTTCTGCCGCGATTTTGTCTGCCAGATCCTCCAGCTGCTGCCGCTGTTCCTCCTTTACGGAGGACCGCAGGGTCACAGTACCCTCCAGCAGGGTCATATTCTTCATGGAGGACAGCAGCTCTGTCATGAGCCGTCCGGCCTGGGGAGCCCAGCTGCCGTTTTCCACCACAGCCACCGTGCGGTTCTGGAGGCCGTGGGCCTTCAAATCCAGCAGGAAGGTCTCCATCGGCGTGAAGATACCATTATTATAGGTAACGGAGGCCGCCACCAGATGGCTGCACCGGAAGGCCTCGCTCACCAGTTCCGAGGCGTGGGTTTTGGATACGTCGTGGACGGCGATATTTGCCACGCCCCGCTCCGCCAGACGGCAGGCCAGGATTTCCGCCGCGTTTTCGGTATGTCCGTAAACGGAGCCGTAAGCAATCAAAACCGCCTTCTCCTCTGGTGCATAGGTGCTCCAGAGGCGGTACTTCTCAATAAACCAATCCAAATCCTGCCGCCAGACAGGGCCGTGGAGAGGGCAGATCCGGGCAATATCCAGCCCCGCCGCCTTTTTCAGGAGGCTCTGCACCTGGGGGCCGTATTTGCCCACGATGTTGGTGTAATACCGCCGGGCGTCCGGCAGCCACTGGCATTTGAAGTCCAGTTCGTCGGCGAACAGATGCCCGTTCAGCGCGCCGAAGGTGCCGAAGGCGTCAGCGGAGAACAGGGTCTTGTCTGTTTGATCATAGGTCACCATCACCTCCGGCCAGTGAACCATGGGGGCCATGGCGAAGGCCAGGGTGTGGCGGCCGGTGGAAAGGGTGTCCCCCTCCTTCACGGCCAGGGTGCGGTCCGCAGGGAGATCGCCGAAAAACTGGCCGATCAGGCCCATAGTTTTGGCGCTGCCCACCACAACAGCCCCCGGGTAACGCTCCAGGACCTCCTGCAGCACGGCGCAGTGATCCGGCTCCATGTGGTTGACGATCATATAGTCCAGCGTGCGGCCATTCAAAATATGGTCAAGGTTCTCGAAAAACCGCTCCCGGACCGCGCTGTCCACCGTGTCCAGCAGGACGGTTTTCTCGTCCAGCAGCAGATAGGCGTTGTAAGAAACACCCCTGGGGACGGGGAACACGTTTTCGAACAACTCCAGACGGCGGTCAGAGGCCCCCGCCCACCAGAGATCAGGCGTAACGGAACGAACACTATACATGATGCTTCCTCCTTTGGAAATCGGGCAAAATCCCGGAAACCTGTATTTTTTCAAATGGAAAATCCTCCATTTTCAGACAAAACTTACTGTACCCCAAAAACCGGTGTTTGTCAAGAAAAAGACAGCTTGTATTTCGTCCCTGAACCCCCGCCAAGCCCTTCCAGCGCCTATTGAACCGGCTCGCCAGCACCGGCGAAAAAATTTTTTTGCGGGCTTGGGATGTGCTGGGAAATAAATTTATCGGGAAAAAGCATGGAACGCCGGTACCCCAAGAGTTTGCTGATGCGGCGGCCCAATTTCTGGCGGGATCCGGCAAAAAAACCGTTTGTCCAAAAAAAGCTTTCCAAATCTGAGGGAACATGCTATAATGAATCAAATAGGGTATTTTACCCCACATATTGGCATATGGACTTGGTAGAATTTTGTGAATGGGAGTGGGCAGTTATGAAACAAAACAAATCGTCCAAGGACAAAAAAGGGCATATTGGCCAGAAGGTTGGCAAGGTCGTTATTGCCATGCTGGCAGTATCGATTATCCTGGTGGTAGGCTTGAGTGTGATTATGTTCCGCTCTCTGGTAACGGGGATGCTGCGGGAGCGGTGTGTCAGCGGCACCAGTATGCTGGCTTATGAACTGGAGAAGGTGGACGGGGAGACGGATATCAACCAATTGCTGGACGATCTGAAAAAGCATATGGACTGTGAATTCACCATCTGCGAGGGTGACACGCGGGCTTACAGTACCGTGATTCAGGACGGCAAGAGGGTGACAGGCACCAAGCTTGCCTCCAATGTGGTCTCCACTGTGCTCCGGCAGGGGCAGGATTTTGTGGGCAGCGCAGATATTCTGGATGAAAAATACCTCTGCTCCTACATCCCCACCAGGGATGCCAGCGGGAAAATTGACGGTGTGCTGTTTGCCGGGATCTCCCAGACCTCGGCCAACCGGCAGACTATGATCGTGATCCTCATGGCGATTGCGGCAGGTGCCGGCGCTATCGTTGTCAGCTTCCTGATTATGAGCGTCTACCTGAAAAAGCGGGTCTCCCTGCCTCTGGGGGAAATTACCCACATTGCCGAGCGGCTGGAGCAGGGCGATTTGGGCCTGTCCAGCCATGAGGAAATCCGGGTCAGCTACCGATCCGATGATGAAATCGGCGAATTGGGTGAAATTTTTGAAAAAACTATCCTGCGGATGTGCTCTTACATCGGTGAAATCTCCGAAATGCTGGGTTCCATCGCCAACGGCGATCTCACCCGCAGTGTCCAGCAGGAGTACGTAGGGGACTTCGGGTCCATCCGGCGTTCCCTGGAGGGCATTTCGGCGAATCTGAACAGCACCATGAGCCAGATCCGGGAGAGCGCCGTGCAGGTGTCTTCCGGTGCCGGACAGGTCTCCAGCAGTGCCCAGGCCCTGGCCCAGGGAGCCACGGAGCAGGCAAGTTCCGTGCAGGAATTGGCCGCCACCATCAGCGAGATATCCGGGGATTCCAAGCGGACGGCCCAGGCCGCAGCGGAGGCCAGCCGGTTTGTGGATCAGGCCGGCGCACAGCTGGGTATCAGCGTGGAGTATGTCTCCCATCTGAACACGGCGATGAAGCATATTTCCAAATCCTCAGAAGAGATTGGCAAGATTATTAACACCATTGAGGATATCGCTTTCCAGACCAATATCCTGGCCCTGAACGCCGCCGTAGAGGCTGCCCGGGCCGGCAGTGCAGGAAAGGGCTTTGCCGTGGTGGCAGATGAGGTGCGCAATCTGGCCTCCAAATCCGACGAGGCCGCCAAGGCCACCAAGGAACTCATTGAAGGCTCTATTGCCGCCGTCAATGACGGCAGCGGCGTGGTGGACAAGGTGACTGAATCCCTGCATAAGACCAGTGAAATCGCCGGAGGCGTCACCACCCAGATGTCCACAGTGGTGTCCGCTGTAGAGAAGCAGACCATTGCCATTGAGCAGGTCACCGAGGGCATTGAGCAGATTTCCTCCGTGGTGCAGACCAACTCCGCCACCAGTGAGGAGAGCGCCGCCGCCAGCCAGGAGATGTCCTCTCAGGCCAGCCTGCTCAAGCAGTTAGTCAATGCGTTCCACCTGAGTTAGGGTTCGCAGATGTTTTGACCCGGCTTCTGCGCAAAAATTGACGTTTTTCAGCTTTGCTGACTGTACATCAGATTTCCGTAGAAACGGCGCAGCCAAAAGGCTGCGCCGTTTTTGTGCCTGGGGCCTTATCCGCGTTTTTCCACGATAGGCAGGCGCTGTATTCATAACCGGAAATGCTGGCTTAGCGAGGGGGTTCCCGGCTTGCCGGCCGCTTTGCGGCGGCTGCCCGCTGGCCGCGCCTGTGGGCAGAGGCGTTTTCATTGCTCCTCCAGTTCTAAATATGGATTCTCCGCCGCGGCATCCCGCAGGACTGCCCACAGGCGCCGTCCGAAATCCGTTTCCGCCATGGCCTCCCGGTGGGAGAGGACCATCCGGAAAGGCCCCAGATCTGTCAGGCAGTCGTACAAAGCGTCCAGGTTACGTCCCTGCAGATCCGGCAGAATCCCGGAAAAATACGCCATGGCATCCTCACGCCGCGCAAGCTTCGCGCCATCCAGCGCCGCCCAGCCCCTAGGGTTCTCCATAGAGCAGTTCAAAGGTCTCATAGTGATCCTCCGTATAATAGACGAGGCCGTCGTTTGAAAACACAATCCGCTTAGCCCCCCTGGAGGATCCCCCTACGGTCTCAATATCGCACTCCGTATAGGTCCGGCCCTTCGCCTCCGGCAGATTGCCCTCGTAGTTGCCGAAGCGGCTGCCGCCCATGGCGGTGCCCGCCCCGGTATATTGCTCCACATTGCCGCCGGACCATCCGGCCTCCTGGGCCTCCCGCTTGGTGACATAGTTTCCCGGTAAACAGCCATAGAGGTGGATGTACAGGGCTACCTCATCTTTGGAGTTATACCAGCCGTCCTCATCCAGGGACGACTCGTTGGATTCGTTCCCGCCGGGCTCCTCCGGCCCGTTTCCCTCCGGCAGGGACTGATCCGGTTCCGCCTCCGGGAGGACGATCAGCTTTTCCTCCTGATTCGCCTGCGGAAGGTCGATCAAGGCATCCTCTTGCTGGGTTTCCTGGCTCTGCGGCGGCTGATCCCCATAATCATTATTCCCGCCGCAGGCCGCCAGCAAAAGGCCTAAAACCAGCACCAGGGCCAGTGCGGCCCATTTCTTCCATCCCCGCTTCACAGCGTATGCTCACTCCTTCCCTTGACTTTTCCCTCCCAGCATACAATACCGGATTTTCCCTGTCAAGCCCCTGAAAAAACCGGAGGCCACGCTTTTTTCCCGGGAAAACCGTTGACACCGGCGGGCATCCTGTTAGAATAGGTTTATCCATTGCATGAATACCCCTTTTTACTTTTCGGGCTGATGAATCTAAGCACCGGTGCCCTCCCTGGCAGCGGCTTGAAGATGAACGTTGGTTGTGTATAGAATCAGGGTGTCAAAAATAAATTTTGAGGTAACCAGATATGAAAAAAATATGAGTATGTGGATGTCAAGATTTCAAAGATTGCAGGTACAAAATCAGAAAGCTGTCGCGCAGTGATTGATGCATATGCCCCGCAAAGCTATATGCCTGTTAGCTTTGTGCCAATAGACACAGCTGAATATGGAAAAGTCAACAATAAGGATTTGATTTTTGAAATTGATTACCGGGCCTTTCTGGATGATTGGCAGAATACCCGGCGGGAGATTTTCCTGCCCACCAAGGCGGTTTGAGGTGGCCATACTTTGCGTATAGAAAGGAAAATCAATGCGGAGCGGCGGAAAAAGAGACTCTTTAGCCTTTTTGAGCAAAAGGGAAACTTTATGGGCATTTATCAACACGGAAGGTAAAAGAGATCATAAAAGCGCCTTTTGGCGGGAAGGGAACGGATACATGAGTATGACAGTGAAAACCCCCTTTGGCGTCCTGCCGGACGGCAGGGCCGTGGAACAATACACCCTGCGGACGGGCGGGCTCTCCTGCGATATCCTCACCTACGGCGGCGCGATCCGGGCGCTGCGGGTTCCGGATCGGAATGGCAGCCTTGTGGATGTCCTGCTGGGCTTTGACACCCTGGAGGACTATGTCCGTCAGGATAAGTACATCGGCGCGCTGGTGGGCCGGTTTGCCAACCGTATCGGCAGTGCTCGCTTCTCCCTGGAGGGCGCGGAATACCCTCTGGCCGCCAATAACGGCCTAAACCATCTCCACGGCGGCATCCTTGGCTTCGACAAGCAGATCTGGGCTGTGGAAGAGGCCGGAACCGGCACGCTGACGCTGTCCCTTCTGAGCCCCGACGGCCAGGAGGGCTATCCCGGGAACCTGCGGGTTCGGGTGACCTATACCCTCACAGAGGAGGGCCTCACCCTGCGCTATCACGCCGAAACCGACAAAACTACCCTCTGCAATCTCACCAACCACGCCTATTTCAACCTCTCCGGACACAACTCCGGCCCGGTTACCGATCAGACCATCCAAATCCTGGCAGATGC
Source organism: uncultured Oscillibacter sp. (assembly GCA_910584995.1). Classification (GTDB taxonomy): domain Bacteria; phylum Bacillota; class Clostridia; order Oscillospirales; family Oscillospiraceae; genus Oscillibacter. The sequence continues at coordinate 59,515 of CAJUDW010000009.1, read as the reverse complement.
CTACACGCCGTCCGGCCCCGGCTCTATCCCGATGGGGACTGTGGCGGATGTGACGGGTACGCCGATGGATCTCCGCCGCCCCTCCGCCATCGGCGCACAGATTGACAGCCCCTTCCCACAGCTTCGCCAGGCAGGAGGATACGATCACAACTGGGTATTGGACGGCTGCGGCGGCACCCCCCGCTTCTTCGCCAGGGCCGCCTCTGCCGTTACCGGCATAACCATGGAGGCTGCTACCACCCTCCCCGGCGTCCAGTTCTATTCCGGGAATTTCCTGGAGGGCTGCCCGGCGGGAAAGGGTGGCGCGCCTTACGGCAAACGCTGGGGCTTCTGCCTGGAAACCCAGTTCTTCCCGGATTCCCCCAACAAGCCCCAGTTCCCTTCCTGTGTCCTGCATCCTGGAGAGGCCTGGGAGCATACCACTGCCTACCGGTTCAAAAGTGTGTAACGGTGTGCCTGTTCCGGCAGGCCCTTGCCCGGTTTTTAAGGTTTTGGAGACCGTTGCTGTCAGCACCATCGGCTGGCCGGGGCGAGCCTGAAGGGTATCCCTGTTCCGCGTCCCCGTCCTGCCTGCGCTTTCACCGGGAGGATACGGTATACCTATTTTCCAGAGATTTTCAGGGGTATGGCAGGGCTGCATCCGCCTGGGATTTTGCCGCTGCCCCATGCGGGCCGGGGGAATGGATTAAACCGTTCCCCTGGCGCCCCGGACACAAAGGGATTCCCTGCTGCCGCTGGACGGCAGGCAGCACGCACGCCTTCTCCCGTGTTACGGCAAGGTTGCCAATCCCCTGCGGCATACCGGGGCCTTATGTCTTTCCGCGCTTCCGCGGCGGATCAATATTTTTGCAAAAAATTCCCCGTTTCTCTTGTGGAACGGGGAATTTTTTGCTATACTACTCTATCGAAACTGATGGAAATGGAACCGGCCTGTGTTCCGGCGGCTTCCGCCGCCGGAGGAAAACCGGGTTCCGGAAAATAGGACGACAGAGGAGAACCATCATGGGAAAAAAGAAGGGACAGCCGGCAGAGCCCCGGAGAGAGGAAACGGAGATCCGAGGGGCATCCGGCCTTCAGGCAGGCGCACAGGAGGAGGCCGCCCCTCAGGAGGAGAAGTGCAAAGGGAAAGACCTTTACGAGTGGGTCCAAGCCTTGGTCTGCGCTGTGTTGGCGGTGGTGGTGCTGTTCACTTTCGGCGTGCGGCTTATTGGCGTGGACGGCCCCTCCATGGAGCCCACCCTTTGGAACGGCGACCGGCTGCTGGTGCTGAATTCCATCCTGTGCGGGGATTACCAATACGGGGATATCGTGATCCTGCGGAAGGACACCTTTATGCTGGAACCCATTGTGAAACGTGTGATCGCCACAGAGGGACAGACGGTGGACATTGATTTCTCCGCCGGGACTGTCTATGTGGACGGCGAGCCCCTCCAGGAGGATTATATCGCGGAACTGACGTTTCTGGAGGAGGGGACCCAGTTCCCCCTGACGGTGCCGGAGGGCAGTATTTTTGTCCTGGGGGACAACCGCAACCACTCCAGTGACAGCCGCAAGGCCAGCCTTGGTACGGTGGATGTCCGCTATGTCATCGGCAGGGCGGTGTTCCTGGCCTTCCCCGGGCCCACCGGGGGAGAGGGCGGCCCCAGGGAACTGAACCGGATCGGGGTGATTGCCTGATGGAGATTCAATGGTATCCCGGCCATATGGCCAAGACCCGGCGGATGATTACCGAACAGCTGCGGAATGTGGACGCCGTCTGCGAGATTCTGGACGCCCGCATCCCCCTCTCCAGCCGGAACCCGGACGTGGACGGGCTGACGGCGGGGAAGCCCCGCCTGGTGGTGCTGAACCGGGTGGATCAGGCAGACCCGGCGGTGACTAGGCAGTGGGCGGCCCGGTTCCGGCAGGGAGGCGCCGCAGTCCTGGAGACCGACGCCAAAAACGGCGCCGGGACGGCCCGGTTTGCCGCGGCCGTCCGGGAGCTGCTGGCGGAAAAACTCCGCGCCTATGCGGAAAAGGGCCAGGCAGGCCGGGTGGTCCGGGTGATGGTGCTGGGCATCCCCAATGTGGGAAAGTCCACCTTCATCAACCGGGTGGCCGGCCGGAAGACTGCCAAGGCGGAGGATCGCCCCGGCGTCACCCGCGCCAAGCAGTGGGTGCCTGTGGACAAGGGTCTGGAACTGCTGGATACCCCCGGCATCCTCTGGCCGAAATTTGAGGATCCGGCTGTTGGCCTCCGCTTGGCCTTTACCGGCGCGGTGCGGGACGAGATCCTGGATACGGAGACCCTGGCCTGCCACCTGGCAGCCTACCTGGGGGAGCGGTATCCCGAGGCGTTGAAAACCGGCTATAAGCTGGCGGAACTCCCGGCCCGGGAGGAAGGGGAGGACGAAATCGCCTGGGGTTGCCGCCTGCTGGAGGCGGCCGGCAGCCGGCGGGGCTTCCGCATCTCCGGCGGGGAGATTGACACGGAGCGGATGGCAAAAACCATCCTGGACGAATTCCGCGGCGGCCGTCTGGGGCGGTTTACCCTGGAAGCGCCGGAGGAATGAGCGGATCGGATAGGGAAAGGGGGAGCGGGATGGATCTCTGGGCCTTTGACCGCCGGTACCGGGAGGCAGGCGTCCTCTGCGGCGTGGACGAGGCGGGGGCCGGGCCCCTGGCGGGGCCGGTGTATGCCGCCGCCGTTGTGCTGCCTCCGGGAGCGGATCTTCCCGGCCTCAACGACTCCAAGAAGCTGACGGAAAAGAGGCGGGAGGCCCTGTATGACCGCATCGCCGCCCAGGCGGAGGCCTGGGCCGTGGCCCGGGTGGAGGTGGAGGAGATTGACCGCACCGATATCCTCAGCGCCAGGATGCGGGCCATGCAGCTGGCCATTGACGGCCTGGCGGTCCCGCCGGATCTGGCCCTGCTGGACGGGAACCGGGATCATGGAAAGTACGCCGCCGTCACATCCCCCCATGTGACCGTGGTGGGCGGGGACGGCAAGAGCGCCTCCATCGCGGCGGCGTCCATCCTGGCAAAGGTCAGCCGGGACCGGTATGTCTCCGGGGAACTGGACGCCTTGTACCCCCAGTACGGCTTTGCGCAGCATAAGGGCTACGGCACCCGGCTCCATTTCCAGGCGCTGGATCGCTTCGGCCCCTGCCCCGCCCACCGGAGGACCTTTCTCAAAAAATGGGAGGCGGGGCGTACATGAGGGATACAAAGGCTGCCGGAGACCGGGGAGAGGCGGAGGCCGCCCGGTATCTCCGGCAGAGGGGCTGCGCCATTTTGGATACCCAGTGGCGCTGCCGCCTGGGGGAACTGGATCTGGTGGCCCGGGATCGGGACGGCACCGTCTGCTTTGTGGAAGTGAAGCTGCGGGGTGCCGGTTCCCTGGGCCTCCCCCGGGAGGCGGTGGACCGGCGGAAGCAGGAGCGCCTCCGGAAGGCGGCGCTGCTGTGGCTGGCGGAACGGGACTGCGCCAGCCCTGCCCGGTTCGATGTGGCGGAGGTCTACGAGGATCGGGACGGCAGGCTGCGGGTGGTGTATCTGGAGGACGCCTTCCAGTGAGGAAGGCCCCGTCCCTTTGCAGCGGCACCTGGATGAATTGCGCAATATAATAGGTGAATCAACTATTTTACTGATAATTTCTCTGAAAGAGAGGACGTTTGAACATGAACTACTACAGCACGCGGGACAGAGAACTGCGGATCAGCGGGGCGGAGGCCGTGAAAATGGGCCTCAGCCGGGACGGCGGGCTTTTGACCCCGGAATCCATCCCCCAGATTGACAGGGCCTTTCTGGAGGGCCTGGTGAACGCCCGGTATCAGACCCGGGCGGCCAAGGTGATGGCCCTGTACCTGACGGATTACACGGAAGAGGAACTGGCCGCTTTTGCGGAAAACGCCTATGGGCCCGACAAGTTTGACACGGAGGCGGTGGCCCCTGTCCGCTGCCTGGATGAAAATACCTGCTGCCTGGAACTGTGGCACGGCCCCACTTCCGCCTTTAAGGACATGGCCCTGCAGATGCTGCCCCAGCTGCTGTCCGCCGCCCTGGAAAAGACCGGGGAGGACAAGACCGCCTGCATCCTGGTAGCTACCTCCGGCGACACCGGAAAGGCCGCCATGGAGGGCTTCGCGGACGTGCCCCGGACGAAAATCCTGGTGTTCTACCCCAAGGACGGCGTTTCCAAGGTCCAGGAGGCCCAGATGGTCACCCAGGAGGGGGAAAATGTGGGCGTATGCGCCGTGGTGGGGAATTTCGACGATGCCCAGGCCGGGGTGAAGCGCATTTTCTCCGACGCCGCCATCCGGGAGGCCCTGGCAGAGCGGGGCTATTTCCTTTCCTCCGCCAACTCCATTAACTGGGGCCGGATCCTGCCCCAGGTGGTCTACTATATCTCCGCCTACTGCGACTTGCTGCGGGAGGGGAAAATCGAGATGGGCCAGAAGATCAACTTCTGCGTGCCCACCGGGAATTTCGGCGATATCCTGGCGGCCTATTATGCCAAGCGGATGGGCCTGCCGGTGGGGAAGCTTATCTGCGCCTCCAACCGCAACGACGTGCTGACGGATTTCCTCCGCACCGGCATCTACGACCGGAACCGCCCCTTCCACACCACCATGAGCCCCTCCATGGATATCCTGGTTTCCAGCAACCTGGAGCGGCTGCTGTTTGACCTCTCCGGGGAGGACGACAAGGAGGTGGCCGGATACATGGAGGCCTTGGCGAAGGAGGGCCGCTACGAGGTTTCCCCGTCTGTTAAGGCGGCTTTGCAGGAGGAATTCTGGGGCGGCTTCTGCGACGAGGCAGGCACCTCCGCTGCCATTGCTGCCTATAACAAGGAGCGGGGCTATCTTATGGATACCCACACCGCTGTTGCCGCCAGCGTCATGGAGCAGTACCGGCAGGCAACGGGGGATACGGCTATGACGGTGTTTGTCTCCACAGCCTCTCCTTATAAATTCTGCGACCATGTGCTCCGGGCCGTAGGTGAGGAGCCCCGGGGGGACGGCGTGGAACTGCTGGATCAGCTGCATGAGGTCTCCGGCGTAGCGGTTCCCCGGCGCCTGGCGGCCCTGCGGGGTAAGGAGCGCCGCTTTGACCTGACGGCAGAGAAGGCCGGTATGGACGGTGTTGTACTGGATTTCCTCCGGTAAAACGGAGAGGGGGCTTCTGAATGAAACTGAAACGCAGCTATGCCCGGATCTGGTGTGCCATGGTGCTGGTGATCATGGTGGACGTGGCCCTGAGTTTTTTCCTGCCTGCCGGGGTGATGCCGGTGTGCCTGCTGGTGCTGTTTGGCGGATTTGCCGCCATTTTCTGGTGCGATAAAAAACTCCGCTGCCCCCACTGCGGGGAGCATCTGGGTGTGCTGCCCCCTATGGGGAAAAAGGCCTACCGGAAGTGCGTCCGCTGCGGCCAATTCCTGGTGTTCGACGATCAGCCGGAGCCCCGGGACCCGGTCCGGCAGCCGGATCAGGCGGATAAGCCCTGAGGGGCCGCCGCAGGGAAAGGAGGGGCGCGTATGGCCCTGTATGCTATCGGGGATCTGCACCTCTCCCTGGCTTCCAACAAATCCATGGAAGTATTCGGAGAGGGCTGGAAGGACTATGTCAGCCGGATTGACGCGTCTCTGGGGGCCCTGGGGCCGGAGGACGTGCTGGTGCTGGCCGGGGACACCTCCTGGGGGATGACCCTGGCGGAGGCGGAGGCGGATTTCCGGTTCCTGGACCAATTCCCCTGCCGGAAATACCTGGTGAAGGGGAACCACGACTATTGGTGGACCACTGCCGCCAAGTTCTGCGGCTTCTGCGCGGAAAAGGGGCTGTCCACACTGTCCCTCCTCCACAACAACTGTGCCTTTTACGGGGATTATGCCCTCTGCGGCACCCGGGGCTGGTTCCTGGAGGAGGATGCCCACAACCGGAAGGTCCTGAACCGGGAGGTAGGGCGGCTGGAGGCCTCCTTACAGGCGGCGGGGGGACGGGAAATCCTTTGTTTCCTCCATTATCCCCCCCTGTACCAGGGCTACCGCTGCCCGGAGATCCTGGCGGCGCTGGCGAAATACCCCGTCCGGGCCTGCTGCTACGGGCATCTCCACGGCCCCGCCATCCGGCGGCGGCTGGAGGGGGAGCGGGAAGGAATGGGCTTTTCCCTGATTTCTGCCGACTATCTGGGCTTTGTCCCAAAAAAAATCTGCGAATAGCGAAAAAAGACTGGTAATTTCAAGTCTTTTCTGATAGAATAAACAGGACTTGTTTGAAGAATGGCAAAACGCCCAATATTGGGCCGTCTTTTGCTGCGCCCTGTGGGGCTTTTCCACAAGAGCGCTGCCGGAGATCCGGCCCGGGTTTTGAACGGCCTGCGCCGCCGGGGATTTCGCCGGGTTTCAAACCGTCTATTGGCACCCGTGGAAACCGGGGATGAACGGAGGAATAAACGACATGAGTGTGAAAAGCTGTGAAAAAATGGAGAAAAGCCTGGTAGCCCTGACAATTGAGGTGGGCGCGCAGGAATTTCAGGCCGCTGTCGAAAAGGCGTATTTGAAGATGCGCAAACGGATTAACGTATCCGGTTTCCGCCCCGGCAAGGCCCCCCGGAAGATCATCGAGGGTATGTACGGCCAGGAGGTCTTCTTCGAGGAGGCTATCAATATTGCGTTCCCCGACGCCTATGAGGCGGCGGTGAAGGAGCAGGAACTCCAGCCGGTGGGGTATCCCAGCGTGGAGATGGTGGGCGAGGCCACCAAGGACGGTTTTACCTTTAAGGCCGTGGTCCCCGTGTATCCGGAGGTCACCCTGGGCGAGTACAAGGGCCTCTCCGCCGAGAAGGAAGAGGTCAAGGTATCCGCCGCCGACGTGGACGAGCGGATCCAGCAGATGGCCGACCGCAATTCCCGCCTGGTGTCCGTGGATCGGGCAGCCAAGGAGGGGGATACCGCTGTCATCGATTTCGAGGGCTTTTTGGACGGTACGCCCTTCGACGGCGGCAAGGGGGAGAACCACAGCCTGGAACTGGGTTCCCACAGCTTCATCCCCGGCTTCGAGGAGCAGGTGGTGGGCATGAAGGCCGGGGAGGAGAAGGATCTGGACGTTACCTTCCCGGAGGACTATCCCAGCAAGGATCTGGCCGGGAAGGCCGTGGTATTCAAGGTGAAGTGCCACGAGGTGAAGGAGAAGGAAATCCCCGCCCTGGACGACGAGTTTGCCAAGGACGTCTCCGAGTTTGACACCCTGAAGGATCTGAAGGCCGACATCAAGCGCCAGATTACCGAGGAGCGCCAGAAGGCCGCCGGCAGCGCCTTTGAGGACGCCCTCATGGAGCAGGTAGCCGCCAATATCACCGCCGACGTGCCTGACGCCATGATTGAGGGGCAGGCACGCCAGTATGTGGACAACTTCAAGAACCAGCTGGCCCAGCAGGGGATCCCCTTTGACCAGTACATGAAGATCACCAACGGCAGCGAGGCTAAGATGCTGGAGGATGCCAAGGAGCCCGCCACCCGGCAGGTGCGCTTGGATTTGGCCCTGGCCGCCATTATGAAGGCGGAGAACATTGAGGCTTCCGATGAGGAAGTGGATGCCGAGTATCAGAAGCTGGCGGAGCAGTACGGCATCGACCTGGAGATGGTGAAAAAGTATATCCAGGCGGAGCAGGTGAAGGACCAGGTGCTGACCCGCAAGGCTGTGGCCGTGGTGGTGGACAGCGCTGTGGCCGTGAAGCCGGAGAAGAAGAAAAAGGCTGCCAAGAAGGCGGAAGAAGAGGCCCCCGGAGACGAGGAGAAGCCCAAGAAGGCTGCGAAAAAGGCTGCCAAGAAGGCGGATGAGGAAACGGACGAGGAAAAGCCCAAGAAGCGCAAAACCGCCAAGAAGGCGGATAAGGATGAGACGGAAGCGTAAATTTCCCGTCCGGTTTTGAAAGTATTCATGTATTCGACACATTCTCTCATGGTGCTTGTGGTATCATGAGAGAATGGTTTGTTGGGAGGTCTGAGGATTCGCTCCCACTGCAAAAGATCGGAGGTAATTGCCATGAGTTTAGTCCCTTACGTAGTGGAACAGACCAGCCGTGGGGAGCGGTCCTATGACATCTTCTCCCGCCTGCTGAATGACCGCATTGTGTTCCTGGGGGAGGAGGTCAACGCCACTACCGCCAGCCTGGTGGTAGCCCAGCTGCTGTATCTGGAGGCCCAGGACCCGGACAAGGAGATCCAGTTCTATATCAACAGCCCCGGTGGCTCCGTCACTGACGGTATGGCCATTTATGACACTATGCAGTACGTGAAGTGCGACGTGTCCACCATCTGCATCGGCATGGCCGCCAGCATGGGCGCCTTCCTCCTGTCCTCCGGCGCAAAGGGTAAGCGGTTCGCCTTGCCCAACGCGGAGATCATGATCCACCAGCCCTCCGCCGGAACCCAGGGGCAGATCACGGATATGGCCATCCATCTGAAGCGGCTGGAGATTATCAAAAAGCGGATGAACCAGATCCTCTCCGAAAACACCGGCCGGGATATCCAGGAGGTTACCGCCGCCTGCGAGCGGGATAACTTCATGAGCGCCCAGGAGGCGCTGGACTTCGGCCTGGTGGACAAGATTATCACCACGAGAAAATAAAGAGGTACAAAGAGGTAGGCCTATGAGTGACGACGGCAAGAAGACGCTGCGCTGTTCCTTCTGCGGCAAGCATGAACAGCAGGTCCATCGTATGATCCAGGGTCCCGGTGTCCGCATCTGCGACGAGTGTGTCCAGCTCTGCATGAGTATTTTAAGCGATGGCTTTGACGGTGTGGAGTCCGGCCCGCTGGAGGATATGCCCGATCAGCTGCCCACGCCCCGGGAGATCAAAGATGTACTGGATCAGTATGTCATTGGACAGGATGAGGCGAAAATCGCCCTGTCCGTCGCGGTGTACAACCACTATAAGCGCATCTTTTTCGGCGGCGGCGAGGATGTGGAACTGCAGAAGAGCAATATCCTTATGCTGGGCCCCACCGGTTCCGGCAAGACCCTCTTCGCCCAGACCCTGGCCCGGATTTTAAAGGTGCCCTTTGCTATTGCCGACGCCACCACCCTCACGGAGGCCGGCTATGTGGGCGACGATGTGGAGAACATCCTCCTGCGGCTTCTGCAGGCGGCGGATTTCGACGTGGAGCGGGCGGAGCACGGCATCATCTATGTGGATGAAATTGACAAAATCGCCCGGAAGAGCGAGAACACCTCCATCACCCGGGATGTGTCCGGCGAGGGTGTGCAGCAGGCCCTGCTGAAGATTGTGGAGGGCACCGTTGCCAACGTCCCGCCCCAGGGCGGACGCAAGCACCCCCACCAGGAGTTCATCCAGGTCAATACTAAGAATATCCTCTTCATCTGCGGCGGCGCTTTCGACGGGCTGGAGAAGATCATTGAAAAACGCCTGGATCAAAAGAGCATCGGCTTCGGCGCCAACATCCAGGGGAAGCGGGACAAGGATATCAGCAAAATCCTCCACGAGGTCCAGCCCCACGACATCCTCAAGTACGGCATCATCCCGGAACTGGTGGGCCGCCTGCCGGTGATCGCCCCCCTGAACGCCTTGAAGCGGGAGGATTTGGTCCGGATCCTGACGGAGCCCAAAAACGCCCTGGTCCGGCAGTACAAGCGGCTGCTGGAGTACGATGAGGTGGAGTTGGAATTCCTGCCGGAGGCCCTGGACGCCATCGCGGACAAGGCCATTGAGCGGAATATCGGCGCCCGCGGCCTTCGGGCCGTGATGGAGGGGATGCTGACCCAGATTATGTATGACATCCCCTCGGATCCCACGGTGGTGAAGGCCGTGGTGACCAAGGAGTGTGTGGACGGGTCCGGCCAGCCCCAGCTGACCAGGGATCCCCAAAAAATCAACTATGCCGTCAAGCTGAATTCCGGCAAGGGGGAAAAGCCCCGCTCCGGCGGCTCCAAGCCCAGGCCTGCGTCTTGAGCAGCGGGCCGTCATACTGGAAAAAACGGTTTTGAAGCTTGGTATCGGGAAAAAGGGGACGCCATCCGCGCCCCCTTTCCTCTGTCCGGCGATTCCCTGAGAAAGGAACAATGCCTATGGAACCCATCACCTTGAACCTTCCCGTCCTGGCCCTCCGGGGCCTGACGGTGTTTCCCCATATGAATATGACCTTCGATGTGGAGCGCCGGATTTCCATCGCCGCCCTGGAACGGGCCATGGAGACGGATCAGGACATCTTCCTGGTGACCCAGCGGGAGAGCCTGGTGGATACCCCCAAGGAGGCGGATTTGTACGAGGTGGGGACCATTTCCCACATCCGGCAGATTCTCCGGCTTTCCCCCTTCTCCGTCCGGGTGATGGTGGAGGGGCGGTGCCGGGCCCGCCTCCGGCGGCTGTGGCAGGCGGAGCCCTACCTCCAGGCCAACGTGGAGGAGATCCCCGAGGATCGGCCTGCTGATCCGGAGGCAAAAACGCCCCGTTTGGAGGCCTTTTTGCGGATTACCCATAACCTTTTCAGTAAGTACGCGGAACTGGCGGGCACCGTGCCGGAGGAGGTTGTCTCCACGGTGATGGACTGCCGGGAGATGGGATATCTGGCGGATTTCATCGCCCAGAATATCTCCCTGCGCAGTGAGGAGAAGCAGGAGATTCTGGAGATTGAGGATCGCCACGCCCGAATCCGCCGGATCAACAGCATCCTCACCCGGGAGTGCAAGGTGCTGGATTTCGAGCACGAGATGGAGGGGAAGGTGCGGGACCAGCTGATCCGCAGCCAGCGGGATCAGATTCTCCGGACCCAGATCCGGGTCCTCCAAAATGAACTGGGGGAGGACGAAGAGGCGGAAGACGAACTGGACAGCTACCGCCAGCGGATTGTGGAACTGGGCCTGGAGGAGGAGACGGAAAGATACCTCCTCAAGGAGGTCAACAGGCTTTCCAAGCAGCCCTTCGGCAGTGCGGAAGGATCCGTGATCCGCAACTACCTGGACGTGTGCCTGGAGATGCCTTGGAACACCCGGACCCGGGAGCGGCTCAACGTGGAGGCTGCCCGGAAAGTGCTGGAACGGGATCACTTCGGCCTGGAGAAGGTGAAGGAGCGGGTTTTGGAGACCATTGCCGTCCGGCAGATGAACCCGGAGGGGAAGGGGCAGATCCTCTGCCTGGTGGGCCCGCCGGGGGTGGGCAAGACCTCTATCGCCATCAGCGTCGCCAAGGCGCTGAACCGGAAGCTGGCCCGGCTCTCCTTGGGCGGCGTCCGGGACGAGGCGGATATCCGCGGCCATCGAAAGACCTACATAGGCTCCATGCCTGGCCGGGTCATCGAGGCCATCAGCCGCAGCGGGGCCATGAACCCCCTGCTGCTTCTGGATGAAATTGATAAATTAGGCAGCGACTACCGGGGGGATCCGGCTGCGGCGCTGCTGGAGGTGCTGGACAGCGAACAGAACCACGCCTTCCGGGACCATTTCCTGGAAATCCCTGTGGATCTCAGCAAGGTGATGTTCGTCACAACCGCCAATACGACAGAGACTATCCCGCGGCCCCTGCTGGACCGGATGGAGGTAATCCAGCTTTCCAGCTACACCGATGAGGAGAAGGTGCAGATTGCCAAGCGCCACCTCCTGCCCAAGCAGCTGAAGGAGCACGGCCTGACGAAGCGGAATATCCGTATCGGGGACGAAGCGTACCGGGCCATCATCCGGGACTATACCCGGGAGTCCGGCGTGCGGCAGCTGGAACGGCGGCTGGCGGCGGTCTGCCGGAAAGCGGATATGCGGATTCTGCAAAAAGGCGTGAAATGCGTCACCGTCACGGAGGAGGAACTGCCGAAGTTCCTGGACTGCCAGCCCTACCCTCCCTCCCTCCATACGGAGCGGGAGGAGGTAGGTGTAGTAAACGGCCTGGCCTGGACGGAAAACGGCGGCGAGATATTAGAGGTGGAAGTCAGCGTTATGGATGGCAGCGGTAAGCTGGAACTGACCGGCAACCTGGGGGATGTGATGAAGGAGTCTGCCCAGGCGGCCCTGACCTGCCTGCGGGGCCGGGCCGCGGTGCTGAACCTTCCGGCGGATTTCTGGAAGGAGAAGGACATCCACGTCCATTTCCCCGAGGGGGCCGTGCCCAAGGATGGGCCCTCCGCCGGTATTGCCGTGACCACAGCTATGCTCTCCGCCCTGACGGACCGGCGGGTGAAAGCTGGCATTGCCATGACCGGGGAGGTGACCCTCCGGGGCCGGGTGCTGCCGATCGGCGGGCTGAAGGAGAAGACCATGGCGGCCCTCCGGAATGGCATCGGTACGGTGCTGATCCCCCAGGACAACCTGCGGGATCTAGAGGAGATTGACCAAACGGTCCGGGCGGCGCTGCGGTTTGTGCCGGTGGGCACGGTGGACGAGGTGTTTGCCGCCGCTATGTGCCCGGAGAAGCCGCTTCCCAAGGAGGAGGCGGGGCCCCTGACCATGTTTGCGGCCCTGCCCCACGACGGGGGAGACGGGCCGGTGCTCCGCCAATAGGGATTTGGGAAGGAGGACGCTATGATTGTTATCGGGACAAAATGCCGGCTGGAGCAGACGGTTACGGAGGAATTGACCGCCCGGGCCGCAGGCTCCGGGGCGCTGCCGGTATTCGGTACGCCTTTTATGGCCGCTATGATGGAAAACGCCGCCCAGACCTGCCTGCAAACCTTTTTGGAGGAGGGCAAGGGCAGCGTGGGCACCCGCCTGGATATCACCCACGATTCCCCCACCCCGGTGGGGATGCAGGTTTTTGCGGAGGCGGAGATCACCCATGTGTCGGAAAACGGCAGGATGGTGGACTTCAAGGTTTCCGCGTGGGACGGGAAAGGCCCGATCGGGCAGGGGACCCACACCCGCGCCGTCATCAGCAATGAGCGGTTTATGGCCAAGTGCAGCGGAAAGCTGGACGGCTGAGAGGGCCGCGCCCTGCGGCAATGTAAAACGGGGCGCGGGATGACATAGAGACGGCATGCTGCCTGCGGGAAGCGGGCAGCATGCCATTTTTATATATAGCCAGCCGGCAGGCCTTGGCCTGCCAGTGACCAAGGGATGTGCCTTCTATGGGAACTGGTGCGTCTGGCTGCATATGGGGCTTTCAGCGGTGCAGGAGTTCCCGCCGGATATAGCAGAAGGCAGCGTCCTCCCCCTCGTCCCGCAGCTTGATCAGCAGGCTTTCCAGCAGATCCGAGGTGGCGGGGTGCATGAGGATCCGCTTCTCCTTTCCCCGGAGGAAAAAACGGTAGGGATCCTCCGGGGTAAAATCCCGGCCCCGGTAGACTTTGCTGGCGGCCAGGCGGTCGCAGAACATCTCCGCCACGTACTGTACCGGCATCTCCACCCCTACGACGCCCTGGCCCTGGAGGCCGTAGTCATTCCAGTATTCGAAGTGGTGGCGGTTCCGGCCTTTGTGGTGGAGCCAGGCGGCGCTGTAGCCTATGTCCCGCCGCTGGGCATCGTTGGGGCTGTGATCCCCCTGGAAATATTTGACCCCGGCCCAGAACTCCGTAGGGGAGTATTTGGAGAGATCGTGCAGCAGGCCCTGCCGGTAAAGGCCCAGCCGGAAGCAGTATTTCCGCACCAACGCCCGGTGGCGGTGGACGGTTTTCAAATGTTCCCAAAAGCGCAAAACCTTTGCCTCCTCTCAAGAATACCGGATTTTAACCGTTTCATCCGCCGTTTGCAGGAAGGCCGGATGGCGGGGGGCGCTCTCCCTGCCGCGGACCGGGAGAGGGCCCGGTTGAACAGGCAGGACCCGCCTGCGGCCATTGCGCCCAGGGACATGCCTTCATCAGGTTCATCCGTTCCAGCGGCGGGGCAAGGGTCGCGAAGGGCGCGCACAGCAAAAACAGGGGCATAACGCCGTCCGGAAGCACGCAGTAAAACAGGAAGGCAGGGAAGACGCCCCCGGTATTTCCGAAGAGGTTCTGCCGCGCCGGACGCAAGCCCGGAGCCCAGGCTGCAGATCATAAAATGCACCAGTGGCCGGAACAATCAGAACATACAGCCCGATCAAGGCATAGGGATGAAGGGGGAAGCTGTGGCCGGAGCCCTTGACCATCCCGTTTATGGCGTTGGAAAAGCTTGGGATCTGTATTCACCGGCGGGGGATGTGGGATGGACAAGGGGCTTTGCCGTCCTGCAAGGAAAAATTTCAGGGATACTGGATGTATTTCAAGGTTTTTTACGCGGCAGGGCCGCAAAAGGCCCCGTCCGACGCCTTGCATACATGTTTTTCAATATAGATGGGGCGGAACCAGGCATACAGCAGCAAAGCCCAATAGATTCTACCCAATCCGCGGAATCTTTTTCATAGAGGCCCCCTCGCCGGAAGCACAACGGTATCCGGCAATTTTTCGCGGGGCTGATCCACACGGTGGTCCCAGTATACCACCTCCGGAGCAAAAAAACGAGTAAAATTTTTGGTGCGGCTCATACTACCTGCAACAGGGGCGGTTTTTGTGCCGGATTTCCCTTGCGGCGGGCGCTTCCGCCGTCTAGAACGGTTCTGAGGTGGTTTGTTGGAGAGCGCGGTTTTTTCCTGCCCCGCTTCGTGGCGGGGGTATCTGCCCCACGGGGTCCGGGGGCTGGATCATCCCAGGGATCTGGCGGGACGGAACTGGGAGGCGCTGGCCCTGACCCGCCGGGGGCGGGATTCCCTGGGGGCGGTGCTGCCATCCTGCCGGATCCTGCTGGCTCCTGGAGACAGCCTGCCGGAGATCCCGGCGGAGACGGTCATCACCTACGGCCTGTCCCCCCGGGACAGCCTGACCCTCTCCAGCCTGCGTTCGCCGGTACTGTGCGTCCAGCGGCTCCTGCCCAGGCCCGACGGGGCCCTGGTGGAGCCCCAGGAATTCCCCCTGCCGCCCCTGCCTGCCCCGGCAGAGGAACTTTTGCCGCTGCTGGGGATAAAATTGTTGTATCTGCCATTGGACACAGGGACCCTTTTGTGGTAAACTGTTCCCAATATCTGAAAAAGGGGGGCGGTTCCATGACACTGGCGGAGATTTCCCTTTTGGCGGTGGCCGTGGGCGGCGCGGCGCTGCTGGGCTGGTTCCTGTACGGCAGGGGCCGGGACCATGGGCCCTGCGTGGGCTGCGGACAGTGCAGGGAAACGGGCGTCTGCGTGCTGACAGGAAAGTACGTGGGGCCCGGGGCACGGAAAAAGAAGTAAAATTTCGTTGACAAACGGCGGGAAACCGTTATAATAACAACTGTTCATAGAAAATGCCGCCGGCCTTAGCGCGGCGTCTGCCGGTTTTTCCGTCAGGAACTGAGACGCCCGGAGTCGTTAGGGTAGTATTGGGAAGCCAGCCTTCGCCCCTAAGATATGGGGGCGGGGGCTTTTTCAAAATGGGCGGCAAGTGTGTTTTCATATTTTGCATATGACATAGAGAACGGAGGAAAAAACCATGTCACACCCCTATTACGGGCTGAACGAACTGCGGGAGATGTTCCTCAGCTACTTTGAGAGCAAGGGCCATCTGCGTCTGCCCAGTTTCTCCCTGATCCCCCCGGCCAACGACGCCTCCCTGCTGCTGATCAACAGCGGCATGGCGCCCATGAAAACCTGGTTTACCCGGGAAGAGGAGCCTCCCCGGGACCGGGTCACCACCTGCCAGAAGTGCATCCGCACCGGGGACATTGAGAATATTGGCAAGACCGACCGCCACGGCACCTATTTCGAGATGCTGGGCAATTTCTCCTTTGGTGACTATTTTAAAAAGGACGCCATCCCCTTCTGCTGGGAGTTCCTCACCAAGGTGGTGGGGCTGGAGGAAGACCGCCTCTATCCCTCCATCTACCTGGACGACGACGAGGCCTTCGAGATCTGGAACAAGGATATCGGCATCCCGGCGGAACGGATTTTCCGCTTCGGCAAGGAGGACAACTTCTGGGAGCATGGAGCAGGCCCCTGCGGCCCCTGCTCCGAGGTCTACTACGACCGGGGACCTGAACACGGCTGCGGCAAGCCCGGCTGTACCGTGGGCTGTGACTGCGACCGCTATATCGAGGTGTGGAACAACGTGTTTTCCCAGTTCGTCAACGATGGGGAGGGCCACTACACCGAGATGCTCAACAAGAACATCGATACCGGCATGGGCCTGGAGCGGCTGGCCTGCGTGTGCCAGAACGTGAACTCCCTGTTTGATGTGGACACCGTGATGAACATCACCAACAAGGTCAGTGAGATCACCCACGCCCACTACGGCGAAAGCGCCAAGGGCGATGTCTCCCTCCGGGTGATCACCGACCACATCCGCTCCTCCGTCATGATGATCTGTGACGGCGTGCTGCCCAGCAACGAGGGCCGGGGCTATGTGCTCCGCCGCCTCCTCCGCCGGGCCGCCCGCCACGGCAGGCTCCTCGGGGTGGAGAAGCCCTTCCTTTACGAAGTGGTGGAGACCGTGGTCCGGGAGAACGAGTCCGCCTATCCCGATCTCCGGGAGAAGCAGGCCTATATCACCAAGGTCATCCGCACCGAGGAGGAGAATTTCTCCAAGACCATCGACGGCGGCATGAAGATCTACAGCGAACTGCTGGCGGCCCACAAGGAGAAGGGGGAGACCGTATTCTCCGGCGCCGATGCCTTTAAACTCTACGATACCTACGGTTTCCCCATCGACCTCACCCTGGAAATGGCAGAGGATGAGGGCATGGCCGTGGATCGGGATGCTTTTGACGCCCTGATGGAAGAGCAGCGGGTCCGGGCCCGGAAGGCCCGGGAGGCCCTGGGAGACCTGGGCTGGGCCGGCATTGAGTTCGGCTCCGAGATCCCTGCCACAGAGTTTGTGGGCTATGACCGTTGGGAAGCCCCCGGCAAAATCGTGGCCATTGTCTCCGGCGAGGAACTCTGCGGCGAGGCCCCCCAGGGGACGGAAGCCGTGCTGGTGCTGGATCAGACCCCCTTCTACGCGGAGATGGGCGGCCAGACCGCCGACCACGGCGTTATCACCGGGCCGGAGGGCGCCCGTTTCTCCGTTTCCAACGTACAGAAGAACAAGGGCGGCAAGTTCATGCATTACGGCAGGGTGGAGTCCGGCCGGTTCCGCACAGGGGAGGGCGTGATCGCCGCCATCGACGGCGAGCGCCGGAAGGCCGTTATGCGGGCCCACAGCGCCACCCATCTGCTGGACGCCGCGCTGAAGAAGGTCCTGGGGGACCATGTCCACCAGGCGGGCTCCCTGGTGGAACCGGACCGGCTGCGGTTTGACTTTACCCACTTTGAGGCCATCACCCCGAAGCAGCTGGCGGAGATTGACCGTCTGGTCAATGACGAGATCCTGGCGGGGGAACCCATCGTCACGGAAGTCCTGCCGATTGAAGAGGCCAGGAAGAAGGGGGCCGTGGCCATGTTCGGCGAGAAGTACGGCGACGTGGTGCGTGTTGTGGAGATGGGGGGCTTCTCCATGGAATTCTGCGGCGGCACCCATCTGGACAACACCGCCAAGGCCGGTTCCTTCCGCATCAAGTCCGAGAGTTCCATTGCCTCCGGCGTCCGCCGCATTGAGGCCACTGTAGGTAGGCTGACCCTGGAGACCATCAATAAAAACCAGCAGATGCTGTTCCACGCCGCCCAGCTGCTGAAGACCAACCCCGGCGATCTGGAGAGCCGCATCGAGCAGCAGGTGGTGGAGATCAAGGAACTGCGCAGGATGCTGGATCACCTGAAGCAGGAGGCCTCCTTGGGCGAGGCCCGGCAGTTCCTCACTGCCGCCAAGGACGTGGGCGGCCTGCATGTCCTCACCGCCAGCCGCAACGGGATGGATGCCAATGCCCTGCGGAAGATGGGGGATTTCCTCCGGGACAAGGATCCCAAGGTCGTGGCGGTACTGGCCTCTGCCAGCGGGGAGAAGATTACCTTCCTGGCGGTATGCGGCAAGGAGGCCGTGGAAAAGGGCGTGAAAGCCGGGGATCTGGTGAAGAACGTCTGTGCTGTCTGCGGCGGCAAGGGCGGCGGCAAGCCAGATTCCGCCATGGGCGGCGGCACGGATATGCTGAAGCTGGACGACGCCCTGGCGTCTGTGGATGATTTTGTGGCGGCAAAGCTGGGATAACCGGGAGGCTGCCGCAGTGAGCAAGGATGATCTGCAGCTTTTCCGGAGTTTGGACATTGACTGCGAAGCCATCGGCCTTGGCCGGCAGGAGGGCTGCCCGTATTTCTGCACCCCGGTGGGGGCGGAGTTTGTCGGCTGGATCGGCTGTGACGGGGTGCATTTTGTCCTTCTGCCGGGAGATGAGCGGGTTTACTGCGTGGATCCCATGGGGACCAGCCATGTGCTGCCGGTAGGGGCGGATTTCCGGGAATTCGTTTCCTTCCTGCTGTACTGCCGGGACGCCAACCCCCTCTCCCAGCTTTACTGGATGGGGGAGGGGCAGTTCCGGGAACTGCTGCGGGAGGATCGGGAAAGGGAATCCTCGTTAGGCCCGGAATCCTTTGAAAAGAAGGAAAAGGCCCTGGCGGCACTGGCGGAGGCCTTCCGGGCGGAGCCCCGGGACCCCTATGGGGCGGTGAAGGCCTTGCAGGCAGCCTTTGACCCTGCGATGCTGGCCTTTTCCGGCGCGTATTACGATGCGCTGGGCCTGGAGGATCCCCGGGAAGCAGCGGCGGGGTCTGTCCCGGAGGCGCCGTTTACGGTGGAACCCTGTTTGGAATTCCAAACGGGGCGCGAAGAGGAGGGAAAGCCGTGATTCCTTGTGATCCTGTGATTCTGCTGAGTTTTATCAATACAAAACTGCGGGACGAATATACCGGTCTCGCGGAACTCTGTGCTGCGCTGGGTTTGGACGAGGCCGCTTTGCGGGAAAAGTTGGCGGCGGCCGGTTTTATTTATGACGAGGCGCGCGGCACGTTCAGATAACATATTTTTAAGGAGGTTTCACCATGTCCGACTGCCTGTTCTGCAAAATCGCCGCCGGGGAGATCCCCAGCGTGAAGGTCTATGAGGACGATATCTGCCTGGCGTTCAACGATATCGCCCCCCAGGCGCCCACCCATTTCCTGGTGATTCCCAAGACCCACATCCCCTCCGTCTCCGGCATCGACGCCGGGAACAGCGGGGTGGCCGCCCATATTTTTGAGGTCATTGCCAAGGTGGCTGCCGAAAAGGGCATGGAGAGTTACCGGGTGGTGTCCAACATCGGGGATCAGGCGGGGCAGACTGTGCCCCACCTGCATTTCCATGTGCTCTCCGGCCGGGATATGACCTGGCCTCCGGGTTGAGGCGCGTCCGCGTTCCACCCAGGGGCGGCGTTCCCGGCCCCTTGTAAAACAGGGCGGCTTGTGGTAGAATACCGGGAACAGAACGATAGAAAGCGGGAAAACCATGGATAACAACACCTTTAAAAGCGTCGCCTTCGGCGGCTTTGACAAACAGGACGTTATCGCCTATATCCAGCGGACGGCCCAGGAGACCGCCGCTGCCCAGGACGCCCTGCGGAAGGAGAACGACGATCTCCGGGTGGAGAACGAATCCCTCTCCTCCCAGTTGGCTACCCTCCGCTACCAGCTGGAGACCCTCCGCAGCGAGCATGAGCAGCTGAAAGGGGAGGCCGCTCTGGACGACGCCCTCCGGCAGGAGTTGGAGGTCCTGCGGCCCCAGGCGGAGCGGCTGGCCCGGGAGGTGGAGTCCCTGCGGCCGGACGCCGAGGCCTATACCCGGTTCCAGGGGCAGATTGGCGCCATTGAGTGCGAGGCCAGGAAGCGGGCCGCCGATTTGGAGGACGAGACCCACAGCCGCCTCCGGAAGACAACGGAGGCGTTCAGGGCCCAGTACCAGGCCCTGATGGACGTTTTTGAATCCACCGCTTCCTATGTCAACAGCGAACTGCGGAAGGTAGAGGTGAACCTGACCCAGCTGCCCCGGGCGCTGGACCGCTCCGGCGCGGAACTGGAGCAGCTGACGGCCCTGCTGGAGGGCCGGGAGGAAACGGAGGAGGCCTGAGCCGCCTTGCCCCGGGATCCACGCGTACCCGTTCGTTTTGCCCGGCACAGGGCGGGACGGACGGGCTTTCTTTTCCGCGTTTTTCCTGTCTTTTCCGGTCTAGCCTTTTGAAAACGGAAAGAACGGAAGAAAGAACCCTTTTTCATAAGATTTTCCTTGCATTGCAGGGACGGTTGCTTTATAATGAACCTTGAAATCGGGTTCCTCATGTAGGGGTTTCCCAAAAAGGAAAAATCCGATGCCAGGGCCGGAGGAGGGGCGGGACGCCTTGCCGCCGGTTCGGAAAATTGCATGACGGGAGAGAGAAGGTGAAAACGGATGTCCCTGGAAGCAATCGAGAAGGTCACGCAGGTGGAAGTACAAAACCGGGAGCGCAGGGCGGCTGCCGAGGCGGAGGCGAAGAAACTCGTCGCCGACGCGGAAAAGAGCGGTCTTGCGCTTTTACAGCGTACCCGGGACGGCGCCGCAGAGAGCGGCCGGGAACTTCTGCAGCAGGCGGAGGCCAAGGCTGCGGAGCGGGCCGCCGAAATCGACCGCACCGCGGAGGCGGAAGCCGCCAAGCTGCGGGAGACAGCGGAAAAGCATCTGGCAGAGGCTGCGGAGTTTATTGTCGGAAGGGTTGTGAAGCACTGATATGGCCATTGTAAAAATGAAAAAACTTCGCGTCATGGCGATGGCCGGCTGCCGGGAGGAACTGCTGAAAGGCATGCTCCATCTGGGCTGTGTGGAGATCAGTGAGCCTGACGGCAAGCTGGCGGACCCTGCCTGGTCGTCCCTGCTCCGGCGGAGCCAGTCCAGCCTGGTGTCCACAAAGGAGGATATCACCGATGTGAATACCGCGCTGGCGGCCATTAAAAAGTACGCCCAGGTGACGGACGGCCTGTTTATCCAGCGCCACCCCATCTCCGAGGCGGACTTCCTGAGCGCCGGTACGGTGGACAGGGCCAAGGAGACTTGCCGGGAGATCGGCGGGCAGCTTCAGACGCTGTCCAGGCTCCAAAGCGAGGAATCCCGGCTGGCGGCGCGGCAGGCTTCCCTGCGGCCCTGGCAGGGGCTGGACATGCACTTGAACGCGGAGGGTACGGAGCATGTCTTGTACCGTTTGGGCGTCTGCCCCGGCGGCACGGACACCGGCGCGGTGAAGACCGAGTTGGGCGCCTCCGGCGCGGCGGCGGAGATCCTGGAGATCGGCGCCGACAAACAGCAAATCTACTATCTTTTGATCTGCCACAGGGCAGATGAACAGGCCGTCATGGAGGTCCTGCGGCCCCACGCCTTCAGCGTGGTGACTTTCCAGGGCATGGACGGCACCCCGGAGGCCCATCTCCGGGAACTGGAGGCAAAGATTGCGGAGAACCGGAAGGCCCAGGAGGCCGCCGTAGCCGCCATTGCCGCCCAGGCCGGCGCCAAGGAGGCCCTCCAACTCTATGCGGATCGTCTCCGGACCGAGGAGGCCCGGGAGATCAACGGGGAGCGGATTCTCACCGACGGCACCATCCTCTTCTTTGAGGGCTGGGCCCCGGCAGAGAGCATGGACGGCGTGAAAGCCCTGCTGGAGAAGCTGGGCTGCGCCTGGGAGGCGGAGGATCCGGCGGAGGAGGATATCCCCAATGTGCCGGTCCAGCTGAAAAACAACTGGCTGACCCGCCCCCTGAACATGGTGACGGAGATGTACTCCTTGCCCGCCTACAACAACGTAGACCCCAACCCCCTGATGGCGCCGTTCTTCATTTTGTTTTACGGCATTATGATGGCGGATATGGGCTACGGCATCCTGATGTTCCTGGCGGGGACTATCATCTCGAAAAAGTACCGGCCCCGGGGCACCATGGGCCACATGATGGGCCTGCTGCAGCTGTGTGGCGTGTCCACCTTTATCATGGGCGCCATTACCGGCGGCTTCTTCGGGGACTTCCTGACCCAGGTGGTGAAGATTCTCACCGGAAACGACTTCGCCCTGCCAGCCCTGTTCACCCCCCTGAACGACACCCTGATGATCCTGGTGGGAGCCATGGCCCTGGGCCTGGTGCAGATTATCGCCGGCATGGCTGTCAGCTTCATCCGCAAGCTTAAGGCCGGGCAGGTGCTGGACGCGGTTTTTGAGGAGGCCACCTGGTGGATCGTCTTCGCCGGAATCGGCTTGATGGCCCTGGGCGTGACGAACCTGGTGCTCTACGTGGGCCTGGCCCTGATCGTCATCGGGCCTCTGGTTACCGGCCAGGGCCTCGGGAAGATTATGGGTATCTTCGGCTCCCTCTATAACCACGTGACCGGGTATTTCGGCGACATTTTGTCCTATGCCCGTCTGATGGCCCTGATGCTGGCAGGCAGCGTCATCGCCCAGGTATTCAACACCTTGGGGGCCATTCCCGGGAACATTATCGTCTTTTTGATCATCTCCCTGGCCGGCAACGCGCTGAACTTTGCGCTGAACCTGCTGGGCTGCTATGTCCACGACCTGCGTTTGCAGTGTCTGGAGTATTTCGGAAAGTTCTACGAGGACGGCGGCAAGCCCTTCCGTCCTTTGGCCATGCAGACCAAATACGTGGATATCCAAAACAATTGAGGAGGAAACAAAAATGGACATCAATCAAATGGTAGATCTTCAGCAGAGCGTAACCTTCCTTGGCACCATCGGCGGCCTGGCCCTGGCGCTGCTGGGCGCGGGCCTGGCGGCTGTGCTGCCCGGCATCGGCTCCGCCAAGGGCACCGGCATCGCCGGCGAGGCCGGCACAGGCCTCCTGTGCCAGGATCCCAGCAAGTTCGGTAAGGTCATGATTCTCCAGGTTATCCCCGGCACCCAGGGCCTGTACGGCCTGGTGGTCTGGTTCTTCGCCATCTTCTCCATGGGCCTGCTGGGCGGCGAGATGCCCCAGATGACCATCAACCAGGGCATGCAGTATTTTGCGGCCTGCCTGCCCATGGCTCTCGGCGGCCTGTTCTCCGCCATTGCCCAGGGCCGCGTTGCCGCCGGCTCCATCAACATCCTGGCCAAGAAGCCTGACGACTGGTCCAAGGGCATGGTCCTCTGCATCACCGTGGAGTTCTACGCTATCCTGTCCCTGCTGGCTTCCATGCTGATGATCATCAACATCTCCTGACCCCATAGAAAGGGGATTCGAGTATGAACGGAATCGATAAAATCACGGATCGCATCAACGCCGAGGCCAAGGCGGAGACCGACAGCCTTTTGGCGGCCGCCCGGGAGCAGGCGGCGCAGATTGCGGCCAAGTACCAGAACCAGGCGGACGCGGAGATGGCGGATCTGACGGCGAAAAACCAGAAGGCCGCCGCCGAGCGGGAAGAGCGCCTGGTGAGCGTGGCCCAGATGGAGGCCCGGAAGGTGGCCCTGGCTGCGAAACAGGAAATGGTGGAAAAGGTTTACGCCTTGGCCCTGGAAAAACTCTGCGCCATGCCGGAGAAGCAGTACGTAGACGTGCTGGCGGATCTGCTGGCGGAGGCTTCATCCAGCGGCAAGGAAGAGGTGATCTTCTCTGCCGGGGACCGGGACCGGGTTGGCAAGGCAGCTGTGGCTAAGGCCAACGAGCGCCTGGGCAAAACGGAAACGACCGAGCCTCCCCGTGTCATCGCCGGCGGCAAGGTGGGCGCCATGCTTAACAAGATGGTGGCCGGCGTGGCCACCGCAGCCAAGAGCGCCGGAGGCCTGACCCTCTCCCAGGAGACCCGGCCCATCAAGGGCGGCTTCATCCTGAAGGACGAGAATGTGGAGGTCAACTGTACCTTCGATACCCTGGTACGCCTGCAGAAGGCGGAGACCGCCGGTACGGTAGCGAAGAAACTGTTCCCGGAGGCGTAAAAGGGAAGGAGGAAGTGTCTTGGCGAAAAGAATCAAAGACACCGATTACCTGGTGATTTCCGCCCGGATCAAGGCCATGGAGACAGGGCTTCTGACCCGGGAGCGGATGGAACAGGTTCTGGAGGCCCGCACCGACGAAGAGGCGCTGAAAATCCTGCAGGACTGCGGCTATCCGGAACTGGACGCCGCCGATCCGGAGGCCATGGATGCGGCTTTGGCCCGGGCCAGGGAGGAGACCCTCTCCGATCTGGCGGACGGAACGCCGGATCCCAGGTATATGGATGTTTTTAAGCTGAAATACGATTATCACAACGTAAAGGCCCTGCTGAAGGCGGAGGCCATGGAGACCGGCGCGGATCATATGCTGATGGATATGGGCCGGATTCCAGCATCCGAACTGGCGGAGGCCCTGCGTTCCGGCGATTTGGACGGCCTGCCCCCCATGCTGGCATCCGCCGCGGCAGAGGCCCGGGAGGTTTTGCAGACTACCCGGGATCCCCAGCTGTGCGACATTGTGCTGGACCGCTGGTTTTACCGGGATATGGACGCCGTGGCGGTGGAGACCGGCAGTGCGTTCCTCCGGGGCTATGTCCGGAGCCAGATTGACGCCGCCAACCTCCGGACCCTGGTCCGGACCATCCGGATGGGGAAGAACGAGGAGTTCCTCCGGGGCGTCCTCTTTGAGGGGGGCGAAATCCCCCTGGACGGTATTCTGGCTGTCAGCGCCGCCCGGGGCGGCGGTCTGACGGAGTTGTACGCCCCCACGCCCTTTGCCCCGGCGGCAGAGGCCGGGAGCCAGGCCCTCCAGGGCGGGCCCCTGACGGAGTTCGAGAAGCTGTGCGACAACGTTGTGGGCGAGTATCTCGCCGGTGCGCAGTTTGTGCCCTTCGGCGAGGCGCCTCTGGTAGGTTATCTGGCCGCCCGGGAGACCGAGTATACCAATCTTCGGATCCTGCTGATGGGCCGCGCCGCCGGAATTTCACCGGAGATTATCCGGTCCCGCCTGCGGGCCAGCTATGCCTGAGGACTGTCCTGCGGCGGCCTCTCCGCCTGTCCGGTTTTGGCCGGGCAGCGGAGCATACAAGTAATAAAGGCGGTGTAAAATGGCTGCAACGTATCAAATTGCCGTAATCGGCGACTGGGAGTCCGTGATGGGCTTCCGCGCCCTGGGCCTGGATACCTACCCGGTGAATTCTGTGGAGGAAGCCCGGGAGAAGATCAAGGAACTGGCGAAGACCAACTGCGCGGTGATCTATCTGACGGAACGTCTGGCCAAGGATATGGAGGACGTGCTGGCCCGGTATAAGGACGAGCTGCGGCCCGCCATCATCCTGATCCCCGGCCAGGACGGCTCCCTGGGCATTGGAAAGAACAATATCCAGCGGGCTATCGAGAGAGCGGTAGGGGCGGATATCCTGTAATCCCCAGGGAGGACGTTGTCCCCGGACGCCCCGGCAGGCTGCGCCCGCCGGTCCCCCTCTCCGCGTCAGGACAAACTGCATGCTGTGTGCCCCGCCCTATGGGCAGGCCCCGCTCCATTCCGTTTGTTCCCCCCGTGGGGGCCTAAAATGGCGTCGCTGGTGTGTACGTCCCAGGAGGCACGGGTTGGGGGATTTTCGCCGTGTATGTGCCGCGGTGGAAATTCATTTCAATCCTCCTTCCGCCAAAGGCGGAAGAACAGGGGAAAACGTGTTTTCCCTTGGCCCCTTTTCCGAATTCCCGTTGACGGGAGGGGTTGTCCCGCGAATTTATCCTGAAAGAAGGGTTTTGTATTGAGCGGTAAAGTTGTTAAAGTTTCCGGACCGCTGGTGGTGGCCACGGGCCTGTCGGATGCCAACATGTCCGACGTGGTTCGCGTCGGCCCCCAGCGTCTGATCGGCGAAATTCTGACCATGAAGGGCGACACCGCGTCTATCCAGGTTTACGAGGAAACCTCGGGGCTTGGGCCCGGTGCGGAGGTCGTCACCACCGGCGCGCCGATGAGCGTGGAGTTGGGGCCGGGCATGATCGAGGGCATTTATGACGGTATCCAGCGGCCTTTGGAGAAAATCGTGGAAAAGGTCGGCGCCTGCATCACCCGCGGCGTGGAGGTTCCCGCCGTGGATCACGAGAAGAAGTGGGACTTCACTGCCGTTGCCAAAGTAGGCGACAAGGTTTCCGGCGGTGATATCCTGGGTACCGTGCCTGAGACCCCTGTGGTGCTCCACAAGATTATGGTGCCTCCCAATATGAGCGGCACTGTCACCGGCATTAAGAGCGGCTCCTTTAATGTGACGGAGACCATCGCCACGCTGAAGACGGAGGAGGGGAAGGAGATCCCCCTCACCATGATCCAGCGGTGGCCTGTCCGTGTGGGCCGTCCCTATGAGAAGAAATATCCGCCTGCCCGTCCCCTCTGCTCCGGCCAGCGGATTATCGACACCATGTTCCCCATTGCCAAGGGCGGCACGGCTGCCGTGCCCGGCCCCTTCGGCTCCGGCAAGACTGTTGTGCAGCACCAGCTGGCCAAGTGGTCCGATGTGGATATCGTTATCTATATCGGCTGCGGCGAACGCGGCAACGAGATGACCGACGTTCTGCGGGAGTTCCCGGAACTGAAGGATCCCCGCACCGGAGAGTCCCTGATGAAGCGGACGGTGCTGATTGCCAATACCTCCGATATGCCCGTGGCGGCCCGTGAGGCCAGCGTGTATACCGGCATTACCATCGCAGAGTATTTCCGGGATATGGGCTATGACGTGGCCGTCATCGCCGACTCCACCTCCCGCTGGGCCGAGGCCCTCCGTGAGATGTCCGGCCGTCTGGAAGAGATGCCCGGCGAAGAGGGCTATCCCGCCTACCTCTCCTCCCGTCTGGCCCAGTTCTACGAGCGGGCCGGCAGCGTGGAGTGCATGGGCTCCGACGAGCGCCGGGGCAGCCTGACCGCCGTAGGCGCCGTGTCGCCTCCCGGCGGCGACCTCTCCGAGCCGGTCTCCCAGGCCACTATGCGTATTGTCAAGGTGTTCTGGGCCCTGGACTCCTCCCTGGCCTATAAGCGTCATTTCCCGGCCATCAACTGGCTGAACTCCTATTCCCTGTATCTGGACTCCCTGAAGCCTTGGTTTGACGAGAATTTCGGCGCCAAGTTCATGGAGGACCGGGGCAAAGCCATGAGCATCCTCCAGAACGAGGCCAGCCTCAATGAGATCGTCCAGCTGGTAGGTAAGGACGCCCTGTCCGCCGCCGATCAGCTGACCCTGGAAGTAGCCCGGATGATCCGGGAGGACTTCCTCCAGCAGAACGCCTTTACCGATATCGATGGCTATTCCAGCTATGACCGGCAGGGCAAGCTGCTGGCTATGGTCCTCAACTACGAGACCCTCTGCCGGGATGCCATCGCCAAGGGCGCCCAGGCGGCGAAACTCTTTGACATTCCTGCCAGGGAGAAAATCGGCCGCGCCAAGAGCGTTCCTGCGGACGAGTACGTGGAGGCCTATGCGCAGATTGAGCGGGAGATGGCCCAGGAGATCGGGGCCGTCACTGCTCAGGGAGGTGAGAACTGATGATTCGTGAATATAAAACCGTAGAGGAGATCGTCAGCCCTCTGATGATGGTTCGTATGGTGGAAAATGTCACCTACGACGAACTGGTGGAAGTGGAACTCCATGACGGCTCCATCCGCCGGGGCAAGGTTCTGGAAGTCAACGGTGACACCGCCGTCGTGCAGCTGTTCGAGTCCGCCGCCGGCATCAACCTGGCGGACGCCAAGGTCCGTTTCCTGGGCCACCCCCTGCAGCTGGGCGTCTCCGGCGATATGCTGGGCCGCGTGTTCAACGGCATGGGCCAGCCTATTGACGGCGGCCCTGACATCCTTCCCGAGGAGTACCGGGATATCAACGGCCTGCCCATGAACCCCGCCGCCCGGGACTACCCCAATGAGTTCATTCAGACCGGTGTTTCCACCATCGACGGCCTGAACACCTTGGTCCGTGGTCAGAAGCTGCCTATCTTCTCCGGTTCCGGCCTGCCCCACGCCAATCTGGCGGCGCAGATCGCCCGTCAGGCCAAGGTGCTGGGCGATGCGGCGGCCAACTTCGCCGTGGTGTTCGCCGCTATCGGTATCACCTTCGAGGAGTCCGAGTTCTTTGTGCAGGAGTTCCGCCGTACCGGCGCCATTGACCGTACCGTGCTGTTCTCCAACCTGGCCAACGACCCTGCAGTCGAGCGTATTTCCACCCCCCGTATGGCGCTGACTGCGGCCGAGTATCTGGCCTTTGAGAAGGGGATGCACGTCCTGGTCATCATGACGGACATCACCAACTACGCGGAGGCTCTCCGTGAGGTTTCCGCCGCCAAGAAAGAGGTGCCCGGCCGCCGCGGCTTCCCCGGCTACCTCTATACGGACCTGGCCCAGATGTACGAACGCGCCGGCCGCCGGCTGGGCAATCCCGGTTCCATCACCATGATCCCCATCCTCACCATGCCTGAGGACGACAAGACCCACCCCATCCCTGACCTGACGGGCTATATCACCGAGGGCCAGATCATTCTCAGCCGTGCCCTGTACCGCCAGGGTATCCACCCGCCGGTTGACGTGCTGCCCAGCCTGAGCCGTCTGAAGGACAAGGGCGTCGGTGAAGGCAAGACCCGTGAGGATCATGCCAGTACCATGAACCAGCTCTTTGCCGCGTATTCCACCGGCAAAGACAACAAGGAACTGATGAGCATCCTGGGCGAAGCTGCCCTGACGCCTACGGATCTGCTGTACGCCAAGTTCGCAGACGAGTTCGAAAAGCGTTATGTAAACCAGGGCTATGAGGAGAACCGCTCTATTGAAGAGACCCTGGATCTGGGCTGGGAGTTGCTGTCCATCCTGCCTAAGTCGGAGTTGAAACGTATCAAGCCTGAGTTGATTGAGAAGTACTGGCCGAAAAAAGATCAGGAATAAGGAGGGCTGAACCATGGCGAATATCACGGTAAGCCCTACCCGTATGGAGTTGACCCGCTTAAAGGGCAAGCTGCGGACCGCCCAGCGGGGCCACAAGCTGCTGAAGGACAAGCGGGATGAGTTGATGAAGCAGTTCCTGGACACGGTGCGGGAGGTTCGTTCCCTGCGGGCCGAGGTGGAAGAGGATTTCATGAAGGTGCATAAATCCTTTACCGTGGCCTCTGCGCTGATGAGTTCCGAGGCGCTGGAACAGGCGCTGCTCTATCCGAAGCAGAGCGTGGAACTGACCATGACGTTCCAGAACATTATGTCCGTCAACGTGCCGGTATATCACTTCCAGACCAAGACCAAATCGGATTCCGATATCTATCCCTACGGTTTTGCCGCCACCTCCGGTGAGTTGGATACGGCGGTAGACGCCCTGGGGAAGGTGTTTCAGAAGATGCTGAAACTGGCGGAGATTGAAAAATCCGCCCAGTTGATGGCGGAGGAGATTGAAAAGACCCGCCGCCGTGTCAACGCGCTGGAGTATGTGATGATTCCTGATACCCAGGAGGCTATCCGGTATATCACCATGAAGCTGGATGAGAACGATCGTGCTACCACCACCCGGCTGATGAAGGTGAAGGACATGATTTTGAAGGAAGCCATTGAGGAACGGCAGGCGCAGGACGCCAAGGCTGTCAAGGCTTTCGGGAAATCCGGCGAAGATCCGGCAAAGGTATAAGCCGCATATTTACGTTTTGCGGAAAACTTGAAAAGATGGTACTGCTTGGGAGAGATCCCAGGCAGTACCATTTTTTATCCCGCAGCAGTAATCTGCATGGCTGACGTTGTGACTGCTTCGTGTTACTGTATAAATTTGTGAACTTTTACATCGCAATAAAGATGAATTTATGGAAAATGCTGAAAATAGAAATTTTTTTGATTTTATGTGAAAGACCGTATTCTTGATGCATTTATATCATGAGGACACTAAAGGGACGGTTAATTCATGGAATACTAGGTAAAGGGACAGCTTGGTTTATTTTGGGACGGAACCGTGGGACGGTTGATCCGCAGGCGGGGCAGGGGATAATTTTACCGATAATTTTTCCCTGTGCAGAGGCGATCCGGCTTACAGGCGCTGCGTACAGCAAAGGTATGCGAAACACGTCGCCGTTCTGGTGAATCTTGCGGCGGGTGCGGATTGTATAGAAGTAAACTTTTGCAAAAATACTGCTGAAGGTTCTAAGATGACATATATAGAGCGGCCGGGCGGAAATTTTCCCCCCGGCTGCTTTTTCACATCTCCCGCTCATACCGTATCATCAGATACAACTCCAGCAGCGATTTCGCCAGAAAAAGCCCCGTTGCCAGCAGCGTCACCCACAGGGGCGCGTCCAGGCCGATGGAAAACCACGCGGCCGCCAAGATCCCCCATTGCAAAACCTCTCCGGAAATTGCCTGGGCCCGGCGGCGGATTGCTACGTTCCGTTCGTCGTTGGCCGCAATTTCATTCTGCCGGTACTGTTCCGGATGTTTGGCCTGCTGCCGCAGCAGCAGCAACCGGGAGATTCCCAGGGCCAACAGGCCGGAACCCATGCCTGTCAGCATGCCGCCCATGCTGTCGGAAGTGGGGAGGAACCACGCCGCCAAAAGAAAGCAAAAGCCAAGCAGCAAAAGCGCCAGATATAGTATTTTTTTCTGTTTCATACACTTATCCTCCTTAGAAGTATAATATACTAATTAAAATAAATAAAATAATGGGCAAAAAAGCGGGATTTGCGCTGTATCTCATGTAGCTTCGCCCTCCTCATAGATGAAGATCTCTTCAATGGGCAGCCCGAAATACCGGGAGAGTTTGAAGGCCAGCAGGATGGACGGGTTGTATCGCCCGTTCTCCAGCGACCCAATGGTCTGCCGGGTGACTTCCAAGGCGGCAGCCAGTTCCTCCTGCCGCAGGCCCCGTTCCTTCCGAAGTTCCTCCAGCCGGTTTTTCAATCTCTCACACCCTTTCATGTGGATTTTGAAATGCAAAGCTTGCTTTACATTATCATCATAACACGGGCCTCTGAAAATGTCAAGTACACTTTCCATAAAACATTTTGCAGGCATATTACAGGACAACCCCTCATACAGTATAGCAACTAAAGAAAGGGGGAAATCCCTTGCCAAAGGATTTGAATGTCACGCGTTATCAGGACGCCGCCGCCTGCCTGCCTGTGCGGCTGCGGAAACTGGCCCTGGCCTTGCCGGAGGCGGAGCAGGCCCGGGCAGAGGAGTTCCGTCTCCGGGCGGGAAGCCCGCTGACAGTACTGCTGCCGGAGGGGGAGATGCCGCTGGAGGCGGTGGTGGAGCCGGAAGAACTGGAGACCCTCTGCGATTTGGCCACCAGTTTTTCCCGGTATGCCGCCGCAGAGACCCTGCGGGAGGGCTATCTCCCGGTGCGGGGAGGATTCCGGATTGGCCTGTGCGGCACGGCGGTAATGAAGGAAGGGAGCAACACCAATTTGAAGAACTTCTCCGCCGCCGCTATCCGTATTGCCAGGGAGAAGCGGGGCATAGCCGACGCCCTGGCCCCCCGGCTCTTCCGGGAGGGGGAATTCGCCAGCACCCTGATTCTCTCGCCTCCCGGCGGTGGAAAGACCACCCTTTTGCGGGATCTGGTCCGGCGGCTGTCAGAGGGTGTGGAGGGCTGTGGCCCCCGGCGGGTGTCCCTGATTGACGAGCGGGGGGAGGTGGCGGTCATGTACCGGGGGGAGCCCCAGATGGATGTGGGCCCCCATACCGACGTGCTGGATGCCTGCCCCAAGGCCCTGGGTATTCCCATGGTCCTGCGGGCCATGAACCCACAGGTTATCGCCGTGGACGAGATTACTGTCTGGGAGGATATCCGGGCCATGTCCATGGCGGCGGGCTGCGGCGTCAGGCTGTTGGCCACCATCCATGCCGGGAGCCTGGAGGAACTGCGGGAAAAGCCCCTGTATGCCCAGCTGCTTCAGGACCGGGTGTTCCGCCTGGCGGTCCGCATTGTCCGGACGGAAGAGGGACGGGCCTATGAGGTGGAGGAATGGTAAAGCTGATAGGCAGCGTCCTGATTTTCGCCGGGGGCCTGCTGGCCCGGCAGTGCCGTAGGGCGGAGTGCCGGAGGAGGCTGGAGGCGCTGTCGGATCTGCTGTCATCCCTCCGGCGGATGGGGGAGGAGATCCGCATGGCCCGGACGCCCCTGCCGCTGATGCTGGAGCGGCTGGCCTCCGGCTGCGGCCCGGAGGCCGGGGCATTTTTCCGCGCCGCCGCCTCCGCTGCGAAACAGGGGGAACGCCTCCCCGAGGCCTGGAAGCAGGCGGCGGAGGCCCTGCCCCTGCCGGAGGCGGACAGGATGGCAGTGGCTGCTCTGGGGGAGGATTTACATGGGGATGAGGAGACGATCTGTAAAGCGATTTCACTTGTTACTTATCAATTGACAAAGGCTTTGGAGGAATCCTTACGGCGAAAACCGGAGGAGGACAAGCGGACTGCCGCCGTGTGCCTCTCCGGCGCGGCGCTGCTGGTGATCCTGCTGCTGTGAGGGTGGATTTCTGACTATGAGAGGCGGACGGCAAGCTGTCCGCCCATCCGAAAACGAGGGACATCTATGGACGTTGATCTGATTTTTAAGATTGCCGCCATCGGCATCCTGGTGGCGGTGCTGAACCAGCTGCTGGTGCGTTCCGGCCGGGAGGAGCAAGCGATGATGACCACCCTGGCGGGGCTGGTGGTGGTGCTGATGATGATGGTCCAGGAGATCAGCCGGTTGTTTGAACTCATCAAAACGCTGTTCGATCTTTGACTATGGAGCAGGTGATGCGGGCGGCGGCCGTCTGCGTAGTGGGCGCGTTGCTGGCGCTGGTTTTGAAAAAAGGTACGCCGTCCCTGGCGCTGCTGCTGTCCATTGGGGTGGCGGCTGTGGTGATGCTGTCCCTGGGGGAGGCCCTGGGGGAGTTGACGGCTTTTTTCCGGGAACTGGGGGAGCAGAGCGGCCTTTCCCGGGACATGCTGGCCCCCCTCTTCAAGATTGCCGGCATTGCGCTGGTGGTAAAGGCGGGGAGTGGGCTGTGCCGGGACGCGGGGGAATCCGCTCTGGCAGGTGCAGTGGAGACGGCAGGATCCGTCTGCGGGCTGCTGGCGGCGCTGCCGCTGCTGCGGGCTGTGCTGAAGCTTTTGCTGGGACTGATTTGAGAGAGGGGGCGGCGGTTTGCGGCGGCTTTGGATCTGCGGCCGGTATGGGCTGTGCTTAGCGGCATTGCTGGCGGCCATGATCATCCCTGCCCGGGCGGCGGCCCTGCCGGAGGATCTGCGGGACGCCTTGCCGGAGGAAGCGGAGGATCTGCTCCGGGACGCGGATTTCTCCGGCGCAGCGGGTTTTTCCGCCGGGGTGGAAGGGATATTGAACCATGTGGGCCGCCAGGCGGGGGATGTGCTCCGTATGCGGGTCCGCAGCGCGGCGCTGGTGCTGCTGGCGGTGGTACTGTGCGGCGCGGCGGAGGGGTTTTACCAGGGGACGGGGAACCGGGCCCAATTCCTCCCCATGGCAGGGGCCCTGTCGGTGACGGCCCTTACCGCCGGGAGCCTGGACTCCCTGATGGGCCTGGGGGCCGTGACAGTAGCCCAGCTGTCGGATTTTTCCCGGGTGCTCCTGCCCACCCTGGCGGCGGCTGCCGCTGCGGCTGGAGGGGTCACCTCCGCCGCCTTCCATCAGGTGGCTACCGTGTTCTTCGCGGATCTCCTCATTGAACTGATCCGCGGCCTCCTGATGCCTATGGTCTACCTCTATGCCGGGGCCATCACCGCCGCGGCCATGCTGCCGGAAAACCGGCTGGGGGCTATTGCGGAGGCGCTGAAGAAGCTGATTACCTGGGTGCTGACCGGGTCGCTGCTGCTGTTTACCGTCTATCTCTCCGTGGTGCGGGTGATTGCCGGATCCGCCGACAGCGCCGCCCTGAAGGTGACAAAGGCGGCCATCAGCGGTGTGGTGCCGGTTGTGGGCAGCATCCTGTCTGAGGCGTCGGAGACCGTACTGGCAGGGGCGGGGATGCTGAAAAACACCATCGGCGTCTTTGGCACCCTGGCAATCCTGGCGGCCTGCGCCCATCCCTTTTTGCAGCTGGGGGTGCAGTATCTCTTATATAAGCTGACGGCTTTCCTGGCAGCGGCGGTTGGATCCACCAGCCTTTGCAGGCTGATTGACGGGTTGGGCGGCGCCTTTGGCCTGGTGCTGGGGATGACCGGCAGCTGCGCGCTGCTGCTGCTGATCTCCGTGCTGTCCTCCGTGGCGGCGGTGGCAGGATGATCGGGGCGGTGCGGGAATGGCTGGCGGCAGTGGTGGCGGTGAGCCTGCTGCTGGCGGCAGTGCAGAGCCTGGTCCCAGAGGGGAATTTGAAACGGATTGCCTCTTTTACCGGGGGGCTGTTGCTTCTTCTGGTGCTGCTGCAGCCCCTGGAGGATTTGACAGGGAGCCTGGCGGCGCCGGATTTCGGCAAGTACAGCCGGACCGTCCAGGACCGGCAGGCGGAATTGGAGCAAGCGGAAGAAACCCTCCTGGCGGAGGGAATAGCCTCCCGTACGGCGGCATATATATGGGACAAAGCGGCGGAGTTGGGGTTGTCTGTCACCGTCCGGGTGGAAACGGCGGCGGGAGAGGCGGGCGTACCCCTGCCCTGGTCGGCGGAGGTGACAGGCCCCTGGTCCCAGGAACTGTCGGCCTATATGGAACGGGAACTGGGTATCCCGCAGGAGAGGCAGGTATGGCATGAACAAGAAAGCTGAAGGAGTGCGAAAGATATGGGACAGATACAAGTACGCGGTATTGGTGGTGCTGATTGGCGCGGGCCTGCTGCTGCTTCCGGCGGGACGGAGGGCCGCAGAAGCGCCGGCAGAGGCGCAGGTGGCGGCGGAGCCGGATCTCCAGGCGGCGCTGGAGGAGATCCTGGGGAATATCAGCGGCGTAGGCCAGGTAAAGGTACTGCTGACGTTGGATTCCGACGGCGAGGCCCAGCTGGCCCAGGATACGGAACTCTCCTACAGTGGGAACACCGCCTCGCCGGAGGATTACGCCAGGCGCTCCAAAACCGTTTTGGTGGACGGCGCCTCCGGGGACGAGACGGTGGTTATCCGGCGGGTATATCCCACCTACCGTGGAGCCCTGGTGGTGTGCCAGGGGGGCGGACGGGCGGAAGTGCGCCTGGCGGTGACGGAGGCCGTGGCAGCGGTGACAGGCCTGCCGTCAGACCGCGTTACCGTGGCAAAATGGCAGTGATTATATGGAGGAGGAAACAGCCCATGAAAGCGAGAATCAAACGAAATGCGGTGGTAGTCACCATGGTGGTATTGGTGTGTGCGGCGGCGGCCCTGAACTGGAAGTATGCGGGGCAGCCAGCGGCCCAACAGGATCCGGATCCTGCCGCCCAGACGGACGGGGAGAACCGGAAGATCCTGGGGGAAGCGGCCCTGGTCTCCAGCCAGGACGCGGATGAGGCTGCAGGGCCCGCAGACGAGACGGAGGTTTACGCCGGTTCCGACTACTTCGCCTCCGCCCGCCTCACCCGCCAGCAGGCCCGGGACAGCGCCATCTCCCTGCTCCAGGAGGCGGCGGAGCAGGAAAATGCCGACGCCGCTGTAGCCAACGAGGCCTCCGAGAGTATCCAGGTGCTGGCGGCCTATACACTCCAGGAAGCCCAGATTGAAAACCTGGTCACTGCCAAGGGCTACACGGACTGCGTGGCTTTTTTAGGGGACAACAGCCTCAGTGTGGTGGTCTCCACCGCCTCCGGGGAACTGACAGGGGAGGATGTGGCGAAAATCACCGACATCGCCATGACGGAGACCGGCCTCTCCGCCGGGGCCATTAAGATTATGGCCGCAAATTAGCTGTTGTATTTTCCGGTAAAACGTGGTACAATACCTATCTGAACTGATTTCCCGTAAGGGATACAACAGATAAGGAGAATCGAGCCATGGCCGAGAGCAAGGAATACATGACCCTGCCGGAGGAGAACGGCAGCATCAACATCTCTGAGGAGGTGATTGCCGCCATCGCCGTGGGCGCTGTCCGGGAGGTGGAGGGCGTGTCCGGTATGATGACCGCCATGGGCGGCAGCGTAACGGATTTGATGAACAACAGGAAAAACGCCCAGAAGGGGGCCAAAGGCGTGAAAATCGACATGACCGGTACGGCCCTGAATCTGGATCTGTACCTGACGGTCCGGTACGGCTGCGCCATCCCGGAGGTGGCGGAGAGCGCCCAGAAAGCCGTGTCCTCCTCTGTGGAGGCCATGACCGGCTGCCCTGTGGACAAGGTGAACATCCATGTGGGCGGCGTGACCCTGGCCTGAGCGCGGGTCCCAACGAGAGAGAAAGGGACGAATCGTTATGTTACGGAATACCGCGCGGGAGATTGCCGTGCATCTTGCCTATGAGTTGAGTTTCACGGATAAGACTGTGGAGGCCCTGTTGGAGGATCGGCTGACGGCGGAGTCCTTTGCCCAGCTGGCAGAGGAAGATCCTTTGTACGCTGAGGTCCCCAACGCCAAGCAGGCCGCCTATATCCGGCGGCTAGTGTCCGGCGTAGGGGAACACGGGGCGGAGTTGGACGGATATATTGCCAAATATGCCAAGGGCTGGAAATTTTCCCGGATCCCCCTGGTGGCTTCGGCCATTATGCGGGTGGCGATGTTTGAGATTTTGTACATGCAGGACATTCCCGACAAGGCCGCCATCAATGAGGCGGTGGAGATTGCCAAAAAGTACGAAACGCCGGAAACGGTGAAATTTATCAACGGCATCTTGGGGAGTTTTGTCCGTCAGGAATTTGCGGAATAACGGCAGAGCGGCTTTGCCGCTCTGCCTCTTTCCGCATCCGGCGGTGCAGGGGGAGGAGGCGTATCGTCATGGAGCGTCCGGTTTTCAGCGTTACGGAACTGAACCATATGGTGAAACACCTGCTGGACGGGGAACCGGCCCTTCAGGGGATCTTTGTCCGGGGGGAACTGTCCAATTACAAGATCTACCCCTCCGGCCACCACTATTTCACGCTGAAAGATCAGGAGGGGGCCCTCCGGTGCGTCATGTTCCGGGGACAGGCCTCCCGCCTGCGGTTCCGCCCGGAGAGCGGCATGCAGGTCATCGCCGGGGGCCGGGTGACGGTGTTCCCCCGGGATGGGGCCTACCAACTTTACTGCGATACCTTGACCCCCGAGGGGGTGGGGGATCTGGCGGCGGCCTTTGAACAGCTGAAAAACCGGCTGTATGGGGAGGGCCTTTTTGACCCGGCTCATAAAAGGCCCCTGCCGCCGTTCCCGGAGCGGATTGCTGTGGTTACCTCCTCCGCAGGGGCGGCGGTCCACGACATCGTCCGGATCCTCCGGCGGCGGTATCCCATTGCCAAGGTGATCCTCCTGCCCGTCCGGGTCCAGGGGGCCGAGGCCCCGCCGGAGATCGCCGGAGCCATCCGGTATGCAGACAAATGGAACATCGGGGACGTGATGATCGTAGGCCGGGGTGGCGGATCCATGGAGGATCTCTGGGCCTTCAACGACGAGCGGGTGGCCCGGGCCATCTACCAGTGCACAACGCCGGTCATTTCTGCCGTAGGCCATGAGCCGGATGTGACCATTGCGGACTATGTGGCGGACGCCAGGGCTTCCACCCCCTCCAACGGGGCGGAGATCGCCGTGCCGGATCAGGAAGAACTGCTGCGCTGGCTCCGGGGGGCCGGGGATCGGATGGGACATCTGGAGAGCCGGCGGCTGGACGCCCTCCGGCAGCGGCTGGAGGAACTGTCCGGCAAGCGGGTGTTGACGGATCATCTGGCTTATGTCCAGGACAAGCGGATGGATCTCCTGCACCTCCAGCAGCGGCTGGGGGATGTGGCCCAGGCCCGGGTAGGGGACAAGCGGGAGCGGTTTTCCGCCCTGTCTGCTGCCCTGGACGCCATGAGCCCCCTGAAAGTCCTTGGCCGGGGTTACGCCGTGGCCCGGGGGGAGGACGGGCGGATTTTGAAATCCTGGCGGGATGTCTCCGCCGGGAACGCCGTGTCCGTTACTCTGGGGGAGGGCGGCTTTGCGGCCAGGGTGGAAAAGCCCTTCCGCAGGAAAAAGGGTGAAGCTTGACAATAGGGGGGCCGGACGGGGACGGCAGGCCCACACTTCCGGTTGTGTTGGTGAGATAAGGAGGCAGGCATGAGTGGGAAAAAACAGACCTTTGAGGACCGCATCCGGCGGCTGGAGGAGATTGTGGCGGCGCTGGAAAAGGGGGACGTGCAGCTGGCGGACTCCCTGGCCCTCTTCCAGGAGGGGGCCAAGCTGATTACAGCCTGTTCCGCCCAGCTGGATCAGGCGGAGCAGCAGGTGGTCAAACTGATGAAGGGGCCCGACGGCGCCCCGGTGGAGCAGCCCTTTGCGGAGGGTGGGGAGGATTGACATGGATTTTGCAAAAGAGATGGAACAGGCCCGGCAGCTGGCGGAGCACCGGCTGGAGGCGTTTTTCCCCGGCGGCGGCCTGGAAGAGGCCATGCGCTACAGCCTTCTGGCAGGCGGGAAGCGGATCCGGCCTATCCTGACCATGAAATTCTGCGAGGCAGCCGGGGGGACCCTGGAGGAGGGACTGGATTTCGGCTGCGGTGTGGAGATGCTTCACACCTACTCCCTGATCCATGACGATCTGCCCTGTATGGACAACGACGATCTCCGCCGGGGAAAGCCCACCTGCCACAAGGCCTACGGCGAGTGCACGGCTACCCTGGCGGGGGATGCCCTCCAGGCCGCGGCCTTCCGGACGGTGCTGTCCGCCGGAGGGGAGTGGCGTCACGGCGGCGGGGCCGTCCGGGCCCTGGCTGCCGGGATTCTGGCGGAGGCTGCCGGTGCGGATGGCATGTGCGGCGGCCAGTATGGGGACACCCTGGAAGAAAACCGGCCCCGCACCCTGGAGGAACTGACGGCAATCAACGACAAGAAGACCGGGGCCCTGCTGCGGGCTGCCTGCATGATGGGGGTGGCTGCCTCCATGGGCCGCCGGGAGGTGGACGCCTCCTGCATGGACGCCGCCAGGGATTACGCCTCCAACCTGGGGCTGGCGTTCCAGATCCGGGACGATATCCTGGATGTAACCTCTACCGACGCGGCCTTCGGCAAGCCGGTGGGTTCCGATGCCGCCAACGGCAAGACCACCTATGTGACCCTTCTTGGCGTAGAGGAATGTGCCCGCCGGGTGCTGGCGTATACGGAACAGGCGAAAACTGCCCTTTTGGCCGGGAAGTGGCCGGGGGGCACCGCCTTTTTGGCGGCGCTGGCCGACGGCTTGGCGGTTCGGGACAAATAAGGGGCTGTCCGTTCCGAAAAAATTCACATTTTCGATATACGGAATATATTGTATATTTATAAAAAGCGTGCTATACTAATAGAACACGCGGCGCAGTATTCTAGTCAGATCTGCCGTTTCCTAGGGAGGGCCTAAAAATCCTCTGAAGGGCACATCGATGAAACCTCTGGTGCCTGCTTGAGACGCCCAGTCTTGGGTGGGTGCTGGGGGGAAGCGCGGTTATTACGCGCTTGCGGACTCAGGGCGATTTCCAATGGCATGGATCCCCCGACCCTGTTTCCGTGGAGACCTGTTCTTGTGCGCGGACGTACTCCCATTGCGGTATTTTCGGCCCGCGTACGAAACAGATTGGGAACCTGTAATGCGGTGCATCGGCCTTGCGGCCGTAACGCTGTGTACAGACGTAGCCTGCCTTGCGTGGGTATGGTGGATGGGAGGCCAGGCCGTCTCTGTTCCGGCCGGAACGACTGGCGGTCCCCTGCTCCTTGAAACCATGCCTGCAAAAGAGGCTAACGAAACGGACAGACTGCAGTGGAAAACACCTAGGCTGTTCATCATGAGGCGGGAAAGGGATTGCAGTGCGGACTAAGTGGCAGTCGGGCAGCGCGGAAGGCGACGCCGTGCCGCGGTGCTGAAAGGGGAACCGCCCCCATCGGCAACGAGGGGTGCATCGCGGGGAAAACCAGCCCGTACCTAAGCCGTAAGATTTACCTTTCCCGCCGCCACGTCGTCGGAAGAAACTCCGCCGCTCCATTTCCGGCCAAGGCCGGAAATTCCGCTTAAGCTGCGTTCCTTCCTCCTCTTCCCGCAAAATCTGCGGATTTTGCAGGGTTCAGTAGGGATTGCCGCCGCGGCCCTGTGCTGCTTTCGTGACTGGTGCGGCCATCGTTGGATATACGGGTGGGGGA
Source organism: uncultured Oscillibacter sp. (assembly GCA_910584995.1). Classification (GTDB taxonomy): domain Bacteria; phylum Bacillota; class Clostridia; order Oscillospirales; family Oscillospiraceae; genus Oscillibacter. Next base: position 19,601 of record CAJUDW010000009.1, on the reverse strand, counting down.
GGATTGCTGCCTGGTTGCCTTGGCTGCGTGCTGCTTTTGGGTGGTTTGGTGTTTGGGGCAATGTTATTCAGTTAAGCGCATGTTTTTAAATTTGATCTACAGAAAGTTTGGGCTTTTGATACTTTAGTTTAATATCTGGGTTTTTTGATAGCATGCAATTTGGAAGGCTGCTTTAGTTTGGCGATATTGGGAATTGGGTGCCGGTTTTCTCTTATCCACTTACCTTTTTACTCCCTGACCCTTCCTTATCGCTTATCTTTTTCGCATTTTATTTTTTCCTGTTGTTGCTTCTTCGTTGTGTATCCTTTTCATGGATCGCTGTGTACTTTTTTGACAGATATCTTTTACATACCTTCTTAACTGGAGGCGTTTTTTTGAAAAAGACTCGTCCCGCTAAAGGGAAAAAGAACGCGGAACCTTCTCAATTCCGCTGGGTCATTCAAGTGTTTACCATGGCGATCGCCCTGTCCGCGGCGCTGAGCCTGGCGTCGGAGTCGATGCTGGAGGGCGCGGGCGTGGCGATTGCCACTTTGATTTTGGCACTGTTTATTCTGCTGGGTATCCTGTTTGATATCATCGGTGTTGCCGTCACGGCGGCGGATCCTAAGCCTTTCCACTCCATGGCTGCCCGGAAAGTGAAGGGGGCCAAGGAGGCCCTCTCCCTGCTGCGGAGCGCCAGCAAGGTCTCCAGCGTCTGCAACGATGTGGTGGGTGACATCTGCGGCATCGTCAGCGGTACAACCAGCGCCGTTATCGCGGCCCGCATCCAGGGAGCGCTGAACCTCCGGACTGTCCTGATTTCCGTGGGCGTCACCGCCCTGGTCTCCGGATTGACCATTGGCGGAAAGGCCTTAGGCAAGACCTTTGCCATCAAGCGCAGCACCAAAGTGGTTTACTGGGCAGGCCGGTTTCTCCATATTTTCCACAGAAGATAATCCGCGCGCCATTCTTCAGGTGCGGGCGGGGCGGCGGTATGACATGTCCGGAAGCGGCTCCGCCGTTTCCGGACATGTTTTGATTTCTCCAGAGGAAATCTGTCCATACTGACCATGAGAGAGAAAGGAGGGGAGGACGCGTTTTGCTGCTGGAAACTATTGATTCTCCCGCCGGCGTAAAGGCGCTTCCGGTGGATCAGCTGCCGGCCCTGTGCCGGGAGTTAAGGGAATTCCTTGTTCAAAATGTCTCCCAAACCGGCGGGCATCTGGCCTCCAACCTGGGGGCGGTGGAGTTGACTGTGGCCATCCACCGGGTTTTCGATACAGAGCAGGATCGGCTGGTGTTTGACGTGGGCCACCAGTGTTACGTCCACAAGATCCTCACTGGACGCCGGGACCGCTTTTCCACCCTCCGGCAGCTGGACGGCCTCTCCGGCTTCCCCAAACCTCGGGAGAGCGTCCATGATGCCTTCATTGCGGGACACGCTTCCAACTCTGTTTCCGTGGCGCTTGGAATGGCAAGGGCTAGGACTTTACAGAATAAAAATTACAATGTGTTGACTTTGATTGGGGACGGCGCCCTTTCCGGAGGGCTGGCCTATGAGGGGCTGAACAACGCCGGAGCGTCCGGCGAGCCGCTGGTGGTGATTCTCAACGACAACGGCATGTCCATCGACCGGAATGTAGGGGCCATGACCTCCCATTTGGAGCGGCTCCGCAGCAAACCGGCCTATTACCATTTCAAAAAGTGGTACCGGGGCCTCTTTGGGAAGCGGCCCATGGAAAACCGTATCTACCGGTTCAACCATCAATGCAAGACCGCCCTGAAAAAAGCCATGTGGCCGGGGAGCACCTTATTTGAGGACATGGGCTTCACCTACCTGGGCCCCATTGACGGCCATGATCTGGACAGGCTCTGCCACGTGTTGGAGTGGGCCAGGGAACTGGCCTGCCCGGTGGTGGTCCATGTCCACACGGTGAAAGGCAAGGGCTACCCTTACGCGGAACAGAACCCGGAGAAATTTCACGGCGTTTCCCCCTTTGACCCGGAGACCGGGCTTGCCCTCCAGCATGGGGGGGAGAGTTTTTCCGCAGAATTTGGCAGGACCCTTGTTACCTGCGGGGCGGAGGACAGCCGGGTCTGCGCCGTCACTGCCGCCATGGCGGACGGCACAGGCCTTTCCGGTTTTGCCAAAGAATTCCCGGAGCGGTTTTTTGACGTGGCTATCGCGGAGGGACACGGGGCCGCTATGGCGGCAGGGCTGGCAAAGCAGGGGATGATCCCTGTGTTTGCCGTCTATTCCACCTTTTTGCAGCGGAGTTACGATATGCTGATCCACGATGTGGCCCTTCAGGGGCTCCATGTGGTGCTGGGGGTTGACCGGGCAGGCCTGGTGGGGGCCGACGGCGAGACTCATCACGGCTGCTTAGATCCCCTGTTTCTCTCGGAGATTCCCGGCTTCACTGTCCTTTGCCCGGCCAATTTTGCCGAACTGCGATCCATGATCCGCCAGGCGCTGTTTCAGTGCGGCGGCCCGGTGGCAGTCCGCTATCCCCGGGGCGGGGAAGGGGCATTCCGGCAGGATACGTCGGATAAGGCTGCCGTCTGTCTGCGGGAGGGCGGGGATGTGACCATGCTGTCCTACGGCATTTTGGTGAATCACCTTTTGGAGGCAGCAAAGCTGCTGGAGAAGGATGGGATTCAGGCGCAGATTGTGAAATTGAACCGGATTTCCCCTTTGGCATATGAGGATATCAGCCCGTTTTTTGCGGTTTCCGGCACAGTGCTGGTGCTGGAGGACGCCTTCGGTGACGGATGCGTGGGACAGCGGATTTCTGCCCTCCTGGCGGAGCACGGGAAGGCCCCCCGGCGGCTGATTTTGAAAAATCTTGGCAGGGCCTTCGCCCCGGAGGGAAGCGTCGGCCAGCTGGAGCGCCGCTTCGGGCTGGACCCCGCCGGTGTTGCGGAGGCAGTGAAGGAGGCGTTTGGCAATGAGCGATAAAAAGCGGTTGGACGTGCTCCTGACGGAGCGAGGCCTGCTGGAGAGCCGCCAGAAGGCCCAGGCAGCCATTATGAGCGGGCAGGTGTTTGTGGACGGGCGCCGGGTGGACAAGCCCGGCGCGGCAGTCTCCGGCGAGGCCTCCGTTGAAATCCGGGGTGGGATGCCCTATGTGAGCCGGGGCGGGCTGAAGCTGGAGAAGGCCATGGCCGCCTTTCCCATCACCCTTTCCGGGGCGGTCTGCGCCGATATCGGTGCGTCTACCGGCGGCTTTACGGACTGTATGCTGCAAAACGGCGCAGCAAAGGTGTACGCTGTGGATGTGGGATACGGCCAGCTGGCCTGGAAGCTGCGGAACGATCCCCGGGTGGTCTGCCTGGAGCGCACCAACGCCCGGTATCTGGCCCGGGAGCAGGTGCCGGATCCGCTGGATTTTGCCTCTGTTGACGTCAGCTTCATCTCCCTGAAACTGATCCTGCCGCCGCTGGCAGCCCTGCTGAAAAGCGGCGGGCACGCCGCCTGCCTTGTGAAGCCCCAGTTTGAGGCCGGACGGGAGAAGGTAGGGAAAAAGGGCGTAGTACGGGATCCGGCAGTCCATCTGGAGGTGCTGGAGCAGTTTTTGGGTCATGCCAAGGGCTCTGGCTTTACAGTCCTTGGGCTGACATATTCCCCTATCCGTGGCCCGGAGGGGAATATTGAATATCTCGGCTATTTGCAGGAAGGGTCAGGCCAGGAACGCCCGTTTGATCTGCGGGCCTTGGTGGAGGAGTCCCACAGGGATCTTACCGGGGAGGGGAGCCGTTTATGAAAGGGAAGAAAATTATCCTGTGTCCCAACCCCAACCGGGACCGGGGCATGGAGGCCACAAAGGCGGCAGAATCCATCCTGCGGAGCATGGGGTTTGAGACAGTGGTCTGTTCCCCCTTCCGGGAGCAGAAGGACGAGTTGTTTGCCGGGTACGATGTGCGGCCGTTGCCCCAGGAACTGAAAGGGGCCGATCTGCTGATCACCTTCGGCGGGGACGGCACCATCCTGCACCTTGCTAAGCTGGTGGCCTTGAACAAAATCCCGGTCTTGGGCATCAATATGGGGGGCCTGGGTTTTGTGGCCGAGTTGGAGGTGGGGGAACTGGAGACCCTCCGGCGGCTGAAGGATTGGAACTTTGCCCTGGAACAGCGGATGATGCTGGACGTATCCGTCCATCGGGAGGGCCGCCAGATCTATACAAATCTGGGCCTTAACGAGGCTGTTATCCGGGAGGGTCCCATTTCCCATGTGATCCACCTGAAAATTTCCTCCGACGGGCGGCATCTGGCGGACATCGCCGGGGACGGTGTGATTGTGGCCACCCCCACCGGTTCCACCGCCTACTCCCTGTCGGCAGGCGGGCCTGTGGTGGAGCCTGTGGCCCAGACGATGGTGGTCTGCCCCATCTGCATCCACAACATGCGTTTTTCCTCTTACGTCCTCTCCCCGGAACATGTGCTGACGGTGGAACTGGAGCGGAACGGGCGGAAACCGGTGTATCTCTTCGTGGATGAGAGCCGTGGGTTTGCCCTGCGGGCGGACGACAAGGTGCAGATCCGCCGGAGCCGGTATGTCACCAGCCTTGTGCGGCTGACAGAGCGGAGTTTTTGCGAGATTTTTGCCCAAAAAATGCTGCCTGGAGGTTTAAATGATGAAAAATGACCGGCAAGCCATGATTTTGGATATCATTTCCCAGGAAAACATTGAAACCCAGGAACAGCTGCTGGCCCGCCTGCGGGAGCGGGGAGTGGCCAGCACCCAGGCTACCATTTCCCGGGATATCAAGCAGCTGCACCTCATCAAGGAGCCAGTGGGCCGTGGGGTGTACAAATACGCCGTATCCGGCAACCGCACCCGGCTGAACGTGGCGGAGAAGCTGCGGACCATCTTCCGGGAAAGCATCACCAGCATTGAGAGCGCCCAGAATATCGTGGTGGTCAAAACCATGCCGGGCCTTGCCAGCGCGGCCTGTTCCGCGCTGGATCATATGGAGATCGCCTATATGGTAGGTTCCCTGGCGGGAGACGACACCGCCCTTCTTGTGATGAAGGACGCGGAGTCTGCCGCCGCTTTCTGCGAGGATATTCAGGAAATGCTTTGACCTGCCTGGAAAATCCAATAAAACAATAAAAGAAGACATTATATTCGGCAAAATATCTTTGGAGAGATTTTTGGGAGGGGATATCTCGATGCTGGAACTCCTTCATATTGAAAATATTGCCGTGATTGAGGAGGCGGACATCCAGTTCCGCCCGGGGTTCAACGCCCTGACCGGCGAGACCGGCGCAGGCAAATCCATAGTGATTGACGCCATGGGGGCGGTGCTGGGAGGGCGTACCTCCCGGGAACTGATCCGAACCGGGGCGGAAAAGGCCTTTGTGGGGGCGGAGTTTTCCGCCGTGCCCGCAGATCTGCCGGAGTTTTTGGAGACCGGCGTGTCGCCGGACGAGGACGGCTGCCTGCTGCTGCAGCGGGAAATTGCCGCAGATGGCAAGAATGCCTGCCGGGCTAACGGGAGGCCCATCACCGTGGCCCAGCTGCGGAAGATCGGCCAGGCCCTGCTGAATATCCATGGCCAGCACGATGGCCAGCAGCTTTTGGACGAAGAGCGCCATGGGGCCTATCTGGACCGGTTTGGGAGGACGGAGGAGCCCCTGGCGGCCTATCAGGCGGCGTACAGCCGCCTTGCGGAGATCCAGGGGAAAATCCGTGCCCTGCAAATTGATGAAGCGGAAAAGGCCCGGCGGATGGACAGCCTCCGGTTCCAGATTGACGAGTTGGAGCGGGCGGAACTGATCCCCGGCGAGGATGAGGAACTGGCCCAGCGGCGGAACCTCCTGCGGAATGGAGAGAAGTACCTCTCCGCCCTGGCAGGGGCGGATTTCTGCCTGAACGGCGGCGACGAGGTCTCCGGCGCAGTGGATCGCCTACGGGACGCGGAGGAGGCCCTGGGGGAGATCCGTACCCTGGGAGATGATATGCTGGAACTGTGGAAACGGCTGGGAGAGGCCCGCAGTGAAGTATATGACCTTGCTGAGATTATCCGGGACAAGCGGGCGGAGTTTGACTTCTCCCCGGCGGAGTTGGACGCAGTGGAAAGCCGCTCCGATCTCCTCTACCGCCTGAAAAAGAAGTACGGGGCCACAGTGGAGGACATGCTGGCGTATCTGGAGAAATGCCGGGAGGAACTGGACGCTATGGAGATGGCGGACGACACCCTGCACCGGCTGGAAAAGGAACTGTCCAAGGCGGAAAAGGCCGTCCGTACCTCCGGCGGGGCGCTGACTGCCGCCAGGGAAAAGGCGGCCAGGGCCTTGGAGGAACGGGTACAGAAGGAACTGCGGGATCTGGACATGCGGCGGGTGCGGTTCTCCATTGAAATCCTGCCGAAGGATCCCGCCCCCGATGGCTGCGACGCCGTCCGCTTCCTGATGTCCGCCAATGCCGGGGAGGATCTGCGGCCTATCGCCAAAATCGCCTCCGGTGGTGAACTGGCCCGGATTATGCTGGCCTTGAAAAATGTGCTGGCGGAGCAGGAGGCGGTAGCCACCCTGGTATTCGACGAGGTGGATACCGGTGTCTCCGGCCGGGCCGCCCAGAAGGTGGCGGAAAAGCTGGCCCAGGTGAGCCGCCGCAAACAGGTGCTCTGTGTGACCCATCTGCCTCAGCTGGCTGCCATGGCGGATATCCACTTTTCTGTGGAAAAAGGGGAGCGGGGAGGCCGTACCTTTACCCAGGTCGTGCAGCTGGATCGGGAGCGGCGGAAGGCGGAACTGGCCCGGATCACCGGCGGCACCAAGCTGACGGAGGCCCTGTTGGAGAGCGCCGGGGAACTGCTGGACGAGGCGGAGGCCTATCGAAAGACCCTTTAATTTCCGGCTGTGGGTGAGAGATAAGATGAGATGAGCGGGGTGGTTTTCATGGCCCAGTATGGAGCCGGATGTTCTTCCTTCCCGTCCCCTTTGGATCGATGAGGAAGCTGGCGGTTTTTTCCTCTGCCTTTGCGGTGGGGGTTTTCTTGGCGCAGTACGTCTTGCCGGAGCCTTGGCAGCTGCCCTTTGCCGTCCTGCTTTTCCTGGCGGCCTGGGCCGGGTGGCTGCTGCCCTGGGAGATCCGCCGGAGGTGGATTGTAGCCGGGGCGGCTGCTGCGATTGCCCTGGGATACAATTGGCTGTATGTCTGGCAGGTGCAGAAGCCTCTGCTGGCCTTGGCGGAGACAGAGGCCCCGGCGGTCATGACCCTCTGTGATTACGCGGTGAAAACCGATTACGGTGCCAAGGCCCCTGTCCGTCTGGCTGGATATCCCTTCGGCAAAGCCGCCTTTTACGGGGACGAATCCCTGCTGAAACTGCGCCCCGGCCAGACGGTTTCTGCCGTGGTGCGGTTCCGGGATTCCGGGCAGGTGCTGGATACCACAGTCACCACCTTTGTTTCCAAAGGTGTCTTCCTTCTGGCCTATGGCAGGGGAGAGGCGGTGTACGGGCCGGGGACCATGGATTCCCTCCGCTGGCTGCCCCTGCGGTGCGGGCGTGCTATGACGGATCGGATACAAGAGATGTTCACGGCAGACGGGGCGGGGTTCCTCACCGCCATTCTGACCGGGGACCGCTCCACCCTTTCCGAACAGGCCCTGTCGGATCTCTCCGAATCCGGGCTGTACCATATCATGGCCGTCTCCGGAATGCACTGCGGCTTCCTGTTGTCACTGGCGGTTTTTCTTACGGGGAAGCACCGCCGCCGCCTGACGGCGGCCTGCGCCATTCCGCTGCTGGTATTCTATGCCTTTCTGGCAGGCGGCAGGCCCTCTGTGGTGCGGGCCTGTGTGATGCTGTGTTTCCTGCTGGCCGCGCCCCTCTTTTACCGGGACAGCGATCCGCCAACGGCCCTCTCCGCCGCCCTGCTGCTGATCCTGCTGGGCAATCCCTTCGCCGCCCGGGCAGTGAGCCTTCAGCTGTCCTTTGCCGCCGTGGCGGGGCTGCTGTGGCTGACGCCCCGGCTTCTGAAAACGTTGAATGGGGCCCGTAAGCATGGGCGGGTATTCCGCTTGACTGCGGCCAGCTTTTCCGCCACCATGGGGGCGCTGGTATTTACCGTCCCGCTTTCCGCCTGGTATTTTGGCTCCCTGGTGCTGGTGTCGCCTCTGGGTAACCTGCTGTGCCTCTGGGCCGCCGGCCTGGTGTTCATGCTGGGCCTTCCGGCGGTGCTGGCGGGCTTCCTCTCCCCGACCCTTGGGGCCCTGCTTGGGATTGTCCCGCGGCTGCTGATTGGATACATCCTGCGGATGGCCCATCTGCTGGCGTCCATCCCGTACCACGCCCTCTATTTTACCAACCCTTACCTGAAATACTGGCTGCTGTACGCATACCTCCTTTTTGGGATTGCATATTTATGTAAACCGAAGTCCCGGAGGAAATACCTTATGGCCACAGGGATGGCGGTTTTCTCGTTGATCATTACGGTAAACCTTGGCATCCGCCGTTTCCGGGCGGATCTGGACACGGTTGTGCTGGATGTTGGCCAGGGGCAAAGCGTGCTGCTGGCCTCTGGTGGGGACTTTGCCCTGACGGACTGCGGCAGTGCCAACAGTTGGATCAGCGCCGGGGACCGAGCGGCAGATCAGCTGCTGTCCATGGGCTGCCGCCGTCTGGACTATCTGATCCTGACCCATTACGACTACGACCACATATCCGGCGTCACGGGCCTCCTGTGCCGCCTGCCGGTGGATACCCTGCTGGTCCCGGATTACCGGGACGGGGCCGGGCTGCGGGAGGTAGTCCTTGATGCCGCCCGGGAACGGGGGACGGCGGTGGAGTTTGTGACGGCAGCCCGGGAAATCCCTCTGGGCCGCGTCTGCGTGACGGTCTATCCGCCGGTAGGGCAGGGGGAGGATAATGAACAGGGCCTGGCTATTCTGGCGGAAGCAGGGGAAAACGGGCTGCTGATAACCGGCGATATGGATGCCGCCACGGAGAAAGATCTCCTGGAAGCTTACCCGCTGCCGGATATTGAGGTCCTGCTTGCGGGCCACCACGGCTCCAAATATTCCACCTCGGATGCCCTTCTGGACGCCCTGCGGCCGGAGGCCGCCTGTGTCAGCGTAGGCGCGAACCGCTATGGGCATCCTACAGAGGAGGTTTTGGCGCGATTGGCCCGCCGGGGCTGCGCCGTGTACCGGACGGATCTCCATGGCAGCGTTCATTTTGCCCTGAACGGGGAGCCCCCGGAGCGATTGCCTTCAGGAATACCGGAAACCGGTTGAAAACAGGTTTTCACGTCCCAATTTTACGGATGGAGGAATACGCGGTTATGGCGAACCAGAAAACGGCCTCCCGGGCCGGACAATCCTTTCAAAAGCTGAAACAGGACTTGGCTGCCGGAACAGTGGGGAATGCCTACATTTTCTGCGGTGAGGAAAGCTACCTGCGGGAATATTACCTGGAGGCCCTGCGGAAAAAGCTGGTGCCGGACGGGTTTGAGGCCTTCAACTACCACCGGGCGGAGGGGAAGGACGTGACGGCGGAGGCGCTGGCGGAAATGGCGGAGGCCATGCCCATGCTGTCGGATCGGACGCTGATTGTGGTGACAGATCTGGATCTCTTCAAGCTGGTGGAGGACCAGCGGAACCGGCTGTCGGCGCTGCTGGAGGATATCCCCCCATACTGCTGCCTGGTGTTTGTCTACGACGCCATCCCCTATAAGCCAAACCGCACCATGAAAAACCTCTGCAAAACCATAGAAGCCCATGTGGAGACAGTGGAGTTCCGCCCTGCCAGCGGCAGCGACCTCACCGCCTGGATCACCCGGCGGTTCAAGGCCCTGGGGAAGGACATCGACCGCCAGACGGCGGAATACCTGGTTTTCCTCTGCGGCGGGCTGATGACCGGGCTGGTGCCAGAGATTGAGAAAATCGCCGCCTATGCCAAGGGGGGGCGCATTACCCAAAAGGACATTGACCAGGTGGCGGATCCCATTTTGTCGGCGGAAGTGTTCAAACTCTCCGACATGGTGCTCCAAGGGAATTACGACGGGGCGGCGTCCATCCTCGGGGATCTTTTGAAGATGCAGACGGAGCCAATCCAGATCCTGGGGGCCCTGGGCAGCCAGCTGCGGCGGATTTACACCGCCCGCCTGGCACTGGACGGCGGAAAGGACAAATACTGGCTGATGGATCTCTGGGGGATGAAATCCGACTATCCTGCCCGCCTGCTGATGAACGCCGCCCGCCGTGCCACTGTGGGCTGGTGCGCCGGGGCTGTCCGGGAATGTCAGGTTCTGGATCGCCGGATGAAGAGCCAACGGGGCATGGATCCGGAAGGGGAACTAAAGCTGCTGCTGGCGCGTCTGGGGGCGAGCCGGGCATGAGGAGGAAAATCAAAGAGGTCATTGTGGTGGAGGGCCGGTACGACAAGAACGCCCTGGCCCAGGTGGTGGAGGGGACTATCGTCACCCTGGATGGGTTTTCCGTTTTCAATAACCAGGAGAAGCTGGCCTTTCTCCGGCGCCTTGCGGCGGAGCGGGGGCTAATTATCCTGACGGACAGCGACGGCGCAGGCTTTGTCATCCGGAACTATCTCAAGGGCGCCCTGCCGAAGGAGCAGGTAAAGCACGCCTACATCCCCGATGTCCCCGGCAAGGAGCGCCGCAAACGCGCCCCGGGAAAAGAGGGGAAGCTGGGTGTGGAGGGGATGCGCCCTGCCGTACTGCTGGAGGCCCTCCGCCGGTCCGGCGCGGTTTTTTTGGACGGGAAGCCATCGTGTCCGGCGGGGGCGCCCATTACTAAGGCGGATCTGTTCGCCTTGGGCCTTACCGGCGGGCCGGACAGCGCTGCGAAAAGGCGGGAACTCCTGCGCCGCCTGGATCTGCCGGAGCATCTGACCGCCAACGGTCTGCTGGAGGTGCTGAACCTGCTGTACAGCCGGGAGGCCTTCCTGGAGATGGCGGCGGACTAAAATGCCGAAAAAGGGTATGATTTTGGTTTTTTATAGGATTATATTGGAAAATATAGGGTTGACTGGTATACGGCGGACGGCAGAGCAGGCTGTCCGCCGCTGTTTTTTGAAATCCGGCCGCCCGCCTCCGATCTTAACAGCCCGGCAGATGCGTGTTTTGCGAAGGCCAGGCTGCCGGCCCGGCCCTTGGAAAACATCAAGAAGGTCCCATTTTGCAGGTTTGTTGGTTTTATTAGCCTTTATTTTGTTTTTTCGCAGAATTCGACAAAGTTCTTGCTGATAAACTGGTATACTATCCTAAAAGAAATGGAGGGCAATATGCGGACAATTTTATTCGGACAGGCGGAATGTCTGGGCAACCCGGTTTACTATGAACTTTTGGCGGAGGAATGGAACGGGGATGCGGAGTGCTATGGCCTGCGGGTACGCCGGGGAGGCGAAATGGAGGAGATTGCCGGCCTGACGGTCTCCCAGCGGCGGATTCAGGGCCTGTTGGAGTCCCTGGTCCGGGGTGCTGTCACTCCTGCCGCCCTCCGGGACGTGGTGGAGGACTGGATAGCGGTATAAACGGAGGAATTTCCCTTGCAATTTCAAGCGGAAACAGGTATAATCATCCTGTTTTTGAATTTACGCAAGGGAGGACCTGCCTATGAAAGAGATTGTCGAGGCCATGGAACCGGCGGAGGGCCGTAATTTTATCCACGCCTTTATTGAAGAGGACATTGCCCCCGGCGGGCAGTTTGCCGGTATGGCCGTCCATACCCGTTTCCCCCCGGAACCCAACGGATACCTGCATATTGGCCACTGCAAGGCCCTGACCATCGATTTCGGCACGGCCGAAAAGTATGGCGGCCTCTGCAATCTCCGGATGGACGACACCAACCCCACCAAAGAGGACGAAGAGTTTGTGGAGGCCATCAAGGAGGATATCCATTGGCTGGGGTTTGACTGGGGAGACCGGTTTTTTTACGGCTCCGATTATTTTGAGGAGGACTACCGCCAGGCGGAGGGCCTCATCCAAAAGGGCCTGGCCTACGTCTGCCAGCTGACGCCGGAGGAATTCAAGGAGTACCGGGGCGGCGTGGGCGTCCCGGCCCGCAGCCCCTGGCGGGACCGCCCCATTGAAGAGAGCCTGGATCTGTTCCGCCGGATGCGGGCAGGGGAGTTCCCCGACGGGGCCATGACCCTCCGGGCAAAGATCGATCTGGCCAGCGGCAACTTCAATATGCGGGATCCGGTGATTTACCGCATCAACCATATGCCCCACCACCGCTATGGGGACAAGTGGTGCATCTATCCCATGTACGACTTCGCCCACCCCATCCAGGATGCCCTGGAGGGCATCACCCACAGCCTCTGTTCCCTGGAATTTGAGGCCCACCGGCCCCTGTACAACTGGGTGGTGGAGCACTGTGACCTGCCGGCAAAGCCCCGGCAGATCGAGTTTGCCCGCCTGGGCATCGATCACACGGTGATGAGCAAGCGGAAACTCCGCCGCCTGGTGGAGGAGGGCCGGGTTTCCGGCTGGGATGATCCCAGGATGCCCACCCTCTGCGGCCTCCGCCGCCGGGGCTATACTCCCCGGTCCATCCGGAACTTCTGTGAGCGCATCGGTGTGGCCAAGGCTGCCAGCACGGTGGAATACGGGTTTTTGGAACACTGCCTGCGGGAGGATTTGAATGAGTCCGCCCAGCGGGTCATGGCTGTCCTGCGGCCGGTAAAGCTGACCATCACCAACTACCCCCAGGGAAAGGCCGAAACCGTGACAGTGGAAAATAATCCCGTGGATCCGGAGGCCGGGACCCGGGAGGTGTCCTTCTCCCGGCAGCTGTGGGTAGAGGCGGACGATTTTATGGAAACGCCTATTCCCAAGTATAAACGGCTGTATCCCGGCGGGCCGGAGTGCCGTCTCAAAGGGGCCTATCTTGTTACCTGCACCGGCTGCGTGAAGGACGAGGCGGGGAATGTGACGGAAATCCTCTGTGAATATGACCCGGACAGCAGGGGAGGTGATCCGGCGGACGGCCGGAAGGTGAAGGGGGCCACCCTCCACTGGGTGGACGCCGCCACCGCCGTGGAGGCGGAGGTGCGCCTGTACGACAACCTCTTCTCCGACGAGGCCCCGGATGCGGCGGACAAGGATTTCATCGACTGCCTGAACCCCAACTCCCTGGAAATCCTCACCGGCTGCAAGCTGGAGGCGGGCCTGGCCTCTGCGGCCCCCAGCGGCCGGTTCCAGTTTATGCGCCTGGGCTATTTCTGCGCCGACAGCAAGGAAAGCCGCCCGGATCACCTGGTGTTCAACCGGAGCGTCTCCCTGAAGGACAGCTTTAAGAAATAAGGATATGTCAGGAATACTGATGCGGTTCCTGTAAAAAAAGGATTCCCCCGGGAGGCATGCCTCCCGGGGGAATCCTTTTGCCGATCCATCAGAAATCCAGTTATCAAAACTCCAGCTTCTGCTCCAGCTGGAAGAAGGTAAAGGTCCCGGTCCCCAGCAGATCCCCGTCCTGGTTTGTGACCCGCACATCGTAGACACAGATGGTCTTACCTGTTTTCACTTCCGACGCCTCGGCGATGAGCTGTTCTCCCACAGAGGCGCTGCGGAAAAAGCTGTAGGAGGCGTTCAGGGTTACGGCCATATAGCCCCGGGCGGACATGGCAGATCCGGCGGCGTTGTCGGCCATGGTGAAATAGACGCCGCCGTGGGTCCTGCCCAAGGGGTTTAAATCGTCCTCCTCTACGATTTTCACTGCCCTGGCATACCCGGCAGACAGGGCCTCCAGCCGGATGCCCAGCTTTTTGGTGAAATTGTTCCTGGCGTTCCGTATCTCTATGAGCCTTTTATAGTCCACAGGCGGTTCATTCATGGAAGCATCCCTCCCGGTAATCAGGTTTGGGAAGATTGTATACCCTTTCCGGAAAAAGGTCAAATCATTCTGTGGTTCAGCCTGTGAAACAACATGCGAGATATCTGTTTTGATACGGCCAAGGCCCGCCAAATGGCGGGCCTTGCATCATATATTCTTTTTGATGGTGTTGATGGCGCCCTTCTCCAGCCGGGATACCTGGGCCTGGGAGATCCCCACCTCGGCGGAGACCTCCATCTGGGTCTTCCCCTCGTAGAACCGGAGGGAGAGAATGCGCCGCTCCCGCTCGTCCAGCCGCTCCAGGGCATCTTTCAGGGCGATGCGGTCTGTCCAGTTCTCGTCCGTGTTTTTCGTGTCGCCAATCTGATCCATGACGCAGATGGCGTCGCCGCCGTTGTCAGAGTAGACCGGATCGTAAAGGGACACCGGATCCACAATGGCGTCCATGGCAAACACCACCTCTTCCCGGGGGATGTCCAATTCCTTTGCAATCTGCTCCACGGTGGGCTCCCGCTGGGTCTGGGCGATGAGGCGCTCCCGCACCTGGAGGACCCGGTAGGCGGTATCCCGCATGGACCGGGAGACCCGGATGGCGCTGTTGTCCCGGAGATACCGGCGGATCTCACCGATGATCATAGGCACGCCGTAAGTGGAAAACTTTACCTGCTGATTTACGTCAAAATTATCTATGGCCTTGATCAGGCCCACACAGCCCACCTGGAAGAGGTCGTCGGCGTTCTCACCCCGTCCGGAGAACCGCTGGATAACGGACAGCACCAGCCGGAGGTTCCCCTCAATCAGCTGCCTGCGGGCCTCCTGATCCCCCTCCTTGGTCCTGCGGAGGAGTTCCATGGTCTCCTCACCCTTCAAAACCTTTAATTTGGCGGTGTTGACTCCCGCAATCTCGACTTTTCCCTGCATCAAAGCCGCCCCCCTCACTGCCAAAAACGTCTGGGAACAGTATTGCCCCCTGGGATTTTTCCTATACTGGAAGGTTTTGTCGCTTTGTGGCCGCATGGGACAGTCCGCCTGCCGCATATGCTCCCTGTGAGGTGAGAGCGATGCAATGCAGATTTCGCGGCCTGCGGCGGAAGGAAGTCATCAATATCTGCGACGGCTGCCGCCTGGGGTTTGTTGCCGATGTGGATGTGCGGATACCGGAGGGTCAGGTCATAGCCATTGTGGTAAACGGCCCCGCCAAATTTTTCGGGCTGTTTGGCAGGGGGGAGGAGTTTTATATCCCCTGGGACTGCATCCAGCGGATTGGGGACGACATTATCTTAATTGACAAGCCCTTCCAGCGGCGGAACCCCGCCCAGGAGCGGCAGCGGCAGCGGAAATTCTAGCCCGGAGGCAAGGCAGGCGGCAGAGAAGAGCGTTTTTTTGGAAAAAACTCTTGCATCCTGGATTTCCCTGTGGTATTATATTACGGATTCCGCACGGTGGGTTGACTTTCTGTCTGTGCCAAAGGGTTGGCAGATGAGGATGAAACCGCCGGAGGTCAAACTAAATTTTAAACGGAGGAAACAACATTATGGCAAATTCTAGCGTCGTATCCATGAAAGCCCTGCTGGAGGCGGGCGTCCACTTTGGTCACCAGACCCGCCGGTGGAACCCCAAAATGGCCCCCTATATCTACACGGAGCGCAACGGCATTTATATCGTGGATCTCCAGAAGACCGTCCGCAAGCTGGAGGAGGCCTACAATTTCGTGAAAGAACTCTCCGAGAGCGGCCAGTCCCTGCTGTTCGTGGGCACCAAGAAGCAGGCCCAGGAGGCTATCCGGGAAGAGGCTGTCCGCTGCGGCCAGTACTTCGTCAACGCCCGCTGGCTGGGCGGTATGATGACCAACTTCAAGACCATGCGCACCCGCGTGGACCGGCTGAACCAGCTGAAGACCATGCAGGAGGACGGCACCTTCGATATGCTGCCCAAGAAGGAAGTCATGAAGCACCTGGGCGAGATTGAGAAGCTGGAGAAGTATCTGGGCGGCGTGAAGGATATGAAGAAGCTGCCCGGCGCCCTGTTTATCGTGGATACCCGCAAGGAGCGCAACGCCATTGCCGAGGCCCACAAGCTGGGCATCCCCGTGGTGGCGATCGCCGATACCAACTGCGATCCCGACGAGATCGACTATGTGATCCCCGGCAATGACGACGCCATCCGGGCCATCAAGCTGATCTCCTCCATCATGGCCAACGCTGTGCTGGAGGGCCGCCAGGGCGAGCAGACCGCCGAGGGAGCCGCCGAAAAGGCGGAGGCCGAGGCGGAATAACCGCGCTCTTGCGCATCATATAGATTTTGGAGGAATTGAAAAATGGCTTTTACAGCTGCTGACGTAAAGAACCTGCGGGAAATGACCGGCGTAGGTATGATGGACTGCAAGAAGGCCCTGGCCGCCTCTGACGGCGACATGGACAAGGCCGTTGAGTGGCTCCGGGAAAAGGGCATGGCCGCCTCCGCCAAGAAGGCCGGACGCGTAGCTGCCGAGGGCATGGCTTACGCCACGGTTATCGGCGGCGTGGGCGTTGTGGTGGAAGTCAACGCCGAGACCGACTTCGTGGGAAAGAACGAGAAGTTTGTGGAATTCGTCAAGGGCGTGTCTGCCACCGTGGCCAAGGAGGCCCCGGCGGATCTGGACGCCCTGATGGAGTGCAAGTATGTGGGCACTGACCTCACCGTTACCCAGCAGCAGCAGGAGATGGTCCTGGTTATCGGCGAGAACATCAAGGTCCGGCGCTTTGCCCGCTTTGAGGGCGGCGTGTCCGTGTCCTATGTCCATGCCGGCGGCAAGATCGGCGTGCTGGTGAACCTGGAGACTGATCTCCCCGCCGAGAAGGTGGAAGAGGCTGGAAAGGATGTGGCCATGCAGATTGCCGCGCTGAACCCCCGTTTCTGGGATAAGTCCCAGGTAACCCAGGAGGTGCTGGAGGAGGAGAAGAAGATCATGCTGGCCCAGATGGCCAATGATCCCAAAATGGCCTCTAAGCCGGAGCAGGTCCGGGAAAAGATTGTCTTGGGCAAGCTGAACAAGTTCTATGCGGAGAACTGCCTTCTGCAGCAGGATTTTGTGAAAGACGGCGAGCAGACGGTGGAAAAGTATCTGGCTTCCGCCGCCAAGGCCCTGGGCGGCACCATTACCTTCAAGAATGCTATCCGCTTTGAGAAGGGCGAGGGCATTGAGAAGAGGCAGGAGAACTTTGCCGATGAGATCGCTTCCCTGGTAAAGGGATAATGGAAATCAGGAAAGGCCCGGGATAAAATCCCGGGCCTTTCTTTTTTGGCCTGATGCCCTTATCTCCGGTTCCTCCCAACGCAAAAAGGCAAAAAAATGGCCGTGCAGCGCTCCGGCGTTACACGGCGTTCCCTATGCATGCTGCTCTTCCGTCCCGCTGGCAGATCATGCGAAACGGAACGTTTCTTTAACGTTCGCGGTAGATACGTACTTTACAGAGTCTTCAGTTCCTTCAGGCATTTGGGACACACGTTCTTTCCTTTGAAAACCGTGATATCCTTGGTGCCATCGCAAAAAATACAGCTGGGCTTGTATTTTTTCAGAATGACGGACGAGCCTTCCACATAGATTTCCAATGCGTCCTTCTCTGCAATATCCAGAGTCCGGCGCATTTCAATGGGAAGCACAATTCTGCCTAATTCATCTACCTTTCTGACAATGCCTGTTGCTTTCACAGTGTGTCTCTCCTTTTCTATTCTATTTTACTTGTCCCCATTGCATTACATTATCACATTCTGTCGTATTGTGTCAATCAAAATTGTGAGATTTAAAATTTAATTCATAATTTATTGCTAGGAAAGGAACGATGAAAAAATGGCCATGTCCTGGGTGTGGACAGGGATGGTGGCGCTGTCCCTGGTGTTCGGAATTGCCACCGGGAACCTGGATGCCGTGGCTTCCGCGGCTATGGAAGGGGCTGGATCCGCAGTGGAACTGGGTCTTGCCATGGCGGGGGTGCTCTGCCTCTGGTCGGGGGTGATGGAGGTTATGGACGCCTGCGGCATATCCGGGGCCCTGGCAAAGGTCTTCCGGCCCCTGCTGCGGCGGCTGCTGCCGGAGGCCAGCCGGGATGGGGAAACGCTGGCGGCGGTCTCCGCCAATGTCTCCGCCAATTTGCTGGGACTGGGCAATGCGGCCACGCCCCTGGGGATTCGGGCAGCCCGGCGGATGGCGGCAGGGTGCGGCGGAACCGCCAGCGACGAGTTGTGCGTGCTGGTCGTGCTGAATACCGCCTCTATCCAGCTGTTGCCGGCGACCATCGCTTCCCTCCGGACGGCAATGGGGTGCAAAACGCCTTTTGATATCCTGCCGGCGGTCTGGCTTTCCTCTGTATTATCCGTGGCGGCAGGTTTGGCCGCCGCCAAACTCCTGGCCCGGTGGGGGAGGCGGCCATGAATCTCAGTTCTCTGGTCCTGCCGCTGCTGCTGGCTGCCGTGGCCGTCTGGGGTATGGGGCGGCGTGTGGATGTGTACGCGGCCCTGACCCGGGGGGCGGGGGACGGGCTGGCGGTCCTGCTGCGGATCATCCCGGCCTTGGTGGGGCTTTTGACGGCGGTCTCCATGTTCCGGGCCTCCGGGGCCATGGAGTGGCTGTCCGGCCTGTGCGCTCCGGCGCTGGGGCTGTTGGGCATCCCGCCGGAGACCGCTCCGCTGCTGCTGGTACGGCCGGTATCCGGCAGCGGTGCGCTGGCCGTGGCGGGGGATCTGATGGCCGTCCACGGCCCTGACAGCTATGTGGGCCGGGTGGCGGCGGTGATGCTGGGCAGCACGGAGACCACCTTCTATACTATCGCCGTCTATTTCGGCGCGGCCGGCATTCATAAAACCCGACACACCATCCCGGCGGCGCTGACGGCGGATCTTGCCGGATTTGCTGCCTCCGCTTTGGCAGTGCGGCTGTTTTTCGGCAGATGAGGGAAGGGTTTCCTCTGTTTGCATTGCGCGGGAAGGCGGAATGTGATAGAATCCTCTTATAGTCAACAAACTTGAAAGGTACTTTTCAGCAGCGTTTTCCGCTGGGGCCGCAGCGCGGCCGGTTTGTACGGCAGTTGCGCGTTTTGCGCATGGCCGGGCAGACAACTAACATGTTTAATTTTGCTGGCTATACCATACATCAAGCGCGTCCGGGGGGACATTTTCCCGGAGGACGTGCCAAAAGGAGGATATTCCCATGGATTTTTCCGCTCTTGCCACTGCCCGCTACTCCCTCCGTAAATTCAGCAGCGCCCCGGTGGAGCCGGAGAAGCTGGCGCTGATCTTGGAAGCGGGCCGGAACGCCCCTACCGCCCACAATTACCAGCCCCAGCGGATTTTCGTCCTGCAAACGCCGGAGGCTCTGGAGAAGGCCGACGCCTGTATGGGCAGACATTTCCATCCGCCGGTCATACTGGCAGTAGCCTATGATCCCCAGGTCTCTTGGAAGCGGGAGACCGACGGCAAGGATCACGGCGAAATTGACGCGTCCCTAGCGGTGTCTCAAATGATGCTTCAGGCGGCGGATCTGGGCCTGGGTACCACGTATGTGGGCATGTTCCAGCCGGAAAAGCTGCTGGAGGCCTTCCCGGAGATGGAGGGGCTCTGTCCCATTGCCCTGCTCCCTCTGGGCTATCCGGCGGAGGGGGCCCATCCCGCCCGGCTCCACACCGACCGCCGCGCCCTGGAGGAACTGTGCGGTATCTGTAAAGCTGTTTTAAAAATATCGATTTTGAGCAAAAACACCGGGGAAACTACAGTTTCCCCGGTGTTTTTGTTTTTGGTAGTACCAAAGGCAACCCCCGGCTAAGCCGGGGGTAAAAAAGAGCTTAT
>CAJUDW010000008.1 GCA_910584995.1 uncultured Oscillibacter sp. | reverse complement strand
CCGTCTCCCAGAAGCAGACGGTGGAGATTGTCAAGGTCCTCTACCGGGGGGCGGATATCCTGATTCTGGACGAACCCACTGCCGTGCTGACCCCCCAGGAGACCGACAAGCTTTTCGACGTGCTGCGGAACATGCGGGCGGACGGCAAGGCCATTGTTATCATCACCCACAAGCTGCACGAGGTCATGGCCCTCTCCGACAAGGTGGCCGTCCTGCGGAAGGGGAAGTATATCGGCACGGTCAGCACCGCCGAGACCAATCCCCAGGCCCTGACGGACATGATGGTGGGCCACGCCGTCACGCTGAACATCGACCGGCCCCGGTATGAAGCGCCCGTCAAGCGGCTGGAAGTGAGGGATCTCACCTGCCTGGACGCGGAGGGCGTGAAAAAGCTGGACGGCGTGTCCTTCACAGCCATGGGCGGTGAGATCCTGGGCATTGCCGGCATTGCCGGTTCCGGCCAGCGGGAATTGTTGGAGGCTATCTCCGGCCTGTATCCCGCGGCCCGGGGCAGCGTCCTCTATACACCGCCGGAGGGCAGCGAAACGGAACTGATGGGGAAGACCCCCATGCAGATCCGCCGTTCCGGGGTGGTTATGGCCTTTGTGCCGGAGGATCGGCTGGGCATGGGCCTGGTGGGATCCATGGGCATGACAGGGAACATGATGCTCCGGTCCTGGAAGAAGGGCAAGGGCGTTTTTGTGAACCGGAAGGATCCCAACGAACTGGCCCTGCGGGTCTGGAAGGAGTTGGAGGTGGTAACTCCCGGCACGGAGTTCCCGGTGCGCCGCCTCTCCGGCGGCAACGTGCAAAAGGTACTGGTGGGCCGGGAGATTGCCTCCGCCCCCTCGGTGCTGATGACCGCGTACGCTGTCCGGGGCTTGGATATCAACACTTCCTATACGATTTATAACCTGCTGACGGAGCAGAAGATGAAGGGTGCGGCAGTGATCTACGTAGGCGAGGATCTGGACGTGCTGCTGGAACTCTGCGACCGGATTCTGGTGCTTTGCGGCGGACAGGTCAGCGGCATTGTGGACGCACGTTCCGTCACCAAGGATCAGATCGGGCTGCTGATGACGCGCCTTGGCGGAAAGGAGGCCGTGTAACATGGAGACAAAAACCCCCTTCATCCGTCTTGCCAAGCGGGACGCCATGGAGCCGTGGAAGATCTGGTGCATCCGCTTTGGATCCATCCTCTTTGCCCTGGTGCTGGGCGCCATGGCCATCGGCGTTACCGGCGTCAATCCTATCACCGCTTACGGCACCATTATCTCTGGCGCCCTGGGCAAGAAGACGGCCATCCGCCAGACGGTGAAAATTGCTGTTCCGCTGCTGGGCTGCGCCTTGGCCATTGCCCCCTGCTTCAAGATGCGGTTTTGGAACATCGGCGCAGAGGGCCAAATCACCGCCGGGGCCATCGCCGCCAGCTACTTCGCCCTCTTCTGGGCGGACCGGCTGCCCGGCCCTGTGCTGCTGGTGGTCATGGGCCTGGCAGGCGCTGCTGCCGGCGGCCTATGGGCCCTGATTCCCGCTTTTTTCAAGGCGAAATGGAACACCAATGAAACACTGTTTACCCTGATGATGAACTACATCATCATCGGCGTAGTCCGGTGGCTCCAGGGCGGGCCCTGGGAGGGCCGTCCCGGCTCCCAGATTATCCCTCAGTTTGACGGCAAGGCGTGCTTGCCGAAAGTGCTGGGCGTCCACTGCGGCTGGATCATCGTGCTGATCCTGGTGGTGTTCATGCATGTATACATGCGCTATACGAAGCACGGCTATGAGATCTCCGTCATCGGCGACTCCGTCAATACCGCCCGGTATGCCGGGATGAACGTGGGCCATATCATGATGCGCACCATGTTCCTCTCCGGGGCCATCAGCGGCATTGTGGGTTTCATCGTGGCCTCCGGCGCCAACAACACCCTTTACGACGGTGTGGCCGGCGGCGTGGGCTTCACCTCCATCACGGTGGCGTGGCTCAGCCAGCTGAACGCCTTTGCCATGGTGCTTATCTCCCTGCTGCTGGGCGTTTTGTCCAAGGGGGCGGAGACCCTCCAGACCCGGCTGATGGTGCCTGCTTCCATCTCCGACATCATCACCGGCATCCTCCTCTTCTGTATGCTGGGCTGTGAGTTCTTCATTAACTTCCGGCTGATCTTCCGGAAACACCATCAAAAGGAGGCGGTCAAATCATGAGCAGCTTTTCTGCGCAGGCCATCGCCCTGGTTATCGCCGCCATCACCTATGGCACGCCTCTGCTTTTCGGCACCCTGGGCGAGGTGCTGACGGAAAAATCCGGCAACCTGAACCTGGGCGTGGAGGGCATTATGTTCATGGGCGGCGCCTTCGGCCTTGGCGGCGTGTTCTACTATGAGAAAGCTGCCGCTTCCCCCAACGGCTTTGTGGCGGTGCTTATCGGCATTGTGTGCGCCTTCCTGGCAGGGGCCGCCGCCTCCCTGATTTTCAGCTTCCTCACCATTACCCTCCGGGCCAACCAGAACGTCACCGGCCTGGCCCTCTCCATCTTCGGTACCGGTGTGGGCCAGTTTGTGGGTGAATTCATGCGGGTCACTGAGGGCGGCTACATCGCCATCGGCAACGACCTGAAGGGCTATTTCCAGAATCCCCCCTTCCCGGCCTCCCTGCGGAATATCCCCCTGGTGGGCAATATCCTCTTTGGGAACAGCTTCTTCTTTTACCTGGCGCTGGCACTGGCAGGGGCCATGTTCTGGTATTTCAACAAGACCCGTTCCGGCCTGTATCTCCGTTCCGTAGGCGAGTCCCCGGCCACCGCCGATGCTGCGGGCATCAATGTGGCCCGGTATCAGTACCTGGCCACTGTCATCGGCGGCGGTATTTCCGCCATCGGCGGCATGGTGTATATCATGACCATCGCCGGGTGCGTGTGGAACCACGAGGGCCTGTCCGGCGTGGGCTGGCTGGCTGTGGCGCTGGTTATCTTCTGCATGTGGCGTCCGCTCTCCGCCATCTGGGGCTCCATCCTCTTCGGCGCGCTGACGATTCTGTATCTGCGGCTGGTGATCCCCTTTATCCCCACCCAGCTCTATATCATCCTGCCCTATGTAGTCACGGTGATTGTGCTGGTATTTTCCAGTATGCGGAACAACAAAGAAAAGCAGCCTCCCGCCAGCCTGGGCCTTTCCTACTTCCGGGAGGATCGGTAGGGCGTTTCCGACACCCGGCATTTTTGCGAACCCCCGGAGCGTTGCTTCGGGGGTTCTTCCCGGCCCGCAGGCTTAGATACGCGGCACAGCTTTCCTGATCCTGCCCCGCGTGTCCAGAAAATTTTTTCTTTTCCGGGAACTTTCTGCCGTGAAAGTGCGTCTATACCAACAACAGAACCGGAAGGAAAGGTTATCTGTCAATAAGAGAAGGAGACATCTGCCATGAAAAAGAGATTCACTGCCCTGGCGCTGTGCGGCGCCCTGCTTTGCTGCATCCCTGCCTTGGCTGCCGCCCCTGCAGAGGAGGACGGCAAAGACGTACCGCCCCTCCCTGCCAGCTATCTGTACTACGGGGAGGTCAAGAGCCTGATTCACGACGAAGACGGGACGCTCACCAGCCTGCACATGGATTCCCAGCAGTACGGCGAATACGTGATGCACGTGTCCGGCGAGACCTTCTGGATCGACGGCGGGAACCGTACCCCCAGCGATCCCTCCACCCTGAAGGAGGGGGAGGAACTCCATGTGTTCCGCAGCCCCATGACGGCCCTGTCCCTTCCGCCCCAGTCCCCCGCCCTTGCCATTGTGCGCAATATGCCTGAAAAAGCGGGCGGAGCCCACTACCATAAGGTAGAGGCCCTGGAGAAGACGGAGGATGAACTGCGGATCACGACGGATCAGGGGAGCCTGTACCTGTTTATCACGGAGGAGACCACCCTCTCTGCCTATACGGGAGACGCCCCGGAGAATCTGGACGGCCTCCGTGTTGGGGACTACGTCATGGCGTGGTATGGCGCGGTGGCCCGTTCCTACCCGGGGCAGGCCCGCGTCCAGCATGTCATGACGCTGAACCGCCCCTCCCAGCCGCTGACCCGTTCCGCCTTTGCCGTGCTGCTTTACACCGCCAAGGGCAGCCCCGCTGTGGACTTTGATGTCAGCTACAGCGACGTGGAGCCGGACGCGGATTACATGGAGGCCCTCCGCTGGGCCGCCAGTGAGAAGCTGATCAGCGGCTACGGCGACGGCAGAGTGGGCCCCGGCGACGTTCTGAGCCGGGAGCAGATGGCCGCGATTTTCTGGCGCTGGGCCGGAAGCCCCATGCTGATGGATTATCCCGGCCTGACCCAGTATAGCGACGCGGGGGATATTGCGCCCTTCGCCCAGCCCGCACTGGCGTGGGCCCACCAGAAGGGCTTGCTTCCCGCCGGGGAAACCTTGAGCCCCAAGGAAACCGTTACCCAGGCGGAGGCGGAGTCCATGCTGCTGGCGCTGGAGTCCCAGGAAGCGTAACCGGCAGGGCCTGTTGGCAGGCACGCCGGCAGAAAAAACTTAGCTGCGCTTTTTCCGCCCAGATGAGAATATCCGCAGTTCTTTTTCGGGACCGCCGGTGAAAATTTCCCTACGGGGGGATTTCACCGGCGGTTTCTGGCATAAAAATGAAAAAGCGGCGCAAACTGGGAACCGCGGCAAAGTGTCCGCAGTTCTTTTTCCGGGAGGGCGAGATGGGAAAGCGGCTGTTTTTTTGGGAATTGGGGGGCTTTTTGTTTACCGCGGCGGCGGGGGCCCTTCTGTACGGCGCCTATGGCTGGGGCGGACGGTGGACTGCCGCCTTCTCCAGCGTCAACGGATCCACCTGGGAGCACATGAAACTGCTGTTTGTCCCGGTTTTCCTCTTTTCCCTGGTGCAGATATGCCTTTTGGGCAGGGAATACCCCCATCTCCCGGCGGCGCGGGCCTGCAGTGCGCTCTTTGGGCTGGCGCTGATCCCGGTGCTGTTTTACACCTATACCGGCGTGCTGGGATACCGCCTGCCATGGGCGGATGGGGCCCTGTTTCTCTTGGCGGATCTGGGAACCTTCTGGCTGGACTTCCGCCTGCTGCGCCGGAGCCGCCGGACGGCCCTCTGGCGGCAGGTGCTGGGACTGGCGGCCCTGTGGGGGCTGGCGTTCTGCTTTGTCTGGTGTACCTTCCGCCCGCCGGATCTGGCCCTTTGGCAGGATCCGGCATGGATTGGGCCTGGGCTGCCTGCGGCGGCAGCCTCCCTCCCGGGAGACTGAGGGGCGCGGGACAGCGCCGGGGAAACGGCGTGCAAGGCATCTGGATATAGATTCCAGATGCCGGTTTCTGGTTTCCAATTCGACATTTTTCGACAAAATTCGATAAAAGCCTTGTGTTCCTACCAAGTTTTTGCTATGCTGTTGGTAGATTAGGCAGACTTTTCCATGATTTTTTGGAAACTTTGCCGTAAATGCTGTCTTCAGGAAATCTTGAGAAGCGGTTTTGTACCGGAGGGGCGGAGCGTGCGCCCGCCGGATTGGAAAGGATGTGACGCCTATGGAGCCTGATTACGAGGCCCTGGCATCGCTGTTCCCCAATATCGCCGCCCAGCTGCGCAGCGGCCTGAGCAATTTCTATCTGGCTGCCGCCCATCTGGCCCCGCCGGAGATGCGGGAGATGGATCCGGAACTGGACGCCCAGGCGGCAATACTGGATCAGAGCTATTACCGCCTCCTGCGGATGGTGGGCAGCCTGACTGCCGCCACATATCTTATGGACAGCGCGCCCCTTCCCATGCGGGACGGGGATCTGGTGGATCTGGTGCGGGAGTTGTGCGGGGAACTGGAGGGCCTGGCCCCCTTTCTGGGCGTGCGCCTGCAGGTAAAATGCGACATGCCCCATCATATCTGCGCGATGAATGAAGAGGCGCTGGGACAGGTGCTGTATCATCTGGTGTCCAATGCCTTTAAGCATACGCCCCCCGGCGGCGTGATTACGGTGGAACTGACGGTGCAGGATCAGCAGATCCACCTCTCCGTTTCCGATACGGGCCGGGGGATTCCGGAGGAAAAGCTGGCCTCGCTGTTTGAGCGGCGCATCCGGCCCGGAGCAGTGGAGCCGCTGTCCTGCGGCCTGGGCCTGGGGCTGCCCTTCTGCCGCCGGGTTGCCGAGGATCATCAGGGATCTTTGCTGGCGGTGTCCAGGCCCGGCGAGGGCAGCCGCTTTCTCCTGTTCTTTCCGGATCGCCAGATCGGCGGCGGGGTTTCCGATATGCCTTTTGACTACAGCGGCGGCTTTAACCGGGCCCTCCTGGCCCTGGCAGACGTGCTGCCTGCGGAGGCGTTTCTCATTCGGAACAGAGGCTGATCATACAGTGGGACAGACGCGAAAGGACGCCCGGATCGGGCGTCCTAAACACATTTTTGGCAAATACCGCAGTCCTGCCGCAGATGCCGGCGGCCTTCCGGCGGTTCCGCTGCGCCGGCAGAAAAAGTCAGCGGTCGCTGGCCAGCCAGCTGTCCTGATAAATCAGGTCGTCCACGTCGCCGGTGCCGATGCCCTCACAGGGCCATAGATCAAATTTCACGATTGATATCCTCCTTTGCAGTTAAGCAGTTCCCAACCAGTATATGAGAGGAAGCCGGGAAGTATGACAAAAGATTTTCCGGTTTTGCCGGCAGGGCAGGGGGAGACAAATCCCGCCTTGCTTTTTTCCGGTTTTCGTGCTATAGTACTTGAAAATAATTCTCAAATCAGGAGGCGGTTCCATGAAAAAAATGCTGGCGGCCGGACTGCTGTGCGTCCTTCTGCTGGCCGCCTGTGCCCCGGCCGCGCCGGAGCCGGAAACGGGAAAACTGCATATTGTGGCCGCAATTTTCCCGGCCTATGATTTCGCCAGGGCTGCGGCAGGGGATTTGGCGGAGGTGACCATGCTGCTGCCCCCAGGGGCGGAGAGCCATTCCTACGAGCCCACCCCGGCGGATATCCTGGCAGTGCAGGACTGCGATTTGTTTTTCTATTTGGGCGGCGAGTCCGACGCCTGGGTGGAGGGGATCCTGGAGACCGTCCGGCCTGGCGGCAGGGTACTGCGGATGATGGACTGTGTGGAACTGCTGGAGGAGGAAGAGGATCACCATCACGACCACAGCGAAGGTGAGGTCGCGGAACTGGACGAGCACGTCTGGACCTCGCCGGAAAACGCCGCCGCCATCACGCGGGCCGTAGGGGAGGCGCTGGCGGAGTTGGACGGGGCCCATCAGGCGGAGTACCGGGCCAACGCCGGGACATATGCCGGGCAGCTGGAGGAACTGGATCAGGATTTTTCCCATTTTTTTGATGGGGTTTCCAACAAGACTATGGTCTTTGGGGATCGCTTCCCGCTGCGCTATTTCGCGGAACGCTACGGCCTGGACTGCCGGGCTGCCTTTCCCGGCTGCGGCGGGCAGACAGAGCCCTCGGCGGCAGTGATTGCCAGCCTCATCAAGCTGGTGGAGGCGGAGAGCCTTTCCACCGTTTGGTATATTGAGTTCTCCAACCATCTGGTGGCGGACAGTGTAGCGGAGGCGGCGGGGGTGGAGACCGCCATGTTCCACAGCTGCCACAATGTGGCCAGGGAAGATCTGGAGGCAGGGGTCACATACCTGTCCCTGATGAGAGGAAACCTGTCCGCCTTAAAAGAGCATATGAGGTAACATAATACCCGAAAAGAAGATTATACTGTCAAAACGTGGGTTTTTCGCTGCTTTTGGCCGGTTATTCCCTGTAAAACGTCCACAGAACAGTGTGCCGGAATCCTCTTGGCAGAATGACGGAAGACTGCCGAAAAACGGCGGGGGATTTGTTTGAAATAACTGGGAATTCGCAAATTTTCCTTGCACCGCCGTAGGATTTCCCCTATAATAGACCCATAGAAGGATACCGCTGCCGCCCCGGAAGGGAGGACGGCGGGAAGAGGGGGAAACACGAGTTGAAGGGCAAAAACCGTTATGAGGGGATCTTTTGGGGGACGATTCTGGTTGCGGTACTGATGATCCTGATAGCCTTTATACTGGATAAACCAATCAATATATTGACCGGTTTGTACCATATCGTCACCATGCAGGACCTGCTGATCACAGACTATGTGCATATCGGCGGCATCGGGGCCGCTTTGGTGAATTCCGGGCTGGTGATGATCCTCTCCATCTGCGTCATCAAAATTTCGGGGGATCCCTTCAATGGGTTCACCATTGTGGAGATGGGCCTCATGGCCGGATTCGCCCTGTTCGGGAAGAATATTCTGAACATCTGGCCGATTATCCTGGGGACATGGCTGTACGCCAAGTATCAGAAGGAGCCCTTTTCCAAACATGCCTCCGTGGCCCTGCTGGCCACGTCCCTGGCGCCTCTGGTCAGCTATATGGCCCTGGGCAGCATCCATGCCAGTATTCCCCTGGGGATTGCGGTGGGCGTGATGGTGGGCTTCATCCTGCCGTCCCTTTCGGCCTATACATATAAAATCCAGAACGGGATGAACCTCTATAACATGGGCTTCGCCTGCGGCCTCTTTGCCATGATGATCGTCCCCGTCCTCACCGCTTTTGGGGATCACCCGGATTCCGTCCTCTACTGGGCGGAGGATTATAGCCAGTCCTTTATCATCATTCTGGCCATGGCCTGCATCAGTTTCATCCTGTTCGGTACCTTCTGCACCAGTATGCCGGCGAAAAGCGTCTGGGCCCAGTACTGGCGGATTCTCTCCGATACCACAGGCCGGGCCCCCAGCGACTACCTGCGGATGTTCGGCGCGGGGCCGGTTCTGGTGAACACCGGTGTCAACGGATTTATCGGGATGCTTTATATTTTCCTGGCGGGCGGGCAGTTCAACGGGCCCACCGTAGGCGGCATATTCACCATCATGGGCTTTTCCGCCTTTGGCAAGCACGCCTATAACATCATTCCCGTCATGGGGGGCGTCTACCTGGGGGCTTACGGGATGCACTATACGCCGGACTATCCGGCCCTCCAGCTGGCGGGGCTGTTCGGCACCTGCCTTGCGCCGGTGGCGGGCCACTTCGGCTGGCCCTATGGCGTCCTGGCAGGGTTCATCCACTCGGCCCTTGTGCTCCAGACCGGCGGCCCGGTGGCGGGGCTGAACCTTTACAACAACGGTTTTTCCGGCGGGCTCATTGCCATCGTGCTGTATCCTACCATCACCGCCATTGCGCGGCACCGGCGGCCCCATTTGCAGGATCGGGATTATTATGACCTGTTTGAGGCCAGCGATCCTGCGGACGTGAACCAGTGGGGCCTGCGGGAAAAGTGGGCCATGGCTTTCCTACGGCGGCGGTTTGCCAAAATCCTGTCCCAGCAGAAGGCTGCGGGGCAGGAGGATTCTGCCGTCCTCCAGGCCGCCGCCCCGGCAGAGCCGGAACCGCGGGAGCAGTCTATCCAGGAAAACTGAAAACCGTTAGGTGGATGGTTTCGGCGGTTGGCCTAATAAGCCGAACCGTGCGCAGAGCACGCAGCTGCCGGTGTACGGGACCTGCCAACCGGCGGCCCTGTGGCAGCAGTTCTCACGGTTGAAGGGTATGCAGCCGGTGCGCCTGAAATATCATTGGATGTTTTTCAGTACTGCGGGCCGTATATACGGCCTTCTGCGCCTGCTTTTACAGGAAACACATAAGCGCAATAGCCATTAAGTTTGCCGCCTATGACGGATGGGGAACCGTATGTCGTTGTACTGAAATACGAAACCGGCCCGGAGCACTGCTCCGGGCCGGTCTTTTATCCATCTTGCTGAATGTGGACATCCAGCCGCTCGAAGGGGATCTCCAGCCCCGCCTGGGTGAAGGCGTCCCGCAGGTGTTCCGTCAAAGCGTTGCGGACGGCCAAGTAGTTGGGGGGCTCCGTCCAGCAATAAACGGTGTAGGCAATGCCGCTTTGCTGGTAGGCGGAGAGAAAGACCTGAGGGGCCGGGTCGGCCAGGATTTGTTCCGTGGCCGCCACCGCCTGCATGCACGCGGCCTTGACCGCTTCGGTGGGGGCGCCGTAGGAGGCGCTGATGGTCTGGGTTACCCGTCTCCGGCCCAGGGCGGTATAGTTGATCATCTGGGAATCCGCCATGGTCTTGTTGGGCAGCATGACCAGCTGGCCGTCCGGGGTGATCAGCTTCGTATAGTTCAGCGTCACCTCGTCCACCGTCCCGGCGGCCCCGGAGACCTCGATATAGTCCCCGATGGCGAAGGGGTGGGCGGAGAGCACCACCAGCCCCCCGGCGATGTTGGCCAGGATATCCTCCGCCGCCAGGGTGGCGCCCAGGGACAGCACTGACAGCAGCGCTACCAGGGAGGACATGTCGATGCCCAGGCTCCCCACCACAATGATGGAGGCCAGCAGATACAGCAGTACCTTCAGCCCCTGGAGCAGAAGCTTCTGCATCCGTCCGTCCAGCTTGGACTGGGCAAGAAGCCTCCGGGCCACTTTGGAAAAGAGGCGGACAGCCACCAGGGAAACGGCCACCAGAACCAGCGCACCGCAAATCCGCTCCAGGGAGATGTTATGGAATACCGTCTGGAGGATGTTGGCAATATCGTTCAAAAGGGCTCCTCCTTCCTGCCTGCCTGCCGGACAGGCGGCAGTGTCCCCGCCGGAAGGGCGGGGACACCGGGTTTTGTCAGATTAGAAATCCGCGCTGCCCACAGTGCGGGGGTGGGGCAGGACGTCCCGGATGTTGCTGACGCCGGTGAGATACATCACCAGCCGCTCAAAGCCCAGGCCGAAGCCTGCGTGGCGGCAGGAGCCGTACCGCCGGAGGTCGCAGTACCACCAGTAGTCCTCCGGCTTCATGCCCAGTTCCGCAATGCGGCTCTCCAGCACCTCCAGCCGCTCTTCGCGCTGGCTGCCGCCGATGATCTCCCCAATGCCGGGGACCAGGCAGTCCGCCGCAGCCACGGTTTTGCCGTCCTCGTTGAGGCGCATATAGAATGCCTTGATCTCCTTGGGATAGTCGGTGACAAAGACAGGGCGCTTGTAGACCTGCTCGGTGAGATACCGCTCGTGCTCTGTCTGGAGGTCACAGCCCCAGTAGACCTTGTAATCGAACTTGTCGTTGTTCTTCTCCAGGATTTCCACGGCCTCCGTGTAGGAAACGCGGCCGAAGTCGGAGGAGGCCACGTGCTCCAGCCGCTCCAGAAGGCCCTTATCCACGAAGCTGTTGAAAAAGGCCAGTTCCTGGGGGCACTTCTCCATAACCTCCCGGATAACGGACTTGATCATGGCCTCGGCAATATCCATATCGCCGGTAAGGTCGCAGAAGGCCATCTCCGGCTCGATCATCCAGAATTCCGCCGCGTGGCGGGCGGTGTTGGAATTCTCCGCCCGGAAGGTGGGGCCGAAGGTGTACACGTCGCCGAAGGCCATGGCGAAGTTTTCCGCGTTCAGCTGGCCGGAGACAGTGAGGTTTGCGGGCTTGCCGAAGAAGTCTTGGCTGTAATCCACCTGGCCGTCCTCCGTCAGGGGCGGGTTCTGGGGATCCAGGGTGCTGACCCGGAACATCTCGCCTGCGCCCTCGCAGTCGCTGGCGGTGATGATGGGGGTGTGGACGTAGACAAAGCCCCGACTCTGGAAGAAGTTGTGAATCGCGTAGGCCGCCGCGCTCCGGACACGGAAGGCGGCGGAGAACAGGTTCGTCCGGGGCCGCAGGTGCTGGATGGTCCGGAGGAACTCCACGCTGTGGCGTTTTTTCTGGAGGGGATAGTCCGGCGTGGAGGTGCCCTCCACCTGGATGGCGGAGGCCTTCAGTTCCAGAGGCTGCTTGGCGTCGGGGGTGAGGACTACCGTGCCGGTGACGATAAGGGCCGCACCCACGTTCTGGGCGGCGATGTCCTTATAGTTTTCCAGGGCACCGGCTTCCATAACTACCTGGAGGTTCCGGAAGCAGGAGCCGTCGTTCAACTCCACAAAGCCGAAATTCTTCATATCCCGGATGGTGCGGGCCCAGCCGCCCACCGTAATTTCCTGGCCGGAGAGGGATTCGCTGTCGGCGAAGACCGCCGCAATTTTTGTATAACTCATATCATAGTCCACCTTGTTCTTGAAGTCGGACGGATAGTCCCGCCTGATCTTGCGTTTTTCGCCCTATTATACTCCCGTTTCCTGGGATTTACAAGAGGAACGGGGGATTTTCCCGGGGGAAACCGGGCCTCACGGCCTGTTGCCGGAGGAGACATGCCCTGCCGCCACACGGCAGAGCAGATCGGGATAGTTGGTGATGATGCAGTCCACGCCCAGATCCAGCATGTCCCGCATATCCGCCTCCTGGTTAACGGTCCAGGTGTTGACCTTCAATCCGCAGTCCCGGAACAGATCCATCAGTTCCGGGTCAAATTGTAAAACAGAGTAGCGGGGATGGATATTGTCGGCGCTGCTCCAGGCGAGATAGTGCCGCATGGCCAGCATAGGGGCGCCGTACAGCAGGCCGGTCTTGATATCCGGGCATAGGGTTTTGAAACGCTCCATGGAAACGTGGTTGAAGGAGGAGACAAACACCTGATCCTCCATTTTGCGGGCCTGGATTTCCGCAATGGCCCGCTCCTCCAGTCCCGGATAGAAGATCTCGTCATTTTTCAGTTCCAGATTCAAAAGCAGGCCGGATTCCCGGCAAAAGTCCAGCAGCTGGGGAAGGGTCCAGATGTGTTCCCCCGCGAAGGCCGGGGATTTCCAGCTGCCGATATCCAGGGACAGCAGTTCCTCATAGGTCAGGTCCTTCACGTATCCGGCCCCGTTGGAGGTGCGGTTTACGGTGTTGTCGTGGATGATGACCAGCTGGCCGTCCTTGGAGAGGTGGACGTCGCTTTCGATGCCGCCGGCCCCGGTCTCCTCCGCCGTTTTGCGGAAAGCCAGGGGGCTGTTTTCCGGGTACTTGCCGGAGAAGCCCCGATGGGCGAAGATTTGCGTTTTTTTGCCTGTGGTTTCCACCATAAGTCAGCCTCCTTTTTATCGTTCCGGAAAATTTGGTTGGAAAAAAACATGGCAGGGCGGGCCCTGCCATGCTCCTGGATGAATATGATTTCCGGCAGCCCTTACGCGATGGCGGAGAAGGGCTGGCGCTGGGCCTGCTCTTCGTCCTGCCGGGCGGTGTCCTCCTGCTGGGGCTCATTGTTGGCCTTGGTGACGGTGCGGGTGGTGCCGCCGGAAACGTATGTCTTGCCGCACTCCGGGCAGATGGCGGTGTGGTAAGTGACGCTTTGGCTGACTACCTTCCGATCCTCCCGCCGGGCCTTGGCCTGCTCCCGGGTGACGTGCTCCATCTCGTGGCCCCGGACGGCGCTGGCCGCCTGGGAGGGATCAACGCTGGTGGGGGTTTTGAAGGAGACGCCGGGGTCGTCGGACCCGTCCTGATACTTCCGCTCCTTGCAGGTCTGGCATTCGCCCTCCTCAAAGACCTCCTGGGCGCTCTTGGCGGCCTGGGCGTTTTCCGCCTGGCCGGCCTCTGCCTGATCGTCCGGAAGGACGTTCCGGGGCAGATCAGCCCCCTGGCGGAGAGGGGGAAGCTGTCCTTCCGGGCCGGCCGCGGCGGAAGCCTGCGCCGCATTCTGGGAGTCCGGGTACTGAATCCGCATCCGCACTGCCATTTCCACAGGATCCGCCCCCTCCCGGATGATGGGGAGGGACTGGGGATTGGCCGCGCCGGAAGTGACGGCAGGGGCGGGACGCACCGGCTGCACCGGGATCTCCGGGCTGGCCGCCGGCCGGGTGTTTCGCACCATGGCGAAGGCGGGCTTCTGCACGGCCTGGCCGTCCGGATAGGCGGGGCGCTGATAGCCCAGGGTATAGGGATTGTAATAGCCGATTCCGGCGCCGGAAATGCCGCCGATCATAGCAATCACCTCATATATCAATATGGATATCCTGTATCGGGTTTGACAGTTGCCCGGGCAAAAAGGGGAAAAGGGCAGACAACATCCACTTTATAACGATTATACCAGATTTTCCGGAAATGGCAAGAGGATTTTTCCTGCCCGTTTTGGG
Organism: uncultured Oscillibacter sp.; assembly: GCA_910584995.1. Classification (GTDB taxonomy): domain Bacteria; phylum Bacillota; class Clostridia; order Oscillospirales; family Oscillospiraceae; genus Oscillibacter. Next base: position 83,626 of record CAJUDW010000008.1, on the reverse strand, counting down.
AAGCGGGGCAGGAAAGCCCCGTGGGCTCCGGTGGAAAGGCCGGCTGCCCCGTTCCGCGGAGGCTGGAGGGATTTTCCAGAGGGACAGGCCGGATTTTTTCCCATTCAAATCTTGCCAATCGCATATTTTTGTGATACACTTAATAATCATGAGAAAGGAGCGGGATACAATGGCTTTCTTTGGAGGACAGACGAAAACGACAACTTCGCAGACTGTGCCGGAGCCAGAGGATCGGACCGAGGATCTTCCTCAGCTCCCGGAGCCCCGGACCAGCACCATCATCGCCCAGGATATTGTGGTAACAGGCAGCATCCATGGCGAGGGCGTTGTGCAGATTGAGGGTGTGGTGGAAGGCGAGGTTAGCCTTCAGGGCTATGTGATTGTCGCTGCCACCGGTGTTGTGAAAGGCCCCATCCAGGGCGATGTGATCCGCGTGGCGGGCAATGTGGAGGGAAACATTGTGGCCCAGGATCATCTGCGCTTGGAAAAGACCGGGACCATCGAGGGGGATGTCAAGACGGTATCCTTCGTGGTGGAGGACGGCGGCCATCTCAACGGCCGGACCACCATGGTGAAGGGCCGGGATTCTGCTGCGAAGGTGTTGCTGGATGAGGCGGAGGCACTCAAGGCCAGCCGGAACAGCGAGGACGAGGACTGACACCCGGAAGGCGCGTCTGCCGGAAACCCGTACATACCGGCACGGACAGGCTGTTTTTGTACATGATGTAAAGGAAAGAGCAGGCTTTATAGCCTGCTCTTTCCTTTCTTATAAAGTTGATCTGCCGGTTTCAGCCGGGCACTTGGGGCAATTTGGCGAAGCTGGCCTCCAGTTCCCCGTCTGTGGGAATGTAGTCGCTCATCTGGCCGTTGTGGAACTTCTCATAGGCCACCATATCAAAATACCCGGTGCCGGTGAGGCCGAAGACGATGGTTTTTTCTTTTCCCGTCTCCTTACATTTCAGGGCTTCGTCAATGGCGGCCCGGATAGCGTGGCTGGACTCCGGCGCCGGAAGGATGCCCTCCACCCGGGCGAACACCTCCGCCGCCTCAAAGACCTTGGTTTGCTCTACGGAGACAGCCTCCAGATAACCGTCGTGGTACAGTTGGGAGAGGACGGAACTCATGCCGTGATACCGGAGGCCTCCGGCGTGGTTGGGGGAGGGGATGAACCCGCTGCCCAGGGTGTACATCTTGGCCATGGGGCAGACCATGCCGGTGTCGCAGAAGTCATAGGCGAACCGCCCCCGGGTGAGGCTGGGGCAGGAAGCCGGCTCCACAGCGATGATGCGGTAGTCCTTCTCCCCCCGGAGTTTTTCCCCCATGAAGGGGGAGATGAGGCCGCCCAGGTTGCTGCCGCCTCCGGCGCAGCCGATGATGATGTCCGGTTGTACGCCGTATTTGTCCAAAGCTGTCTTGGTCTCCAGGCCGATAACAGACTGGTGCAGCAACACCTGGTTCAGCACGCTTCCCAGCACGTAGCGGTAGCCGGGGCGGGAAACGGCGGCTTCCACCGCCTCGGAGATGGCGCAGCCCAGGGAGCCGGTGGTGCCGGGGTGCTCCGCGAGGATTTTCCGGCCCACCTCCGTATCCATGGAGGGGGAGGGGGTTACGGCGGCGCCGTAGGTACGCATGACCTCCCGGCGGAAGGGCTTCTGCTCGTAGCTGACCTTCACCATGTAGACCCTGCAGTCCAAGCCCAAGTAGGCGCAGGCCATGGAGAGGGCGGTGCCCCACTGTCCCGCGCCTGTTTCGGTGGTGACGCCGGTAAGGCCCTGGTTCTTGGCGTAATAGGCCTGGGCAATGGCGCTGTTGAGTTTGTGGGAGCCGGAGGTGTTGTTGCCCTCAAATTTGTAATAGATTTTCGCCGGAGTTTGGAGTTGCTCTTCCAGGCAGTAGGCCCGTACCAGGGGGGAGGGGCGGTACATCTTGTAAAAATTCCGGATTTCCTCCGGGATGGGGATCTCCCGGGTGTCATTATCCAGTTCCTGGCGGATCAACTCGTCGCAGAACACGGGCCGCAGGTCCTCGAAACCCATGGGGGCCCCGGTGGCGGGGTTCAGCAATGGTGCGGGCTTGACCTTCATGTCTGCCCGGACGTTATACCATGTGCGGGGCAGTTCCTCTTCGGCCAGATAGGTTTTGTAGGGGATTTTTTCGGTAGTCATGACGTTTTTCTCCTTTCGGATGTTGGCCGGTTCCAAAAGGACGCGTCAAAAAAAGACCTTCGTCCCAGGAAAGGACCCAACAAAATGGTTCCTTTGGGACAAAAGTCTGAAACTTCTGCGGTGCCACCCAAATTGGCGATAAAATCGCCCGCTCGGCGGCGTGCCATCACACGCCTTTCCTTGGTAACGGGGGAAAAACCCGTCGGCGCTTACTGGGGGAGGAATTCCCCGTTCGGCCCGCCCTCTGCGGTCCATTCCACAGATTCCTCTCTGCCGCCATCCCACCGCCGGCGGCTCTCTGAAAGAGCCTCACTCTGTGTACTCGTCCGCATCATCGGTTTGTTCACTTTGGATTGACCGCAGTGTAAACCCGGAAAGGCGTTTTTGTCAAGCCCCCAAAAAATGTTTTGGCAGTTCCCACAAATTTTATTAGCTGTTTTCCAGATAGGCATGGCAGTTCCGCCCGGAAAACCTCGGGAAGAGCGCCGCTGCCTGCCCCAAAAGCCCGCTGCCAAGGTTTGCCGCCGGCAGGCGGCAAGGGGGGTCAATTGCCTTTTCGCGGCATGCATGGGGGAAAAACACGCCCCGGGAAACGGGCGCCGGGCTGTCCGCCAAAAGCGGGCAGCCGAGGCCCGGAGCGGGGCTTTGTCAGAGAATGAGATGCATCTCGGATAAGATGGAAATCCCGCCCGGAAAACCTCCGGGCGGGACGCGGTTACGCTTTGTTCCGGCGTCTGCCGGTCCGGCGGCGTGCCCGCTGCTCTGCCCGGCTGTCCACAATGGCGCTGCACCGGTCGAAGAGCCTTTGCAGCAGCATTTGCACAGGGACAACCAGCAGCGCCATGGCCGCCAGCACCAGCCATCCGGCAAATCCCAGGCTGGAGAGGGACAGGGAGAACACATCACCGAAAAACACCACGGCGATAAACACGGCAACGCTCATAGTGGCCAGCAGGACAATCCGCTTCGCGTCCAGGGGCCGGGCGGCGTAGTAGATAACCATCAGGCAGTTGATGCCCAGGATGACAACGCAGATGGTGGAGAGTTCCGGAATGGTCAGTTCCAGGGCAAAGGCGAACAGTTCCGCAAACAGCACCACGAAAATGGCGGAGAGCCCTCCTGGAAAGGCCTTGCGGAACACGTTCCGGAGGAATTTTCCGTGTACCAGTTCGTGATTGGGCTCCAGGGCCAGGAAGAAAGAGGGGATGCCGATGGTCAGGGCGGAGATCAGCGTCAGCTGGATGGGGACGAAGGGATAGGGGAAGTCGGCAAACAGGGTGATAATAGCCAGGAAGAAGGAGAGGATGTTCTTCACCAGATACAGAGCCGAGGCCCGCTGGATATTGTTGATGACCCGGCGGCCCTCCGCTACCACTTTGGGCATTGCGGAAAAGTCGCTGTCCAGCAGGACAAGCTGGGCCACCTGGCAGGCGGCGTCCGCCCCGGAAGCCATGGCAACGCCGCAGTCGGCGTCCTTCAGGGCCAGCACGTCGTTCACGCCGTCTCCGGTCATGGCCACCGTATGGCCCTGGCTCTGGAGGGCCCGAACCAGCTTCCGCTTCTGGTTGGGCACCACCCGGCCGAAGACCGTGTACTGCCGGACGGCCTTGGCGATGTCCGCGTCGGTTTTCAGTTCCCGGGCGTCCATCCAGCGGTCTGCGTGCTCAATGCCCGCCTGGGCCGCCACGGCGGAGACCGTCACCGGATCGTCGCCGGAGATAACCTTCACCTCCACCCCCTGATCCCGGAAAAAGGCAAAGGTTTTCGCCGCGCCGGGGCGGATGGGGTTTTCCAGCACCAGGAGGGCCAAGGGTAAAATAATGCCGTGAAGAGCCCCTTGCTCCGCCCTGTCGCACTGGGCCAGCAGCAACACCCGGCAGCCCTGCTCCGCGAAGGCGCGGGCCTGGGGCCGCAGGGGCTCGAACTCCCGGCCCATGATGTTCTCCGGTGCGCCTACCACGTAAGCGCCCCGTCCGGAGAAGTTCACGGCGCTCCACTTGGACGCGGAGGAGAAGGGGATGATCTCCCGGGCGGGCCAGGAGGGACCGTAGGAAAATTTTGCCGCAATGGCCCGGGCGGTGTCGTTGTCCGGCTCCATCACCTTGTAGAAGGCCCCCAGGGCGTCGGCAATATCCGCCTCGGGGCAGGCGGCGTCCAGAGGGACTACCTGCCGCACCTGCATTTCCGGGCTGGTGACAGTTCCGGTCTTGTCTACGCACAGCACGTCCACCCGGGCCAGGGTCTCGATGGCGTTCATCTCGTGGATGAGGGTTCGGTTCTGGGCCAGGCGGATTACGCTCACCGCCAGGGCTACGCTGGTCAGCAGGAACAATCCCTCCGGAATCATGCCGATCAGGGCCGCCACGGTGGAGATCACCGACTGCCGCAGGCCCAGATCCTGGGTCACATACTGGGTATAAAAGAGCGCCCCGCCGATGGGGATCAGCGCCACGCCGATGAAGCGGATCAGGTGATCCAGGGAGCGCATCATCTCGGATTTGCCGGGGCCCGCGTCCTTTTTGGCGGCCAGGGTCAGCTTGGCGGCGTAGGAGTCCGCCCCCACCTGATCCAGCCGGGCCCGGCATTTGCCGGAAATCACGAAGCTGCCGGAGCGGAGCAGATCCCCGGGGCCCTTGGTAATGGCGTCGGCCTCGCCGGTGATCAGGGCCTCGTTCACCTGCACCTGCCCGGTGAGGACCGGGCCGTCGGCGGGGATCTGGCACCCGGCGGTCAGTTCGATGACGTCCTCCCGCACCAGCTGATCCACCGGCAGTTCCAGGACGCGTCCTTCCCGCACCGTCCGGACCTTGGAGGCGGACAGCAGGGTCAATTTTTCAATGGTGCGTTTGGAGCGGATCTGCTGGACGATGCCGATCACGGCATTGGCGGCCACGATGGCCAGGAAGGTCATGTCCTTCCAATCCCCCACCAGCAGGAGGCAGGCCGCCAGGACGGCAAAAATCAGGTTGAAATAGGTCAGCAGGTTTTCCCGGACGATCTGCTTGTCGGATTTGGTTGGAGAATCCACAGGCCGGTTGTCCCATCCGGCCTCCGCCAGGGCCGCCGCCTGGGCGGAGGTGAGGCCGGTTTCGGGACGCGGGTTGTGGACAGGCATTTCCCGGCGGCTGGGGATGTTGGACGCCGGCACTGGCTTTCTCAATGGGATGTGCCTCCCTTTTTTTGTCATATTAATAGTCTGCTGGGACAATTATAGCAATTTTTTGCCGGTTTGTACAGGGATTTTTACCCTCCGGCAGGTTCCGGGGGTTAAGACCAGGTAAAATTTTCCTTACCTGCCCCGGCCTCGAAGTGGTATTTGCCGATGCCCAGATCCACCCCGGAGAAAACGCCGTTTTCACAGGTCATGGACACAGTCCCGCCGCTGCCCCGGATGGTGAAAGCCTGCCTGTTGAGGGCCGTAGGCGCCAGGAGGACGCTCTCTACCCCGCGGGAGAACCACTCCGGCGGGGTTCCGTCGTAGCGGCTGATATCTTCCGGCCGTTTGGACTTGTGGGGCGTCCCCTGGGTGGCCCCGTAGCCCAGGGCCAGCACGCCTGCCACGGCGTCCCCGTCCCCTGCCTGCCGTTGGACGCCCTTCCGGCTGAAGGTGCCGCCCACCCACCAGGAGTTCAGGCCCAGCGTCTGGGCCAGGAGCATGATGTCCGCGCCGCAGTAGCCCAGGTTTTCTCCTATACTATTTGTATTATCTGCCGCTAATATTACGTAATTTCGGACGCCTTTTGCCAAAAACAGTCGGAGAAGGGGGCCAAAGGCCTCGTTGTCCTCTGTTACCAGCCTCATTCGCAGGTGAAAGAGTTTGTTGTTTTCCCGGATTCTCTCGGTGAGCCGGAGGACGGTTTCCTCCGGGAGTTTGCGGTCTGTATACCGGCGGACCGTGTGGTGGGCCCGGATGGCTTCCTGTATGGTCATATGGCGTCCTCCTTCGGCGCTGGAGCGGAATTGGTATGGGGTTGGGGCTATTGTTTATAGCCGGCAGACGGGGAAAGCATCTTTTTTGATACGGTTCAGCTTTGCTGAGTATACCACAAGGGGGCCCCGGCGGCAAGGGAGGAGGGGAAAACAAGGAATAGTCTGCGCAATGATTGACAAGCCTATGAAAATCCGATAGAATCAGGGAAGTGCCGGCTCCGGAGGATACGGGCCGGTTTTTTTGCACGATATGAAGGAAAAACACTTTGCAGCTTCTGTCGCGCTTGCTTTGGGGCGGACGGGGCGGCGGAAAGAGAGAGTGAGTATGCGTCGGGATGTCTTTGTGATTGGCTTCGCCCTGTTCTCCATGTTCTTCGGGGCGGGCAACGTGATTTTTCCCCCGTATCTGGGTCTGGAGTCCGGCGGGCAGTGGATTTTGGGATTTTTCTGCTATTACATGGCGGATATCGGCCTGGCCCTGCTGGCCATGTTTGCCATCCTCCGGGAGGGGGGCGTAAGCCGCGTCACCGGCCGTCTGGGCCGGATACCTTCGGCCCTGCTGATGAGCGCCGTGGTGCTCTGCATCGGCCCCATGCTGGCGATTCCCCGGACGGCGGCCTCCACGTTTGAGATGTCCGTAACGCCCTTGTTTCCGGAGGCAAGCGCGATGGTGTTTTCCGTTTTGTTCTTTGCGGTCATCTTCCTTCTCAGCGTGCGGGAATCTGCGGTGGTGGACATCGTGGGTAAAATCTTGACCCCCGCGCTGCTGATTGGGCTGTTGGTGGTGATTCTCCGGGGCGTGCTCCATCCCCTGGGGCCGGTACCCGGGGGGACGCTGGTGGAGAACGTGCCCGCCAACGGTGTGAAGGCAGGATACCAGACCATGGACGTGCTGGCGGCCATGGTGTTCGGCGGGATTATCCTGAAGAGCGCACAGAGCAAGGGGTATCAGGATCAAAAGAGCAAGTTCCGGGTAGTGGCCGGTGCCGGTGCCGTGGCGGGGGCCGCCCTCTTCGTGGTGTATATGGGGCTGACCTATCTGGGGGTGACCACCTCCGGCGAGTTTGGCCGGTGGGTGAACCGCACCTTCCTGGTGACGTATATTGTCCGGAGTCTGATGGGGCAGGCGGGCACAGTGGTGTTTGCCCTGGTGGTGGCCCTGGCCTGCGTGACTACCGCCGTGGCGCTGGTAAGTTCTTCTGCGGACTATTTTTCGGAACTCTCCGGCGGGCGGCTCTCCTACCCGGCCCTGGTGGGGGTGATGTGCGTGTTCAGCGCAGTGGTGTCCAATATCGGGCTGGATCAGATCATTGCCGTGGCTTCTCCGGTTCTGGATATTGTGTATCCGTCCTCCCTGGCCCTGATTGTACTGGCGGCCTTCGGCGGCAGTATCCGGAACAACTGGGTGTTCCGCTTTGCGGCCCTGGGGGCGCTAGTGTTCAGCGTATTGGAGGCCCTGCGGGTCTATGTGGGGATGGATATGCCCCTCCTGGCGGCCCTGCCGCTGGCGCACCTGGGATTTGGATGGGCGCTGCCCGCCGCGGCGTGCGGGCTGGCAGGGGCGCTGCTGTTCCGGAAATCCGGCGGTATGAAGGGATGAGGAAGAAGGCGGGCACACATTGTGTGCCCGCCTTCTTTATCCGTTCCGCCTCCGGGACGGGCTGAAAAAACGCTCCGGCATATGGGCGGCGGCCATGGCTGCCAGCAGGAGTGCCGCTGTCATGGCCAGCAGCTTGACACACGCTGTCCCGTCCCCACTACAGCCTTGCAGATAGAGGGTGGTGGGTAGCCACGCAATCACCGGAGCCAAGGATGGAAACAGTGCCGCCGTGTCTGCCAGGATGGGGGAGAGGGCCAGCGCCGCCGCAGCCACGAAAGGAGGCAGTACCGGCAAGAGGGCCCAGGCCCGCCGGGTACAGCCCAGTGCCAGGGCAAGGCCGCCCAGCGATGCCAGATAGCAGGCCAGAGGCAGAAGCCCTGCATCCTTCCCCATAGCCGCCAGCATCGCCCCGCCGCCGGCCAGCATGGCCAGGGCCAGGGACGCCAGCAGGCGGGGGAGCAGGAGGGATACCGTACCTACGCAGGGCCGGAGGCGGGCAGCGGCGGGGGACTCCTTCCAACGGCCCAGATCCATGGCCGCCAGCAGGGCCCAGACCAGCAGCAGGACCGCGGTTACGCCCCGGAAAAGCCGATCGCCGCCGCTCCGGGCCAGGGCCGGAAGGGCCAGGGGCCCGCCGTCCAGGGTCTTCAGGGCAATCGATGTCCGGGGAACCTCCGGCAGGGCTTCCGCCGGAGGCAGATGCAGGCCCGATAGGTACTCCTCCGCGATCCGGGGGGAGATCAGCGCAGCCAGGGCCGCAGAGGCTGTCTCCCGCACCAGGGGATAGACCGTGGAGCCGGGGCCTGTGACCAGTGTCACAAGGCCGGCGGTGTCCCCGCCGGAGAGCCGCCGGGCGAAGTCCTCCGGCAGAACTAGGCCGCAGTCCCACTGCCCGGCGGAGACCTTCTGCCGGAGGCGGGACTCCTCTGCGGGGACGAATTCCAGAATATCGCCGCTTCTCGCTGAGAGGGCCTGCCAGAAGTCCTCCCCGCCCTGGGCAGGCAGGGATACCCCCACCTGGATCGACGCCTCCGCCGGGGCGTTCGCCGTCCAGCGAAAAACCCCACCTGCGGCCAAGGCCAGCAGAAAGACCCCCCAGAACCGGAGATCCCGCAGCCCCGCCCGGAGAGCAAGGAGAAAGGCTGTCCATGGATATCTCATAGCCTTGCCTCCTGGCCCCGCACCCGGTGGCTGTAAAGGGGGACGGCCATACAGGCCAGCAGCACGGCGGAAAAGAGCAGCAGGATACGGCTGTGGGCCATGCCGGGGAAGCCCAGGAATTCCGCCGTCAGGGATCGCAGCCAGGCGGCGGGGGAGAGGGGGATCAGGCGGCGGAGGGCCTCCGGCAGAAGGGCCGGGGGGACAATGCCGCCTGATAGCGCCAGCGTCCCCAAAGACAGCAGGAGGGAGAGCCCGCCGCACCCGGCGGCGGTTTTCGTTGCGGTACCGCAGAGGGCGGCGTATGCGGCGAAGAAGGCCCCGCAGAGAAGGGAGGCCGCCGCCAGGGACAGGGAGGCCTCCCCCGTCCAAAGGGCCAGTGCCGGAAAGACGCAGGCGGCCGCCGTCAGGCCGCAGGCGGCCAAGCTGGCGGCATATCCCCACAAGGGGCTCCGTCCCGCCCAGCGGAGGCGGGCCTGGGCGGCGGGCCACGCCCCCTGGAAGTTCCAGGCGAACAGGGGGGCCAGGGAGAGAACCAGGAACCACAGAAGACTCAGCCGGTAGTGGACGGCGATGGGCAGGGACTCTGTGGGGGAGAGGGATTCCGGGCGGAAGAGGGTGTGCCGCCGGAGGACCCATTGGACATACTGCATATTGATCTCCGTTACCACCCGATCCCGGGACAGCCCGGGGGGCGGGGCGGCGTCATAGGCGTCCAGCACAGCGTAAATACCCGCCTGCACTGCCGCCAGCAGATCCGAGGCGCTTTGGCCCACCCACAGGGCAAGGGCCCCCTCCAGGGGGCGGCGGCTGTCCACAATCAGGCGGACTTCCGGCTCCCCGCCCTGCTGGACGGTGCGGATGAAGCCCTCCGGCAGGGCCAGCACAGCGGCGGCGCGGCCCTCCTCCAGGGCGGCCAGGGCGCTGTCGTAGTCCATGGCGGAGATTTGGCAGTACTGCCGGACATCCTCCATGTTGTTGAGGTATTTTTCCAGTATGGCAGGGACGCCGTCCCCCTCCGGGGCCGTCAGGGCCAGCTGGAGCCCGGAGAAGGCCGCCCCCTGGGACAATGCCGCCTCTGCCCCTGCCCCCAGCAGCCCCGGGAGCAGGCAGCACAGGAGAACCAGCCCCGCCAAAGGCAGAAGCCGGAGACGCCGCAGGGTCAGGCCCAGAAGGGTGAAAAAGAACCGAAAACCTCCCATGCCGTTTACAGAGACCGGAAGAAGGGGGCCAGGACGGGGAACCGTGCACCTGTCTGGTATCTCCAGGAAGAAAAATTCTTGTTGATTTGCAGCAGGAACATGTACAGATCCAGGGGTTCCGCCTCTGACAGGATCAGTTTTTCCTCCGCCCCGCGGCTGCCGCCCTGATAGGGCCCCACGGAATAAGCGGCTTCCAGGGAGATAATGGGTTCATTATAGGCGGAAAGGGTCACGTCGTCCAGTTCCAGTTCCAGGAAATCCAGGCCGGGTAGGGCACGGCCTTCGGCTGCCAGGGTGATGGGCCCGCTTTGCAGGCTCCAGGTGAAATTCTTTTTCCGATCCGGGCGGTAGGCTAGGTCGGAAACGAAGCTGGAAACCGTAACGCCGTTGGTCTGGAGCCGCAGGGAGGTAACGTCTGTAAAGGCCTCATCCTTCCCGGTGTGATTGCCGGAGGAGGACAGCAGCAGGGCTGCGCCGTCCATTTGGATCTCTAGGCCCAGATCGTCCGGATAGGCCTCGCCGCCGCCAAGATACAAGGAGAAACTGCCCTCCGGGCCTTCCCACTTCACGGCAGCTACATAGCCTTCATGGAGGAAGATGTCCACCTCCACATCACCGGTGTCCTGCAGGGCGTCTTTCAGGGCGCGGATGCGGGAGGCGGAATCCAGGGAGTCCAACAGTTCCTGCTCCAGGGCAGAGAGGTGGTTTTCGGCGAGGCCGGCGGAGCGCAGGATGTCCATCACGGCCTCGCGGCCCCTGCGGTTCTGGGCCTCGCAGGCCTCCTCCAGCACGTCCAGATAGGTTTCCAAGGCGTCCTGGGGGATGACGGCCCGGTAGCCCTGGCATTTCAGGCCCTTGCCGTTGACCGTGACGGTGGATTTTCCCGTCTTTTTCACATCAATCTCATTGACCAGAGCTATAACGGCGGCGCTGTCCGGTTCCACCGGCTGGAAGGCCTCCAGCAGATCAAAGAGGTTGAAGCGGAGATCCCCCAGGTTCCCTGCGCCCAGGGAGGACAGATCGGCTCCCAGGGTTTCCGTACTGAAAACCAGGGAGCGGTTTTCCATCAGTTCTGGGCAGTAGAGTTCGCCCAAATCGTCCTCCAGACCCAGCTGGAGGCGCAGTATCTCCTCGCTGTCATAGCAGGCGGCGGCAGAGAGGTTCAGGAGCCGATCCTCCTGGCTGAAATCGCTGGAAATCCGCAGGCCCAGCCACTGGAGGAGATCCGGATTAAAGGAAGCGGTTTTGAAATCGTCGGAGATATCCCAGATTTCCAGGAAAAGGGTCTGGCTCACGTTTTGATCTGCTGCGGTGTCCAGGAAGCTAAAAAGCGGGACGGTTTCCAGGACGCCGGAATAGGCCTCCGCAGATTTGGCGATGGCCTGCCCCACGTTTGCCTTGGGATTGCCGGACAGAAGCCCGAAGGCAAGGGCGGCGGCGCAGCAGAGAAGAAGGACGGCGGCGCCTGCGCCCATAAGGAGCCGGCCTTTGCTTTTCGGGACTTCCGGCCCCCCGGTATAGGCGGGGGTGTCCCAGGCGGCAGGGGTGGGTTGATCGAAGGCGGCTTTCCGCCCTGCGGCGGCCCCGCAGAAGGGGCAGGCTTTGGCACCCGGCTCCAGCTTTTTTCCGCAATTATCACAAAACATTGTCATGCTCCTCTCACCGTTGTTCTCAAAATTCCCGTTCGTGATTTGGCGTTCCGGCGGATCACTGCCCCCAGCGGGCGCGGCCCTCTTCCAGCCGCATACAGCGGGTGCAGATCCGTTCCAGTTCCTCCTGCCGGTGGGTGCACCACACGGCGCGGCCCCCGCGCTTTAAGAAAGGCTCCATCCACTCCAGCAGGGCCAGGCGGTAATCCCCGTCCAGGCCTGTGGTAGCCTCGTCCATCAGCAGGATATCCGGATCCGGCAGCAGGGCCATGGCGATGCTGACCCGCCGCCGCATCCCGCCGGAGAGGCTCCGGAGGGGGCTTTTCAGCAAGGGTTCCAGGCCCATCAGGGCCAGGATCTCCCGGGGGAGGGCCCCCGGGAGGCCGCAGGCTGCCTGCCAGAGGGCCAGCTGCTGGCGAACAGTCAATTCTTCTGCCAGGGCGTCCTCCTGGGGGACGTACCCCTGCCGCTGCCGGAGGAAGACCTTGTCCCCCCTTGTATCCCGGCCCTGGAAGAGCACCTTGCCGCCGTCGGGCCGCTGGACCTGGGCCAGCAGCCGCAGGAGGGTGGATTTCCCGGAGCCGTTGGCCCCGATGAGCCCCAGGCATTCGCCGGGGCCGATGGAGAGGGACACCGGCTGTAAAACCTGCCGCCCGTGGTAGGCCTTGCAGAGCCCTTGAATCTCCCACATGGCTGTCACCGCCCTGCCGGCGCGCCGCACTGGTCGCAAAAGCGGCTTCCCGGAGCCAGCTTCCTGCCGCACACGGCGCAGAAGGGCACAGGCTTTGTCCCCTCGCCCCCCGCCTGGATGCGTTCAAGCCGCTCCTGGAGGGCCAGGATCTCCCGGTGGATGTCCTGCACGCGCCTGCATCCATTCTCCAGGGCCTCCGGCTCCTCGGTGTGGGCCAGCCAGGCGTTGTAGACCGTAAAGCCCAATTCGTTGACAGCCTCATCCATCTCCCGCCGGGCGGCGCCGAGGGCGGCGCGGGTGCGTCCGGCCTCTACCAGGGCCTCGGATTTGGTACTGACGGCCAGGACACCCTGGTCCAGCGCGTCCTTCCACTTTTCCAGCATAGCTGCCTCCTTTACAAAATACCTAATATAATATAAAATAAAAAGCCGTTTATGATATCCGCCTACCACTATACCACACTTGCTCTGTCATTTCCACACCCCCGGGCCTTTAGGGGCCGCCGGCCGTGTAACATTCCGCCGGAGAGGCCGGGGGAAAGCGGGGGATACATAAGCGGAAACGGAACAATTTTGCCATAAAATCGGGCTAATTGGTATGCTTTAAATGAATTTCCGCTTTATTCCGTGATTGTTACAGTTATATTACAAACCGCCCCAAGGCCTTGATTTTCTCCCTTGGGTTTGTTAAGATGCAAACCGTGGAGCACAACCGTTCGACGGGATAGCCGGTACAGATACGGGTGTTGGCTAGCCACGGTATGTGCGCCGGGGGACCGGCGGCCGGGGCTGCTCCACAGAACTTCAATGCCGGAAGGCGGAAACGGAAAGGGCGGAGCGTCCCGCAAGGAGGCCCCCCACTTCACCGGCCAGCCGGACGGTAAATAAAAAAGGAGGAAAAGATCCACCATGAAGAAGTTCCTTTCTCTGGTTCTTGCGCTGGTCATGACCATGTCTCTGGTCACTGTCAGTGCTGGAGCCAAGGAGTTCACGGACGACGACGCCATTACTTATGGCGAAGCCATCGAAGTGATCTCCACCATTGGCGTGGTTGATGGTTATGCGGATGGCAAGTTCAATCCCACCAATAACCTGACCCGTCAGGCGGCGGCCAAGATCATCTGCAATCTTGTTCTTGGTCCCACCACCGCGGCCTCTCTGACTGCGGACACCGCTCCCTTCCCCGATGTTCCCGTGAACGGCGATTTTGCGGGCTACATCACCTACTGCGCGCAGCGCGGTATCATCAACGGCTATCCCGACGGCACCTTCAAGCCCGGCAATCCTCTGACCGGCTATGCTTTCATGAAGATGCTGCTGGGCGCCTTGGGCTACAATGCTGAGATCGAAGGCTACATCGGCGACAACTGGAGTGTTGCCGTTGCGAAGCAGGCCATCGGCATCGGCCTGGCCACTGGTCTCGAAGGCGATTTCAATGGCACCAAGACCGTGAATCGTGAAGAGGCTTGCCTGTATGCTCTGAACATGCTCCAGGCGGACATGGTCGAGTATGGCACCATCATCAACAGTTCTGTTACCGGCAACGTTCTGAATGTTGGCACCAGTGTTGCCCGTTCCCGTGAGTGGCGTTCTTCCGCCAGCCGCGTGAACAACATCAAGAACGACAACATCATCCAGTTCGCTGAAGAGTACTTCAACAAGCTGGAGAAGCGCGCCACCACCGACGACTTCGGCCGTCCCAGCCACACCTGGGTGTATGACAAGCAGGAGCTCGGCTCTTACATCGATTATGACAAGCTCATGACCGAGTACACCAAGAAGGTTACCGGCAAGGATCTGTTCGACCTCATCGGCCAGTCTCGTCTGGACGAGTGCAAGGTAGTTGTTTATATCGACGGTGTGGACACCAATGTTGCCCCCATCTTCGGTAAGGATGACATCAAGCGCAGCAACGATGAGAAGGTCGGCAAGACCGACAAGGGCGTTCTGACCCAGGTCTTCCTGGACACCGACGCTGAACTGATTACCATCGCTGTTATCAACACCTATCTCGCTAAGGCCGCTGAGGACTACAACGAGAAGGACGAAGACGTTGATTTCGACGTCTATGCCATCGACAACAAGGCTTCCCGTAGCAGCGGCGCTGTCTACGTGAAGGACGGCGACAATGACGAAGTCATGACCGCTGAGTTGGAAGACTTCGACATGGTCGAAGACGTGAAGGAAGACGACATCTATCTCGTCACCGTCGCTCAGGGCAAGATTCAGACCATCGAGACCCCCGAGGTTGTCGCTGATGCCACCATCAACGCCTTCAAGCAGGGCGATTGGGTCAAGACCGGCGGCACTCAGTACGACTATGCCGACACCGCCAAGTACGACGAGGAAGTCCTCGACCAGTATGACGATGTCAACCTGAAGGATGTCACTTACAACGTGATTCTCGATCCCTATGGCTACCTGATTGGCCTGGAGCTCAACGAGGATCCCGATCAGTATCTGCTCCTGACCGGCATCGACGCCAACACCAGCAACCTGTCCACCAAGAAGGCTGACGCCAATGTCATCTTCCTGGATGGCACCATGAAGACTGTTACCGTTGACCTGAGCAAGAGCCGCGGCGGCACCAGCAAGGCCGATGGCAGCCTGCTCACTGCCAGCGACAGCGCCCGCATCCTCGGCTCCCGCAACCTGTCTCAGCTGAATACCTGGTGCAAGTACCGCGTCAACAGCGACGGCACCGTGTACACTCTGACTGAGGTTCCTCTGGCCCGGACTTCTGGCGCGGTCATCGATACCGATAAGGGTATTAAGGCTGCTCAGTATGCTCAGGACGTCAATGTTCACTTTGATGTGGCCGCTGATACCGGCAACACCAAGACCATTGATAAGAAGCATGTCTCCCTGGTTGGTTATACCAACGCTTCCGACAGCACCATCAACCGTGTCTATGGCAACGACGAGACTGTCTATCTGAACCTCGAGACTGCTGATGTCAACGTGACTGACGGCCTTCAGGTGAAGAAGATTGTTGACGACGTGGAGTCTGTCACCGTTGGCGTGAAGAACGCTGATCTGGTTGTCAAGAACCTGGTTGCCAATGCGAAGAATCCCACCGAGGAAATCTACACCCTGTACAACGACAAGGGCTACATCATTGCCTGCGCCACCCTGGACGCTGAGAACAATGGCAGTGGCAAGAACTTTGTCTATGTGACCAGCGACAAGCTCTCCTATGAGGAGTACGGCACTGCTGGTAACAACGCTGGTGGCAAGAAGGGCGAAGAGACCTGGACTTGGGCCCGCGAGGTTCTCGTCAATGGCGAGATCAAGGATATCTATGAGATCGGCGACAGCCTGTCCTATCTGAAGGACATGGAGCAGGGCGAGTGGTACGAGGTTCGCTTCGATGCCGACGGCTTTGTGACCAAGAGCACGCCGCTCTACACTGGTACCAACACCCTGAGCCCGGTCACCATCGGCAGCATTGATCCCGCCAAGTATATCTGGGATGTTGCTGAAGTTGAGACCGCTGTTAACGCTTATGATACCGTTGTCCTCCAGACTCCTCTGGTAGGCACTGGTGTTGTCAGCAAGCTGATGTTCGAGAATGGTACTCTGTACACCAGCCGTGATACCAATGAGGGCTTCCACGTTGCCGAGAACGTTGCTGTTGTTCTGGCTACTGCCAGCAAGGACGGCGAGGATGCTTGGGACGAGTACGAACTCTACACCGGTACTAACGGTCTGAAGCGCGCCATCCGCGACATGAACACCGACGAGGCCGATAAGGGCTTCAACGGCGGCGTCCGTCTGGCTGCTATCCTGGAAGAGGGTTCTGCGACCACCATCATCATTGATGACCGCAATCCCGATGGCCAGAAGGGCAGTTCCTCCGGCACCTCCACTACTAGCAAGGGCATTGTCACCAAGCTTGGCATTACCGTGAGCGGTTCTACCGTTGTTGCGGATGTCATCTGGAATGGTGCTCCCATTGATGACCAGTTGGAGGATCTGTTCGCGCAGGCGAATTACTATGCGATGAACATTAGGGTCAGCGGGAATACCGCGACCGCCCTGATTACTCCCTTCGGCAAGAACGTTGGCGCTTTCGGCGGCGACTGGCGGTACGTCTACATCACCCTGAACTACTTCTATGAAGTGTCTGTTGATGGCGAAGACTACTATGTGCCCTGCGATAAGAATGGCAACGTTGAGGACGATCTGAGTGTTGAGACCTTCATCTCCAACAAGGGCAACTGGCTCATCGTCGAGGGTGAGGACGCAGACGGTGATCGTTACTGGTTCTATGATGAGCAGAACGAAGAGAATCGCGATTACTTTGGCCAGGCTGTGGCGCAGAGATTCCTGCTCCAGCTGACTACCGCCAACATCATTGGCGATAGTGTCCGCGGCGGTTATATCATGGTTGACAACGATGTGGCCAACTATTATGGTAGCACTTCTGTTGTCAGCGCCTCCAAGGATACGTATCAGGGTAGAAATAGTTCTACTATGTTTGTCCCTGTTGACTCCAAGGTTACGGTGAACTTCACTGCTACTAAGGGCGTGACTGGTAATGTCTACTTCGAGATGATCGGCGTCGACAATGAGGTTATTGCTACCTCTGGCCTGGTTGCCATCAAGGACGGCAAGGCTACTGCCACCTTCACTGTTGGTAAGAAGGATGTTAAGGGCTTCCGTGTCACGCGGCAGGCTGATGTGGTCACTCCCGAGAAGTACGACGTGGTCTTCGTTGAAGACTCTGTCAAGGGCATTGTGAGCAACACCCTCTCTGAGGATGTTCTCGCTTCCGCTAACCTCACTCTCAACAAGGTTGAGCACAATGGCAGCACCGTTCTGACGGTTACCATTACCCGCTTCGACTTCGTTGATGGGGATCCGAATGCTGTTAAGGTTGTGTTGAGTGTTACTAACGGCACTCTGAAGTTCGTCTCCCACAATATCGCCTCTACTGTGGTTGGCGCAAATGAGATTACTGCTACTAACAATGGCTTCACGATTAACAACTACGTTGAGGGCCGCACCTATGTCTTCACTTATGTGATTGAAAATATTACTGCGGACTGCGACGTGTCTGTTAGCGTCAACGCTCCTACTGTCTGATTCAGCAATCACAAATCCTCTAATCTGAGTTTCTCAGACAAAAGGTAAAAAGGACCCGCCCGCAAGGGCGGGCCCTTTTTTGCCCCCAGACCAGGCCGCCCCCGGCACCCTAGACTACCCCTGGGCTACCTCCAGTCTCCCGCCCAATTTCCCAACATACTATTTGCGATTCAATAAGGAAATATTATAAAAAAGATAATTCTTTTATTAGTAGTAATTTAAGCAAAAACTGCTCGGTAAAGTTGCACACCTTTTTTAAAGATTTTTGAAAAAATCGAAAAAATTAAGCTAAAATTATAAAAAACCGCCCAGAAAACAGAGGATCAAAAATTTCTGTCTAAAACCCGGAAAATACCGCCCAACTGCGGGAAAATTTCAAAAACTTTCAAAAAAACAGGGATTTTTTTAAAAAGCCAAAAAAGGGGCCCGGACAAGAAGTTGTCCGGGCCAAAATTCTCCCATCCCAGGGTAACGAACAAGGGGATCGTCTATCTGTACTTTCTATCTGTCTCTCTGTCTGGTTCTCTCTGTCTCTGCGCCCCTCAAATATGCAAAAATCTTCCGGCGATTTCCTCCAGTGCGTCCGGCTCAACCGCCCGCCACGCAAAGAATCCACCGGCCTTTGCCGCCGCCTGCCCTACAGCCACCAGAAACGCCGGAATTTGCTCTTCCAGCATCACGCCCAACTCTTTTCCCATGGTCTCCGAACCCTGCCGGGAATCGCCTCCTACAAACAGCGTAAAGGCCGCCCGAGGTTTGCCATCCAGCACTTTTGACGCCCCACGGAACCCTAAAGCCCCTGTTTGGTGCGTCCCGCAGGAAGACGGGCATCCCGAAATATGGATCTGCGGCAAAGCCCCGTCCGGAATCCCGGCCTGATCCACAGCCCGCACGCAGGCCGATAAAAGCCCCTGGGAATCCCGCATTCCCACTTGGCAGACCGTCCCACCGATGCAGCTGACGGAGGTTTCAAAGAGCGTTTCCGCGCCGCCAACAGTCAAATCCAGCACCCGGCGGGCCTCCGCCCCGGTGAGGTACACGAAATACGCGGTTTCGTCCGGCGAGAGCCGCATTTCCGCCCCCGGCATCTCCACCAGGGCATCCGCCAGGGCGCAGAGGGCCGCCGGGGCGGGCTGCCCGCCAATGGGGTGCCAGGAGACGGTGTAAAGCCCCGCCTGCTTCTGCTCCATCACCCGCCGGTCCGAGACGGCGATGCCGTCCCCGGCCTTCACGGTTTCGACGGGGGAAATGTCCAGATCCAGATCCTCTCCGGAGGCGAAAACCTCCGCCAGCTTCTCGTTGAAGGCCGCGGCGTAGGCTTCCGGCCCTCCCAGGGCCTCCTGCATATAGCGGGTGCGGGCCTTGCCCCGGTTCTCATAGTTGCCGTAGGCCCGGAAGGTGAGCCACATGGCTTTGATATAATAGAGGATTTTTGCAGGCGCGACGCCCTCCGCCACCTTCACGCCGAAACGGGGGTTGTTTCCCAGGCCCCCGGCGCTGTAGACGTCGAAGAGGCCGTCTGCCCGGGCGGCGAAGCCCAGATCCCGGTAGGTGGCGTGGGTCAGGTTGGCGGGGGAATTGGAAAACCCTACCTTCAGCTTCCGGGGCATTTTTTCCGCCTTGATGAAGGTCATCAAATAATCCCCGGCGGCCTCCGCCCAGGGCAGGACGTTAAAATATTCCTCCTTCTCCACCCCGGAGAGGGGGGAGCACATTACATTCCGGGGAAAGTCCCCGCCGCCGCCTATAGTGACAATCCCCGCATCCAGGGCGTCCGACATGACGGCGCAGGTGGTGGGGCCGTCCAGGTCGTGGAACTGGATGGTCTGGCAGGTGGTGAAATGCACACGGCCTACCTGGTACTGGCGGATGGCCCGGGCGACGAAAGCCAGTTTTTCCGCTGTTACCCGGCCGGCAGGCATCCGCAGGCGCAGCATGTTGGCGGAACCGCCCTTCTGCGCGTAGCTGCCGTAGTAGCCGGAAAAGCCCTTGTAGGCGGCCTTGTCCAACTCACCGGCGTAAAAGGCGGCAGTTTTTTCCTGAAAAGCGGGCAAATCCTGCTTCCAGGTTTCCGGGTGAATGGTTTGCATCATAAATTCCTCCTATGACCGGACGACCGGCAAAAATATGAAAAGCAGACACAGTTAGTGTACCATATCAGGGAATTTCTAACAACCTTTTCTTTGCTGCGCCCGGGAATCCCAGGATATCGGGGCAGAGGCTCCGGCGTAGGAAGGCAGGGGAAAGGGGGATATACAAAAAGGTGAATCGGGCCATATCGCGTGACAATTGTTGACATGTGCCCACGACTCTGCTAAAATAGAGCAAATAGATATTCTGCCCAAAGAATCGGCGAAAACGGCGGGGAAATCCTGTGCGATACGGCTAAATTTTATTGGTAATCCGCAGGATATAGGGGGGTATCAGCATGTATCATTGCCATCTTGACTTTTACTGCGTGGGGCGTCATCCGGAGATTTACGATATCATCCGGGAGATGTCCCCGCTGGAGGCATTCACCCACTCGTTTATCTTGACTGGTGAGTTGGCGCCGCATCTGGCGGAACGGGCGGACGTAGTCCTGGCGGATATCCGGGATACTGACGGGGAAGAACTGCTGCGGACGATGCTGTTTTCCAGGAGGGCGCACCCGGAACTGATTGTGCTGGCTGAGCACCGCCAGGTTGCCCACATATCCAGGTATCTGGACGGGATCCAGGATATCTGGATTATGCCCATGACGGACGAGGAACTGCGTTTCCGTTTCCTGAAGTGGCAGGAGAACTATAAGCTGCGGACAGATTACTGGCAGACGAACCAGTTTTTGGACGTGACTATCAACAATACGCCCACTTTAATCTGGTATAAGAGGCGGGATGGCCTCCATGAGAAGGTCAACGACAGCTATTGCAGGGCCGCCGGGAAAACCCGGGAACAGATTTTGGGGAAATGCCACACATGTATCTGGAATGTGGAGAAGGAGGATCCCTCCTGCATTGAATCGGACCGGGAGGTTCTGGATTCCGGCGTTACCCGCATATCCGAGGAAATATTCCAGACCGGCAGCGGACGCAGGACGCTGACCACCTATAAGTCCCCGCTGTTTGACTTGAACGGCAGCGTGATGGGCACTGTGGGCGTGGGGTTAGATGTGACCCGGGAACGGGCCTATAAAGAGGATATTGTTCAGAAAAACCGCACCATGGAATGGCTTTTCACGACGATGGAATGTGGCGTAGTGTGCCACACCATGGACGGGCGGCGCATTATCAGCATTAACCGGGCGGCCCTCCAAATCCTGGGTTACAGGTCCAAGGAGGAGATTGAGGCGGACGGCTTTGATACGGTGGCGGCCTCCGTTTTGGATGATGACAAGCCGAAACTCCGGCACTGCATCCAGTCCCTGCAGGTGGGCGGGCAGTCTGCCAATATCGAGTACCGCGTCCGCCACAAGGACGGCTCCATCTACTATGTGATGGGAAATATTAAGCTGGTGGAGGAGAACGGGGAGTGGTTCTACCAGCGGTTCCTGCTGGACGTTACGGCCCAAAAAGTCCGGGAAGAGGCCCGTCAACAGGAGATGGATCAGCAAATCCGATATCAGAAGCAGCTTTTCGAGATCTTTTCTACATATCTTGCCCGTAGTACGGACGATGTGTACATGATGCTCAGCGGCGAAGGGGATAGGGTAGAGTATGTCAGCCCCAATGTGGAACGGGTGCTGGGTATTTCTGCCAGAGAGATTGAGGAGAATCTCGGCCACTTCGGCCGCGCCCAATATGACGACGGCGGAGCGGTCGAACGGGAGCGGCTGTGGAATTTGAAGCCGGGGGAAGCGATTGAGCCAAAGGAGACAAAGCGGGTCAACCGCAAGACCGGGGAGGAGAAATGGTTTCGGGAGAGCGTCTACTGCGAGATCCTCCAAAACGAGAAGAAGATTATCGTTTATATCTCCGACCGCACCAAGGAGCGGAAAACCCAGGATAATCTGGCGGAGGCCCTTGCCATGGCCCAGGTGGCCAATAAGGCCAAGAGCGCCTTCCTGGGCAATGTGAGCCATGATATCCGCACGCCGATGAACGCTATCATGGGGTTTATTACCCTCCTGCGGCAGGAGGCCTATAACCCGGAACTGGTGCTGGAGTACAGCCAGCGGATTGACACTGCGAGCCAACACCTTCTGGGGCTGATCAACGATGTTCTGGATTTGAATAAGATCGAGAGCGGCAGCGCTACACTGCATCTGGGGGATTTGAATCTGGCGGAAATCATTGACGAGATTAACGCCATTATCCGGCCTCAGGCCAAGGCCCGGGATCAGACTTTCCACATTCACACCTCGGCCCTTACCTACGAACACCTGATTGGCGACCGCCTGCGGATCAACCAGATTTTGATCAATATCCTGTCTAACGCGGTGAAATATACCCAAAAGGGCGGCAGCATCACCATGACTGTGGCGGAACTGCCCCAGGCGGTGGCGAATTACAGCCGCGTCCGGTTTACTATCACGGATAACGGCCAGGGGATGAGCGAGGCGTATCAAAAGGTGATTTTCACGCCCTTTACCAGGGAACAGGCCACTTTGACCAACCAGGTGCAGGGCACCGGGCTGGGGATGTCCATCACCAAGAACCTGGTGGATATGATGGGCGGCTCCATTCAAGTGAAGAGCCAGATTGGAAAGGGAAGTACCTTTACCGTTGAACTGGAACTCCGCATCCAGGAGAAGGAGACAGATCCGAAGTTTTGGGAGAAGAACGGCATCACCCATGTGCTGGTGGCGGATGACGAACTGGATATCTGCCGCTCTGTTGTCCAATCCATGGAGGGCGTGGGGATTAAGGCGGAATACGCCCTGGATGGGCAAAAGGCGGTGGATATGGTCCACCGCGCGCAGGAGGACGGGCAGCCCTATGACCTGGTTCTGATGGATTGGAAAATGCCCGGCACCGGCGGCATGGAAGCTGCCCGGCAGATTCGTGACAGCGGCAGCGACAAACTCCCGATTGTGATCCTTACCGCCTACGATTGGGAGGAGATTAAGGATGAAGCGCTGAAAATCGGCATCGGGAATTTCCTGAATAAGCCCTTTTTCATCAGCAACTTTAAAGAGACTGTCTGCCGTCTGATTGGAAGCTGCGGCAAGGCTGTGCCGAATCCCACCAAGCAGGTGGTCAACGGGAAACGCGTGCTGGTGGTGGACGACATTGAAGTAAACCGGATGATTCTCAAGAAGATCCTCAGCACGCTGGGCGCTGCCTGTGAAACGGCGGAGAACGGCCAGGAGGCCCTGGACAAATTTGTGTCCTCTGCCCCCGGTGAGTACGATTTGATTTTGATGGATGTGCAGATGCCGATTATGGACGGCTATACCGCCTCCAGAGCCATCCGGGCCAGCAGCCACCCCTCCGCAAAGACGGTTGCAGTGATTGCCATGACGGCCAATGCGTTTGTGGATGATGTGCGGGAGGCCCTGGCGGCAGGCATGGATGCCCATATCGCCAAGCCGATTGTGGTTAATAAGATGACGGATATCATCCAGGACGTGCTGGATCACAAAAGACGGTAGGGAAGGATTGACACTGCTCAGCAGGATTTGACAGCAATGAAAAAGGACTGCCCGCGCCAAAGGCGCGGGCAGTCCTTTTTTGGACAGGAACTGCTGGCTGTTTTCACCGTTTTCAGACAATTCCTGGATGGATTAGAAATTCTGGGCCTCCGGGAGACTTTGGTACATCCGGCAGAGTTGATCCTCAATGGAGAAGAAGCTGGTCAGCAGGCGGGGGTTAAACATGCCGCACTGCCCTGTCCAAATCATCTCCAAGACCTTATCCCGGGAGTAGGAGGCCTTGTACACCCGCTTGCAGCTGAGGGCGTCATATACGTCCGCCAGGGATACCACCTGCGCCCAAAGGGAGATTTCTTCCCCCCTCAGCTTGTCGGGATAACCGCTGCCGTCCCAGCGTTCGTGGTGGTGCAGCGCGATGTCGCAGGCGTAATCGTAAATCCCACTTTCCCGCAGCTGGGGAATGCTTTCCAGGATGACAACGCCTTTGGTGGTGTGGGTCTTCATGACCTCGTATTCCTCCGGAGTGAACCGCCCGGGCTTAGTCAGGATGGCGTCCGGTATCGTAATTTTCCCTACGTCGTGCATGATGGAAGCAAGGGAGATATTGTTGATTTCGTTTTCATTCAGCCCTTCGCCGAACTCCGTGTTTTCCAGCACCAGGCGCGTGATTCCGGAAATCCGCTGTACGTGGCCGCCAGACTCCTCGTTCCGGAATTCGATGGCGGTGGCCAGGGCCTCAATCATGCCTTGATTCAGGTCGATAATCCGGTTTGCCTGCTCTAAAAGTTCCTCTTGCTGGTTTTTAATTACCTTGCTCATGTACTTCCGTGCTTCGAAAAGTTCTACAATGGAAGCGACACGCCGCAGGACAATATACGATATCACCGGCTTCTTGATGACGTCCATGACGCCCAGCTGATAGGCTTCCCGCACTACCTTTTCCTGGGTTTCCGCCGTAATCAGAAATACGGGGATACGATCCAGAAAGCCAAGCGCCTTCAGGTGCTGAAGGACCTCCAGGCCGCTCATTTCCGGCATCATCACATCCAGCAGCACCGCACAGAACTGATTGTCCGGATTCAGCAGTTCGGCCAGCCCCTGGCGGCCGTTTTCGGCCTCTTTTACAGCATAGGATCCGACAAAAATTTTCCGCAGAATCATGCGGTTGATGGCGTCGTCATCTATGATTAAAATTGTACGGGAATCGGCAGCATGACTGTCGTGACTGATTGCACATAGTTCCATTGCCACACGTCCTTCTCTATTCAGTCCGATTTACCAACATACGGATGCTTCAATTTCAAATCCCAGACACCGTCAGCGGAAAACCGCCGCCGGGGAAAGCGGCGCCGTTTGCCGTCAGACGTCTTTTTTCATGAAATAGTTGAAAATCTGCTTTTCACAATCCTCCAGTACGGAATAGACCTCCGGGCTTACCATGCCGCTGTCGTCATGCAGCAGGCGTTTGATGACGAAACTGACAGGTTTGGCCTTGTCGCCGTAAAATTTAGAACGCATTTGGTCAAACTCGTCCACCAGCCTGCAGAACTGGTTGAAAATGGAGTTGTTGCGTCCCATGATCTTGCTGGGATAGCCCTTTCCGTCAAAACGCTCGTGATGGTGCAGGCACATGCTGGCGCAGACCTCTACGAAGTAGCTGCATTTCTCGGACCGGTTCAGACGGATCAGGCTGGCGCCGAACTCTGTGTGGTTCCTTTGCAGATCCTGCACCGAGGTCGTCCGCCCCGACAGGAGTTGGAGCCGTTTGTCGGGGATCAGCATTTCGCCGATGTCACAGAAATAGGCGGCCTTGCTGATGAGGGTGATATTGTCCTCACTTAGCCGGGATCCACGGGACAGCCGGTTATAGTTGGTCAGGAGGATCTCCATCAGGTCCGTCATAATCCGGTAGTGGGCGTCGTTCTTCCCGAAGTTCGCCAGGTAATTCCGATAGAATACCTCCAGGTCGGATATGTACTTCAGCGTTTCCGTCAAATCGCCCTTTTCCAAATCATAGCGGGGCAGGACGCCCAGACGGGACCGCAGCCGCCGCAGGATATCTTCCTTGTCAAAGGGCTTTCCGATGAACTCCGCCACATTGTACTGTAGCGCCTTCTCCACGTTGGCCCGGGTAGGCTCCGCAGTGACCAGGAAAACGGGAATGTCGTTGATTCCCTTGTCCTCCATGAACCGCATGACATCAAACCCGTCAATATTTGGCATGGAGATGTCCAGCAGGATCGCGTCCAGTATCTCCCGCTTGGAGGTGATGAACTCAAACGCCATATTTCCGCTGCTGGCTTCCAAAATTTCGAATTCCGTACAGAGTATGCTTTTCAGAATGATTCTGTCAATCTCCGTGTCATCTACGATCAACAGATATTTCCGATCTTGGGACATAGCTTTTTCTCCTCATCAATGATACGAAATTGCGGGGACGGGGATTTGGCGCCCCGTCTTTTCGGAGGGACTGGCCCCGCGCCAGGCGCTGCTGTCAGGCGGTCTTGTGCCGCTTGATGCAGTCAATAATCTGCTCTTGATCAGGCAGCAGCTTGGAATAGGTCTTCTTAGCATCTGCGGGCTTGTTTTCCCGCAGCAGAGTCAGGGTCTTGGTGTAACGGGTGAAAAGCGGAAGGATAGACAGGTTTCCGGTGGTCCCTTTCAGCGAGTGGATCCGGCTGATTAACTCGTCGAGGTTGGAGTTGTCAAAGTCATCCAGAGAAATGGGGGTGGTTTCAATTGTGGAAATAAACATATCCAGCATCATTTTATACAACTCTTCGTCCCCCATAACACGGTCCAGGCCCTCCTGCACGTTGACACCAAGACCTTCCAGTTCTTTTAACAAATCCATCTTTAACAACTCTCCTCTCAATATAATTCTGCGAAGACACAGCCAATATAGCGGAAAAGGGTCTAAATGATGCTTTTCAACCCGGTGTGCAAAGCAACGCTGGGCGCCGCTGCGCGGCCAGATATGTTTGGCTTCATAGAAAACGCACACATGCCCTGCACGCTGACGGGCCAAAACCCGCCAGCTGAAAAAGCGCATTTGCGCTTTTTCAGCTGTATTGTCTATGTCACTGTTCCTTGCGGGACAATACGTCTTGAATGGTGGCTTTCAGCTGATCCAAAACGATGGGCTTGGAGACATGGGCATCCATACCCGCCGCCAAGGCGTCCCGCACATCATCCACAAAGGCGTTGGCTGTCATGGCGATGACGGCAATCCGCTTCGCGTCAGGGTGCTGGCTGGCGCGGATGGCCTTTGTGGCAGAGTGTCCGTCCAAGATAGGCATCTGCACGTCCATCAAAATCAAATTATACTCTCCCGGAGCGGATGCGTTGAATTTATCCAGCGCGATCTGTCCGTTTTCTGCTGTCTCGCAGGTAGCCCCCAGGGTGCCCAAGATCTTGACCAGGATCATCCGGTTGACTTCTACGTCATCTACCACCAGGATATGCATCCCTTCCACGATGCTGCCGCTCTGGCTGATAGACTGCCGTTTCCGGCCGCCCAGCATCCGCTGGATGGCTTCTTTGAAGTTATGCATAAAGAAGGGCTTGGGCAGGAAGTGTTCCACGCCCACTTCAATGGCCTCTTGGGCGATATCGCTCCAGTCGTAAGCAGTAAAGAAGAGGATGGGGAGTTTGGGGTAATTCTGCCGGATCAGGCGGGCGGTTTCCAGGCCGTCCAGGTCCGGCATTTTCCAGTCCAGCAGCATCAGATCATAAGGCTCACCGGCTTCCCGGGCGGTGCGCATCATTGCAATGGCCTCGTGGCCGCTGGAGGCGGTATGGACCGTTACGCCGGTATTGGACATGCCCTTTATGATATTGCGGCAGATGTTCTCGTCGTCGTCGGCCACGATCATCTTTGTTACGCCATGTTTTTTCCAGAATGACGGGTCGTCTGTGGTCGCCTGGATCCGCAACTCCAGATTCAGGGTGAAGGTGGAGCCCTCGTCCAGGGTGCTTTCTACCTTGATGGTGCCGCCCATCAGTTCCACCAGGCTTTTGGTGATTGCCATGCCCAGACCGGTGCCCTGGATTTTGCTGGTAGCAGAGTTCTGCTCCCGGGTGAAGGGATCGAAAATCACCTTCAAATAGTCCTCGGACATGCCCTGCCCGTTGTCCTTGATGATGAATTGCAGGTTCAAGTAATCCTTCATCACCTGCGGCAGTTCACTGACATACATTTCGATGGTGCCGCCTTCTCCGGTGTACTTCACGGCGTTGGAGAGGATATTGATCAAAATCTGATTGATGCGCAGCTTGTCGCCCAGGAGATATTCGTGGGTGAAGGAGGTGGCGTAGATATGGAACGTTTGCTTTTTCGCCTTTGTCTGGGGCCGGATGATGGTATTCAACTCGTCGATGATATCCGGCAGGCTCAGTTCGGAGATGTTCAGCGTTGCGCCGCCTTCAATCTTGTTCATGTCCAACACGTCGTTGATGAGGCCCAGCAGGTGCTGGCTGGCGGCGTCGATCCGCTGGGTGTATTCCAGCACCCGTTCGGGATTGTCCGCCTCTTCCCGCAGCAGCATCACCAGACCCATGATGGCGTTCATAGGTGTCCGGATATCGTGGCTGACGCTGCCAAGGAAGGAACTTTTGGCCTTGTTGGCCACCTGGGCCATCTCCAGGGCCTGGGACAGGGTGTCCTGCACCTTGCGTTCCTTGGTCCGGTCGGAGATATAGACGATGATTTTCTTCTGGTCCTGCATGGAAACGCAATAGACGCTTTCCCGGAACCACTTCCGCTCCTGGGTCTTGAAATTGACCCGCTCCGTCAGCATGGAACTCATGGAGTCGCCGGGCTCCATGCTTTTGATGGTTTCCAGTTCTACTGTGTCGTTATTCAGGTATATTGCCCGGCCGATCACCCGGATGTCCTTTGCCACGGCATCCTCGGGGATGCCCAGGACCCGCTCAATATTGGGGCTGATGTACTCCGCCCACTCTGCTGAACTGTCCAGCATGATATAGATGTCGTCCGTATTGTTGGAGAGATAGGTGGAAAAGATTTCAAACTGCCGTTCCCGGTATTGGATCTCCAGATCCTTGCGGCTGATCCAAATCAGCAGGAAAAAGGACAAAAACACCGTCAGCAACACCAGGAGCATTAAAAGCGTCGCCTGAGAGTTTATCACAATTTCATCTGCCTCCTGGGTGACTGCGGCAATGGGCACAACCGAGACCAGATACCAGTCCTGCACATTTTCCATGGGGACATAGGTATAATAATATTCCACGCCTTCACCGGTAAAGGAGATCGTGCCGGTTTCCCGGTTATTCAGCGCCTGGACGAATGTATGGAATGTCTTTTCGTTTTCACCGGGCTGGGCCACCATATCAAAGATGTTGTCGAAGGAGTTCTTGTCGCTTTTGTCTACAGACCGCAGGAGGATATCCCCTGTCCGGGTGATCACATAGCTGTGGCCCTGGCCGTTGTAGAAGGAAAGGGAAAACTCCTCGGACACCTTGGTGCAGTCATAGCCCTTCTGGCAGAGGGCGCGGACGCCGTCGGCAAAGGTGAAACATTCGTAATAGCCGAACATCAGATCCGCCGTATAGAGACTCATATAGGGATCCCGGACGCCGGCGCCGGAGAGCGCGCGGTATTTGGAGAGTTCGCCGCCGTACATACGGTAGGTTTTGTTGTTTTTGTTGTTGTAAAACGTGCCGTCATCCTGATTGATGACGGAATAAGAGGCGTCGATTTCCGCAAAGGCCCGGAGCGCAGAACGGATTTCCACGCTATCCACCGACCGCGATTCGGAGAGGTGCTCCGCAAGACTGTGCAGCCACTCCCGCTCGCCGGAAATGTAGATATCAAACGCCTGCTGCTGCTGTTTTGTGGCTGTCAGAACATTGGAGACCGCCTGCTGCATAACGTCGCTGCGCAGGGAAGATATGTAGTGGTTCCCGCCAATCAGGATCAAAGCCAAACAGATGCCTATCAGCGCGATTGTCTGCAAGCTTCTGCTCCTGTTTATCTTACTTAGAGCTGCCATCAACATCCGCCTTCGTCTACAAATTTCAAAATATCTGTACGGTTTGCCGTAGTGAGATCGATAATAGAAAATTTTTCCTGTCCTCCTTCGGAGGACAGTGTATGTGGAGTACTCCACATACAAGAGGGCAGTGTCCCCAAAACGAGCGGAGGCAATGTGGGTATAAACAGCGAAATCTTGGTCAGTGTATTTTCTCTATTATACACTAAATGGGAAAAAATGCAACACTAAATCCTTACAAAAATGAATAAAAAATATTCGTATGTGTGTGGTTATGCGTGCAATTTGAAATTATTGGAAACCTATTTGTCTTTTTTTTGACAACCGGCACGGCAGGCGGAAAAGCAGCGCAGGGAGGATATTTATCCTCCCTGCGCTGCTCTGCCGGAACAGGTTCAGGCAGATGGTATTTACCAGTATTTTTCCACGTGGGCCCGGGTGACTTCCGCGGCCTTTTTGATGTTCTCCTCGCTGGAAAGCTTGTAATAGTCGGGACGGAATACCTCTACGGTGCAGACGCCGCCTGCAAAGCCGATTTTTTTCAGGGTATCCGCAAACCGCTTGTGATCCAGGCAGTCGCCCTTTTCGCCGGGCCAGAGGCGGACTTCGTCGGTATTGTAGGCCGCGCCGCAGGGCATGTTCTCCGTGCCGTTCAGGTGCCAGACGAAGATCTTCTTCCCGTCGGCCTTCTCCAGGGCGTCCCATCCGGAGGCCATGGCATTGAAATGGAACTGGTCCAGGGTTACGCCTACCAGGGGGTGATTGACCTCCTTCACAATGTCGTAGGCGTATTCAAAGCGGTTGACGGACATGGAAGGCGCGCCGCAGAACTCCAGGGACAGCTTGATCCCATAAGGCTCGACTTTCTTCACCATCTCCCGGAGGACCGCCACGGCGTCCTCCCGGATTTCGTCCACGGTGGCCTTAACCTTCAAATCCATGGAGGGCACCACCACGATCATCTGGCAGCCAAGGATCTGGCAGCGGCGGATGATCTCGTCCAGCTGGGCCATGACAGCGTCCTTCTCTGCCTGGGTTTCCTTCATGTTGAAGAAGATCAGGGCGTTGTAGGAGAGCATCTTGATGTTGTGGGTGCGGAAGAAGTCCCCCAGCTGTTCCAGGGTGTATTTACCTGCCGCCAGTTCCCGGTCCAGGCACTCAGACTGGACGTCGATATAGTCAAAGCCGTATTTTTCACACAGAGCCAAATCCTCCAGGACGGAGTGGTTCTCACAGAACCGGTTGCAGCCCTCGTTGAAGCCGATTTTCATCAGGTAGTACCTCCTTGTGTTATCCCAGCAGTTCGTGCCGGATGCGATCCAGGGCCTCGGGGGCCTGTTTGTCCATCTTCTCCGGGAAGCCGAAATAGCTGACGCAGATGATGTTGTCGCCGCCTGCCTTGGGGGCGTCCGGCTTCATCTGCTTGTTGGCGAAGTCCATTTTCCGCAGGGTTTCGAAGATGCCGTCGAAGTCCACTTCCCCCTCGCCCATGGCGGTGTGCTGGTGGATGGTGGCGTCCGCCCGGCCCCTCTGGTTCAGCCAGGGGGGGTTCAGGATGTAGCGGCAGTCCTTGGTCTGGTTCCAGGTATCTGCCAGCAGGACATGGGTCAGTTCGTCCCCGGCATATTGCAGCATGTGGCGCACGTCACCCTTCCCCTGGTCGTAGAAGAACCCGTGGGAGGCGGAGTAGACGTAGCCCAGGTTCTTGGAGCGGAAAGACTTGACAATGTCGCAGGTCTCGTCGTTCAACTCGCAGAAATCATAGGGGTGGGATTGGATTTCCACCCGGAGGCCCTCCCGTTCGATGATGGGCAGCAGTTCCTCCATGGAGCGGTAGAACATGCCGTTGCAGATTTCCTGCTGGTTGGGGTCGCCGGAGAACTCCGTATTAATGACGGGGACGCCCATGTCTACGGCAATCTGGATCATCCGCTTCCAGTTGGCAACCGCGTGCTGGCGCTGCTCCTCGGTGGGGCCGGACCAGCGGTAAACCACGATGAAGCTGGAGATCTCCACGCCGGTCTCCTTCAGGGCCTTCCGGTACTCTTCCTCGCACTCCCTGGAAAACAAGGGGTGCTTGTAGAAGGGGTTGATCCGGGGGTGGGGGGACTGCTCGATGTACTTGTAGCCCCAGTCGGCCACCTTGCGGACGTAATCCTTAATGGGCATCTGCTTGGCGAGGACGTCAACGTCAAAGGCGATTTTCATAGAGGGAACTCCTTTCTAAAATCATCATGAAGTCATGGGGGGCGCTGCGGGGAAACGCGGAAAAGATTACTTTTTGTAAAAGTCCGGAGTGCCGCCGGTAACGACCTTTTCCATGGCGCCGGTGGCCTGGGACTTCACCAGGGCGTCGGCGGTGATAGAAGCCACATACCCGTCCCAGGCGGAGGAGCCGCCGGTTTCCCCCTTCAGGGCGTGATCCACCCAGTCCTGGAGTTCCACATCGTAGGAGTCGATGAACCGGAGGATCCAGTTGTCCTCAATCTTGGTGGAAACCTGGTGGTCATAGCGGACGGTGGGGAAGGAGGGGCAGGGGAGGTTTACCACGCCGTTCTCGCAGACCACCTCGCAGTTGATGTCATAGCCGAAACCGCAGTTGACGTTGACCTCCAGGATGGCAACCACGCCGCCCTTGGTCTTCATGATCATGACCTGGGGATCCTTGAGGCCCTGGTGGGCCTTGCCAGTGGTCTTGGGCATGATACACTGGACCTCGTCCCACTCGTCGTCCACCAGCCAGGGCAGGCAGTCGATCTCGTGGATAGCGGTGTCCGTGACGGCCATGGCGGTGGTGTAGCTTTCGGCCACGCCGTCGGCCCGGTGGGTGCATTTCACCACCAGAGGCGCGCCGAACTTGCCGGAATCCAGCAGTTCCTTCACCTGGTTGTAGCCCCGGTCATAGCGGCGCATGAAGCCGATCTGCACCAGATGCCTGCCGGAGGCGATCTCCGCATCGACCACGGCCTTGCAGTCAGCGGCGGAGTTGGCCAAGGGTTTCTCGCAGAAAACGGGCTTGCCTGCCTGAATGGCCGCCAGGACCGGATCCTTGTGGAACTGGCCGGGGGTGGTGACCACTACGGCGTTTACGTCCGGGTCGGCGATGGCTTCCTTGAAATTGGTGTAGATTTTGGTGCCGGGGCCGGCGATTTCCGCGCCCTTCTTCACACCTTCTTCGAACACATCGCACACAGCCACCACCTTGGCGCCCCGGATGCGATTCTGGATGCGCTCAATGTGCTCCCGGCCAATCATGCCGCAGCCGACCAGGCAGATGTTCAACTCTTTCAGTTCCATAATCAATTCCTCCTGCATGATAATACTTTGTAAGATTTTTGTAAATGCTTTTTTCACGGATCCGGGGGCTCTTGCCGGGGCCGCCGGATCAGGAGCGGCGTTCCCCCGGGACTCCCGGTTCGGCGTGCCGCCTCTTTTCTTCTTCTGACTTTGATTATACTATTGCGTTCACGGGAACGCAATAGAAAAACGGAAAAACAGTGCACAAAAAGTGGAAATTATATTTGTAGAACTTCCCGTCTCATCCAAGAACGGAGGAGGGTTTTCAGTGAAAACAGCCAGAGAAGGGTGGGATGGGATGCGTTCTGCACGCAGGGAATGTAGGAGGAAAAAATCCCGCCCCGCCGGGAAAGGCGGGGCGGGGAATGGAGGATGCCGGGTTGCTTTACGCGGCGATGCCCAGGGGGGAGAACACGACGTAAATGGCGACTGCCAGGATCAGGCCGACGATGGAGACCACGTGCCGGTATTTCCAGGGGGTCAGATCCACCGCGCCCACATCCTCAATAATGTATTCCTCCCCGGGGCGGTATTTGTCCAAGGCCCACATGATGGCGAGTTCCACAGGGAACAGCACCGCCATGGCATACAGGTAGTGGATGGGGTTGTTGGTGCCGGGATACTTGGGAGCAATCAGCAGGAACGCGCCGTAGCACACCACATGGAAAACGGTGATAAGCTTGGGGGTATAGGCCGGCAGGCGTTTGAACATGAACACCCCCAGGATGGTGCACAGCACCGGCAGGGACACGAACTGGCTCATGGAGTTCAGGAAGGTGGTGATGCCCTTGGCGTCCATGACGAAGGGGGCGATGACGATGGACACGCAGCCGGCGATGGTGCCGTAGACCTTCCCCACCTTTACGCAGTGGGCGTCGGTGGCGTCGGGCCGGAAGGCGGAGCGGTAGAGATCCAGGGTGAACATGGTGGAAGCGGAGTTCAGTACCGAGTTGAAGGAGGAGAGGATGGCACCGAACATCACCGCGGCGAAGAAGCCCATCACCGGTTTGGGGATGATGGCGGAGATCAGGGCAGGATAGGCAAAGTCAATGGCCTTGTCCCCGGCAGCGGCGATGGAGTCCTGGATGGAGGGGAGATAGTAGGCGATGAGGCCGGGAATGACCAGGTACAGGGGGCCCAGGCACTTCAAGAAGCCACAGTAAATGGCGCCCTTCTGGCCCTCCCTCAGGGATTTTGCCGCAAGGGAACGCTGGACAAAGGACTGGTTCGTGCACCACCAGTAGAGGTTATTGAAGAACATGCCGGTGATGATCAGGGGCCAGGGGACCTCCGGCTCCGGGGCGTTCCAGGCGTTGACGGCGTTCAGCTTGGCGGGATCCGCCTCCAGGATGTAACGGACGCCGTCCAGGATGCCGCTGCCCCCGGTCTGGGAGGCCAGGACGGCGAAGCCGATGAAGGGCACCATCAGGCCGCCGATAATGAGGCCGATGCCGTTGATGGTGTCGGACACAGCCACCGCTTTCAGGCCGCCAAAGATGGCGTAGCAACCCCCTACAATGCCGATGATCAGGCACAAAATGGCTACGGACTGGAAGGTGGTCACCCCCAGCATACCGGAGATGTTGAAAATCTGCTCAAAGACCACGGCGCCGGAATAGAGGATGACCGGCAGGTTCAGGATGGAGTACATGACCACAATTACCAGGGAGAACATGGTCTTGGTGCCTTTGCCATAGCGGACCTCCATCAGGGAGGGGATGGTCATGGCGCCCATTTTCAGGTACCGGGGCAGGAAATAATAGGCCAGGACCAGCAGGGTGAACATGGAGCCGACCTCCCAGGCAATGGGCCCCATATTGGACTTCCAGCTTTGACCGTTGAGGCCAACCAGCTGCTCGGCGGAGAGGTTTGTCAGAAGGAGGGAACCGGCGATGACGATGCCCGGCAGCCCACGGCCCGCCAGGAAGTAGCCTTCGGCGGATTCCAGGTCGTCCCCCCGGGTCTTCCAGCTGGAGATGGCGGCCACCAGGACAGTAAACAGGACGAAGGAGATCAGCGTCCATGCGATGGAATCGAAAAACATCATAATGAAAGCCCCCATTGTGTTTATTTTGTGAAGAAGAAAAGAGAAAGCACGCGTTTTGAACGCATAAAAGGGGGATTTTCAGTTGTTTTGCCGATGGACGTGCGGCAACACGTCTGCGTATTTTACTCCAATGTTCGCTTTATTACTATAAATAATACCATATAATTTCGTGGTATGCAAGGATAAATTGTGACTTTTTGCAATTTTGTTTGGGCACGCAAAAATAAAAGTCCTTTTTGTGGAATTTATTCGTGTGGGCGTTCACAGGATGCGTTCTTTTGCGTGCTATTTTCCCGGAAATTCGGATCAGGGGTTGCAAGCCGTGGTTTTTCTGGTATAATAACCCTATATAATTGTTGCTTTGGCCACCGCGCGTTCATTTGTTCCGCCGCTCCGGCGGAACAGCGTGCGGATGAACGGTATGGAACGCGGAGGGAAGTATGGCAGTCACATCACAACAGATCGCCCAGATAGCGGGGGTATCCCGGGGGACGGTGGATCGGGCCCTCCATAACCGGGGACGGGTGAACCCGGAGGTGGCCGCGCGGATTCTGAAAATCGCGGAGGAACTGGGTTACCGGCCCAACAGTATTGGCCAGGCCCTGGCCGGGACGAAGCGGAATTTGAAGCTGGGGGCCATTTTACAGTCCTCGGAGACGCCTACCATCCAGGATGTGGCGGCAGGCGTGCGGCACGCGGCGGCGGAACTGCGGGAGTCCGGCGTGGAACTGGAACTGCGGGAGGTCCGGGGGCGGGACACCGGACAGGTGCTCCGGGAACTGGACAATTTGATATCCATGGGTGTCTGCGGGCTGGCTGTGGCGGCTAATGGCGCACCGGAGTTCCTGCGGCGGGTGGACGGGCTCTTTGAGCAAGGGATCCCGGTGGTGACGCTGAACACGGACGCCCCCGGCAGCCGCCGGCTCTGCTTTGTGGGCATGGACAATTACCGGGCGGGCCAGGCCGCCGCAGGGCTGATCCGGCAGATGCTGCCTGCCGGGGGATTGGTGTTCCCGGTGGCAGGGCATGTGAACAACATGGCCCACAACAGCCGCCTGCGGGGCTTTCTGGATACCCTGGAGGCCACCGGGGCCTCCGATATCCGGCTTCTGCCCTGCCAGCCCTGTTTTGACAGGGATGATTACGCTCACGAGATCACCCAGCACGTACTGCGGGAAAACCCGGATCTGGCGGCGGTTTACGTTACCTCCAACGGGCAGAAGGGCGTCTGCAAGGCCATAGAGGAGGAGAACCGGAAGGGCAGGGTCCGGGTGATTGCCTACGACCTGAACGAGCCCAACCGGCAGCTGCTGCAAAGCGGGGATCTTAGCTTTGTGCTGGATCAGATGGCTTTTGAGCAGGGCAGCGCGCCCCTGCGGATTTTATATCAGTACCTGCTGTACGGAAAAGCGCCGGAAAAGGAACTGATGTACACGGATATTTTAATCCGCACTCAATATAACAGCTGAAGAAGAAGGACGCGGAAGCGTCCTTCTTCTTGTTGTATTAAAGAAAACCACCGGCCGTGCCAGTGGTGATGTTTTTTTCCTGTTGGGCCTGCCGGAGGCAGGGAAGCCTCCCGAAAAAATTTCCCCGGGAGTGAAATTCCCCCTTGACACCGGGGGATAGCTGTGTTATTGTACTACACACCTAATACATTAGAACAATAACACAAGGAGGAAACGGTATGGCTATATTGGAAGTGCAGCACTTGCAGAAGGTCTACACCACCCGATTCGGCGGCGCACAGGTGGAGGCCCTGCGGGACGTCAGTTTTTCTGTGGAGCCCGGGGAGTACGCCGCCATTATGGGGGAGTCCGGCTCTGGCAAGACCACTCTTTTAAATATCCTGGCAGCCCTGGACCGGCCTACTTCCGGTGATGTGCTGCTGGACGGCAGGGCCCTCTCGGCTATCCGGGAGCGGGATTTGGCGGCCTTCCGCCGGTCCCACCTGGGGTTCGTATTCCAGGACTTCAACCTGCTGGATACCTTCTCACTGGAGGACAACATCTACCTGCCCCTGGTGCTGGCGGGGAAAAGCTATGAGGCCATGCGGAAAAAGCTGCGGCCTATCGCGGAGCAGCTGGACATTGCGGATATCCTGGCGAAGTACCCCTATGAGGTCTCCGGCGGGCAGAAGCAGCGGTGCGCCGTGGCCCGGGCACTGGTGACGGATCCCCAGTTGGTGCTGGCAGACGAACCCACCGGCGCGCTGGATTCCCGAACCTCCGACAATCTGCTGGGCCTTTTCGGGGAGATCAACCGGGCGGGACAGACCATCGTCATGGTGACCCACTCGGTAAAGGCCGCCAGCCACGCGGGACGGGTCCTCTTTCTCCGGGACGGCCAGGTGTATCACCAGCTGGAAAAGGGCTCCCGCTCCACAGAGGAGCAGTTCGCCAGGATTTCCGACACGCTGACCCATCTGGCAAAAGGCGGTGATCTCCATGGGTAACCGCGGCTTCTTTCCCCGGCTGGCCCTGGTGAACCTGGCCCGGAACGGCCGGTATTACGGGCCCTACCTCCTCTCCTGCACGGTGACGGCGGCCATGTATTATATCCTGCGGTTCCTGGCCTGCAACCAGGGCTTGGACAACGTCCGGGGGGCGATGTACCTCAAGAGCCTGGCCGGTGTGGGCTGCTTCGTGGCGGCGATACTCTCGGCGGTGATCCTGCTCTACGCCAACAGCTTTGTCATGAAACGGCGGCAGCGGGAACTGGGGCTGTACAACATCCTGGGGCTGGAAAAGCGGCACATTGCCCGGATGTGCCTGTGGGAGATGCTGCTTTGTGCCGCTGTGACCTTAGCGGGGGGCATCCTGCTGGGTATCCTGTTTTCCAAGGCCGTTGTTCTGCTGCTTTTGAAGCTGGCCCGTATTCCTGCCCAATTCGGCATGGAGATTTCCCCGCAGGGTATTTGGGAAACCGCCCTCCTGTTCGGGTTCCTGTTCCTGCTGACCCTGGGCCAGAACCTCTGGCGTTTGAGCCGGGCCAAGCCGGTAGAACTGCTCCACAGCGCCTCCGCAGGCGAGCGGGAGCCCCGGACAAAATGGCTGCTGGTGCTTTTAGGCCTGCTGGCTTTGGGGGGCGGCTATGGGATTGCCGCTGCCACCAAGCATCCGGTGGAGGCCATGGTGCTGTTTTTCGGGGCGGTAATCCTGGTGATTATTGGGACCTACTGCCTTTTTACCGCCGGTTCTGTAGCGGTTTTGAAACGGCTGCGGGCCAACCGAAAATTTTACTATCAGACCCGCCACTTCACCGCTGTTTCCGGCCTGCTCTATCGGATGAAGCAGAACGCCGTAGGCCTGGCCAGCATCTGCATCCTCTCCACCATGGTGCTGGTGACGGTCTCTACCACCATTGCCATGAATATCGGCCTGGAGGATTCCTTGAATAAGATGTTCCCCTACGACCTGGAACTTATCCAGGATCTGGAGCGCCAGCCGGAGGACACCATGGCGTATCTGACGCAGGCGGAGGAGGCCGCCAGGGCTGCCGGAGGTTTTACCGAATCCCGGTACTACAGCCGCTGCTGGCTTTTCTGCGGCCTTCGGGGGAATGAAATTGCCCTGAACCTGGATCAGGACTGCGTCCGGACGGAGGTGGAGGTGGTGACCGCGGAGGATTACAGCCGCCTTACCGGAAGAGACGTGGAATTGGCTCCGGACGAGGTGCTGGCCTGCCCCAGGAATCTGGGGGATTTTCCGGAGGCGTTTACCATTACAACCCGCTTTGGGCAGGAGGGGCTGCCTTTCCGTGTCCGGGAGACTGTTACGGAGACGATCCGCCACGGCAGCGCCACCTTGCTGATGGCTGAGGAAGCCGGGCTGTTCCTGGTGGTGCCCGATAGGGAGACGGCGGAGAAAATCATGGATTTAGACGCCAGGCGCGGTGCCAGCCAGTTCCGGGTGCAGATGAATCTGGCGGGAGAGACCTACCAGGAGAAGCTGGACCAGACCCAGGCCATCCTGGCCCGCCTGAGCCGCGGGGAGGACGGCATCGATTTTGTCAGCAAGCAGGAGAACGCCCAAGACTTCTACGCCATGTATGGCGGATTCCTCTTCCTGGGAAGCTTCCTGGGCGTGCTGTTCCTGCTGGCTACCGTACTGATCATCTACTATAAGCAGATCTCCGAGGGCTACGAGGATCAGCGCCGCTACCAGCTGATGCGCCAGGTGGGCATGAGCCGCAGGGAGGTGCGGGCGTCCATCCACAGCCAGATCCTGCTGGTGTTCTTCCTGCCCCTGCTGGCGGCGGGGCTCCATATTCTGGCGGCGTTCCCCATGCTCAGCAAAATGATGGAACTGTTTAACCTCTATGACACAACCCTGTTTGCCGCCTGCTCCGCAGGGACGCTGCTGGTGTTCTGCCTGATTTACGCCCTGGTTTACGGCCTTACCGCCCACGCCTACGACAGGATTGTGGGGAATTGAATACAGGAAATGCCAACGCTCCGCTGTGAAAAAAATTACGGCGGAGGGTTGACAATTTGGGGAAACTGTACTATCATTACTAATACGCTAGTACAGTGCACACTGGATGCACTATATCCTTTTCCGGTTCTGCCGCGGGGGGAATTTTCCGGAGGCAGAAAGGAATTGATAAAAATGTTGAAGAAATTCAGACGGCCCTGTCGTATAAAAAACAGAACGAAGCGAGGGATGAGCGATGAAGATATTGATTACCTCTGATTGGTACAGCCCCGCCGTTAACGGCGTGGTGACTTCCGTGAAAAATCTGTGCCGGGAACTGGAGCGCCGGGGACATGAGGTCCGGGTGCTGACCCTCTCCCAGACTACCCACTCCTGGGAGCAGGACGGCGTTACTTACCTGGGCTCCGTCCCCGCCGGGCTGGTGTATCCCGGCGCGCGGCTGCGGACGGCGGTGGCACGGCGGCTGATCCAGGCCCTGGCGGACTGGCGGCCCGATGTGATCCACTCCCAGTGCGAGTTTTCGACGTTTTTCCTGGCACGCCGCATGGCGGAGGAACTGGACGTGCCCCTGGTGCACACCTACCACACCATTTATGAGGACTATACCCACTATTTCTCCCCCAGCGTGCGCTTCGGAAAGAAGGCGGTGGCGCTGTTCTCCCGGTGGGTGGCCGCCAGGACGGACTGCATCATCGCCCCTACGGGGAAAACCCGGGTGCTGCTACAGAATTATGGCGTCTCCTGCCCGGTGTTTGTGGTGCCCTCCGGCATTGATCTGAAGCCCTTCAGACAGGAGAAGGATTCCCTGCGGTCCGCCGTGCTCCGGGCCAGCCTGGGGATTCCCGAGGAGCGGGCAGTGCTGGTGTTTTTGGGCCGCCTGGCGGAGGAGAAGAACGCCGGGGAACTGCTGCAATGCCGCGCTGCCCTGGGGGATCGGCCCCTGACCCTCCTTCTGGTGGGAGACGGCCCGGATCGGGAGCGGCTGGAGGGTGAGGCTGCCCGGCTGGGCTTGGAGGCCCCGGATGTGGTATTCGCCGGCATGGTGCCCCCCGGAGAGGTGGCGGGCTGGTATCAGCTGGGAGACCTCTTTGTCAGCGCCTCCACCAGCGAGACCCAGGGGCTGACGTATATCGAGGCCCTGGCGGCGGGCGTCCCGGCGCTGTGCCGGGCTGACCCCTGCCTGGCCGGCGTCATCCGGGACGGCGAGAACGGCTGGCAGTACCGGGACGAGGAGGACTTTTTGGAAAAACTCCAGAACTTCCTGGACAGCCCTGATCAGTGGGCCCGGCTCTCCCGGAACGCCCGGGAGGGAGCGGAGGAGTTTTCCGCAGGGACCTTTGCCGCCCGGGTAGAGGCCATTTACGAAGAGCAGATTGCCCGCCGGTCCGGCGGAGGAGTGGCAAAGGGGGTGCCGGCGTGAGCAGGCCCATTGAAAAGACTATGCTCCAGGCGGTTTCCATAGCCGGCTTTGTGCTGTGCGCGGCGGCGGCCGTCTGGGGCTGGCAGACCGGTGTCCTTACCTCCCAGGAGCGGATGCAGTCCCTGATCTCCGGGTTTGGCCCGGCGGGGGCTATCCTGTTTGTGACGTTCCAGGCGGTGCAGGTCGTGGTGCCGGTTCTGCCGGGCGGGCTGGGATGTTTGGCGGGCGTGCTGCTGTTCGGCCCTGTGTGGGGGTTTGTCTATAATTATATTGGTATCTGCATCGGCTCCCTGATGGCCTTTGCCGTGGCGCGGAACTGCGGAAAACCCCTGTTGACCCTGCTGTTTTCGGAGAAGACGATTGCCAAATACAGCCACTGGGCAGAGGAGCGGAACCGGTTTGCCCGCCTGTTTGCCTGGGCAATTTTTCTGCCGGTGGCGCCGGACGACTTCCTTTGCTATCTGGCAGGCACCACCGATATGACCTGGAGGCGGTATACCGCCATTATCCTTTTGGGCAAGCCCTTTGCCATTGCCCTGTACAGCCTGGGGCTGACGGTAATCTGGCGAAATATTCTGCCCTTTTTCGGGTGATACTGCGTTTGCCGGGGCAACAAGACGGGTTTTCCCGGCAGTCCCTCCCCTTGGCGCATGGGAGGCGCGCCTGGAACGGCGCACCTATCTGGACAGGCTAATTTCATATTAGTCCCATGGATATACTGTGAAAATTTCGGCGGCGGGAACGGCTGCTTTTCCATAAAATTGCCTGTTTTTCCAGCGACAGTGGAAATTGCTGTTGGAAAAAGGCAAGCCGCTTTTCGGTTTGCTGATGGCTATGATGTATACAAAGGAGTGAAACTATGCGCATTTTGATTTATGCCGGCGGGGAAAAGCTGGTGGGCAAGAGCGGTGTGGGACAGGCCATCCGCCAGCAGCGGGAATGCCTGCAGCGGGCGGACATCCCCACCACCGGCTGCTGGACCCGGGATACCGCCGCCATTCACGTGAATACCGTTCTGCCGGACTCCGTGTTTGCCGCCCTGGGGGCTAAACTCCGGCGGCGGAAGGTGATCTGGTACGGCCACTCCACCATGGAGGATTTCCGGGGTTCCTTCAAGGGATCCAACGCCCTGGCCCCTCTTTTCAAAATTTGGATCAAATTCTGTTACGGCCTGGGGGATGTGGTCCTCACCCCCACCGCCTACTCCCAGTCACTGCTGGAGAGTTATGGCATCCGCCGCCCGGTCTACCACATCTCTAACGGTGTGGACGACCGCTTTTTCTGCCCGAATGCCGGCCAGCGGGAGATATTCCGCCGCCGCTACCGTCTGGCGGAGGGGGAGAAGGCGGTGATCTCTGTGGGCCACATGATCGCCCGGAAGGGGTTGCCGGAGTTCTTGGAACTGGCAAGGAAAATGCCTTCACACCGGTTTTTCTGGTTCGGCTGGA
Organism: uncultured Oscillibacter sp.; assembly: GCA_910584995.1. Lineage (GTDB taxonomy): Bacteria > Bacillota > Clostridia > Oscillospirales > Oscillospiraceae > Oscillibacter. Next base: position 41,907 of record CAJUDW010000008.1, on the reverse strand, counting down.
CAAGCCCCAGCCTGATTCCCCAGGAAATCCGGGAGGCCCTGGAGAACGCCCCGGAAAATGTGGAATTTCCCGGCTTTGTGGATCGGGAGCGGCTGCGGGAGGCCTACTGCGGCGCCGACGTTTTCGCCTTCATGAGCCACGAGGAGACAGAGGGCATTGTGGTGCTGGAGGCCCTGGCCTGCGGTATCCCGGCGGTGGTGCGGGATATCCCTGTCTACAGGGACTGGCTCCGGGACGGCAAGGATGTATACAAAGCGTCGAATGACGAAGAATTTCTACAAAAAGTAGAGGGCGTTTTGACCGGCGGGCTTTCCGATCTTACCCAGGCGGGCCGTGCCGTAGCGGAGGCCAGGAGTTTAGACGCGGTAGGCGTCCGGCTGCGGGAGATCTATCGCAGGGAACGGATTCTGCCTGCCCTGCCCGCCCCGGTGCGGGAACGGCACGCCAGGGCATAAAGGGACAAAAAAGCTTTGGCTTTTGGGTATTTTTCCGTTGCGAACCGGAAAAGAATGGCGTATACTGAGATTGCGATATTTCACAGTGCGGCCTGATTTTTTCGGAAGGAGACGCCTTATGAAAATTTTGGTCCTCTCGGACTCCCACGGCAACTACGGGAATATGGTGCGGGCGGTGGAGCAGGAGCAGCCCCGGATGATTTTCCATCTTGGGGACGGCTGGCGGGATGCCCAGCGGCTGGAGGGCCAATTTCCCCAAATCCCCCTGGAGCAGGTTCCCGGCAACTGCGATTTCCTCCGCAAGGAGCCGGCGGAGCGGCTGATTGCGGTAAAGGGGAAGCGGTTCCTGCTGTGCCACGGCCACACTATGGGGGTGAAATATTCCCTGGGCCAGGCGGCGGAAAAGGCACGGGAACTGGATTTGGATATGTTCCTCTTTGGCCACACCCATACCCCCCTAGTAGACCGGCAGGGGAAAACCTGGTTTTTTAATCCCGGCAGCATCGGCGAGTTCCGCCCCAGCTATGGGGTGATTATGATCGATGAGGCCGGCGGGGGACTGGACGCCCGGACAGTGCTGCTGAACGGGTAGGCTTTATATTTTAAATGTATTAGGATTGGCAGTACCCGGATCGCTTGCGGCGATCCGGGTATTTTAGCATATGAAAAACCGCTGGACAGAAAGTTTAAAAACAGTCTTCCTTTTGTTTACAATTTGTTTATATCCATCCATTGACATCGGTGGGCGGCGGTGGTAAACTCCTTTTAGCACTCAAAGAAAAGGAGTGCTAATCCGATGAACTACACATCCACACCGGACAGGAGCGTTTTTTGTGGAACTGACTGACCGGAAAAAGCAAATACTGAAGGTCGTGGTGGAGGATTACATCCGGACCGCCGAGCCGGTGGGCTCCAAGGCCATTGCCGGGCGGATGGGCGGCAGCCTCAGTTCCGCCACTATCCGCAACGAACTGGCGGATCTGGTGGATCTGGGTTATCTGGAGCAGCCCCACACCTCCGCAGGACGGGTGCCGGCCCCCAAGGGCTACCGGCTGTACGTCAACGAGTTGATGGAGCGGCAGAAACTGTCCCTGGCGGAGACGGAGGAGATTAATCAGTCCCTCCGGGGCAAGCTGGAGCAGCTGGACCGGCTGCTGTCCCAGGCGGGCAGGGCGGTCAGTTCCTTTGTCAACTACCCTGCCTACGCCGTGGCCGCCGGCCGGAAACAGCAGACCGCCCAGCGGTTCGATCTGCTGCCGGTGGATGAGCGCAGCTGCATTGTGGTGATGATGACCAGCGGTGACCGGGTCCGGAGCCAGCTTCTGCGCCTGCAGCTGAAGGTGGAGCCGGAGCAGATTCCCACACTGGTGAACCTGCTGAACGTCCGTTTCACCGGCGTATCCGGGGAGGAGATGAACCAGCGGCTGATGAACGCGGCAGAGCAGCTGCCGCCCCAGATGTTCCTGCTGCTGTCCCAGGCGGTGGGTTACGGGGCGGATGTTCTGGAGGAAACCGGCCGGCGGGAGATTGTCACCGCTGGAGCCAATCAGCTTTTGAAACTGCCGGAGTTCCAGGACGCCGGAAAGGCCCATCAGCTGATGAGTTTCCTGGCGGACAGCAAGGAGAATCTCCCTATGCCGGAGGACGAGGGGCCGATGAAAATTCTGATTGGCCCGGAAAACGTCACCGACGCCCTGAAGGACACCAGCGTGGTGGTGGCCAGCTATGATATCGGCGGCGATATGCGGGGCCTTATCGGCGTGGTAGGCCCCACCCGCATGGATTACGCCACAGTTGCCGCACGGCTCTCCGGCTTTGCCGACGGGCTGACGCGGATGTTTGGAAAACAGCAATTACCCCCGAAGGAGGATACCAAGGAATGAGCGAAGAAAAGAAAGAGCCCGTGGCGGAGGAGTTCCCGGAAGAGGAAGCCCCCCAGACGGAAGAGAGCCAGGAGGAGGCCGCCGGGACAGCGGCGGAGGACTCCGGCGAGCAGGAGAAAAAGGCCAGAGGCCGGAAGAAGAAGGACAAGAATTTTACCTTTACCCGGGAACAGGTGGAGCAGATGGAACTGGCCGCCAAGCAGCTGGAGTCTGTCAAGGACCAGTTCACCCGTCTGGCGGCGGAATACGACAACTTCCGCAAGCGCACCGCCAAGGAAAAGGAGACCCTGTATCAGGACGCCAAGATCGACACCATCCGGGAATTCCTGGCGGTGTACGATAATCTGGAGCGGGCCGCTGCCGCGCCCGGCGATGAGGACTCCCCCCACAAGAAAGGGCTGGAGATGATTTTTCACCAGCTGCGGGATCTGCTGAAAAAGATGGGTGCGGAGGAGATTGAGGCCCAGGGCCAGCCCTTCGACCCGGAAAAGCACGAGGCTGTCATGCATATCGACGACGAGAACCTCGGCGAAAATGTGGTGGCCCAGGTGTTCCAGGCGGGATTCCAGCTGGACGGCAGAGTCATCCGGCACGCCATTGTGCAGGTGGCCAACTGACGCCGGGCGCCTGTGGGGCGGGGGAGCCGGGAATACCGGGCCCCGGATATGCCTTTTTTGTTGATTTAAAAATTTTCTGATAAATGTGGAGGCTTTTATTATGTCTAAGGTAATCGGCATTGATTTGGGAACGACCAACTCCTGCGTGGCAGTGATGGAGGGCGGCGAGGCCGTCGTCATCGCCAACGCGGAGGGCAACCGCACGACGCCCTCCGTCGTAGCATTCTCCAAGACCGGCGAGCGGATGGTGGGCCAGGTGGCCAAGCGCCAGGCTATCACCAACCCCGACCGCACCATCTCCTCTATCAAGAGGGAGATGGGCTCCGACCACCGGGTGGGCATCGACGGAAAGAATTACACCCCTCAGGAGATCAGCGCCATGATCCTCCAGAAGCTGAAGGCTGACGCGGAGGCCTATCTGGGCGGCACCGTCACCGAGGCGGTTATCACCGTCCCTGCCTACTTCACCGATTCCCAGCGGCAGGCCACCAAGGACGCCGGCAAAATCGCGGGCCTGGACGTGAAGCGAATCATCAACGAGCCCACCGCCGCGGCCCTGGCCTATGGCGTGGATAAAGAGCAGAGCCAGAGGATCATGGTCTATGACCTGGGCGGCGGCACCTTCGACGTGTCCATCCTGGAGATCGATGACGGCGTGATTGAAGTGCTGGCCACCGCCGGCAACAACCGCCTGGGCGGCGACGACTTTGACGAGTGCGTCATGAAGTGGCTGGTGGGCGAGTTCAAGCGCTCTGACGGCGTGGATCTCACCAATGACAAGGTCGCCATGCAGCGGCTGAAGGAGGCCGCCGAGAAGGCCAAGATCGAACTCTCCGGCGTCACCACCTCCAACATCAACCTGCCCTATATCACCGCCGACGCCTCCGGCCCCAAGCATATGGACGTGACCCTCACCCGGGCCAAGTTCAACGAACTGACCAGCCACCTGGTGGACGCCACCATGGGCCCTGTGCGCCAGGCGATGAGCGACGCGGGCCTCAAGCCCGCCGACCTCTCCAAAGTCCTGCTGGTGGGCGGCTCCAGCCGTATTCCCGCTGTGCAGGAGGCCGTGAAGGGCTTTACCGGCAGCGAACCTTTCAAGGGTATTAACCCTGACGAGTGCGTGGCCATGGGCGCGGCCCTCCAGGCGGGCGTGCTGACCGGCGACGTGAAGGGTCTGCTGCTGCTGGACGTGACGCCCCTGTCCCTGGGCATTGAGACCCAAGGGGGCGTGATGACCAAACTCATTGACCGCAATACCACCATCCCGGTGAAGAAGAGCCAGATTTTCTCCACCGCCGCCGATAACCAGACCAGCGTGGAGGTCAACGTCCTCCAGGGCGAACGGGAAATGGCCGCCGCCAACAAGTCCCTGGGCCGGTTCCATTTGGACGGCATCGCGCCCGCCCGCCGCGGCGTGCCCCAGATTGAAGTTACCTTTGACATCGACGCCAACGGCATTGTCAATGTTTCCGCCAAGGATCTGGGCACTGGCCAGGAGCAGCATATCACCATCACTTCCTCTTCCAACATGAGCAAGGAGGATATTGATAAAGCCGTGAAGGACGCGGAGCAGTATGCCGCTCAGGACAAGAAGATGAAGGAAGAGGTGGAAACCCGGAACCAAGCGGATCAGATGGTCTACCAGAGCGAAAAGACCCTCTCCGAGATGGGCGACAAGATCCCTGCCGATGACAAATCCAAGGTCCAGGGGGCCCTTGACAAGCTGAAGGAGACCCTGAAGGGTACCGATACCGCTGCTATCAAGGCGGACACCGAGGCCCTCCAGCAGGCGTTCTACGCCGTCAGTGAGAAACTTTACCAGCAGGCCAATCCCCAGGGCGCCGCAGGCGGCCCCCAGCCGGGCTCCGATGCCGGAGCCTCCCAGGAGGGCCAGTATTACGACGCCGACTATAAGGTTGTGGACGACGAGGATCAAAATAAATAAACAGTGCGTTCCAATGGGACGGGGATTTTCCCCGCCCCATTGAACGGCGTTACGGTTTCAATCAGAAATCAGGGGCCCGGTTTTCCCGGGGCAGTTCCCTTCCCCGGCAGTCCTTCCGCCGGAGGCTGGACGCGCCGTTCCGGATTCCGCCTGCCTGATGATTTGGAGGATCTATGGCTGATCAGAAACGCGATTATTATGAAGTTCTCGGCATCTCCAAGGGTGCGTCCGAGGACGAGATTAAGCGGGCCTATAAAAAGATGGCCCGCCAGTACCACCCGGATCTGAACCCGGGGAACCAGGAGGCCGAGGAGAAGTTCAAGGAGGTCAACGAGGCCTACGAGGTGTTGTCCGACGCCGAGAAAAAGGCCCGGTACGACCAGTACGGCCACGCTGGTGTGGATCCAAACTTCGGCGCAGGCGGGTTCGACGGCAGCTTTGATTTCGGTGATCTGGGGGATATTTTCGGCAGCTTTTTCGGCGGCGGCTTCGGCGGCGGGCGGCGCACCAACCCCAACGCCCCCCAGCGGGGGGAGAGCATCCGCATGGCACTGGCAATCAGTTTTGAGGAGGCGGCCTTCGGGTGCGAGAAATCCGTCACGATAGATCGGACGGAGCCCTGCGACACCTGCCACGGCAGCGGTTGTGCTCCCGGGGCCACCCCGGAGGTCTGCCAGGACTGCCACGGCACCGGTACCGTCCAGGTGCGGCGGCAAACTCCCATGGGCGTTTTCGCCACCTCCTCCCCCTGCCCCAAGTGCGGCGGCAAGGGGAAGATTATCCACCAGCCCTGCAAGGACTGCCGGGGCTCCGGATCCGTGCGGCGGCGGAAGACCATCCAGGCCACCGTCCCCGCCGGCATCGACAACGGGCAGACCATCTCCATCCGGGGCCAGGGCAACGCCGGGAAAAACGGCGGCCCTGCCGGGGATCTGCTGATTACCATCACCGTCCGGGCCCACGAACTGTTCCGCCGGGAGGGCACCTCCGTCCTCTGCGAGGCCCCCATCACCTTCACCCAGGCGGTGCTGGGCGCGGAACTGGAGATCCCCACCATTGACGGGAAGGTCAAATACACCCTGCCGGAGGGCACCCAGAGCGGCACCACCTTCCGGCTGAAGGGGAAGGGCATCCCAGCTATCAACGGACGGGGCCGGGGGGACCAATATGTGACCGTTTACATTGAAACGCCCCGTAACCTGAACCGGGAGCAGAAGGAAGCGCTGAAAAAATTTGCTGAGGCCGTTGGGGAAAACAACTACGAGGAACGGAAAAAATTCTTCAAGAAGTTTAAAAAGTGAGGGATTCCATGTATTTAGCTGATTATCACCTTCACTCCCGTGTCTCCCCTGACGCCAACTTTTCCATGACGGAGATGGCGGAGGCAGCCCTGGCGGCGGGCATGGACGAGATCTGCTTTACTGACCACATGGAGCCGATGACCGCGGATCGGAAGGAGCGGGTACCCTATGACTGGGCGGGCCTCTCCCGGGAGTTCCAGGAGGCACGGGAGGCCATGGGAGACCGCATCCGGCTGCGGCTGGGCATGGAACTGGGAGAGATCCTGTGGGATCTGCCCTATACGGAGGAACTGATGGCCCAGGCGCCGCCGCTGGATTTTGTCATTGGCTCTAACCATGTCCTGTCGGAGAAGTACGGTGATATTGATTGGTACTACTACCGCTCCACAGACGAGGATATGGCCCGGGAGGCCATTAAGGACTACCTGGTCCTGGAAAAGCGTATGGCGGAGTGGGGGCAGTTCGACGTGCTGGGCCACCTGACCCTGCCCCTGCGGTATCTTAACGAGAACCTGGGACTCCATATGACCTTCGATGGGTTTGAATCCCAGGTTGAGGAGATTTTCCGCATCCTGATTCAAAAGGGCCTGGGTATTGAGGTAAACACCAACCGGGGACATACGCCCCTGCCGGACGGGAAGTGGCTGCGGATGTACCGGGACATGGGCGGGGAAATTATCACCCTGGGTACCGACGCCCACACCCCGGAATATGTGGGGAAGGCTGTCCGGGAGAACCATGCCCTTTTGAAAAGCTGCGGTTTTTCCCGGTTTTGTACTTTCCAAAACCGGGAGCCGGTGTGGCATACCCTTTGAGGGTTTTTCTGACAAATTTCGCAGACATTTCATTGATTTTTTCCCCTGCCTGTAGTAAGATAACCATATCCACAACATAAGATAGGAGCGGTGATGATATGAAAATCGCGTTGGGCTGTGACCACGGCGGCTATGAACTGAAAGAATTCGTCAAGACTGTGCTGGAGAAGCTGGGGCATACCTATGAGGACTTTGGCTGTACCTCTGCGGACAGCTGCGATTATCCCGATTTCGGCGGCGCGGCCGCCAAGGCCGTGGCGGCTGGAGAGTGCCAGCGGGGTATTGTCATCTGCACCACCGGCATCGGCATCTCCATTGCCGCCAACAAGGTGAAGGGCATCCGCTGCGCCCACTGCGCCGACTGCCTCCAGGCGGAACTGACCCGCCGCCACAACGACGCCAATATGATGGCCATCGGCGCGGGCTTTACCGGGAAGAACATGGCCGAGCGGATGGTGGAGGTCTTCTTGTCCACGGAGTTCGAGGGCGGACGCCACGCCCGCCGGGTGGATAAAATCATGGCCCTGGAGGGCTGAGCGCACGTTTGAAGACATACAGGGAGGGGGATGAGGCCATGCCGCCGTCCAAAGGCTACCGCAGTTACCGGGGGCGCGGGTCCAAGCTGAAAGTTGCGTTAGCCGTGGTGCTGGTGCTGATCATCCTGCTGGCCCTGAGTTTCATGGCGATGACCCGCTATATCGCCTATGATGAGGATGGCATGCCGTTTTTCCGCCTGCCTCCCCAGGAGGAGACAGAGGCGCCGCCGCCTGCCGCGGGGAAAGAGGATCTCACCGGGGATATCCAGATTGAGGAGCCGCCGGACATTATCATCCAGGGGCCGGAACGGCCGCTGCCGCTGTTTGCCTTCTCATTGCCCCAGGAACTTCTGACAGCGGAGACCTGGGAGGCGGCCCTTGCGGCCCACGGCGAGCCTTACGACACCGTGGTTTACACGGTAAAGGACGCGGACAGTACGGCCTATTTCGCTACGGAGAACGCCATCCCCGGCCTTGTCCGGCGGGCGAAGGAGGCGACCACGGAGGCCCTGGCAGCTATGAACGGGTCGGAACTCCACACTGTCGCCCGGCTCACCTGCTTCCACGATTTTAAAACAGCCAATGCCAACCGGGAGGATATGGGCCTGAAGAATACCGGCGGATATATCTTCTATGACGGCACCTACACCACTTGGCTGGATCCGGCGAAGCCCGCCGCCCGGGCGTATTTGCAGGCCATGGCGGTGGAGTTGGCGGGGTTGGGCTTTGACGAGATCCTGCTGACGGAGGTCTCCTATCCCACGGAGGGGAAGCTGGATAAAATCGCCTACACGGCGGACGGCCCCCTGCATGTGGACATCGAACTGTTCCTTCAGGAACTGCGGGCGGCACTGGAGGGATACGAGATTACCCTCTCCATTGAACTGCCGGAAAAGGTGATTACCGAAGGGCAGGACGATACTGCCGGGCTGCGCCTGAAGGGCGTGATCCCCTATGTGGATCGGATTTACGCCAGGACCGCCCCGGAGACGGCGGAGGCCCTCCGGGAGGCCGTAGAGGAGGCCGGGGAGAAGGTTTCCTTCGTGCCGGAACTGGCGGAGGCCCCTGCGGAGGGGTTTGACGAAACGGGATACCTTGTGCTTTCATAAAGACAGACGGGAGGCCGGAAAGGCCTCCCGTTGGTTTATGGAAAAGCTATGTTTTGCCTTAATAAATCAGCATACTGAGTTCGGCAGTTTCCGCTCCCGGATTTTGATATGCGTGGGGAACATCCGCACTGAACCGGATAGAATCGCCTTTGGCAAGCTGTAACTGCTCTCCCGCGATGGTGAGTTCCAGCTGCCCGGCAAAGACGGTGATATATTCCACAGCCCCTTTCAGGTGGGGCTGCGCGGAAAGGGCGCCGCCTGCCTCAATCACGATGCGGTACGTTTCAAACAGCTTCTGTGGCGAAGATGGGATAATTCAGATAGCGGCCCCCGTCCTCTTTCAGCGGCTGTATATCCGATTGCCGGATGACGGAAACGGTATCGCCGGATTCTTCCGCCAGGGATGTGAAGGAGACCTTATAGCCGTTGGTAATCTTCCAGAGTACAGAGATTGTCGGGCTTACCTCGCCTTTTCAATCTGCGCAAGCATACGCCTGGATATGCCTGTTACAGTCGCGGCGGCGTCCAGGGTCAGCTTTTTCTGCTCCTGGATCCGCTTGGTGTTGGATGCAATCGTATTTGTGATGTCCATGTCAAACGGCAACCGCAAGGGATTTCGGGGGCCATGCCCTTCAACCTGGGCATTTTTGCGGGCTTTTCGGCAGTTATGATCCTTTGCACCGCTTTTTGCAGCCTGCTTTCCACGTGGATTCCCAAAATCAAGCTGCCGATGCTGCTGCTGGTGGGCGCCTGCTATATGCTCTATCTGGCTTGGGAGACCTTCCGCAGTTCGGACGCCATTGAGGAAAACCATTTCCGGGACGGGTTTTTGTCCGGCCTTCGGCTCCGTGTTCAAATGGCTCTTTTCCCAACACGCGAAGCTGGTCAATACCGTAATGGCGCTGCTCCTTGTCTACTGTGCGGTTTCGCCGTTAAAGACAAAAACCTCCCAGTTTTCCGTCACTTTCTGCACCTGTCCGGCAAAGGTAGGGTATTCCGCCAGGAAGCGATCCGTGAAGCCGAAGTCCTCCCACTGGTGCATGGGCAGGCAGCGGCGGATGTCTGCCAGTTCCAGAAAGGCTTTGGGGCCCCAGAAGCCCGCCGGTCCCAGCCTGGGATCCAGGGGCAGCATGGCAAGGTCGATGCGCCTGCCCCGCAGGGGCTCCGTGTACCGCCGGAAATTGGCGGCCATGTTGGTATTCCAGGCCTTGTCCTCCCCCTCCCAGTGCCACCAGTTCAGATCCCCGGCGTGGAAGACGGCCAGGCCGTCTGCCGACACCAGGAACGCCGCCCCCTCGTCGGTGGAGGGCAAGGTTTCTACCGTGACGCCGGGAATCGCCTCCAGACGCTGCCCGCCGCCCAGGAACACGCACCTGGCGGCGGCAGCTTCGTCCAGCCCCCATCGCTCCTTCTGCCGGGCAGTGGGCTTGATGTCCTTTCCCAAAAGGTACCGGATCTCCCGGCCTGCCTCAGCCAAACGGAAGATTTTCCGGTTGAAATGGTCAGGATGATGGTGGCTGGCAAAGACCAACAGGGGGACCTCCGGCCGGATGGCCGGAAGTTCCCCTTTCCACCAGTCAAACAGCAGCGTGGCGGAGGGCAGTTCCACCAGGAAGCCGCTGTGGGCCAGAAAGACGGCCCGGATCATTTGTATTTCACCGCCGTGCCGTAAGCGATGACCTCGGCAGCGCCCTGCATGACGGCGGAAGAACCAAACCGGACGTTGATCACCGCGTCGGCCCCCAGGGCATCCGCCTCGTCCACCATCCGCTTTGTGGCAATCTGGCGGGCCTCCACCAGCATCTCCGTGTAGCCTGTGATCTCGCCGCCTACCAGGGTTTTCATACCGGCCATAAAGTCTTTGCCGAAGTTTTTGGACTGCACCACAGTCCCCTTTACCAGGCCCAGGATCTCAAATTCCTGGCCGGGCAGATAATCAATATTGACGAGCTTCATCCAGTTCTCCTCCTTCAATTTCTTTGTATCGTTCTTTCAACGCCCCCAGGGCGGGTAATAGTGAGATGGCGCAGGAGAGCGCCAGGAACGCGAACAAGGCTACGGCCCATCCCGGCAGATCCGGGATGAAGCAGAGGGAGGCAAAGACCAACCCGATGGCGCCCTGGAGCAGGCTGAACAGGATCACGCCCCGGAGGGCCTCCCGCTTGCGCCGCTCCTGATCAGTATTGCGACGCATCCTCTTCCTCCCCCCTGTCGATTTCCCGCAGCCGCTGGCGGAGGGCCAGCAGGATGCCCGCAATGATCGCCGCGCCCACGATGGCATAGCACAGGACGGGGAAGGTCAGGTAAATTTGTTCCCCCATGGTCCGGATGCACTGCATCAGGGCCAGCAGGATGGGTGCCATCCACATGCCGCCCAGGAAGATCACCGCCAGGACGGCGATGAGAATGGGGGCCAGCTTCTTCTTAGTAGTTTTTCGCATCGTCCATCTCTCCTTTCCGAATTTCCCGCAGGCGCTGCACCAGGGCCAGCAGCACGCCCGCCGCCACCAGCAGGGGGATGGCAATCAGGATCGCCAGCAGGGGCCAGGGGGCGCCTTTGCCGGAACCCATGATGAAAATCCACACCATCAGGGCGATGATGCCTCCCATCAGGGCCGTCATCCCCAGGGAGATCACCACCGGGGCCACGTACTGGATCCGGATGTCCTGCTTCTGCTTGTTCTGGAAGGAGGTGCCGCTCTGCTCCATGACGGTCATCTCCTCCAGAATGGCCCCGGCGTCCAGATCCTCCAGCCGCTCCCGGCAGTCTGTCAGGCGGCCGCAGAGGCGGATGGACTGATCCAGATTTTCCCGGTCCCGCTCCAGGGCCACCAGATGGCGGCGCATACCGTCTGCCACCGTCAGGCTCCCGGCCTGCATCTGGCGGATCTCCTCCAGGGAGACTCCCAGCTTCCGCATCAGCTTGATGCGCCGGAGTACGGATACCTCTGCCTCGCCGTAGTCCCGGTAACCGTTCTCGCTGTTCCGGCGGGGGGCCAGGAGGCCTTGCTCCTCGTAAAAACGGATGTTCTTTTTTGTGATGCCCACCAGGGCTTCCACCTCGTTGATTTTCACGGCCTCACCGCCTTTCTGCACTTATCATATACCTTCCAGAAGGGGGAAGGTCAAGTGTTTTTTAAAAAATTTTCTCCGGACAGTGGGATTGGCCATCGTGTTGTGGTACAATGGGGGCATGAGAGACGAAAGAAAGACAACGGAAAACCCGCTGGCCCTTTTGCCGGGGCCTCTTTTGGCGTGGTTCAGGGAAAACGCAAGACCCCTGCCCTGGAGGGAGACCCGGGATCCTTACCGGATCTGGGTCTCGGAAATCATGCTCCAGCAGACCCGGGTGGCGGCTGTCCTGGGGTATTATGCCCGTTTTTTGGAGACCTTCCCCACGGTGGAAGCCCTGGCCGGGGCTCCGGAGGATCTGCTGATGAAGCGGTGGGAGGGCCTGGGCTATTACAGCCGGGCCAGGAATCTCCGGAAGGCCGCCGGGATAATCACGGGACTGGGGGGTTTTCCGGATACGTACCAGGGCCTGCTGGCCCTGCCGGGTATTGGGGACTACACTGCCGGTGCAATTGCCTCCGCCGCTTTTGGGCGGCGGGAGGCGGCGGTGGATGGCAACGTCCTCCGGGCGGCGGCGCGGCTGACCGACGACCGCCGGGATATCCTGGCCCCCGGGACGAAAAAGGATGTCCGGGCGCAGATCCAGGCAGTGATGCCGGAGAATGTGGAGGATATCCGGATCTTCAACCAAGCCATGATGGAACTGGGGGCCACGGTCTGCGTGCCCAAGGGCCCGCCGAAATGCGGCCAGTGCCCTGGGGCGGCGTTTTGCCTGGGGCGGCTCCGGGGCACGGCGGAGAACCTGCCTGTCCGGGGCGGGAAAAAGGAGCGGCGGATCCAGGAAAAAACCGTTTTCCTGCTGCTGCGGCAGGGCAGGGCCGCCCTCCGCAGAAGGCCCCGGCAGGGGCTTCTGGCGGGGCTTTGGGAGTTCCCCAATATAGAGGGGACGCTTTCGGAGCAGGATGCGGCGGCGGCAGTCTCTGCCTGGGGCCTGGAGGCCCGCGCATGGCGGAGCAGGCTTGCAGCGAAGCACGTCTTTACCCATGTGGAGTGGCATATGGCCGGGTATATCCTGGAGGTCTCCGGCCCGGGGCCGGAGGAGTTCTGCTGGGTAGACAGCGCTGGACTGGAGGAGCATCCGGTGCCCTCGGCTTTTGCCCGGTACTACGGGGAGGCCCGGAAGCTGCTGGATGAGGGCCCTGCGGGCCGGTAGGCGGACAGGGCCGCCCGGAGTGTCCGGAACGCTTCCGGAGATGCAGGGTTTTTAAGGTTTTAAAGGGGGGAGGATGACCAATGGCATTTTGGAACAGGGGCGAGGATCCCTGGGACATGGATCCAGCCAAACGCCGTGCCAAATCGGAACGGGAGTCCCGGGAGCCCATGGAAAATCCCCTGGACAGGCTGAAGGCCTGGAACGAGGAGCGGAAAGCACAGCAGGCGGCGGAGGACGCCGCCCAGGAGGCTGTTTCCTTGGGCTGCCCCTGGTGCGGAAGGCCTATGCGGCGGGGGTATATCGCCTCCGGCCGGCCCGGCCTGATCTGGACGCCGGGCCGCCTTACCACCCGCGGCGCCTGGCTGGGCCCCGGCAAGGAAAAGGCAGAGGGACGCCTGCGGGTGGACAACGAGGGCGGCTTTGTATCCTATAAAACCGTCTGGCACTGCCCGGACTGCGAGAAAATGGTTCTGGATGCCAAGGGCCTGCAGCATCCCAACGCCTCCTGGCTGGAGGGGATAGACGATAATACCCACTTCCCCGGCAAAGGGGAGGAGGCCCCGGAGGAAGGATCCGGGACGGAGGAGGAGCCATGATTTGCCATCTCTGCCCCCGGGACTGCGGTGCGGAGCGGACGGAAACTAAGGCCGGCGGCGTCTGCGCTATGCCCACAGGGCCGGTGTTGGCCCGGGCCATGCTGCACAGCTGGGAGGAGCCCTGCCTTGTGGGGGAGAAAGGGGCGGGAGCGGTGTTTTTCTCCGGCTGCAGCCTCCGCTGCCGCTTCTGCCAGAACGGCTCCATCTCCCAGGAGGGCTTCGGCAAGGCCGTGACACCGGAGCGGCTCCGGGAGATTTTCCGGGAACTGATTGCAGACGGGGCCGCGTGTCTGGATTTGGTGACGCCCACCCACTTTACCCCGGCTGTCCTGGAGGCCCTGGGGACGGGGCCCTGGCCGGTGCCGGTGGTGTGGAACTGCGGTGGGTACGAGAGCGTGGAGACCCTGCGGCTGCTGGAGGGCAGGGTACAGGTGTACCTGCCGGATCTGAAATACGCCCTGGAGGAGCCTGCCGCCCGCTGTTCCGGCGCTGGGGACTACTTCCCCCGGGCCAGGGCGGCGGTATTGGAGATGTTCCGCCAGACGGGGCCCTACCGTATGGAGGCGGGACTTTTGCGATCCGGCGTGCTGATCCGGCATTTGCAGCTGCCGGGGGAACTGGAGAACACCCGGCGGGTTATCGACTGGGTGGCGGAGACCTTCCGGCCCGGGGAGGTGCTGTTCTCCCTCATGAGCCAGTATACCCCCCAGCCAGGGGCGGAGGGGAACCTGGCCCGGCAGCTGACCCGGGCGGAATACCGGGCGGCGGTGCAGTATATGGAGAATTGCGGCCTGACGGAGGGATATACCCAGGAGCGCACCTCCGCCAGGGAGGAGTACACCCCGGCGTTTGATCTGCGGGGGGTGTAGGGTCCCGGATGGCTGCCTATAAAATGTGAAAACGTGCGCCTGCGGAGTTCCGCAGGCGCACGTTTCGGATCCGGCAGCTATTTCCGGCGATCCGGTTTCCCGGAAGCCAGCCTGCAGGAGCCCAGGATGATGGCCAGATCCGCCAGGTTAAACACATACCGGTTCAAGGGGCTGGGAGCCTTGGGAAATTGCAGGTAGTCGTAAACCGCCCCGGTATGGAGCCGCTCCCGCAGGTTGCTGAGGCCGCCTCCCAGCACCAGCCCTGCCGCCGCGGGGCTCCGTTTCCGCCGCCGGAATGTCCATGCCAGCACCGCCAGGGATCCCAGCGTTACCAGTTCCCGGCTGGCGGGCAGGCCGAACGCCGCGCCGCTGTTCCAGAGTTCCGTCAGACGGACGTGCCCATCCAGGAGGCAGGCCTCCCGGCGGCGGATCCGGTGGAGATACCATCTGGCCGCCGTGCAGGCGGAGAAGGTGGAGGCAGCGGTAAAAATGGTGGGAATCATCCCTTATCCCTCCTTCTTTTGGGCTTTTTCCATGGCGGAGCGGAGAGCGCCCCGGTTCCCGCCCCGGTTGTTCTGGGCCAGGGCGGCGGCAATCTGCCCCTGCACCTGTTCCACCTCCTGGCGGAAGGCGGAGGCGGATACCCGGAGGGCGCCGTGGCCCAGGATGATCAGCTGCTCCGGCCCGTCGGAGGTGGCCACCTTGACCCGGTGCTGTTTCCCGATTTCGTAGGTGGCCTTTTCGATAAAGGCGTCGGCGGTCTCCGCCTCCTTGGTGTAGACCACGTGGATGTTGTGGTATTTCTCCACGGAACCCAGGCCGCCTTTTACCTTGTAGGCGTCAAAAACCGCGATGACCCGGCATTTCTGGTAGCCCTGGTAGTTGCAGAGCAGGTCGCAGAGGCTCTTCCGGGCGGCGTCCAGGTTGTCCCGGGCTATGGCTTTCAGTTCGTCCCAGGCGAAAATGATGTTGTAGCCGTCCACCAAAAGGTATTCAGGCCCAGAGGTTTGTTCCCGCACCGGGCGGTGTTCCCTGCTGTCCACCGGGGGGGCCCGCTTCGGCTCCTTCGGGGGAATGAAGGCCCGCCGCTTCACAGGGCCGTAGGTCCGTTCAAAGATCGCCTGGAGTTCCTTGTCCTGCTCCATGGTTCCGGCGTAGGCGCCTGTCTGCCGGGGCTGGGGGGACTCCGGTTCCTCCTGCTGGATCGCCCGCCGGAGGCCGCTGTCCACGTGGGCGTGGGCGGGAACCTGGTCCCAGGGGACCACATATCCGGCCCCGTGGGCGCAGAATACGGAGTCGGGGGAGTTTTCCACATCCCGCAGGGGATCGTAGCCGATGGCCTCTATCACCCGTTCCGCCTCTCCGCAGGGGCGGTAGCCGCCGGGGACGCAGGTGAGGCGGCCCTGGCCCCGGGTGTAGGCGGCTATCTCCCGGGCATATTGGCCCATGGCAGCCACAGGGGCCGCGCCGGCGATAACCGCCTCGTCGCCGTAAGTTTCCGGCGGATCCGTTTCGCCGTTCATCCGCTGGAAGTCGCTGATGGCCCGCCCCGCCTGGGCGGCGGGCAGTTCCAGTCGGAACTGGTACCAGGGCTCCAGAAGCACGCTCTCCGCCGACATCAATCCCTGCCGCAGGGCCCGGTAGGTGGCCTGGCGGAAGTCCCCGCCCTCCGTGTGCTTCTCGTGGGCACGGCCGGCAATGAGGGTGATCCGCATATCCGTAATGGGGGAGCCGGTGAGGACGCCCAGGTGAGACTTTTCCGCCAGATGGGTGAGCACAAGCCGCTGCCAATTGAGATCCAGGCTGTCCGTGGGGCAGGAGGAGGAGAAAACCAGCCCGCTGCCCGGCTCTCCCGGCTCCAGGAGCAGGTGGACTTCCGCGTAGTGCCGCAGGGGCTCGAAATGCCCGACGCCCGCTGCGGGTTCCCGGATAGTCTCCCGGTAGCAGATGGCCCCGGGGCCGAAGGAGACCTCTATATCAAAGCGGCTGCGCAGGATATTTTGCAGGATTTCCAGTTGGACTTCCCCCATCAGCTGGATGTGGATCTCCCGCAACGCCTCGTTCCAGACGATGTGGAGCTGGGGATCCTCCTCCTCCAGACGGCGCAGCTTGAGAAGGGCCGTGTGGGGATCCAGGCCCTCCGGCAGAAGGATCTGGTAGGTCAAAACCGGTTCCAGCAGCGGCCCCGTCCAGGCGGCCTCAAAGCCCAGACCCTCTCCGGAGGCCGCACGGCTGAGGCCTGTTACGGCGCAGACGGTGCCTGCCGGGGCCTCCTCCGCCAGACGGAACTTCACGCCGGAGTAGATGCGGATTTGATCCACCTTCTCATCCCAGATCCGATCCTCCGGCAGGCCGGGGCGGAGGTTAGTGAGGGGATCCTTCACCCGCAGCGTGCCGCCGGTGACTTTTAGATAGGCCAGCCGCGCGCCTTGGCTGTCCCGGGCGATTTTGAATACCCGGGCCCCGAACTCTGCCGGGTAGGAGGGGATAGGGGCGTATTGCTCCAGGCCCCGCAGAAGGGCGTCCACGCCCTCCAGCTTCAGGGCGGAGCCAAAAAAGCAGGGGAAAAGACGGCGGCGGCGGACGAGATCGGAGATCTCCCCGGCGGAGAGCGTCCCCGTTTCCAAATACCGCTCCAGGGCGGCTTCGTCGCAGACGGCGGCCTCCTCCAGGAAGTCCGGCCCGCCGAAGTCTACACAGCCGCCGTCCAGCTGGCTTTTTAATTGGGCCAGCAGGTTTCCCGCAGAGGCGAGATCCATTTTATTGACAAAAAGAAACACCGGGATGCCGTACCGCTCCAGAAGGCGCCAGAGGGTGCGGGTGTGGCCCTGCACCCCGTCGGTGCCGCTGATGACCAGAAGGGCGCAGTCCAGCACCCGGAGGGTTCTCTCCGTTTCGGCGGAGAAGTCCACGTGGCCGGGGGTGTCCAGCAGGGTGATTTCCAGATCCCCGGCGGACAGCACGGCCTGCTTGGAGAAGATGGTGATGCCCCGCTCCCGCTCCATGGCGTCCGTGTCCAGAAAGGCGTCCCGGTGGTCTACCCGGCCCAGCTTCCGGATGGCCCCGCTCTCGTACAGCAGGGCCTCCGACAGGGTGGTTTTTCCGGCGTCCACGTGGGCCAGCAGGCCCAGGCAGAGCCGCCGGGGAGTGTTTTCAGAGTCTGTGTCCACGATTTCCGCCTCCTTTGTGGGATTGGTTTGGTGGTACAGGCTATATTATAGGGGACAAAACCTCCAAAGGCAAGAAAAATTGGAGGGCGCCCGGCATAGGAAACCGCAGGGCCGGTTTTGCCGGCCCTGCGGTTTTGGTCAGATTGGGGGGATTTATGCCAACTCCCGGGGGAAGGGTACGACCTTCCCGGACTCGGACTGATCCGGAACGTGGACCTCCTGGCCCTGTTCCCGGTTTAGTTCCTCCGGCTCGTGGAAGGTGGGCACCACCTGGTGCAGCGCCCCTCGGATGATGCCGGGGTCGTTTTTCTCCAAAGCCGCCTCCAGGACGGACAGCTTCTCCGCCAGTTCCTTGGGGGTGATGGCAGGCTGGCGTTCAATAAAGATCTGGTCGTTCTCTGTCTTCTCAATGTCCCGGCTGGCGATCAAAAGTTCCTCATACAGCTTCTCACCGGGCCGCAGGCCGGTTTCCACAATGTCGATGTCCCGGTAAGGCGTGTAGCCGGAGAGGCGGATCAGGTTCTCTGCCAGTTCCAGGATCTTCACCGGACGGCCCATGTCCAGTACGTACAACTCGTTTTGCCGGGCCATGGCCCCCGCCTGGAGGACCAGCTGGGCCGCCTCCGGGATGGTCATGAAGTAGCGGATGATCCGCTTGTCCGTGATGGTAATGGGGCCGCCCCCGGCGATCTGCCGCTTGAAGAGGGGTACCACGGAGCCGTTGGAGCCCAGCACATTGCCGAACCGCACCGCGGCGAAGTCCGTTTTGCTGCGGCTTTTCATGGACTGGATGATCATCTCGCACATGCGCTTGGTGGCGCCCATGACGGAGGTGGGGTTCACCGCCTTGTCGGTGGAAATCTGGATAAATTTCGAAACACCGTACTCGTCTGCCGCCCGAACCAGGTTCAGGGTGCCGAACACGTTGTTCCGCACCGCCTCCTGGGGGCTTACCTCCATAAGGGGGACATGCTTGTGGGCGGCGGCGTGGAACACCACTTCGGGGCGGTAGTGAGCGAAGAGTTGGCGCACCCGCTCCCGATCCCGGATGGAGGCAATTTCTACCGACAGGTTCAGCCGCCCGCCGTATTTGTACAGCAGTTCCTGCTGGATGTCGTAGGCGTTGTTTTCATAGATGTCCACAATGATCAGCCTGCGTGGGCCGTGCTTGACAATCTGGCGGCAGAGTTCGGAGCCGATGGAACCGCCGCCGCCGGTGACCATGACGGTTTTCCCGCCTAAGAAGGCGTCCACAGGGGCAGGGTTCAGACGGATGGGCTCCCGGCCCAGCAGGTCTTCGATCTGGATTTCCCGCACCTGGGTGCGGATAGGCCGCTGGCCCAGCAGATCCAGGGTGCTGGGCAGGACACGGACCTTGACCTTGCTCATGGAGGAGAGTTCCTGCAAAATTTCCTGCCGCCGGTTTTCGCTGATGGAGGGGATGGCTACCACAATCTCCTGGATATCCATGGCCTTCAGGCGGTGAGGGATGTCCTTGATGCGGCCCTTGACGGGGACGCCCCGGAGCCGCTTGCCCTGTTTGGCGGGGTCGTCGTCAAAGAAGCACTGGATGGCATAGGGGCTGTCGGAGTTGTTCTGCACCTCCTCCAGCAGCTGTACCCCTGCGGCGCCGGCGCCTACGATGGCCATGCGGATCCGGTGGGAACCCCGGCGGTATTGGAGGCGGCTGCGGCCCACACGGTAGATGAAGCGGATCAGCAGCATCCCCAGCACCCAGAGGGAGGCGATGGCGGTCAGCAGCAGGAAGGACATGGGGCTTACGTGCAGCACCCGGATAGCCACCTCGTAGGCAGCGAAGCCGCAGAGGGCGGCCGTCACCAGGGAGAGGTATTCCCGGCTCTCCGCATAGCGCCAGAGGCTGTCGTATGTATGGAAGAGCAGCTGAAAGACCACCGTGCAGGCGTACAGCAGGATCAGGTGGGGCAGCAGATGGCCCCGGGACACGGCGTCCGGAATGGCGTAGCGCAGGGAGAATGAGGACAGGATAACGGTGGCGGCTATCAGAATGAAAGCGTCACACAGGAAGAGAATCAGGTTTCGAAAACGGTTAATCAAAATGGCTCCAACTCCTCTGTCAAATGGCGTTCCCGGCCGGGAACGCCATCATAAATGAGAAAGTAACAATTTGTTATTTTCATAGGACAATATATCATAAGTTGTCCCAATTGAAAAGCCTTTTCGGGAAATTTCCCGAAATTGACGCTATTTTGTAGAATCTGACAATTCTGGTTTCCTGCCAGAGATGCAGAAAGCGCCCCGAAAGGGGCGCTTTCTGCGTTTAGGCGGGAGGCGCTTCTGCTGGCAGCTGGCTGGGATCCATGCCCTCCGGAAGCCTGTGATACACGAAAAAGTCCTGGATATTGGTGATAAAGGTCTGGTTTTCCTCCGTCAGGGTGATGGGTTTGATATGGGTCTCGTTGTATTCCTCCAGATAGTCCTGGAAGTCCAGCACACCCTGTACGAATTCATCCATATGATCCGTGATCATTTCCGCCAGGATGTCCTGCTGGTAGTACTCCATCTGCTTGTTCCAGGCCTCCGGCATGGAGGCGCGCTGGGCAATGGCCTCCCGGGAGCAGGAGAAGGCCTCCTCATATTCGCCACGGGGCAGATAGTAATACCGGCTCAGGCCGTCACAGGCGGTGTAGGTGCCGGAGGAACGGAGTTCCTCCACATACCGCTGCCGGTTGCCATTGTAGCGGCTGTTGTCTACCGCGGCGCAGGCCGCCACATAGTTCAGCTGGTAGTCCTCATGGGAGAACACGTCCCAGCGGATATAGGCCTCCAGGGTCTCCATGAAATCGGCGGTGTTGCCTGTGGAGAAGGTCTGGGCGCGCCGGTCAATGGTCCGGTGGATTTCCAAAAGGCCGTCAAAGACGGCGAAAAAGGCACAGAAGAAGATGCACAGGGCCGTGCCGCCCCACTTTGCCAGCTTTTCCAGTTTCTCCAGCGGCTTTGCGTAGAGCAGCACCGGCAGGATCAGCAGGGCAAAGGAAAAGCACTGGGATGCCCGGATAGAGAAAATGAATTCCATCATGCCATGAGCGTTGATCATGGTCCAGCAGGCCAGCAGCATGGCGGCCAGGGGATCCCGCTCCTTCCAGATGCGGCGCAGCAGAAGCCACGCAGAGCCCAGCAGCAGGGCCAGCATACCCGCAAAGCCCAGGATACCCATGTCCGCCAGAGCCTGGAGGAGATAGTTGTGGACATATAGGGAGGCGTAGAAAAAGTTCTGGACGGCAGGGTACAGATGCTCTGTGGATCCCAGGCCGCTGCCCAGGAGGGGGCTGAGTTTGAAGATCTTCCAGGCGTCCTTCATGAATTCCATGCGGAGGAGGAAGCTGTTGTCATACAGCATGCCGCCTTGGATACGGCCGGCGATGGTCTCGGGAATCAGCTTGTATTTCATGGGAAGCTTGGTCCCGTCGGAGAGGACGGCCTCCCGGACGGTCCCCTCCACGGCATTGTACCGGAAGTAGAACCGCACTTGCCCGGCATCCTCCGGCACGGTAAAGGGGATGGGCTCCTCTGTCATGGGGCCGGAGTAAAGGGTGGTGCTCTGGCTCAGCAGGACCTGCTCCTGGGTGCGGCTGTAGATGACGAGGGAAGCGCCCTCCTTTACATCCCAGTCGCCGGTGACGGTGTACTCCCCGGGATCCAGGGAGAGGGAACGGGTGAAGTAGCCGCCCTCCGGCCCGAAAGAGAAGGGCTCCATTGTGTTCATGGCTGTTGTGACGGCAGCCGCGCCCAGGACGGCGAAGCAGGCTACCAGCACCAGGCCAAGCTTCCGGTGCCGGTCCACCGCAGGGCCGAACCAGGGCAGGATCAGCATCCGGACAGCCTGATCCAGCACAAAAGCCAGGGGGCCTGCCGCCAATGACAGAACCAGGGGGCGGTTTACATCCACACCGATGACCGGCATGGAGAGGGCGGCCATGGCCGCCGCGATGCCTGCGGAGAAGAAGATGGCGAAAAACAGGCCCAGGCGGTTCCCCCGTCCGGCGGCAATCAGCCACACCACCAGCGCCAGGCCGAAGCAGATCATAGCGCCGCGGCTGACGGAGAGGACGAGCCCCACGGCGGAGAATCCCGCCAGGGTGAAAGCAATCAGCCGCTTCCAGAATTTATCTCCCGTTTGGGCCAGGTATATGGCGGCCATGGCCCCCAGTCCGCCGATGCTGCCGGAGATATTACTGTCGTTATAGATACCGTTCAGACGGGCGGCGTCCATCTGCCGGTCATAGATGAAGTCATAAGAGGCGCCCAGCCGCCCGGTGAAACTCTCAAAGGACTGGAAAATATCCCCAGGGACGGCGGAGTCGATACACACCAGGGAGACAGCGGCACTGACGGCCGCCAGCGCCCACAGCAGGCCCCGGACGTCCTTTTTGCTGTAGCGGATCAGCAGGAGGGCGGTCAGGGCTACAGAGGCCATGATTTTGTACAGTTCCCGGGCGGAGGTGTCCCCGAAGGCGGAATAGGTGGCAGAGAGGCCGTTCATCAGGGCGTAGAGGGCGAGGCCCAGAACCGGGAGGCAGAGCCGTTCCCGCATACGCCGCAGGGGGGCCCGGCCGATGCACAGCACTGCCGCACCGGCTGCCAGGATCAGTGCTGCGCGGCCTGTCTGCACGGTCATGGCCAGAAACAGGAGGATGCCGTACAAAATCACCTTGATCCGGCTGACGGCGCCGGTTTCCGCCAGGATGTCCGCCCGGGAAAACAGGGACGGTTTCTCCGCCTGGGGCGGAGGCGGAACAGGGGGCTGTGCCGGGATGGGCTGCGGTTTCTTTCGTTTCACAAGATTACTCCTTTCGGAAGCGCGCCGGAGGCCCCAAGGCCACCGGGACGTTCCGTGTCATAAGAATGGGGAGATGGGTGCGTTTTCAGCCGCCCGGAGGGCGGCAGTTTAGAATCCCACCTATTATATAACAGGTGTTCCGGCATTTCAAGACAAAAAAGGTGTCCAGAGGGGGGCGGAGGCAGAAACCGCCGGCCGGGATTTTCCGGTGGGGTTTGGAACCGGTATTTATCAGGCGTTGAAGGCCGTCCGGCAAGGCCTTTTGCAGCCCTGCCCTGTACAAAATCTTGCAATACATAAAGTATTCCTGGTTTTTTGCCTTGCAGGACGGCAAAATTCCTCCTCCATCCGGCATCCCCCGCCCATGGACACAGATTCTTAACCCTGCCGGTTGCACGGCCCCGGGCATCTTTTCCCGGATTTCCCCCCATGGATAAAGGGGCACGGGCCCCAAAAGGAACAAGGCGGCCATCCGCCGGAAAAGGAGAGTTCATCATGAAGCAGACGCCAAAATATCATTTTCCCCAGTGGGACCCTGAGGACAAAATCCTCCGGACAGATTTCAACCAGTTTGCCGGAGGGGTGGAAGATGCCCTGAAGCAGATCATCAAGACCCATAACGCCCGCATTTTCCTGATTACGAAGCAGGGGAATGCCGAGTCGGAGCTGTCGGTTCCCTACAGCTTTATTCCCTGGCTGACGCTGATCTGCGGAAACAATCAGTGGCTTCTGGGATGCCACAAAAGCAACTATCCCCTGGCAGGCAGTACGGACGCGCTGAACAGCGGCATCGAATTTTCCTGGAGATCCCAGGAACTGCTGATCCGCCACCGGGGCTCCGGTGTGATTCCTTGGTTCGCCGACACCAGCAAATACTATAGCATCCTGGGTATTGTGCCTTGGGAGATATAGGGAGCGGATCCGGTGTTAAAGCGGCTTTCCGGCAGCGGTTTTCCCTGTGGGTGGGCGGAAAAAGGCCCGGGATTCGGCGTGTGCCGAATCCCGGGCCTCATCTTATGCCTGCCCCAAGGACATGATCCGCAGGATATTGTCAAAGGTATAGGCGTAATTCTCCCGGCTGGAAAGGCGGGAGACAGAGAAATCCACCGCCTGCCGGTTGATGGAAAATACGGCGGCAATGCCGCTCTCCGGATCCTCGCAGACGGGCTCCAGTTCCGGGGCTACGCTCCCGGCAATCACAATCACCGGCACGCCCCGCCGCCTGGCCCTGCGGGCCACGCCGCTGATCACCTTTCCCCGGAGGCTTTGGCTGTCCAGCCGCCCCTCGCCGGTGAAGACGGCCTCGCAGCCCTCCAGAAGGCGGTCAAACCCAACCAGATCCAATACCGCCTCAATCCCGGGCCGCAGTTCCGCCCCGAAGAGGGCCAGCAGCCCGCCGCCGAAGCCTCCGGCGGCACCGGCCCCGGGGACGTCCGCCACGAAGCGGCCCAGGCGGGCGGCAAAAACGGCGTCCAGGGCCCGGAGGTTTTGATCCAGACGTTCCACTGCGGCTTCATCCGCCCCCTTCTGGGGGGCAAAAACATAGGCCGCGCCCTGGGGGCCGCACAGGGGGTTATCAATGTCGCACATGGCGGTAATGCTTACGCCCTCCGGCAGGCTGGGGACGGTAATGTCCGCGATCTGATCCAGGGTATCTCCTGTGGGGAGGAAGGCGGAGCCGTCCGCCCGGGTGAAGACGGCACCCAGGGCGGCGGCGCAGCCGCAGCCGCCGTCGTTGGTGCAGCTGCCGCCAAGGCCCAGGAGGATGTCCTTGGCCCCGTGCTCTATGGCATGGCGGATCAGCTGGCCTACGCCGTAGGTGGAGGCTTTGCCGGGGTCAAGGCGTCCCTCCGCCAGCGGGAGGCCCGCTGCCGCGGCCATTTCCAGTACCGCCCGGCCCTCCGGCAGCAGCAGGTAGGAGGCGGTGACGGGATCGCCGAAGGGCCCCTGCACCGTGACCGGCACCCACTCCCCGCCGCAGGCTTCCCGGAAGCAGGAGGCGGTGCCCTCCCCGCCGTCCGCCACGGGGATTTTGACGGCCTCGCAGCCCGGGAAACGCCGCGCCAGGCACTTCCCGGCGATTTCACAGATCTCCAGGCTGGAGAGGGTGCCTTTGAAGGAGTCCGAAATGATGATACACTTTTTCATGGCCGCTTATCCGTTCACAACGTTCTGCGGCTTTCCGGCCAGATATGCCCGCACGTTCTCCACCGTGCAGTCCATAATCCGCTGGCGGCTCTCCTTGGCGCCCCAGGACATATGGGGGGTGATGATGCAGTTTTTGGCCTTTAGCAGGGGATTGTCCCCCCGGATGGGCTCTGTAGACACCACATCCAGCCCTGCGGCGGCTACCTTGCCGCTATTGAGGGCGTCCGCCAGATCCTGTTCCACAATCATCTGGCCCCGGCTGTTGTTGATGATGATGACGCCGTCCTTCATCTTGGCGATGTTCTCTTTGTTGATGATGCCGGTGTTGAAGGGCAGGAGAGGCATGTGGAGGGCGATCACATCCGCCCGGGCGAAGAGATCGTCCAGTTCCACATATTCCGCAGCTTTACGGCCCTCGTCGTTCTGCCAGGCGTCATAGGCGATGACCTGCATCCCCAGGGCGGCGCCGATGGCCGCCGTGTGCCGCCCGATGTTCCCCAGGCCGATAAGGCCCAGGGTCTTGCCCTCCAACTCGATGAGGGGATAGTCCCAGTAGCACCAGTCCTGGCAGTGTTCCCATTTGCCCTGATAGACGGTTTCGCTGTGATGGCCGATGTGGTGGCAGATCTCCAGCAGCAGGGCGATGGCGAACTGGCTGACGGAGTAGGTGCCGTACACAGGGACATTGGAGACGGGGATGCCCCGCTCCCGGCAGCAGGCCACGTCTACCACGTTGTAGCCGGTGGCCAGTGTGGCGATGTATTTGATGCCGGGACAGGCGTCCAGCACCTGCCGGGTGATGGGGGTCTTGTTGGTCAGCACTACCTCCGCGTCCCCAATGCGGTCGATTGCCTCCTGCCCGTCCGTGAGGCTGGAGCGATCGTAGACCGTCAGTTCCCCCAGGGCCCGGAGGGGCTCCCAGCTGAGATCGCCGGGGTTTTCCGTGTAGCCGTCCAATACCACAATTTTCATAACGCTGCCTCCTAATATATAATTTGTCTGATAGTGTCTCTGTGATTATTTAGTATACCACCTAAACAGTTGTAATTTTTCTGAAAATATGCTATCTTATCTATAATTTTTACAAAACCTGGAGGGGACAGTATGCGCATTACCCAGCAGGACGCTCAGAATATCGTCGATGAGATGAAGGCCTCCATCCACCGGGATGTGAACATCATGGATCGGGAGGGGGTCATCGTGGCCAGCACGAACCCGGCCCGCCGGGGGCATCTCCACGCCGGGGCCCTGCGGGTGATCCGGGAGGGCCTCCCCTCCCTGGCCATTTGGCGGGACGATCCGGCGGCGGGGATCCAGCAGGGCGTGAACCTGCCGGTGGCCCTGGCGGGGGAACTGGAGGGGGTCATCGGCGTCACCGGGGATCCGGCGGAGGTGTCCATGTTCGGCGACGTGATCAAGCGGATGACGGAGATTATGCTGGAGAGCCTCCACCAGCGGGAACAGCTGGATCTGATTGATCGGGCCAAGGGACTGTTTGTGGAAAACTGGCTGTTTGCCCCAGAGCCGGATTGGGGGGAACTGGAACTCCGGGGCCGCCTGCTGGGCCTGCGGATGGACGCGCCCTATGCCGTGGCGCTGCTGCGGGCAGAGGAGCGGGCTGGGGATCGGACGGAAGAACTGGACGAGGTGCGGAGCAACCTTCTGCTCCGCATGGTACGCAGCCGCCTGCCGGACGGCCGGGACCATTTCTGCGCCGTGATCCGCAACCGGATTCTGGTGCTCCTCTGGGGGATGGGCCGCCGGGAGGCTGTGGCGGCGGCGGACGGCCTCTGCCGGGATATGGAGGGCTATTACGGCCTGAGGGTCACCGCTGGGGTCAGCGCCGGGACGGAAGGCCCCTCCGGTATCCGCCGCTGCTACCGGGAGGCCCAGGCGGCCCAGGCGGTGGCTGCCCAGGGGAGCCGGAGCCAAGCGGTGTTTTACGATCACAAATCCCTGGAGTTCATCGTCCGGAGCATCCCCGCTGCTATCAAGCGGGATCTGGGGGAAGCGGTGTTCGGCGGGTGTTCCGAGGAAGAGCGGAGGGAATTTTCTGAACTGATCCGGCTGTATTTCCGGGAGGGCGGGGACATCAGCCGCTGCGCCCGGCGGCTCTTCATCCACCGGAATACCTTCCAGTACCGGATGGACCGGCTGGAAAAGCGGACAGGCTGTAAGCTGCGGGATCCCCGTTCCTCCCTCCTGCTGTATCTGGCGGCCCGGGAGGATGGGGAGGAATAGGAAGGTTTTCAGGGAATTTTTGTTTTTGACTTGACCTTTCTTTAAAAATCCGGTACAATCAAATACTGTATGATGCCCGGTTCGGCGATTTTGCCGTTTTTCTCAATAGAACTACCTTATTCACTATACGAAAGGCCGATTGGAAACATGAAACATCCCTATAAGACCCGGGAGGGCGGCGCCACGGTGACGGTTTTCGTCCCCTACGACTGCAAAAACCACTGCCCCTTCTGCATCAATAAGGAGGAGTACGCGGACATGGCGGGATTCTCCCTGGAGAAGATCCGGGAGAGCATCCGGCGCATGGACAGCGTGACGCCTCGGTGTGATTTTGTCTTCACCGGCGGCGAGCCCTTTGCGGATCTGGACGCCCTCCAGGTGATGCTGGACGAGATTCCCACCACTCATAAGGTCTATATCAACACCACCCTTCCGGTCTCCGAGTGCCAGTCTGAGGAGGATATTTTGGCATTTTTGGAGCGGAACAAGCACAAGATCACCTGCGTCAATGTCTCCCGCCACATGCAGAAGTATGTGGTGGAGTCCAACGACGGCCTCCTGGCCCGCCTGCCGGTGCCCTTCCGGGTGA
This sequence comes from uncultured Oscillibacter sp., assembly GCA_910584995.1. Classification (GTDB taxonomy): domain Bacteria; phylum Bacillota; class Clostridia; order Oscillospirales; family Oscillospiraceae; genus Oscillibacter. The sequence continues at coordinate 14,526 of CAJUDW010000008.1, read as the reverse complement.
ACTGCGTGCTGTATAAGGACTATCCTGTGAAGGATCTGGTCCCCTATCTGGAGCGGTTCCGGAAGATTCCCGGGGCTTCTATCCAGTTCCGGTTTGACTACACTGCCACCACCCCGGAGAACCTCTACGACGCAGAGCACGACAAGATCCTCCGGGATTTGAAGGGTATCGCCCGCTATACGGGCCTGGACGGCTGCCGGATGCGCTGCGGGTTCCACTTTGATTACCAGGGTATGGAACTGACCTATCACAAGACCCTGCCCTATTCCACCATTGTGGAAACAGACCCGGCGGACGGCGTGACCTATGATATCCTCTACGATATCCTCATCAAGCAGAACGGGGATATCCATGGGGACTGGGACGGCACGCCCCTGGACGTGGATGCCTATGAGCGGGTTGTCTACGAGCCCTATGACCTCCGCTGGCTGGAGGGCGCAGCCAAGAAGGCCATCTGAGTAATCGAAAAAGTGGCTGTGCCGCTTTTTCGAGGGGCTGTAACGTGTTTTCCCCAGCGTACATGCCGCGGGGAAAATGGGTGTCTATTTCTTCGCGCCTGCGGGTGCGGGCTTTGCGGGGCTTTTTGACGGTTTGTGCGGCGCGGGAGTATCTCCTGCGCCGCTATTTTTTCCCGCCGCCCTGTACAGGCGGCGGGAAAAATGGTATACTATAATTTCTTAAGGATCTCCTGAAAACCCGGGTTCCGGGCATGTCTGCGAAGAGGAGGGAAGTATGAAACAACTGGCAGCGCCTGTGCGGGCGCTTTTGGAGGAACTGCGCTCCCTGCTGGCGGCCCATCCGGCTCTGGGAACCTGGTTCACGGCCCTGGCCCGGCTCTTGTTCCCGGTTTTGGCGGCGCTGATCCTGGTGCGGGCAATCTGTTCCCTGCTGAAAATCCCCCACACGCCGGAGACCTGGGGCCAGCTGAGCCTGCCCAACGGCATGGCCATCCCCCTGACCCACTGGGAGAATATCCTGGGCCGGGGACGGAGCGCCGACGTGCGCCTCAGTTATCCCAGCGTCTCCCGGCAGCACGCGGCCCTTTGCCGGGGGGAGGACGGCGGCTGGATCGTCTACGACCTGGGCTCCAAGGGCGGTACGGAGGTGAACGGGGAGGCGGTGGAAACCTCCGCCCCGGTGAAGCTGGGGGACACCCTCTCCCTGGGGGGCGTGCCCTTGGTGTTCCTGCCCCAGACGGCGGCGGAACAGGAGGAACTGGAACGGCTCCGCCGCCGGGAGCGGCCTGCGTCCATGTGGCCCTCCTTCTTCTGGCTAACCGTGTTCCAGATCCTGGCCTGCCTGCAATTGAGCATCACACGGCCCTCCACGGCGGTTCCCCTGGCCTTCCTGGGGCTGATGGGGATCATGTGGCTGTATGCCGCCGTCCTCCGGTGCACCCGGTGCGTGGGCTTTGAGATGGAGACTATCGCCTTTTTCCTCTCCACCCTCTCTCTGGCGGTGACGGCCTCCAGCGCCCCCGGGAGCCTTTTGAAGCAGTTTGTTGCCGTCCTCCTGGGGTTGGTGCTGTTCCTGGTGCTGGGGCTGTTCCTGCGGGATCTCTCCCGGGTGCAGAAGAACCGCTGGATTATGGCGGCACTGGCCGTTGGGCTGCTGGGGATTACCCTTCTGGCTGGGCAGACCAAGTACGGCGCGGCCAACTGGATCTCCCTGGGGGGCGTCTCCTTCCAGCCCTCGGAGATTGCGAAAATCTGCTATATTTTCGCCGGATCTGCCACCCTGGAGCGGCTGTTCCGGCGGCGGAACCTGACGCTGTTCATCCTGCTGACAGGCGTATGCATTGGGTGCCTGGGCCTTATGAGCGACTTCGGCACGGCGGCCATTTTCTTCGTCACTTTCCTGGTTATCGCCTACCTCCGCTCCGGGGATTTCGCGGGGCTAGCCCTCATCTGCGGGGCAGCGGTGTTCGGCGGGGGGATTGTGGTGCGGTTCAAACCCTATATCCTGAACCGCTTTGCCTCCTGGGGCCACGCCTGGGAGGCCGCCTCCACCACCGGCTACCAGCAGACCCGCACCATGTCCGCTGCGGCCTCCGGAGGCCTTTTTGGCATGGGGGCCGGGAACGGCTGGCTTCGCCGGGTGGCGGCGGCAGATACGGATCTGGTGTTTGGGATGCTCTGCGAGGAGTGGGGGCTGCTGATTGCCCTGCTGGCGGTGGGTTCCATTATCACGCTGGCCTTTTTTGCCGCCAGGGCCGTCCGGGTGGGGCGGTCCAGCTTCTATACCATCGCCGCCTGTGCGGCGGGATCCCTGCTGGTGTTCCAGACCTGCCTGAACGTATTTGGATCTGTGGATCTCCTGCCCCTCACCGGCGTCACTTTCCCCTTTGTCTCCAACGGCGGCTCCGCCATGCTGTCCGCCTGGGGGCTTCTGGCTTTTCTGAAGGCCACAGACACCCGGGAGAATGCCAGCTTCGCCATCCGCCGGAACACGGCCGGGCGGCTGGAGAAGGAGGCCCGGCGGCAGGCGGAGGAACGGGACGATCCCTTCCAGGAAGAGGAGGCGGGAGATGAAGAAAATTGAGCAGCGGGCCATTGTCTGCCGGATTCTTGCCCTGCTTCTGGCGGCAGGCGTGGGGGTTTTCCTGTTCCGGTATTTTACCAGCGGGGGGAAGTGGGTTTCCTCCCCCTTCAACCGCCATCTCTACAACACCCAGGGCCAGCTGGTGGTGGGCTCCGTGCTGGATCGGGACGGGGATGTGCTCTCCCAGGCCTCCGGCGGCGTCCGGACATATTACGATGGGGAAACCGTCCGGAAGGCCACCCTTCACGCGGTGGGGGATCTCCAGGGGAATATCGGCACCGGAGCCCTGAATGCCTTCGCGGACAGGCTTACGGGCTATACCTTCCTGGGCGGGGCTTTCGGCACGGATCAGGGGAACGATCTGTACCTGACCCTGGACGCCCGGTACAATTACGAGGCCTATCAGGCCCTGAACGGGCATTCCGGCACAGTGGCGGTGTACAACTACAAGACTGGCGAGATCCTCTGTATGGTCTCCGCCCCCAGCTACGATCCCCTCCGCGTGCCGGAGGACATCGAGACCAACGACCGTTACCGGGGGGCCTATCTGAACCGTTTCCTCTCTGCTGTCTTTACCCCCGGAAGCGTGTATAAGACCGTGACCCTGGCGGCGGCCCTGGAAACGCTGCCGGATCTGGGGGAGCGGACCTGGGACTGCGCCGGCACGGTGGAACTGGGGGGCGAGACCATCGTCTGTTCCGGCGTCCACGGGGAACAGGACATCGGGGACGCCTTCGCCAACTCCTGCAACGTGGCATTTGCCCTTTTGGCCCAGGAGTTGGGGGCGGATACCCTCCGGCGTTACACGGAAAAGGCGGGCCTCACCGCCAGCTATTCCGTGGACACCCTCCCCACTGCCAAAGGTTCTTTCGACTGGGAAAATATCACGGAGGGGAGCCTGGGCTGGGCCGGGGTGGGCCAGTACAAGGATCTGGTGAACCCCTGCGCCCTGATGGTCTATATGGGGGCTATCGGAAACGGAGGCCGGGCGGCGGAGCCCTATCTGATCCAAAAGACCGAAGGCCCCCTGGGACTGCCCTCCCTGCCCCGGATGACCCATAAAACGGGAACCCTGATTTCCCCCGGGACGGCGGCGGAGATCGCGGATATGATGGCGGACAACGTGGCAAAGGCCTACGGCCCCGGCCGGTTCCCCAATATGGATATCTGCGCCAAGTCCGGCACTGCCGAGGTAGGCGGCGGGGAGAAACCCCACGCCTGGTTTGCCGGGTTCCTGCGGAACGAGGACGCGCCCTACGCCTTTGTGGCGCTGGTGGAAAACGGCGGCAGCGGTAGTGCGGCGGCGGGAAATGCGGCGGCCAGGGTGCTGGATGTAATCGTGAATGGTTACAGCTGAAAAGGAGATATGGACGAATGAAAGAAAAAAAGGGCTTCCTGCTGCAAACGGTGCGGCAGATGAACGGGGGCGCTGCCCTCTGCGGCGTGGGCTTCCTGCTGTATCTGGGGGCTTCCGCCCTGGGCTGGGTGACGGCGGCGGATATTCTGACCATCGCTTTCGGGGTGGTGTCCCTGTACGTGTTTATTTCCGTGTCGGAGGGGCGGCGGAAGGACAAGGAGGCCGTCAGCTACAACCTCCTCTGGGGCACCGGGGCCCTGGCCCTGCTGCTGTGCGGCTGCGCGGTGCTGACCATCCGCCTGCGGCTGGGGCTGCAATAGAGAGATGCAGGGAGTGGGCCGCCGGCCGGGTGGGAAACCATGAAAGGGAACGTGGCATGAAAAAATTTGACGAAAATTACAAACTGCTTTCGGGTATGTATCAGGACGGCTACTTTCCGGATTTCCTGGTGGATAAAATCCGGGATTTGATCCGGGACGCAGTGGATTTGCTGGAAACCGGGGAAAGGGATCCGGGAATCATTCAGGGCAAATTCGATGAGATGACACAGGGCATCAACGATTTGCAGGAAGAATTTGAGGAGAACGGCAGCGAATTGGAGACCGAAGCGAGGGAAAGCATTGGGGAAGCTGTGGCATATATCCTGCGTTGGTTTGATCTTGATCTCGACGTGGAAGAGGCAATCAGGGAGCGGGATTGGTAAAAAGCGCCCCGGTTAATCCCGTTTCACCACAGGCGCTTTCGCCCGAAACGATGCAGCTGCTTGTGCAGGAAAAAAGCACGGCAGGCCAAAACGGCCTGCCGTGCTTTCCTTTTTCAGTTAGAACAGGGGCACTACCGCGCCGTCATAGCTTTCCTCAATGAAGGTCTTGACTTCCTCGCTCTGGAGGGCCTTCACCAGGGCCTTGATGCCGTCGCTGCTCTCGTTGCCCTCTTTCACCGCCAGGACGTTCACATAAGCCTCGGCGGCGGTGCCGTCGGCGGCCTCCACGGCCACGGCGTCGGAGACCTTCAGGCCTGCGTCAAGGGCGTAATTGCCGTTGATGACAGCCATATCCATATCCTGCAGGGTAGTGGGCAGGAGGCGGGCTTCCATCTCGACAATATCAAAGTCGTGGGGGTTTTCCGCGATGTCGTCCTTGGTGGCGGAGAGGCCAACGCCTTCCTTCAGTTTGATGAGGCCTTCCTGCTCCAGCAGCAGCAGGGCGCGGGCCTCGTTGGTGCCGTCGTTGGGCACGGCGATCTGGGCGCCGTCCTGCAGGTCCGCAATGGCAGAAACCTTGCCGGCGTACAGGCCGAAGGGCTCGTAGTGGATGCCGGCAGCGCTGACCATGTGGGTGCCGTACTCGGTGTTAAAATCGTTCATGTAGGTGATGTGCTGGAAATAGTTGGCGTCCAGGGAGCCGTCCTCCAGGGAGGTGTTGGGGGTGATGTAGTCGTCGAATTCCACGATCTCCAGGGTGTAGCCGTCTTTTTCCAGGATCTTCTGGGCTACTTCCAGGATTTCCGCGTGGGGAGCGGGGGAGGCGCCTACCTTGATGGAGCCGCCCTTTTTGCCGCCGCAGGCGGTGAGGCTCAGAAGCAGCAGGAGGGCCAGGGCAAGGACAGAGATTCTTCTTTTCATGACAATGTCTCCTTTTCGATTGGTTTGGTGTGGTTTAATTGATACGCCGGTCCGATTTCACGGACAGGGCGGTACCGATGGATTGGATGATCTGGACCAGAATGACCAGAATGATAACGGCCGCGTACATGACTACGATCTGGTGACGCCCGTAGCCCCGCATGAGGGCCATAGCGCCCAGGCCGTCGCCGCCGATGGCGCCCGCCATGGCGCCGTAACTCAAAATGGTGATGGAGGCGTTGGTAGCGCTGTTGATGAGGGAGGGCCTGCACTCCGGCAGCATCACCTTGGTGACAATCTGCCAGGTGGAGCAGCCCATGGACTGGGCCGCCTCAATCACGCCCCGATCCATCTCCCGCAGGGAGCACTCCACCAGCCGGGCCACAAAGGGGGCCGCAGCCACAGTCAGGGGGATGATGGTGGCGGTGGTGCCCACGCTGGTCCCCAGGATCAGGCGGGAGAGGGGGAAGACCATGACCATCAGGATCAGGAAGGGGACGGAGCGGAGCAGGTTGATGGCCAGGTTCAAAAAGCCCATCAGCCACTTGGGCAGGGGATGAATGCCTCCCGCCTCGCCAGTGACCAGCAGGATGCCCAGGGGCAGCCCGATGACATAGGCCAGGATTGTGGCCGCCAGGGGGGCGTACAGGGTTTCCCAGACGGCGAAGGGCAGGGTGCCCGGGTTCGTCAGGAATTCCACCTGATCCGCCGCGCTGTTGACACCCCAGGATTCCAGCAGGGAAACGAGTGAATCAAGCATGGCTGTCAGCGGCCTCCTCTACAGTGATATTGGGCTGGGATTTGATATAGTTCAGGGCCTTGGCGGCCTCGGCGGGATCCTCGGGAAGGCCCAGGAGCATGGTGCCGAAGGCTTTGCCGTCGATGTTCCGGGTGTCCGCCCCCAGGATGTTCACCTTCACGCCGCAGTCAATGGCCAGGGAGGCGATGAGGGGCTGGTAGGCGGTGCCGCCGTTGAACGCCACCCGGATGGCCCTGGCCCCGGCAGGGAACTGGGCCGGGACTACGCCGCCGGGATAGACCAGCCGGCGGGCGGCGTCCGTCTGGGGGTTGGAAAAGATATCCTGCACCCGGCCTTGCTCCACGATTTCGCCGCTGTCCAGAATGGCTACCTGGTTGCAGATTTCCTCAATGACGCTCATCTGGTGGGTGATGATCACCAGGGTTACGCCCAGCTGCTGGTTCAAATCCTTCAATAGGTTCAGGATGGAGACCGTGGTGGTGGGATCCAGGGCGGAGGTGGCCTCGTCACAGAGGAGGACCTTGGGATCCGTGGCCAGGGCCCGGGCGATGGCCACCCGCTGCTTCTGCCCGCCGGAGAGTTGGGAGGGATAGGCCTCCGCCTTCTCTGCAAGGCCCACCAGTTCCATCAGTTCCAGGCCCCGCTTTTTTGCCTGGGCCGCCGGTATGCCTGCCGCTTCCATGGGGAAACACACGTTTTTCAGGCAGGTGCGCTGCATCAGCAGGTTGAAGCCCTGGAAGATCATCGTCACCTTCCGCCGGGCCATACGCAGTTCCTTGGGGGAGAGGGCGGTCATCTCCTTCCCGTCCACCAGGACGGTTCCGGAGGTGGGCCGCTCCAGCAAATTGATGCAGCGGACCAGGGTGGATTTCCCCGCGCCGGAGAGGCCGATAATGCCGTAGATATCCCCCGGCTCCACGTCCAGCCGGATATCCCGCAGGGCGTGGACGTCGGCGTCCCCCTGGCGGAAGGTCTTGCTCAGGCCCCGAATCTGAATGATTGGCTCACCCACAGTATCAAAACTCCTTTAAAAATAATAGCGGAAAAAGAAAACGTCCTTGAAGCCCCGCTTCAAGGACGAGCATAAACCCGTGGTACCACCTTGGTTCGCGCGTTTCCTCGCGGAAACGGCCTTACAGAGTGCCAATACACTCCCGCGCTGTGACGGGCGCTCCCGTCGCTGCCTATGGGAGGGACTCCCGGTCGGCCGCGCGACTCCAAGACCATGTTCGGCAGGCCCTTCCGCGCCTCTTCCCACCATACGAGGCTCTCTTTGCCGTATCTGCCCGCTTACTCTTCTCTTCATTGTCTTTACAGTGTTTAATTTTTGATTGTTTCACAGTTTACACGCCAGAGGCAGATTTGTCAACGGATGAAATGGACATCATTTTCGCAAATGGGGGAGGGGAAATTGTCCATTCCAACAAAATTTGCGGCATCCGGCGGAAAAATTCCCGGAAAGTGGGCCCTCGGAAATATTTCCCGGTAATTGGATTGAAAACCGGGGGCAAAACTGGTATAATCAGGGCGTTTCAAGAGAACTTTCCCGACGGCGGGCCGCCGGGAACTGGGAGAGGAAGGGGAGGCCTATGGGCCGTGAATGGAACAGGAACCGGGTGACCCATTGGCTGCGGAATTTCCTCTGCGGTATCCTGATTGGGGCGGGGGCGATTCTGCCGGGGGTGTCCGGCGGGGTTTTGGCGGTGGTGTTTGACATCTACCGCCCCTTCATGGAGATTTTGACCCACCCCAAACGGGCCCTGCCCCGGTACTGGCCCTGGATACCGCCCCTGGCCCTGGGCGTGGCCGCAGGGTTCATGGGGTTTGCCAAGGGCATTGCCGCCGCCATGAATTTCTCCGGCACAATCACCACATGGCTCTTCATCGGGCTGATTGTGGGGACCGTCCCGGCCCTGTACCGGGAGGCGGGAAAGGAGGGGCGGCGGGCGTCCTCCTGGGTGAGCCTGCTCCTCTGCGCGGGGGCGGTATTCTGGGGGCTGTTCTATGTGAGCCGGATTGCCCACGTGACGGTGGAGCCCAATTTCTGGTGGTACAATTTCTGCGGCGTGCTGTGGGGGATGGGCGTGGTGATCCCCGGCATGACCTCCTCCTCGGTGATGATGGCCCTGGGGCTGTACGAGCCCATGCTGGCCGGCCTGGCGCGGCTGGACTTCCTGGTGCTGTCGGCGTCCCTGCCGGGGATGCTGCTGACCATTTTCCTGCTGGCCCGGGTGGTGACGTGGTTTTTCCGGCGGTATTACTCCGTGGCCTTCCACGGGATTTTCGGGATTGTGCTGGCGTCCACGCTGGTGATTATCCCCACGTCCTACCGGGGGCCGCTGGAGGTTGCGCTGTCGGCCCTCTGCTGCGGCGGGGGGTTCTGGCTGGCCTTTTTCCTGGCGCGGCTGGATCAGAAGATAGAGAAGGATATGTGAAAGACGCCCCCTGCCTGCTGGTTTGGCCGGCAGGGGGCTGTCATGGTGTTTAAATACAATTTTCTGCGGGACTGGGCGGCAATTGATAAAGGTCTATGACAATCAGGTCATCCCATGGCATCAAGCCTGAGCCGATGCTGGCATAGTATGTGAACGGGATGACGGCTTTTGCCCCGTTGTTGGTCAATGTAATCTGATCAACATCTAAAGATACATCCGGGCTGACATAGCACCAACCTTGGTTTTTGGCAGCAGTTATACCGGTTATCTGCCCGATGCAGCGGCTGCCGCCATCGTTACTGTATGTATAATTTACGGTAATCGTTGATGCGTTTTCACCGATAACAATGGTTTCGCAATATTCGGCCTCGCCATATCCGCTTTCACAGGCTGTGCTGTCCGCGCTCAGCGGTTCTGACGAAGATGCTGTATTGGCCGGTTCATCCGAAGCGGTTTTTTCCGCAATATTTTTGTCCTCCGGCGGCTCGGGCAGCGCGTCATTTTGGCACAGGGCAGACGAAAAATTCCCCATAGAAAGAGCCAGGACAAAAATGATTGGGAGTACCGGCAGAATTCGAAAATGATGTTTTTTGTGGTTTGAAATCATGACAAATCCTTTAAAACATTTCGAACAGATCGATTATGATAATATCATGGTAAGTTTGATATCCGGAACCGATACTTCCTTCATAAGTAATAGGTACAGAAGCCACTTGGTTATTTCTTGAATACGTAATACCGTCTCGGATAATGTGCACGGAAGAAGGGTCAATGGACACCCATCCAGATACTTTTTGGGCAGTTCCGTTTAAGATTCCAGTAATATATAACCCAGTAGCGTTTGATGAATCATTTCTGACGGTAAAAGTCAAGGTAATCTTTGCGGCATAGTTGTTCCCGGCATACACAGTTTGCGTAGTTTTCAGATTCATAAATTCCCTTGGCTGAATATCAGATGTTGGGGATATGGTATGATTTTCGTTAGGCTGAGCAGCGAACGCAGAAAAAGTTGTACAGGAGATTGTTAAAAGGCAGGCCATAATTGTAGCAAAGATTTTTTTCATAACGAATAGTCCTTTCAATTTATAAATGACAGAAGTATAACATATGTTTATTTTTATAGGCATCCCTTCTTTACCGACATGATATGCATCCCTGTCTCTAAAATAGTAAGATTTTATCATGGACTGCCGGGGTCCTAGAAAAACCTTCCATGCACATATTACCACACACAAAAAACTCTGTCAATGTGTTTTCTCTCAATAAAACAAAAAAGTAAACATTTGATATTTACGCAAAAAGCAATTTAAGGACGCCCCTGCCGTTGTTCCGGCAGGGGCATCTCCTAGTTTTGTATAAAGTCTACGACTTGTCCGGTTATATCGATCAGGCTTTTGTTAATCGACTCACTGTCGCCGCCGGACAGGGAAAACACGGATATTTTGATGAGGACATTCCGATAGGAAAGAATATTGTCGGTAAATTGGTTTTCCAGACTTTTGTTTTCTTCGTTTTGTATAATTGGATCGTTCCAAAACAATAAATCTTCATATAGAGGGGAGTCCAGGTAAATCAAATCCAGCGCTGCAAGCTCGCTGCCGTCTTCGCGGATGTACTCAATCCGCTGTTGGGTTTCCAGCGGGCTTGGCGCGTCGTCCAGCGTCAGGAAACTTCTTTTCCCAAAGGAATGGGCTTTGTCAATCGACACGATATGGACATTCCGGTTGTTTCCCAAATTCTGATACCCTTTTAATGTGAGGTTTTCATCAAGATCTTCAAAAAACCGGAAAACTCCTCGTAAGACATGACGGGCGTCATTTCAGTGTTGCTTCGCCGCTGGTATGCCTGAAAGCCGTTGTATAGGATAGAGACTACGAGAAGCAGCGCAAGGATCAGATTTGTTTGTTTCACTGGAAAACGCCTCCTTTAGTGGTAGAATGCATCCGCAGATCTATTTCGTGATATTTCGTGAAAATTAGAACACATTAAAGTCCCAGTTTACCTCATTTTTCGCGACGCCCCAAGCACTAGCTTCTTCATAATATGTCCCTCTGCTAGTGCCACTAAAAATATCCACACCTGTCCAAACGCCTTGCCCACCGCTATATTTTCCAGCATAGTATTTCGAGATTTCTCCAGTTTTCCCAACAGGAACTATCAGATCAGTTTCTATTTTGTCAGACTGCGAAGTTACAGTAGATTTTACGATATTTGTACCAAACTCCACTTTTAGTTGATTTAAAATAGCAACTGCCAAGTCGGTTTCAACATCTACTTTTCCATTTACTTGCCACGAAGTGGTCGTTGTTGATTCTTGTGTATAATGCATAGTCATTGGCACTGTGCCACGATTTCTCCAACTGCATGAAGACACAAAATGCTGGTAGCGGTTTTCTTTTGTAACATTTTGCTCATACCGTAAAAATGTCCACTCAACTCTACCGTCGATAAACGATCTTGCATTGGGATTTGACATATTAATGGGCTTGACTTCTGTTCGATTTCCTTCGTTGTCAACAAACCATGCTCTTACAGGGGTTTCCTGACAATGGTTCATTAAACTTAAATGATATTCGGACGGAATAACGGAATAGGCTGGGGTACATGATTGGCTTGATTCAACGCATAAACATTTCCACATAGAGAGAAAAGCATAGCCATGGTGGATAATAAGCAAAAAATTTATTTATATAATTTTCTTTTGCCCCCTTTCGTAAAGTATCACGTATTACGTAAGCCACGTCAACACACCAATTGCTTACAATAAACTTCTCACCGCATCCCTTCTTTAACCAACAGGGTATGTACCTCTGTCTCTAAAATAGTAAGATTTTATCAAGGACTGCCGGGTTTCTGGAAAAACATTCCATGCACATCATATCGCACACAGTAAACTATGTCAAACTAATTTTTCTCAAGAAAATAAAAAGGTAAATGTTTGATATTTTTTGAGGAATATAATTAAAAGTCAAACGATAATTTTCATCTGGCAGCCAGGAAGACAGCGAAGGGGCAGAAAAGCGGGCCCCCTGCCGGTTGGCCGACCGGCAGGGGGCGCTTTCGGATGTTTGGAGGCAGGATCGGCCGCCGTCAGGCCGGTATTATTGGTGGACCGGCAGTGTCCAGAGCTGGATATACGAGGCATATATGGTATAACTGCCCGGATCGTCTTCATTGTATTCCGGCTCATATCCTATTTTCAGAAAATCACCGGTACCAAATTCTGTGCAGTTGCCGCATGTGAACATAATCGGGAATTTTTGGCAGAGGATTTTAGCCCCTATAGGCACTATCCCCAGAAGTACCATTCCCTGACTTCATTGTCCTGTACATACACCACTAAACTCTCTGCTTCCGGACCGCAGCTGAACGTACAAACCAGGCCTCGCCTCCGATTCATCACAGGCGTCCTGACCGAGTAGCTGAGAAGACTGTGGCTGTCGCCGAGAATGTCGGAGACAAAGGCCTCCGCCAGCGAGACCATGGCCTCGATCTCTGCGTCATCATAACAGCCGTACACATATTTTTCCTCCTGGTGATATGCGGAGAAGGAGTTTGGCGCAAAATGCTCAAAATCACAGAGGTCAGACCGATAGTACGCATTAAATACGAAAGGGAACTCCTCGCCGTCTGTGTCGAAATTTTGCGTCAGAATCACAAACAGAGAGGTCATTGATGAATCCGCAAAAACCGTCATGGTATACAGGGAAGGCGCCGGAATTTCCCTGTCCAGCATCCGTTCGAATATACGCTCTGAGTCCTCCATCAGCCCGACGGCGTATGGCGCCGCGCTGTCAGGCGCGTCCAGCACAATGTATGCGGACAACTGTTGAATCCTCCCTGGGCCCAGCAGACAGGATGCGTTCATAAAAACGGTTGTATAGTGGGTTTCGGTATCGCCGTCATGCCATTCCAGCCATACGCGATTATCCTCGCTCATGGAGATATCCAGTTCAAAATCCTCCGGAACCTCAAGGCCTAAACGCTCTTTGAGATGAGTTTTACCGGTATTCTCCAGTTTTTCCACAATTCCCGGATGCCGGTAAAGCTGCTCAAGGCTCCTGATGCGCAGTGCGGCGCGGACGCAGAAAAGCGCAATGACTGCCAATACAACAGCGATAAACGCCGAACGTTTCGGCTTGGACTTTAATGTTTTCAGCATATCCCGATAAGCCCAAGTATTTGTTATCGGTGATAAGCGGCCTGCAGTAGCTGCATATGATTACCATTCTCCGCACTGATATAGTGAATTCCGCCGTTTTCAGATTGTGTCGCCATATGGATACCCTTAACATTCGGATCCATCAAATAGCAGTCGTACTTTGAGGTGCCGTTTATCCAAAAGCCGCTGAATACAACAGCGTGGTAGCTATCACTGCCACTGTTATCCATAGATCCATATACCGGATAGCCGGCATAAGTTGAATCCTCTATAGTAGAAAAGAAATGGAGCACAGCATTGGATTTGGCGGTGTAAGAAACTTCATAGATTCCCTCTAGGCATTCGATTACATCGTTTAAATATCCTCCCTTATTTCCACCATATCTCCACTCGGAAACAGATTGTCCGGTAAGATATTTTGGAGTATAATTCAGAAAATTCCCGATGGATGCTACACAGCATGCCCAGCAAATACCCTCTTCGTCCTCTTTTAAGTCCTTTTCTGAGATATTAGCCACATAATCAACATCGAGTCTATGAGATACCGGGACATCCAAAGGCACAATATCACACTCCAACTTTGCGGCCTCTGATACTGAACGGCATACCACCCTGGACAGGAAGCCTATTTGGCTGTCGGAAAAGCTGGCGGCACCATAGAAATCAATCCTGTCCCGCAAAGGGCTTTCCTGCGCAGAGTCCAACAGTTTTGTCAAGGTTCTGCCATCTGTTGCATAAAGTGATACTGCGTCAAAAATTAACGCAATTTTTGTGTTAATGGTGAGATATTCATTTAATACATCCACCAGAGCAGATGTCAGCTGCGTAAGGATTTCGCCATCGACTTCGTATGTGAGCAAAAGTGCTGTGACCCGCCCGTCTTCTAAAATTGGGTAATAATCAATATCCAGAGGAACTAATCTGTTATTGATCAATTCATACGCAGGAATTTTTTCGGAGAGGTACAGATGGGAAAAATCCAGATCCCCCAGTTCCAAATTAGATGCGTGGTACACAATGGATTCTGAGGCTTGCTGCACAATGGTATCCCAGTCTGCGATATCGTCCTGCGGAGCAATAGGAGGCGGCAGCAAAGCTTCTTCCGGAAGGGTTATATGGGTTTCGGATACTTTCCCGCAGGCAGGCTCACTCCACGCGGAGTCCGTTTCCGGGATTGCGGCTTTTTCATTCTGTGCCAATTCAGTCTGATCCAGGGCTTCAAGATCTTCTTTGGTAAAGCTTACTTTGGTCTCAAATACTTTGCCGCAAGTCGGTTCGTTACCATCTGCGGGAGAAGTGGACTCCTCGGCCGCAGCCGGAATACAAAGGCTCATCACCATAAAGACGGCCAGCACAAGGCTTGTCAGGGACTTTTTCATCAATTTTCCTGCCTTTCTCTTTCTAGTATAGATTCCAAAGCGTATCAGGTCAATGGCTTACGATAAATTTCCCACCGCATCCCTTCTTTACCAACAGGGTATGCACCTCCGTCTTTTAAAGCAGTAAGATTTTATCAAGGACTGCGGGTTCCTAGAAAAACCTTCCACGCACATCATATCGCACATAATAAACTGTGTCAAACCATTTTTCTCAATATGCTTATCGACTTTAGACAGCCAATCACAAGAAGTGGAGGTTGGCTATACC
>CAJUDW010000007.1 GCA_910584995.1 uncultured Oscillibacter sp. | reverse complement strand
TATGTAAGACAGTTTTTCTTCTTTCTCTGTCTCTCATAGGGGGAGCATATCATTTTTTCATCCCGGACGCTTATGCGCTTTTTATCCCTTGATGGAATTTGCCAAAGCGTCCGCCAGGGCGTCCATCTCCGGCAGGTTCTGGGACTGGAGCGACGAGGCGATGGTAACGCCGTCGTCCAGTATGGTCATGTGCTTCAGGCACTCCAGGCACTCCCGCATCAAGGAACCGGAGCGGATAGCCCAGGATCCGTTCTCCACAATGGCGCAGGTACGGTTCTGGAGGTTCAGCGCCTTCATGTCTGCCAGGAAATTATGCATGGGTGGGAAAATCCCCAGGTTGTAGGTCACCGAGGCCAGCACCAGGTGGCTGTATTTAAAGAGGTCGGAGATCAGATAGCTGACATGGGTGCTGGAAACATCGTACAGGCGGGTATTCAGCACGCCCCGCTCCGCCAGCTTGGCGGCCAGGACCTCCGCCGCGGCCTCCGTGTTGCCGTACATGGAGGCATAGACGATCATAACCCCCTTCTCCTCCGGCTCATAGGTGGCCCAGTGGGTGTATTTGTCGATGATATACCCCAGATCTTTCCGCCAGACGGGCCCGTGGAGTGGGCAAAGCATCTTGATATTGTCCAGGCCAACGGCCTTGGCGGCCTTGTTCAGCAGGGCCACTACTTGGGGGCCATATTTGCCGACAATGTTGGTATAGTACCGGCGGGCGTCGTCAATCCATTCCTGGTCGAAGTTGAACTCGTCGGCGAAGAGTTTGCCGTCCAGGGCCCGGAAGGAGCCGAAGGCGTCGGCGGAGAAGAGCACGCCGTTGGTGGTGTCGAAGGTAACCATGGCCTCCGGCCAGTGGACCATGGGGGCGGAGACGAAGGCCACGGTATGCTTGCCGAAACACTTGGTGTCCCCCTCCCGGACCTCCTCAATCTGCCCTGCATCGATTTGGAATCCGAACTGATGGAGCAGGATGACCGCTTTGGGGGAGGTGATGATCTTCACATCCGGCCAGCGGAGCAGCACCTCCTGGATGGAAGCGGCGTGATCCGGCTCCACATGGTTGATCAGCAGGTAATCCAAGGGGCGGCCGTCCAAGACGGCGGTGACGTTTTCGATAAACTGCCGTCCAACGGCCCAGTCGGCGGTGTCCACCAGGACGGTCTTTTCATCCAGCAGGACATAGGCGTTGTAGCTGACGCCGTGGTACAAGGGGTGGATATTTTCAAAGAGGGCCAAACGGTGTTCGTTGGCGCCTACCCAATAGAGATCGTCAGTAACTTTCCGATAATTGTACATAATATTGAACCTCCTTGCATTTTCTTTAATGGGCGGGCTTCCGGGTTAAACCTCGATCTCGATGAACTGATCCGCGGGCTCGCCGCAGTGGGGGCAGACCCAGCCTTCCGGCAGGTCCTTGAAGGCGGTGCCGGGGCGGACGTCGCTCTCCGGATCGCCCTCCAGTACGTCGTACTCGTGTCCGCAGCCGTTGCAGATATAGATCTTCCTGGGCGGCGCCGCCTTTTTGGGTACAGCCCGCTTCATCTTCTTCATAGGCGGCGCAGGCTGCTTCTCCCCGGTGTCCAGGG
Organism: uncultured Oscillibacter sp.; assembly: GCA_910584995.1. Taxonomy (GTDB): domain Bacteria; phylum Bacillota; class Clostridia; order Oscillospirales; family Oscillospiraceae; genus Oscillibacter. The sequence continues at coordinate 97,552 of CAJUDW010000007.1, read as the reverse complement.
CCGCAGCCAGCAGCGGCAGAATCTCCATCAGATCCCCTACAATGCCGTAGTCGCAGTTTTTAAAGATCCGGGCATTGGGGTCGATATTGATGGCCACAATGGTGGAGGCGTCCTTGATGCCCTTCAAATGCTGGCCCGCGCCGGAGATGCCGCAGGCGATGTAGAGGTTGCCCTTGAACTTCTGTCCGCTCATGCCCACGTACCGGTCCAGCGGCACATACTGGAGCGTCTCCGCCACAGGACGGCTGGATCCCACAGCGGCCCCGGCCGCCTTGGCAAGATCCGCAATGAGTTTCATATTTTCCTTTTCGCCGATGCCCTTTCCGGCGCTGACCACCCGTTCCGCCTGGATGATGGGGGTGTCCATGGGGATGCCCACCGTGAAATCGTACCCGTCCTTCTTCAGGGCGGCCACCAGGGTATCCACCTTCTCCTGGGCGGTGCCGTCCTTGAGGATCAGCTTCTTCCGCTCACCGGTCTCCGGGCCCCGCTTCTGCATGGGGGCGGACTCCGCCTTCCCTGCCTTGCCCAGGATGTGGGAGGCGATAACTACCCGTTGGATCTCGTTGGTACCCTCGTAGATGGTGGTGATCTTGGCGTCCCGGTAGAACCGCTCCACCTCCATGCCTTTCAGGTAGCCGTTGCCGCCGAAGATCTGAAGGGCATCGTTGGTGACCTCCAGGGCAATATCGGAGGCGTACTGCTTGGCCATAGCGGACTCCATGCCATAGGGCTCGTGGGCCTGCTTCAGTTCGGCGGCGCTGTAGACCAGAAGGCGGGCGCAGCGGATCTTGGTGGCCATGTCCGCAATTTTGAAGGCGATGGCCTGCTGCTGGCAGATGGGCCGTCCAAACTGGATGCGCTCCTTGGAATATTCCACCGCAGCCTCATAGGCCCCCTGGGCGATGCCCAGCGCCTGGGCAGCAATGCCGATGCGGCCGCCGTCCAGGGTGGCCATAGCGATCTTGAAGCCCTGGCCCTCCTTCCCTAGCAGGTTTTCCTTGGGGATTTTCACGTTGTTGAAATTCAGCTGGCAGGTGGCCGAGGAGCGGATGCCCATCTTATCGTAATGCTCCTCGAAGGTAAAGCCCTCCCAGCCCTTTTCCACGATGAAGGCGGAGATGCCCCTGGTCCCAATGTCCGGCGTTGTCACCGCGAACACCACATAGGTATCCGCCACGCCGCCATTGGTGATGAAGATCTTCTCGCCGTTCAGCAACCAGTGATCGCCTTTATCCTCGGCGGTGGTCTCGGTACCGCCGGCGTCGGAACCGGCGTTAGGCTCTGTCAGGCCGAAAGCGCCGATCTTTTTTCCGGAACAGAGATCCGGCAGATACTTTTTCTTCTGCTCCTCCGTACCGAAGGCGGCGATGGGGAATGTCCCCAGGGACGTGTGGGCCGACAGGATCACGCCTGCGCCGCCGTCCACCCGGGCCAGTTCCTCCACAGCGATGGCATAGCTGAGCACATCCAGCCCTGCGCCGCCGTACTTCTTTTCATAGGGGATTCCCATGAGGCCCATCTTTCCCAATTCCTTCACGGCCTCTGTGGGAAATTGGTTCTCCTTGTCCAGCTTGAAGGCAATGGGCTTGATTTCCGCCTCCGCAAATTGGCGTACCTTTGCCCGCAACTCTTCCTGGGCCTGGGTGGTCTGATCGTACATACGCTCTCCTCCTTTTCGGTGTTTCAGGTCTCTCGCCTAAATTTTTGATGGCTATACATCATATTATACAAAATTTCCAAGAATAGCAAAGGGGTATTTGCAACAGTTTAACATTTTTTATCAAGTTTTCCTTCGCCGTAGTACGCCTGCCCGGTACTGTCCGGAATTTCGCACTTGCGGACCGGCAAAGAGCGTGCTACACTATATTAATATTGCTTTTGCCACCGGGGCCTCAGGCCGCCGTATCATCTGATTCCCGCGTCCCGGACGCCTCCTGCTCCGGTTGAACCTGCCGGGACAGTATTCTGGAGGAAACGCCATGGAGCGGTTTCGCGCTTGCTATCTCTTTCAAAAAAATCCTGCCGTGTCCGGCAGGAAACGGGTCCTCTACTGGCTGTGGAACTGGTCCTGGGTGATTGCCTCCGCCGCCGGGACCGGGATCCTGAGCCTGTTCCTGGCCTTTGGCCACTACAACTGGAACGTCTTTCTGGGCTATTTCCGCCATCCCCTCATCTGCTTTTTAAACCTGCTGCCGGTGGCGCTGCTGGCGGCCTTTTTTTACTGCCTAACCGGACGGGCCTGGATTGCCTTCCTGGCCGCCTCTGCCCCGGTTATGGCCGCTTCTGTCGGAAATTACTTTAAAATCCTCTGCCGGGACGATCCTTTCCTTTTTCTGGATCTGGCGGACGTGGGCACGGCCCTGCAGATCTCCGAACGGTATGACATCTCTCTGGATCAACGGCTGACGGTGTGCCTGCTGTGCCTGACGGCAGGTACAATTTTCCTCTTCTTCTGCGTCCGGGGCGTACCCGGGCATCTCTCCCGGCGGCTTCCGGGGGCCGCGGCGGTCCTTCTCTGCGCCATTCCCCTGGCGAAGGTGTATACCAGCGGGGATATTTACAACAATAAAACCCGGAACTACGAATACGCCTCCCAGTGGTCCGCCACCCAGGTATTCCTCACCAAAGGATTCGTCTATCCCTTCCTCCACAGCATCCCGGAGGCTTTTCCTGAAAAGCCGGAGGGCTATTCGGAAAAGGCTGCCCGGGAAATCCTCTCCGCCTATGTCCCGGAGGACATCCCGGCGGACCGGAAGGTGGACGTCATCGGCATCCAGCTGGAGGCTTTCAACGATCTGGAGCGGATCGGGTTTACGGGCATCTCCCCGGAGGTCTATGCCCAGTATCACGCCCTGGAGGCAGAGAGCCTTACCGGCAATCTCATTACCAATATTTTTGCCGGAGGCACCGTCCAGACGGAGCGGGCTTTCCTCACCGGCGACGCCGCCTTGGACAATTTCCGGCGGGATACCGGCTCCTACGTCTGGTACTTCAAGGAGCAAGGCTATACCGCCGAGGGCTGCCACCCCTGCTACGACTACTTCTACAACCGCCGGAACGTGAACCGTTACCTGGGCTTTGACCGGTATTGGTTCTTCCAGGATCGCTATGAAGCTTTGAACCAGGGCCTTGCCATGGACAACATCCTCTTCCCGGACATCCTGGATCTCTACCGTTCCCGGGATCCCTCCGTCCCCTATTTCCACTTCTCCGTCAGCTACCAGGGCCACGGCCCCTATCCCGACGATGCCCTGACGGACGGGGACGGCTATTGGGACGGCCCCTATCAGGAGGAGAGCACCTATTATATTTTGAACAACTACCTCCGCTCCGTCCAGGACACCGCCGCCTGCCTGGCAGAACTGGCAGACGGCCTGCGGCAGGAGGATTCCCCGGTGGTGCTGGTGGTTTTCGGCGACCACAATCCCTGGCTTGGCTATGGCAACAGCGTATACCAGGAACTGGGTATTGATTTGGATACCTCTTCCAAATCCGGCTTTTACAATTATTACGGTACCCGGTATCTCATTTGGGCCAACGACGCCGCCAGGGAGGCCCTAGGCCGGGACTTCACCGGGACAGGGCCGGACGTAAGCCCCTGCTTCTTGATGAACGTCCTCTTTGACCAGTGCGGCTGGGGCCGGGGCAGCGCTTTTATGCAGCTGGCAGGCCAGGTGATGGACCGCACCCCGGTTGTCTCCCAGAGCGGGTTTTACCTGGAGGACGGGCAGCTTACTGATACGCCCTCGGAGGAGGCGCAGGAACTCCTGTCCCGCTACGGGATTGCCCAGTATTACCGGAAACGGAATCCCGCTTGATATAGTCCTGAAAGCATCAAACTGACGCTGCCAAGCAGCCGCTTATCTCTGCGCAGGGTGCGTAGCTGCCGGACGGCGGAGCCATACAAACCGGCGCAGCCCTCCCCATCTGCCTGCCGCGTTTCACGCCGCCGCAGAACCGGCCGCATATGTCCCGGGAACTTGGGGGAAAGCTATCTGGCAGGCCTCTCTTGTTTTCGACGCCATGCCAAAAATTTTGATAGGATATTTATAAATACCCCTTGTTTGTTTGCGCTTTTCGCATTATAATAGGGTGGCTCAAAAGGCAGAGGCCGTTTCTGGGAAGCCCTGGATTCCGGCCCTATCCTTTATATCAAGGAGTTGACAGCAAATGAAAGACGCTCTCAAAGAGCGGGAATATGCGCAGGAAACCGCCCATCGTGCTCCCAGCAGGCTGGCCCCTGTCAGGAAAAAGGACACCGTCCGCCGGGTCTGCACAGGCGTGCTGGCCGTAGCAGGGGTCGCCCTTTTATCCTTTGGTGCTTATGGGATGTTTATGAAAAGCCAGGCGGCGCCCCCTGACGCCGGAAACGATCCGGTTCCGCCGGCTGTGGCCACTCCCTCTCAGCCGCCCCAAAATGTGGCGGCTGATCCGGCGCTCCCCTCTGTGGAAGACACGGAAAATATGGGAAATATCGAAAATACTCCTCCCGAACCCTCCCCGTTCACCATGGAGGGCCTGGAGGACGAGGCCATCAATACGCTCAACGATATTCTCGACGAGGGCATGACGCCGTTGGAAAAGGCCCGGGCTATTTTTGATTTTACCCACGACAGCATCCGCTATACCGGGGACTCCGACAAATCCAACTGGGAGGCCGGGGCCTATGAGGGCCTCACCGTCCGCCGCGGGGATTGCTTCACCTATTATGCCGTCTCCCGGGCCCTGCTGACGGCGGCAGGCATTGAGAACCTGGAGGTCCAGCGGGTAGGCGGGCCCACTTCACACTACTGGAATCTGGTAAACTGCGGAAACGGCTGGTACCATTTTGACGCCACCCCCCGCAGCAGCAAGCTGCCCTCTTTTGTGAGTTTCATGTTCACAGACCAGCAGGCTGCCGACTACACCGCCAAGGCAGGCCGCAACTACTTCACCTTTGACGGCTCCCTCTATCCGGAGCGGGCCACAGGCCCCTGTACGGACGAGCCGGCTGAGAAGCCTGCAGAATCCCCCTCCGGCGCAGCAGCGGATCCCACGCTGACAGCCGCAGTCCCCGCAGGCGGGGAGAACGCCCCCCTTCCGGAAACTGGCCCCAACGGCGGCACACCGGAGGAAGGGCCCCAGATTATACCGGCGGATCCCGGCGCGGCAGATCCGGCAGGCCAAATTGTCCTGGGCTGATTGATCATTGAGAAACCGGCGGAATTGCCTGAAAAAGGAGCCAATTATCATGAAACAAGTTTATACGCTTGCCCTGGCGCTGCTGCTGGCGCTGTCCCTGGCCGCCTGCGGCGGCAAAGAGGCGGATGCCGCAGGATCCGGGGACAGTGGGACAACAGACATCCCCTCCCCCAAGGCCAACAGTGAGTTTGTATTTGTCTATCAGGACTGCCCCTTGCCCATGAACGCCGAGATCGGCCCCATGCTGGCATTCCTGGGGGAGCCGGACAGCTATTTTGAGGCTGCCAGCTGCGCCTTTGACGGGCTGGACAAAACCTACACCTACAGCGGCATCGAAATCCTCACCTACCCCGACGAATCCAAGGAGGGCGTGGACTATATCTCCAGCGTCCGCCTGCTGGACAACAGCGTTTCCACCCCGGAGGGCATCACCATCGGCTCTACCCCGGAGGAGGTCACCGCCGCCTACGGCGAGAATTATGAGGAACATGGCCAGCAGTACACCTATGAAAACGGTGACGCCCTCCTCTCCATCCTCTTTCAGGACGGAAAGGCGGTCTCTGTAGAGTACACGGCCGTCAACGATCTGCTGGGCTGACGGGAGGTTCCCTATGCGCCGTAATATTTTAAATGATCTGTACGCCACCGCCCGGCGGGTGCCGGACAAAACCGCTTTTTCCGACGGGGAAACCTCCCTCACTTTCCGGGAGGTACTGGATCTGGCCCGGGGTTTAGGCAGTTTCCTCTGCCGCCGGGGCATTTACAAGCGGCCTCTGGTGGTTTTTATGCGGAAATCCCCCCAGGAGGCCGCCGCCTTTTTCGGCGTGGTGGCCGGAGGCTGCTTTTACGTGCCCATTGATGAGGAAATGCCCAGCGGGCGTATCCAGCTGATCCTGGACAATGTGAAATCCCCCCTGATCCTCTGCGACGAATCCACCCTGGAAACGGCCAAAACCTTCCGCCTGGAGGGCGGCGAGATCGTCCTCTTCCAGGACGCCGCCGGAACTCCGGAGGACGGCGAAGCTTTACAGGCGGTCTATGAAAAGGCCATTGACACGGATCCCATCTATATTGTCTTTACCTCCGGATCCACAGGGATTCCCAAGGGCGTGGCCGCTTGTCACCGCTCCGTGCTGGACTATATTGAGCAGTTGTCAGAAATCCTGGGCTTTGACGAAAATACCGTTTTTGGCAATCAAACGCCTCTGTACTTCGACGCTTGTTTAAAGGAGTTGTACTCCACCATCAAATTTGGCGCTACCACTTACCTGATCCCCAAGAGTCTCTTTTCCATCCCCACCGCCCTGGTGGAATATCTGAATACCCATCAAATCAACACCCTCTGCTGGGTGGTCTCCGCCCTTACCATGATCAGTGCCTTCGGCACCTTTGACGTGGTGAAGCCTGTGTTTTTGCGGACAGTTGCTTTCGGCAGTGAGGTCTTCCCCATCAAGCAACTCCGCCGCTGGCAGGAGGCGCTGCCGGAGGCCTCCTTCACTAACCTGTACGGCCCCACGGAGGGTACCGGTATGTGCTGCTACTACCATGTAGATCGGGACTTCCAAGATGGCGAGGCCATTCCCATTGGCCGCCCTTTCCCCAACCGGGAAATCCTGCTGCTGACAGAGGACAACAAAATCGCCGGGCCTGGCCAGGAGGGGGAAATCTGTATTCGGGGCACTTCTCTGACCCTGGGTTACTACAATGACCCCCAGCGCACTGCCGCCGCCTTCGTCCAGAACCCCCTCAACACCGCCTATCCGGAACTTATCTATAAAACCGGGGACATCGGCCGGTATAATGAGGCCGGGGAACTGCTGTTCGTCTCCCGGCGGGACTACCAGATTAAGCACATGGGCCATCGTGTGGAACTGGGCGAAATCGAGGTCAACGTGGCCATGCTGCCGGGCGTGCAGATGACCGCCTGCATATACGACAGCCGCCGCTCCAAAATCGTCCTCTACTACGTAGGGGATTTGACAGAGAAGGAATTGACGGAGGTGCTGAAAACCAAACTCCCCCGCTACATGCTCCCCAACAGGACCTTGCGCCTGGAGGCCCTGCCCTTGACGGCCAACCAGAAAATCGACCGCGTAGCTTTGCAGAAAAGCTACGACGCCAGATAAGAAAGGACTAATATTATGGAAGAATTGCTTACTATTTTGCGTGATATGCATCCCGACGTGGATTTTGAGACCCAGGAGCATCTGATTGACGACATGATCCTGGACTCCCTGGACATCGTGAGCCTCATCTCCGAGATCAGCGAGGAGTTTGACGTGACCATCACCGCCAAGGACATCATCCCCGCCAATTTCAACTCTGCCAAGGCCCTGTATGAGTTGATCCAGAGGCTGGAAGACGAGGGCTGACCGGAAAACGATGCTGTTCACTTCCTATTCGTTTTTTGGATTTCTGGCGCTCCTCTTCCTGGCCTATTACCTGCTCCCCCGGCGGATGCAGTGGCCGCTGCTGCTGGGGGCCAGCTGCCTCTTCTATTATCTGGCCGGGCCGGTCTACCTCCTCTACATCCTGACCACTGCTGCTACTGTGTATCTGGCGGGCCTGCTGATGGGGGGGAACCTGGAGCGTCAGAGCGCCTATCTAAAGGCCCATAAGGCCGATCTCTCCAAAGAGGAGAAGCGGGCCTACAAGGACGGGCAGAAGCGTATCCGGTTCCGCTGGTTCCTCCTGTGCCTTCTGCTGAACCTGGGGATTCTGGCGGTGGTGAAGTATGCCAATTTCTTCATTGCCAATGTCAACGGCGTACTCTCCGCCTTTGGCGGCGGGGAACTGTCCTTTTTATCCCTGGCCCTGCCCCTGGGCATCTCTTTCTATACCTTCCAGGCGGTGGGCTACCTCATCGATGTCTACCGGGGGACTGTCCCGGCGGAGCGGAATTTCTTCCGGTTCGCCCTGTTCGTTTCCTTCTTCCCCCAGCTGATCCAAGGCCCCATCAGCCGGTACGGCGACTTGTCCCAGACCCTGTATCAGGAGCATCCCTTTGACCCCAAGGCCCTCAGCCGGGGACTGCAGCGGATGCTGTGGGGGTATTTCAAAAAACTGGTGATTGCCGACCGGATCCTGGCGGCGGTCTCCACCATCACCGGCGGGCCGGAGGAATACCGGGGCGCCTATATTTTCGTGGGGATGCTCTTTTACACGCTGGAACTGTATGCGGACTTCACCGGCGGCATCGATATCACCATCGGCGTGGCCCAGGCCCTGGGCATCACCGTTCAGGAGAACTTCCACCGGCCCTACTTCTCCAAATCTTTGAAGGAGTACTGGCGCAGGTGGCACGTTTCCATGTGCGCCTGGTTCCGGGACTACGTGTTCTATCCCGTCTCCGTCTCCCCCTGGATGCGGCGGTTTACAAAATTCTCCAAGGAACATCTGGGCGAGCAGGCGGGACGGCGGCTGCCGGTGTATATATCGTCTTTTCTCGTCTGGCTTGCGACCGGCATTTGGCACGGCGCGAATTGGAATTTCATTGTGTGGGGCCTTGCCAACTACGTGGTGCTCATGCTCTCCGAGGAACTGGAGCCGGCCTATGCCCGGTTCCACAAGCGGTTCCCGGCGGCGGGCGGCTCCTTCGCCTACCGGCTGTTCCAGGTGGGACGGACCTTCCTTCTGGTCTGCTGCCTGAACCTCTTTGACTGCTACCGTTCCCTGTCGGAAACCTTTGGGGCCATCCTCTCCATGTTCACCGTTCCCAATTGGCACATCCTCTGGGACGGCTCCCTGCTGGAACTGGGCCTCTCCGGCCTGGATTACGGCATCCTGGCCGCCGGAACTGCGGTGCTTCTGGGTGTAAGCCTCCTCCAGCGGCGGGGCAGCGTCCGGGAGCGAATCGCCTGCCGGCCCTATCCAGTCCGGTTTGCGGTGTGGTACGGCCTGTTTCTGGCGGTCCTGCTGATGGGCGCCTACGGTATCGGTTATGACGCCAGCCAGTTCATCTATAACCAATTCTAAGATTTCCGAGGAACCGACATGAAAAAAACCTGGGTGAAAACCGGCCTCTCCGCCGTCATCGTGCTTTCCAGCCTCTTCTTGCTGCAAAGGCTGCTGACGCCGAAATATGTGGACGATGTGGTAGAAGGCGCCTTTGTTGCGGAATACTATCAGGAGGAGAAGGATCACGACGTGATCTTCATCGGCGACTGCGAGGTCTACGAGAACTTCTCCCCTGTGGCCCTCTGGCAGGACTACGGCCTGAATACCTATATCCGGGGCAGCGCCGAACAGTATATCTGGCAGTCCTACTACCTGCTGGAGGACACCCTCCGGTATGAGACGCCCCAGGCGGTGGTATTCAACATCCAGTCCTTGCAGTTTGACGAATCCCAGCGGGAGGCCTACAACCGCATGACCCTGGAGGGCATGGAATGGTCCCCGGTGAAGGTGAAGGCTATCCTGGCCTCCATGAAGCCCAGCGAACACTTCCTGGACTACGTGTTCCCCCTCCTCCGCTACCACAGCCGCTGGAGCGAACTGTCGGCGGCAGACGTCCAATACATGTTCTCCACCAAGCAGGTCTCCCATAACGGGTACTATATGCGGGTAGATGTGCGCCCGGCGGAGAATGTGCCGGCGGGAAAGCCCCTGGCAGACTACAGCTTCGGGGAAAACGCCTGGAAGTATTTAGAGAAGATGACCGCCCTGTGCAAGGAAAAAGGAATCCAATTGATCCTGATCAAAGCCCCCAGCCTCTATCCCTATTGGTATCCGGAATGGGATCGGCAGGTGCAGAACTACGCAGAGGAACAGGGCCTGCCCTACCTTAACTTCCTGGAACTCCAGGAGGAAACCGGCATTGACTATGCTACGGACACCTACGACGGCGGGCTCCACATGAACCTCTCCGGCGCGGAAAAGCTATCCGCCTATTTTGGCCGGTATCTCCGGGAGGAGATCGGCCTGCCGGACCGCCGGGGGGAAGCGGGGCTTGATGCCCGGTGGGCAGAAAAAGCCGCCGCTTACGAGGCGGAGAAGCTGGCCCAGTATGAATATTACGGTATCGAGAAGGAGAACTGAGCATGTGTGCCATCTGCGGGATATTTGATCTGAACAGCGGCGAGAAAGCGGATAAAGACGTCCTGGAACGGATGCTGGCCGCCATCCGCCACCGGGGGCCTGACGGCAGCCAGACCCTGCTGCTGGACGGGGCGGCCTTGGGGTTCAACCGCCTGAGTTTCATTGATCTGGACGGCGGGATGCAGCCCATCCAGAACGAGGATCGTACCGTCTCCATGATCTGCAATGGGGAGATCTACAATTTCTGGGAACTCCGGCAGGAACTGGAGGCAAAGGGCCACATCTTCCGGACAAAAACGGACGTGGAGACAGTCCTCCACCTTTACGAAGAATACGGATTGGATTTCCCCAACCGGCTGAACGGGCAATTCGCCATCGCCTTGTACGACGAGAAAAAGCGGCAGATGCTGCTGGTACGGGATCAGATTGGCATCTCCCCCCTCTTCTATACCGTTGTCAACGGGAACCTGGTGTTCGCCTCGGAGATCAAGGCCATCCTGGAGTATCCCGGCGCACCCCGGAAATTAAACCTGAAAGCTGTGGATCAGCTGATGAACTTCCCCGGCGTGGTCTCTCCCAACACCTTTTTCCGGGATATCTTCTCCCTGGAGGCAGGCCATATGCTCCGGCTCCAACCGGGGCTGGAGCCAGAAAAGTCCCAGTACTGGGACCTCCGCTACAGCGCAGAAGAGGAGGAAGACAAGGGGCGGGATTATTACGCGGAAAAGCTGCGGGAACTGCTGAAACGGGCCATCTCCCGCCGTCTGGTGGCGGACGTGCCCATCGGGTTTTATATCTCCGGCGGGCTGGACAGTTCTGTGGTGGCCTGCTTTATCGGCAAATACCTGCTCAACAGCTGCTATTCCTTCTCCGCCGAAGTGGCGGGGGAATTGGATGAGAGCCGGTTCCAGCAGATTATCCACGACTGCGTAGGTTCCACCCACTACAGTACGAAAATTACGGAGGACGAACTCTGGGAGCACCTGTCCAAAGTGATCTATCACGCAGAGTCGGCGGTGAAGGAGAGTTACGACGTGGCCGCCTACCTCCTGTCGGATCTGGTCAGCCGTTCCCCTGCCAAGGCTGTCCTCACCGGGCAGGGCTCCGATGAGTTTTTCTGCGGGTACGTGGGCTATATGGTAGATCTGTTCCGGAACATGCAGAAGGACCGGATGACGCCGGAGGAACTGGCCCTGAATGAAAAACTCTGGGGCGATCCCTACTTCCGCTTTGAGCGGAACCACCCGGAGATCCGGAAAATCCACCAGCAGGTCTACAGCCGGGAGGCTTGGGCAAACCTGGATGCCTTCTCTGCCCTGGCGGAGAGCCCCATCAATGTGGGACATGTCCGGGATCTCAGTTCCCAGAAGCGGCGATCCTATATCGATTACAAACTCCGCCTCTCCGACCATCTGCTGGGGGAGCATGGGGACCGGATGTTCTTCTCCCACTCTGTGGAAGGGCGGCATCCCTTCCTGGACATGGAACTGCTGGACTTTGTGGCGACAATCCCGGACAAATACAAGCTGAACGGCACCAATGAGAAATACATCCTGAAGCGGGCCGCCCAGGGCATTGTGCCGGATGAGATCCTGAAACGGAAGAAGTTCCCCTTCCAGGCCCCGGGCATGTCCGCCATGGTAAAGCGCTCCGCCGATCTGCCCTTCCTCCGGGAGGAACTGATCCGGAAGTACGGCGTTTTCGACCCGGCATATGTGGAGGAGATGAAGCGGGTATACCGGCAGGAGGATTTCAAGCTGATGGGGGCCTATGAGATTGACTATCTCCTGATTGTCATGACCGTCACCATGCTCTGCGAGACCTTCTCCCTCTCCGTATAAGGATAAACGAGGCCGCCCCGGGATTTTCCCGGGGCGGCCTTATAATTTGATTCCACGCTAACCCCGTCAGACAACCCGACGGGCAGCGATGTACTTCTTCGCATTGTTGCTGGTGACAAGGCTGCTGTACTCCACCTGATACGTATCGCTGGAGGCATGGATAAAGGTCTCCCCACCTACATAAATCCCCACATGGGAGGCGGCATGGGAGTCGCCCTTGTTCCGGAAGAATACAATATCCCCTGGCTGCAGTTCGCTCTTGGCAACGGAAACGCCGTTGCTCAGCTGCGTGCTGGCGGTGCGGTTGATGCTGTAGCCGCACTCCTTGAAGACATACTTCACAAAGCCTGAGCAGTCAAAGCTGTTGGGGCCGTTGCCGCCGTAGACGTAGGGGGTGCCCAGATACTTCTCCGCGCAGGCCACAATGGCCAAACCTGCCTCTGTAGACTGCCCATTCCCAATAGTCCCGGTGGTATCATAGGGGATCTTCGTGCCGGTGCTCTTCTTGGCAGAAGAACCGGAGGAACTGTTCTCACAGGTAGCCAAATACTCGCTGGAGACATAGCCGGTCTTGCCGTTGGCCTCTACTTTGAACCAGCCGTCCTCCACGCCGGTGATGCGGACCACCGCCCCCTTGGAGAGGGAGGTCACCCGGTCATAATCCGTGCCGGGGCCAGAGCGGACGTTGAGGCTGTCCCCCTCCGTCTGCACCTCGCCATAGCCCAGATCCGCGTCCGCTTTGGCGGACACATCCAGATAATCGGCGGACATATAGCCCTTCATCCCCTGATATTCCACCTGATACCAGCCCTCCCGGGCATCCTCCAGCACCACCACATAGGTATCGGCGCTGACGGAGGTCAGGACGGAGGCTTCCGTATTGGCCTCTGCCCGAAGCCGCAGGCCATCTCCCGTGACGTTCCCTGCACCGTAGCAGGCGGCAGAGGCCTCCCCGGCGCACAAAGCCGCCGCCAAGGCAAAAACCGGCATCATATGTAAGGTACGCTTCCAATGAGACATGATACACGAATCCTTTCTGGCTCTTTGGAACCCGTTTTCCATCCAGCGGAAGTCCTGTTTCCGCCTTCCTCCAACAGGTCCTTGGTGGAATAGTTACATTTTGTAACCAGATTGTAACAGATTGATATCATTCCGTCAAGCCCTATCCTGCAAAAAAACGGAGAAACCTGCAAAATTCCGCTGCCGGAAAGATCAGTGGGCCATGCCGAACCCACTTTTGCGGAGGGTCATCGGGAGGCTTCCACTTTCCCACCGGGAGCGGCGGCCCGCTTTTTCGGCTCCGGCAGCTGGGTCAGGATCACCGCCGCCAGCATCAGCCCGCAGCCCAGGTACTCCCGCCCGCTCATGCGGTCATGGAGCAGAATGGCCCCGGCGATAGTGGCAAAAACCGATTCCAGGCTCATGATCAGGGAGACCACTGTGGGATTGGAGTCCTTCTGGGCCAGGATTTGCAGGGTATAGGCCACGCCGCTGGAGAAAACGCCCACATACAGAACCGGCCAGAGGCAGAGCCGCAGCCCCTCCCAGGAGGGCATCTCCCAAGCCAGCATCCCGGCGGCGGACAACACCGACATCACCAGGAACTGCCCGCAGGACAGTTCCACCCCCTCCACCTTCTGCGTAAAGTGATCCACCGCCAGGATCTGTACGGCAAAGCAGACTGCGCACAGTAAAACATAGAGATCCCCGCCGGTGACAGTCAATTCCTCATTGATACACAGGAAATACAGCCCCACCACTGCCAGGGCAACCCCCAGCCAGATGATTTTCGGCGCCTTCTTTTTCAGGAAAATCCCGAAGATAGGGACCAGCACAATATACAGCGCCGTGATGAACCCCGCCTTTCCGGCGGTGGTGTCCTCCAGTCCCTTCTGCTGAAAATAGCTGGCAACGGACAGCGCCGTACCGCAACAGAGGGCCCCGGCGGCCAAATCCCGCCAGTAAGAGGCAGGACGCGGCGCCTGTTTCCCCCTCCGGGCCAGCCGGAGAAGGGCGCACAGGGCCAGCAAAAAGGAAAAGGCGATGATCGCCCTGGCGGCATTAAAAGCAAAAGGCCCCAGATAACCGGCCCCCACACTCTGGGCCACAAAGGCGGTGCCCCAGATCAGGGCTGTCAGAAGCGGCAGGAAATTTTGACGGATACGATTGGTTTTCATATGACTTGCTCCATGGTCTATAATATGGTATACTGTGTATTTGCCACAGCAAGTCTGTATTGTAGCACGGCGGCGGACAAATGGCAAGTGCCGGATTCGGCAGTTTCCCCCTCTTCCGGCAGGCACAAGGAGGTTTATTATGCTCTTTTTTGATTTGGACGGGACCCTTACGGATTCCAACGGCGTCTGGAAGGACGTGGACCGGACGTTCCTTGCCCGGCGGGGCCTTCCCTATACCCACGCCTATTACGAGGGCGTGGCTCACACCATCTTCCCCGCCGCCGCCCGGTTTACCAAGGAGTTCTGCCACCTGCCGGAATCCTGCGAGGAGATTATGGCGGAGTGGATGGAACTGGCCAAGGACGCCTATGCCCACGTCCCCCTGAAACCCGGCGTCCGGGCTTATTTAAAGCAGTGCCGCGCCGAGGGGCGGCAGATGGCAGTCGTCACCTCCTGCGTGCCAGTCCACTGCCGGACGGCGCTGGAAAACCTGAAAATCGAGAAGTATTTCCAGCGCGTGGTGCTGGCCCACGATCTGGGCCTGGAGAAAAAGGAGCCGGATATCTGGCTGAAGGCGGCGGAACTCTGCGGTGTGGAGCCAGCTTCCTGCACGGTGTTTGACGACAGCCTGGAGGCCTGCAAAGGCGCCCGCAGGGCGGGCATGCGGACCGTAGGCGTCTACGACAGTTTTTTTAGCCGCTACTGGCGGGAGATGCGCAGTTTCTGCGATATCTATATCGAAAGCTTTGAAGAACTGCTCTACAGCCAGCAAGCCTGAAACATAAGAAACGCATAGTTTAAGCCATGCCAGCACCTTTCCCCCAGAAGCGGAAAAAGCAGCCTTTTTCCACGGGGCGGGCTTTTCCTGCCTGCCCGGGATTCCATAAATTACATAAGTCTGGTGAACGTACATATGAAAGATTTCAACCAACGCTACATCGCCGCCCGGCAGGCCGTCATCGCACGGGATTTCCTCCGGCTCAACCCCATGCAGCGGCAGGCCGCCATGACCACGGAAGGCCCCCTGCTCCTGCTGGCGGGGGCAGGCAGCGGCAAAACTACCGTCCTTATCCAGCGGATCTACAACCTCCTGACCTACGGCAGGGGCAGCGACTCCGATTTCGTGCCGGAATCTGCCACGGAGGAGGATCTGGCCTTCCTGGAGGGCTACCCTAACAAGCCGGACGCCCTGGAGCGGGACCGGGCCCGGCGGCTGTGCGCCGTGGACGTGCCCAGGCCCTGGGAGATCATCGCTATCACCTTCACCAACAAGGCGGCAGGGGAATTGAAGGATCGCCTGGCAGCGCGGCTAGGGCCCATGGCCAACGATGTTTGGGCCTCCACCTTCCACTCCGCCTGCGTCCGCATCCTGCGGCGGGATATCGACCGTATCGGTTTTGACAAATCCTTCACCATCTACGATACCGACGACTCCAAACGGGTCATCAAGGATATTTTAAAGGAACAGAACCTGGACGAGAAAGCCTTTCCCCCCAAGAGCGTCCTCAGTATCATCAGTTCTGCCAAGGATCAGTACGACACCCCTGGGGAATTTTCCAAAAAGCACCAGTCGGAAAACGACTGGAAGCTAAGCCGTGTGGCCAAGGTCTACGAAGCCTACGAAAAAAAGCTACGTTCCGCCAACGCCCTGGATTTTGACGACATCATCTTCCACACCGTCACCCTCCTGCGGCAGGAGCCGGAGGTACTGGCCTACTACCAGGATAAGTTCCGCTACGTGCTTGTAGACGAGTACCAGGATACCAACCACCTCCAGTACCTCCTGACCAGCCTCCTGGCCGGCGGGCGGAAAAACCTCTGCGTGGTGGGCGACGACGACCAGTCCATCTACCGTTTCCGGGGGGCCAATATCGAAAACATCCTCAGCTTTGAAAAGCAGTACCGCAGCGCCAGGGTCATCCGCCTGGAGCAGAATTACCGCTCCACCCAGAATATCCTGGACGCCGCCAACGCCGTTATCCAGCACAACCAGGGCCGGAAGGGCAAAACCCTGTGGACGGACAACGGCGGCGGCGAAACCGTCACGGTGAAAACCGCCTTCAACGAGACCGACGAGGCCGGGTATGTGGTGAACGACGTCCTCTCCCGGGTGGCCCGTGGCGGCCATTTCCGGGACGCCGCCGTCCTCTACCGGATGAACGCCCAGTCCAATGCCCTGGAATACGCCATGCGCCGCAACGGCGTGCCCTACAAGGTTGTGGGGGGCATGAAGTTCTTCGACCGGGCGGAAGTGAAGGACATGCTAGCCTACCTGTGCGTACTGAACAACCCCTTGGACGACCTGCGTCTGCGGCGGGTAGTCAACAATCCCCCCCGGGGTATCGGCGCCACCACCATGGACAAAGTGTCTGCTTTGGCGGACAGCCAGGGGGCCTCCCTTTATGAGATCCTCCGGAACGCGGATCTCTTCCCGGAACTGAAATCCGCCTCCGGCAAGCTGCTGCAGTTCGCGGATCTCATCGACCGGCTCCGCAGGGACGGGGGCAGCCTGGCCCTGCCGGAATTTTACGACGCGGTCTGCCAGGAAACCGGCTATGTGAAGGCCCTGGAAGCGAAAAACGATGTGGAAAGCCGCAGCCGCCTGGAAAACGTCCAGGAACTGAAATCCAATATCCTGGGCTTTCTGGAGCGCCAGCCGGAGGACGCCACCCTCTCCGGCTTCCTCAACGAAATCGCCCTGTATACGGATCTGGACAGCGTGGAGATGGGGGATGACTGCGTGACCATGATGACCATCCACGCCGCCAAGGGCCTGGAATTCCCGGCGGTGTATGTGGTGGGCATGGAGGAGGGTGTCTTTCCCGGCAGTTCCGCCATGTATGACAGCGAAGAGATCGAGGAAGAACGGCGGCTCTGTTATGTGGCCATGACCCGTGCCAAGGAAAAGCTGACCCTTACCAACGCCCGCCAGCGGATGCTCTACGGCCGCACCAGTCCCAATCCCCCCTCCCGCTTCCTTGCGGAGATCCCGGAGGAGAACATGTCCTGGCTGGACAAGCCCGGCGCACCCCCCCAAGATGGCGGGGGCATGTCCCGGGAGCCTTTTGGCCGGTACGGGCAGATCCCGGAGCGATCCCGCCCCCCGGTCCCTGCCCCCCGTCCCATCCGCCAGCGGCCTGCCGCACCTGCCCTGGAACTCTCGGAAGGGGATCGGGTGGAGCACACCGCTTTCGGGCAGGGCGTCGTAACGGCTGTGCAGGCCATGTCCGGCGACGCCATGATCACCGTCCAATTTGAGGGCATGGAAAAGCCGAAGCGGCTGATGCTGAAATTTGCGGGAAGCCATATGAAAAAACTCTCATCATAACCACCGGCCGTGCCGGCAGCGTTTGCCGGTTCCCGCCAGGGCCCAATCTTCTTTCACCTGTACGGAAGATACCCCGCCGCTTCAACAGCGGCGGGGTATCTCTATTTTTTCTGCCCGGATCTCCGGCTTTTCCTTCTGCCGCTTTTATACGGCGGTTTTCCCCATTACCAGGATATGCTTTGCCAAAAAGGGAGGAAGGCCCCTTCCTCCCTTCCTGCAGCCGTTTCAGTCCGTCACAACCTCATAGGGCCAGTCGTGGATGCCGCCGAAATCGGCCACATTCGTATACCCCATGGCCGCCAGCTTCTCCGCCGCCTCGGCGCTGCGATGGCCGGACCGGCAGTAGACCAGGATCTCCGCGTCCTTGTCAAAGGCCACCGGCATATCCGCCGTGATAGTCTCGTTGGGCAGGCACACTGATCCGGGGATATGGCCCTGGTCGTACTCCCCCTGGGTCCGCACGTCCAGCAGGATCACCCCCTCGTTCTCCTCCATCCGGGCCTTGGCCTCCTCCGCTGTCAGGAGCGCATATCCGGCCTTGGCCGCCTTGGAGGCGGCTTTGGCAGCCGGCTCCTGGACGGCGTGGTTTGCAGGCATCCTGACGGTAAACATCTTGATAGCGGCCATGCCGAAACAGATGACGGCGGCCACAAGAAACAGTTCCCGCATAAAGTTTTCCTCCTCTTTTGGGTATATGGTAAATTTGGATAGTTTTAGTATACCCGAAAAAAGCGGAAAAAGGAAGAGGGAAAATGGGCAGGCGAAAAATAACCGGAAGAGCCTTGCAGCAAACAGGGCGCGGCCGTGCATACCGCCGGTGCCGCGGAACCGGGGACAGCAGCCGCCTGCTACCCCCGCCCCGCCTCAGCCAGCAGCGTCCGGAGGGCTTCCCGGCCCGCCTCCGTCAGCTGGGGCGCGTTCCGCTCCAGCGTGTCCAGGATCTCCCGGAAACGGCCGGACGCCTCCTCATCCGCCCGGACGGCATACTCCGCCAGGGCGGACAACGCCGCCTGCCGCTCCCCATCCCCGTAAGTCCCCAGCAGATCCATGGCCCGGACTTTGTCCCCGTAAACCATCCAGAACAGCTGCTCCGGTTCGGCCTCCGAGGGCAGGAGCAGGCGTTCTTCCAGCAGGGCTTCCAGCACAGCGCCGGGAAACAGGGGGGAACTTGGGTACGCGAGGGACCGGTACTCCCGGGAAAGGGGGATCCGCTCCCCGTCCTCCCCGATCCGAAACAGGAGATAACAGGAGTCCGTATCCCACAGCCAGCCATCCTCGTCCAAATAGGCCGATCCCGCCAGGGACACGGTTTCCGGCGCGGCCGCGTGGAACTGGCAGTCCAGCATCCAGGCCTCCACCCGCAGATCCGGCCCCATCCGGGGAAGGGACACCTGGGCCAGGCCGCTGATCCGCCAATCGTCCAGCGCCGCCGGGGCAGGGACAATCTCCCCGTCCTCCAGCTTGATTCCCCGGCGCTCCTTCCCGTAGTCCGCCAGCGCCAGCTGCCGGGCCGCCGCTAAAACCGCCTCCGGCGCGTCTATGCCGGCACGGACGTGATCTGTATATACGGGCTCCTCCTTGTAGACCAGCAGGTTTTCCCCGTCGAAATAGATATCCCGGCGGAAGGAGGCGGGCCGCCCGCCCCAGCCCTCCGGCGGCTCCAGATCGCCGGATATCCGGATACAGCGGCTGTAGGGATCCATCTCGTCATACCAGCTTTTGATCTCCGGCCAGGACTCCCGCAGGAGGGGCTGTATCCGGGCCAGATAAACCTCCCCGCCCCGGGAAAAGGCAATAGCCGCCCCGGCATCCCGGCCAGGCAGGCCCGGTTCTGTCCAGAGGAGTTCGTCCTGGCCGTCGCCGTCCAGATCGACAGCCTGCGGCATCCCGCCAGTTGCTGCCAGACGGAACAATTCTCCGTCCCCGCCAAAATAATAATACGCCGTATTACTGGAACCCATTGCTATGGGGTATTTTATCCAAAAACCGCTGCGGCCCAGGAGATTTTCAAATCGGCCCGCATGGATCCTCTCCACACCGGCGTCATAAGGGATGGTCAAGAAAACATCTGTCTGATAGCTGTTCGTCCGAACATCTTCCAATCCGGCATAGCAGGTTCCATTCTTCCCCCGATAAACCATAACCGCCTGGCAATTCTCTTCATTCTCACCCTGGTCCAAACTGATCATTTGAAAAACTCGGTCCACATCATTACTCCGGTGTTCCAATTGTACAGCCTGCGGCCGTACAGGCTCCAGCCCGTCCAGCGGTACAGTCATCCAGGGCTCCCCCGCCGGGTAGAGGGTGGGGACTGCCGGCTTCTCACAGGGAAGGTTGGAAACCACCCTGCATCCCCCCGGCGTATCCCGCAGGGTCAGGCACTTCCACCCTTCGCCGGGAATCAAAGACTGCCTGGAATCGTCATAATACAACCGGATCAGGCCGTCCTTCCACTCCCCTGCCGTGAAATATGTGGTTTCCCGGAAGTTGGTATCCCCGTGAAAATCGTAATAGGCATCGTACTCCGGCAGATAGACGAACTGTCCCAATCCCACCCGGTTTGTCTCTCCCAGGCACAGGCCTGCAGCAGGATACAGGAACGCGTCCATGTCCGCCGCGGGGATTTTGATCAAATCCACTCCCGGGTCCTCCCAGCCATAAGCCGCCAGCGCCGCCTGCCGCTCCTCCCCTTGGATATTCTCCTGAGGCAGGCCCGTGCCGTTGTAAAAGAGGGAAAAGAGGTCGATATCCTCCGGCGCGGCATAGTTGGAGGCCAGAAGCTGGCGCAGAAGGATTCCCTCCTCAAATTGCCCGCTGAAAGCCTCCAGATCCTCCCCGGCCAGAGGGCCGTCGGGGACAGGACCCGCCTGATTGGAAACAATCCAATAGGCCCCGCCGGAACGCTCCCGCAAAGTCAGGCAGGCCTGGGCGGAATAGAGGGGGGACAGCTGCCCGGCGTCGTAGTAGAGCCGCACCAGATCCCCTTCCCGTTCCCCTGCGGTAAACGCGGATATATGCAGAACACCGGTATCGCCAGGGCGCCTTTCAAAGGAGAGGGTACCCTCTTCATCTGAAACGGTAAACTTTTCCATGCCTACACCGTTCATTTCCTCAAGCGTCAGGCCCAGATTCTCCCGGAAAACCTGATTCAGCTGGGCGGTATTGCATCGGATTCCTGCCTGGCCCTGCCGGTAGTCCGCCTCCCCTATCCGCGCCTCTATGGAGGCCCAGTAGGCGTCCCGCTCCCCCGAGGGCGGATCCCAGTAAAGAAACTCAAAGATGTCCACATCCTGCGGACAGGTATAGAAGGAACTGAGGAAGCGGCAGCGGAGATCCTGCCCCTCTTCCCCGCCGAAAAAGTCCTGATTAAACCCTGCCAGTTCTTCCTCCCCCAGCGGGACCGGGGCTTCGGATGCCGCCCCGGTGAAGGTGACGGCGCAGAGGGCGGCGGCCAGCAACACCACCGTCAGCAGGGCTGCCCCCACTGTCTTCCGGTTCTCCGCCACCCGGGTGACGCGGTCCTTCAGCTGCCGTTTTCCCGCCGTCATGGTGGTGGCCGCCATCATGGGATTGGCGGGGGTTTTCCGGACGGGAACCAGGGACAGCAGCGTCCGCCCGTAGGCAATCCGCTCCGCCTCCCCAAGCCTCGCCAAAGCGGCTTCGTCACAGGCCAGTTCGCAGTCAGCCTTGGAGGCCAACGCCGCCGCCCAGACCAGAGGATTGAACCAATAAACCGCCAGACATACGCACCGGAGCAGTGCCCACAGCGGATCCCCATGACGCCCGTGGGCCTCCTCGTGGGCCATGACGTGCCGCAGCCGCTCCGGCGAATTGACGGCGGCAGGGGTCAGGTAGACGGCAGGCCGCGGAAGGCCGAAAAGGCAGGGGGACGGCAGGCCCTCCTCCACCAGATAGGCCGGATAGCGGGCCCCCTCCACCGGATAAGGTATCCTTACCTTACGGAGTTTGTGCCGGAACCGGAGGTTCGCAGCCAGCATCCAGATTCCCATGGCGGCCGCCCCGGCGGCCCAGAGAAGGAACAGCGCTTCTTCCAGGTTCATGGCGTAGGAAGTCATCACGTGAGGCTCCCCCGTCTCCCCGGTTATCTGCGCATAGCGGCCCTCAATGGGCAGGAACTCCGTGGGCTCCGGGAGTTCATCGCTAAAGGATATCTCCCATCTCTGCACCGGCACCAGGTAGACAGGCCGTTCCTCCAGCCGCCGGGCCACGGTCTGTTCCACCGGCCGGGCGGCAGTGAGGACGCTGCACCCTGCCGCCGGAAGGCTCACGGGAACCAGCAGCCGCAGCAGCACCAAACCCCAAAGGGCGTATTGGACCCGGCGGGAGATGGCCCTCCGGAACAGCCGCCGCAAAAACAGCAGGGCCAAAATCAGCACGGAGGATGTCAGCAGGACTTCTTTCAAGCCTCCTCACCTCCTGCCTTTTCCAGAATGGCAGACAACTCCGCGATATCTGCCTCCGTCAATTGGCGGCTCTCCACCATGGCGCTCATCATCAGCCCCAGGCTGCCGCCGTAAACCCTGCTGAGAAAACTCTCCGTTTCCGCCCGGGCTGCGTCCTCTTTGGGAATGGCCGGGAAATACCGCTTTGCCCTCGCCCCCTCCTCATGGCGGACGGCCCCCTTGGCTTCCAGACGGCCCAGCATGGTAATAATGGTATTTTTCCCCCATCCCGTTTCCTCTTTCAGTTCTGCCGTCAGTTCCGTAATGGTCCGGGGGCTGTGGGCCCACAGCCGGTTCATCAGCTTCCATTCGCTGCCGGACAGGTTTACCTGCA
Source organism: uncultured Oscillibacter sp. (assembly GCA_910584995.1). GTDB lineage: Bacteria > Bacillota > Clostridia > Oscillospirales > Oscillospiraceae > Oscillibacter. The sequence goes on along the minus strand of CAJUDW010000007.1, from coordinate 75,188 downwards.
TGATACTCCCTCCTTTTTTCAGTATACGTTTGTCTACCACAAGGATAGCATAGTGGTAGACATTTGTCAACCTATTGCTGATAAAAAATTTGGCTCCCGGAAGAGCCAAATTTTTTGCACATTTTATTCTATTTTTTGTCCGATATATGATTCAAATTGCCTGTCAACACAACTTCGGTCTGTGAACATCCCTGGCAGGGCCTCTTTACGCACGTTTTAACGGGACGCGCGAAACAAGGCGCAGAGGCAGCCGCCTGTCCCAGCCCGTACATGCGGATCCTCCTTCCCCTGCCGCAAGAAGGGGAAGCTTTTACTGCCCTGCCAGCACCACGTTCTGATCGGTGATGAAATTGGCTGTGCTGTACAGCACGGCAATCCGGCTAATCCCATTCTCCGCCGCGTATTGGGCAGGAGACGCCCGGTAGTACCGGAGATCCAGCAAGTGGACTTCTGAAAACCGCTGGGCCAGGAAGGGGGCCAGGGCGTCGGCGTAGGAGTCCCGCAGCAGCAGGAGTTTTTCCCCCTCCGTCAGGTTCTCGTTTTTAATGACGCACAGGGGCTGGTTGCCGCCCAGGAAAGCGGAGTATTTATCCTTCTTCTCCAGGTATGTCCTGTCGTACAGCGGGACCTCCTCCGGCGCCCCACTTTTCCAGGAGGTGACGGAAAGCCCTTCTTCCCCCACCCAAAACTCCATAGCATCCGGTGCCAGCCAGTGGATGCCGGAGGTGGAGTACAGCGTGCCGCAAAAGGTCTCACTGGCAGTTTCTACTGTAAAGTCAGATTCCTTTAATGTCTCCATTTCAAAATGCTCCAACAGGGCGTTTGCCCCATAAAAAGCCCCCAGAGAGGTCCAGTGGTGATCCGTGCGGTAGTAGACAGGCTCCCCACTATGGGCGGCCAGGGCGGAGTAGAGATCCGCCGCCGGAAGGCCTGACTCCTCCGCCGCGGTGAAGAGGGCGGACTGATCCCAACTCTCCGCCCCGGCAGGCAGCTTCTCCTTCCAGATCTCTGCCGCTGTAGGGACAAAGGCCAGCGTAACCGGCACCCCCGCTTTATCCGCCAGGCGCAGGATATAGGAGAGGTTCTTCTCCATCCGATCCTCCTCCGGCGGATCCACCTTCGCAATTAAGGTATCGCCGCAGAGATAGACATCGTGGAACTCCCGTTTTCCCAAAAGCTGCTCCGCCCGGGCCTTCAGGCCCGTCCACTGGTCCCGGAAGGGGAACTGGTCGGCGAAGTATTCCTCCACATCCTCGGTAAAGGTCCCGTCCTTCAGCTGTTTCCAGGAAAAGGACGGCCACTGGGCCAGGAGCCGGTTCTCCGTCTGGGATCGCTCCCGATCCGGCAGAACCAGATGCAGGGCCAGGAGCCCTGCCAGAAATCCGCAGAAAATCCCCGTCAGAAGACAGCTTTGACGCTTTGTCATCGGTTTTCCCCTCCCCTCTTAAAACCGGAAATACAAAAACGGATTGTAGCTGCCGTCCACCAGATAGGCGGTGGAGAGGGCCAGGCCCAGCGCCAGCAGCAGCGCCTCCAGGATCTGCCGGGGCCTCTCCGGCAGACGCTCCCAGGCCCTCTTTCCAAGGTGGGTGGAAGCCAGGATCAAAACCAGGAACAGCAGCGCGTAGCTGCGGAGGAAATAGCCGTCGGCAGCCCTCCAAAGCTTCCCCCCGCCGAAGCAGACCGCCAGATATCCGCCGCAGACGGACAGATCCTCCATGGCAAAAATGCCCCAGCCCACAAAGACCACCAGAAGCGTATAGCAATGCCGGAACCAGCCGGGCGCTGCGGACAGGGCACGGCGGAATACGTATTTTTCCAAAATCAGCCAGAGGGCAAAATACATCCCCCACAACATGAAATTCCAGCTTGCCCCGTGCCAGAAGCCGGTGCAGAACCAGACGATGAGGATATTCCGGAGGGTCTTGGCGTCCCCGCCGCGGCTGCCCCCCAGGGGGATATACAAATACTCCCGGAACCAGCCGGTCAGAGACATGTGCCACCGCCGCCAGAACTCCGTCACAGAGGCGGAGAGGTAGGGATAGTCAAAATTCTCCGGGAACCGGAAACCGAACATCTGTCCCATGCCGATGGCCATGTCGGAATAACCGGAAAAGTCGAAATAGATCTGGAACCCAAAGGCCAAAAGCCCCATCCAGCCGCCTGCAGCCGTCAGCGTCCCCGCCTCCTGGGCTGCCAGTTCCGCCTCCCACAGGGCCCCGATTGAGTTGGCCAGCAGCACCTTCTTGGCAAGGCCCACCGTAAACCGCAGCGCCCCCCGGGCAAACCCTTCCAGAGTATGCCCCCGGCTGTTCAGTTCTGCCGCCACGGCCTTATACTTCACAATGGGCCCCGCAATCAACTGGGGGAACATGGTGACAAAAGCCCCGAAGCTGACAATATTCCGCTGGACCGGGGCGTCTTGCCGGTAAACATCAATGGTATAACTCATGGTCTGGAAGGTGAAGAAAGAGATCCCGATGGGCAGCGGGATTCCCAGCGCCGGGATGGCGATCCCCGGGATCCGGGAGAGGTTCAGGGCGAAAAAGTCCCAGTATTTGAAAAATCCCAGCAGCAGGAGATTGAAAATCACAGACTCAGCCACAAACCAGCGGGCCAAGGCATCCTTGGCCCGGTATTTCTCCACCAGCATCCCGTGGGTATAGTCGATGAGGATGGAGAGGAACATGATGAGGATATAGACCGGCTCCCCCCAGCCATAGAAAAACAAGCTGACCGCCAGCAGAACCAGATTCCTGAACCGGAACGGCACGGCAAAATACAGCGGCAACGTCACCACCAGATACGCGAACAAAAAGGTCAGACTGCTGAACCGCACAGACCTCCCGCCTCCTTATCATCAATTTCCATCAATATCAAATCCAGCCGCGGCAAGCCGCCGCGGCTGATTAGCTTGATATGCGGCGTTTTATTGGAACGCCTGATTGAAAATATCCTCTAGATCGGCCTGGTTTTCCCGGACGGCGATCATGGCAACATACAACCCGTTCTGCTGGACGGAGCCCTTGCTCCAGCCCTCGATGGACTCCGGATACCACGCGCCGCCATCCGCCTGGAAGTCAATGCGGGCCTGGAGGATCTCCGCCGCCTTGGCGGCATCCTCCTCTGTCTCGCACTCCATCAGCACAATTTCACTGACCACAGAGGAGATCATGGGCATTTTCGCAATAAACTGCTTAGGGGAAATCTCAGAGAGGCCAGGGTAGTTGTATTCCAGCATTTCTCCCTCAATGTCCACCATGTAATTCTCATCCCAGCCCTGCTTTTCCTCCATGCTGGCGTAGACTGTGGAAAGATCTACCGTTTTGTCCTCCGGCTCTTTGTTCCCGCCGCAGGCGGCCAGCAGTCCGGCGGTCATCAGCAGCATCAACGTCAGGGCAATCCATTTTTTCATGTTTGTGTTCCTCCTAATTGGTGTTTTCCTATTGGACGGTCCCCTCAAAGGAAAGGTTCCCGTTTTGCCGGTAGTATTCCCCGATTTTTCAAAAATTTTCTTCAAAAGCAGTTTTAGGCCTTGTTTGAAAAATGTCAAAACGCCCAAGCGGCGGATCTTTTCTCATCATTCTGCGTTGATTTTCCTTGCCATACACAAAGTATGCCTGCGTCAAATCGCCTTGATTGACGAAAAAATCTGCCGCTTGGGCGTTTCGCCAATTTTCAAACAAGGCCTAGGCCCTCACGGCTCCAGGGCCTCCCGGCGGAAGGACTGGATCAGATACCGCCCTCCCTCCTCCCGCAGGGTCAAAACGTCCCGCTCCTTTGCTGCGGGGCCGGCGTCAGACCACAGCCGGATAACGCCGCCCTGCTTTTCCCCGCCGGAACATATAAAGGCGCCGGGGCCGAAGTCGCTGGTAAAATTATAGAAGGCGTCATATTCCTCCAAATAAAGCGTGCCTGCCCAGCTGTTCAAATCCGCCGCCGTAATGCCTGCGTATTGTTCCAGCAGGGCCGAAATATCGGCGGCGCGGTACCGGTGCACCGGAACCGGGCAGTCCTTCAGGGTCTCCGCGTCAGGAAAGCATGACTGCGGCCTCACCGCGTCCCATTCCGCCCCGTCCTCCTCCGTCAGCGTACAACCCTTTGGGCAGTAGCGGAGGAACTCCTCCAAATTGATATCCTCCGGGGTATCGTAGCGGCTGGTGAAAAAGCAGCTGATCCCGCTGGGAGATGCCTGGGGGCCGTCCGGCCCCTCCGTCTCCACCGTAGAGGCAAAGGCTTCGTTGGCCCGGTCAATCTCCTCCCGGACCAGCGGAACAGCTTTCGATCCCCCGCAGCCTGCCAACACCGCCAGGCAGGCAGCCAGAAGAAGCAGCGCCGCCGCTCTTCCCATCCTTGTCATCCCGTATCCTCCTTCCCCGCACCGCTCCCTTTCCTATCCGACAAAACAGGCCCGCCCTTTTGTCCAACCGATTCCTTACCTTGCTTTTATACAGGAAATGCGCTATAATTTCAATATCAATCCTGTAACATTCCGTAACAATTTGGTAAAACCCCCGATTTTTTAGAAAGAGCAGGTGAACCCCATGTACAGTTTCCGCAATGACTACAGCGAGGGCGCCCACCCCAAAATCCTCCAGGCCCTGGCGGATACCAATATGGAGCAGACAGTAGGCTATGGCCAGGATCCCCTCTGCCTGAAGGCGGTAGATTTGATCCGCCGTCTCTGCGCCGCCCCGGAGGCCGCTGTCCACTTCCTGGTAGGCGGCACCCAGACCAACCTGCTGGTAATCGCCTCCGCCCTCCGGCCCTACGAGGCGGTGGTGGCCGCACATACCGGCCATGTGAATGTTCACGAAACCGGGGCCATCGAGGCCACGGGCCACAAGGTCTGCGCCGTCCAAAGCCCTGACGGCAAGCTGACCCCTGCCCTGGTGGAATCGGTAGTCACATCCCATACAAACGAACACATGGTCCTTCCCCGGCTGGTATACATCTCCGACACCACGGAAACCGGCACCGTCTACACCAAGGCGGAACTGACGGCCCTGCGGCAGTACTGCACCCGGCACGGCATCTTCCTCTACCTGGACGGCGCACGGCTTGGCTCCGCCCTCACCTCCCCGGAAAACGACCTGACCCTGCCGGACATCGCTGCCCTGACAGACGCCTTCACCATCGGCGGCACCAAAAACGGCGCCCTCTTCGGGGAGGCCCTGGTGCTGGCAAAGCCCGACGGGCACTTCCGTTGGCATATGAAGCAGCGGGGGGCCATGTTGGCCAAGGGCCGCCTGCTGGGCATCCAGTTCCAGGCCCTGCTGGAGGACGGGCTGTATCTGGAACTGGCCCGCCACGCCAACGAACTGGCCTTCCGCCTGCGGGACGGCATCGCCGCCCTGGGATATCCCTTCCCGGTAGCTTCCCCCTCCAACCAGCAGTTCCCGGTTGTGCCCAACGCCGTAATGGACCGGCTCTCCGCCATGGGCTACGAGTTTGAGGTAGAACGGGCTGTGGATGATACCCACACCTGCATCCGCTTTGTCACCAGTTGGGCCACGCCGGAGGCGGTGGTGGAGGCCCTGCTGAAGGATCTGGCCTCTATTTAAATCCACTGGGAACAGGCTGTCATGCCCGGGCTTTCGCAAAATACGCGAAGGCCCGGGCCTTTCCTTATATTATATAGAAAATTTGTTCGATTCCCTCTTGACAAGAACATTTGTTCGAGTTACAATACAGGCAGAACAAAAGTTCGATTAAGGAGGCTGTTTTCATGACCGGATGGAATTTTTTCTTCGTTTTAGTGGGGGTATGCACCATGACCGCCCAGCTGTTCCATGTGATCAACACAATCGAAGGGCCCGCCCGGTAAGCCGTCCATGGATGTCCTGGAAAAACTGGCCATCCTGACGGATGCCGCCAAATACGACGCGGCCTGTACCTCCAGCGGCGGAAACCGCGCCGCCAAGAAGGGCTATGTGGGCAACACCTCCTCTTCCGTGGCGGGCTGTTGCCATACCTTCTCCGCCGACGGGCGATGCGTTACCCTGCTGAAGGTGCTCTTCACAAACCGCTGCGTCTACGACTGCAAATACTGCGTCAACCGCCGCAGCAATGAGACCCGGCGGGCGGCCTTCACGCCGGAGGAACTGGCGGATCTCACCATCCAATTCTACCGGCGGAACTATATCGAGGGCCTGTTCCTCTCCTCCGGCGTGTTCCGCAGCCCGGACTACACCACGGAACTGATGATCCAATCCCTGCGACTCTTGCGGGAGCGGTACCGTTTCAACGGATATATCCACGCCAAGGCCATCCCAGGCACCTCCCCGGAACTGGTGGAGCAGCTTGGGTTCCTGGCGGATCGGCTCAGCGTCAATATTGAACTGCCCTCGGAAGCAGGTTTGAAAACCCTGGCTCCGGACAAGACAAAAGGGGCCATCCTGGCCCCCATGCGGCAGATTCAGCTACGAAACCGGCAGAGCAGGGAGGAACTGGTCAAATACCGCCATGCACCCAAATTCGCCCCTGCCGGACAGAGCACCCAGCTGATTGTGGGCGCCACGGCGGACAGCGACTTCCACATCCTGCGCCTGACCCAGGGGCTGTATGACCGTTACCGGCTGAAACGTGTGTTCTACTCCGCCTATGTGCCGGTGGTGAAGCACGCCCTCCTCCCCGCCAAGGACGTGAAGCCTCCCCTGCTGCGGGAACACCGGCTGTACCAAGCGGACTGGCTGCTGCGGTTCTACGGGTTCCGGGCAGAAGAACTGCTGGACGAAAGTGCGCCGGACTTCGACCCCCGCCTGGATCCGAAATGCTGCTGGGCCCTCCAGCATCTGGACTATTTTCCCATTGAAGTGAACCGGGCCGACTATGAAGCCCTCCTGCGGGTTCCCGGCGTTGGCATGGTGTCGGCAAAACGGATTCTAACGGCCCGGCGGGCCGGACCTCTCCATATTGACCAGCTGCCAAAGCTGGGGGTGGTCATGAAGCGGGCCCAGTATTTCCTGACGGCCTCCGGCAAAATTGCGGACGGCCTGCGGTTCACGCCGGACAGCCTCTTGCGTAGGCTGATTGCCGCCGAGGCCCCCGTCCTGCCGCAGCCGGCCATGGAACAGCTGTCCCTGTTCGACACTGCAGGCTGAAGGGTGCCGGCACGCAAATAAGGAGTTTCCCATGACAGATTTGGTATACCTCTACGACGGCAGCTTCGCCGGGTTCCTCTGCTGCATCTTTGAAAGCTACGCCCAACGGGAAATTCCCACCGGTATATACCCGGAAGAGGACTTCCTGCCTACCCTCTTCCCTACCCGGGCTATCTCCACGGATCAAAACCACGCCCTGCGGGTATACAAAAAAGTCACAAAATGTTCCCCCTACGCAGCGGAATTGCTGCGCCGGGGGTTTCTCACCTGCCTCCCCCAAAAGGAGGAAGCCATGTACCGTCTTGTGGAAAAACTGCTGCGGGAAGGGCCCCTTTTTCTGCGGAACCGATCCGATGAAACCCTGTATCCTGTGGCAAAGGCGGTCCGGCATCTGGAGGGGGAGGCCCATCTGCTAAAGGGGTTCACACGGTTTTCCGATTTGGGCGGCGTGCTGGGCGGTGAAATCGCGCCGAAAAACCGGGTCCTGCCGCTGTTGGCCCGGCATTTCAGCGCCAGATATCTGAACGAAACCTTCTTCCTCTACGACCGCACCCACCATGAAGCCCTCTTTTACGCCGCCGGGAAGGCTGTGATCCGGCCCCTGGAGGACTTCCAAATGGCGCCGCCGGACGAGGCGGAGGCTCGCTACCGCCTGCTGTGGAAACGGTTCTACGACACCGTAGCCATCAAGGAGCGGTACAACCCCAGGTGCCGCATGACAAATATGCCGAAACGGTATTGGGGGCTTATGACAGAATTCCAGGACGCGGACTATTTCATGGCCCGAAACTCTCCCGCAGCCCTTTCAGCCCCCGGCGCTCCAGGCGGGATACCTGCACCTGGGATACCCCCAGGATCCGGGCCGACTGCTCCTGGGTCAACCCTTTGAAGTACCGCAGCAGGATGGTCATGCGCTCCTTTTCCGGCAGCTGGTCAATAGCCTCTCGGAGGGCAATGCGCTCCACCAGGCTGTCCTCCGGCGCCTCCGTGCCAAGAACGCCCTCCAGGGTTAAGCCGTCCCCGGTCTCCTGCTGCAAGGACTCCGGCGCGTCGGTAGCCAGATCAATCTGGGCGATTTCCTCCACCGTCAGGCCGGTGGCCTCCGCCAGTTCAGAGAGCACCGGCTCCCGGCCCAGCTGATGCCGCAGCCGCTCCCTCAGGCTGTAAAGCATTTGCGCCTGTTCCCGCAGTGTTCGTCCGACTTTTACCGCCCCGTCATCCCGGAGAAAGCGGCGGATTTCCCCTGCAATCTTGGGAACGGCATAGGTAGAAAAGCAGGTGCCATAGTTAAAGTCAAAGCCCTGGATAGCCTTTAAAAAACCGAGGCAGCCCAGCTGGTACAGATCGTCCGGATCCACGCCCCGGCCATAGTAGCGCCGCACCACGCTCCAAATCAGGCCGTTATTTTCAATAACCGCCTGCTCACACGCATCCCTGTCCCCCTCCTGGGCCGCACGCAGAAGGTCCAGCGCCGTGCTCATTTTGACGCCTTAATCCGGGGCGACAGCCGTTTCCGCATGGTCACCGTCGTCCCCCGTCCCGGCGCGGAACGGATCAGCAGCTTGTCCATAAAACTCTCCATAATGGTGAAGCCCATACCGCTGCGCTCCTCCCCCCCGGTAGTAAACATGGGCTGCCGGGCTTTTTCCACATCCGGGATCCCGCGGCCTAGGTCCCGGACAGTCAACTCCAAAATATTGTCCGGGCAAACCCGGGCTTTCAGGGAGACCTTCCCCAGGGCGTCCGGGTAAGCGTGGACAATAGCGTTGGTCACCGCCTCACTGACGGCAGTTTTGATATCCTCCAATTCGTTGATGGTGGGATCCATCTGCGCGGCAAAGCACGCCACAGCAGCCCGGGCGAAGCCCTCATTGCTGCTCCGGCTGGGAAATTCCAGGCGCATTTCGTTAATTGCCTTGGTCTTCATTATGTAAACCTCCTTTGTATCGTGCCCCTCATTTTCGCATGTTTTCCATTATAGTCATTGTTTAAATTGTTTTATTGCACATTTTGGACAAGCCCTCTACCTGCCATCCTTACCGGATGCTGACCAGCCGGTCAACGCTGGCGGCCTGCAGGACTCGCTTGGCCTGCGGCGGCACGTTGCAGACCAGGAATCCCCCATCCAGCAGATTCATCCGCTGCTGCGCCCGGAGGATCAGCGCAATGCCGGAACTGTCCATGAAGGTGACGTTTTTCATGTCCAGCACCAGTTTTTTCGGCAGCGCCGCGTCGATAGCCAATTCCAGTTCCCGGAGGGCGTTCCGGGCCCCATGATGATCGATATCCCCCGACAGTTCCAGAAGCAGGTTCCTGTCTGAGGTTTTCGCTTGTATTTCCATGGTAGTCCTCCTTTTTTCTTAAATTCTTTCCAAAAAACAGTGAAAAAAATCACCGTAAAGCCAATTGCCTTACGGTGATGATAGCACGTCCCCTCCGGGGTTTTCGTCGAAACAGATACGTGCTGTCCGGAAAATTTGGTTTTTTCTTCTGAGAAAACCGCACGTTTTCCCATCCCGCCTCATATACTGGCTTGAAACGCGAAACCGTCGCGGCTTACAAGGAGGCATTATGGACGAGAACACAACCCGGCTGGTGGAACAGCTGAAAAATAATCCGGCGGCCCTGCAGGCGCTGATGCGGTCCCAGGACGGGCAGGCGCTCCTGCGGATGCTCACCCAGGGGGATCAGGGGGCCGGATTGCAGCGGGCGGCCAAGGCTGCCGCCATGGGACGGCCTGAGGAAATGGTCAATATGGTCAATCGCATCATGCAGACCCCCGGCGGCGCGGCACTGGTGGAGCGCATCAACCAGGCAGTGCGGAAATAACGCGGAAAGGGGTTGGGCTCGATGGCTGAATTTGACGAAAAACTGAATAGTCTCCTGTCCGACCCCGGCGCCATGTCGCAAATCATGCAGCTGGCGCAGTCCCTTTCCGGCGGGGCGGAGCAGTCCGTCCCGCCCCAGGGACAGCCGCCTTCCCCGCCGCCTGCGCCCAAAAGCCCGGATCTTCTCTCCGCCCTCACCGGCGGGGCAGATCCGGCGCTTCTCACCCGGCTGCTGCCGCTCATCCAGGAACTTGGGAACCAAAACAGCAATGCCCGGCAGCTGCTCTATGCCCTGCGGCCCTATCTGCGGCCGGAGCGGCAGGAAAAAGTGGAGCGGGCCATCCAGCTGGCGCGGCTTTTCCATCTGGGAAAGAAATTCCTGGCGGGATGGGGAGGGCTGAAGGATGTATAACCGTTATATCCGAAACGACAACGGATCCTATTCCCGCATCCCGGAAGAGGAACACAGCCCGCCCTCCGGCGGGACGGCTCCCCCTCCCCCGCCACCTCCGCCACCACCTGGGCCGGAGAATCCGCCGCCAAAACCCGGGAATCCCGGAGGGAATCCTGGCAATCCCGGGCGGACAGGCGACGGCCTGACAGGGATCCTACAGCACATTTTGGATCAATTCCATCTGGATCATGTGGATACCGGGGATATGCTGCTCCTGGCGATGCTGTTTTTCCTTTTTCGGGAAAACGCGGATGAAGAACTTCTGGTGGCCCTGGGGCTGCTTTTGATCCTGTAACCCGGCGCCATCTTTTGATACCGTCAGCCAAGCCCTGCGCAGGGCACAGCGGTTTCCGCCGTTGGAAAGGATTTTTGGAACCTTTCCAGAGCTATTGACGGTACGAATACACGGGACAGCTTAATACTTCTCAGCCAGGGCCGCCCATATAATGGGCGGCCCTGGCTTTATGTATCAAAAAACAGCACATCTATTTTTGGAAGCGGTTCCGCCCGGCTCTGCGCCTTCGGTTCCTGCCTGCGTCAGGCACTCTTCCCTCAGGATACCGCAGCACCGCCAAGGTTCTTCCGCGCCGCCCAGACAGGCAGCGGCTGGAAGTACGCGCCGCCCCGCACCATATCACAGTCCAGATCCCGCAGAATCTGCGCCTGCTCCTCCGTATCCACACCCTCCGCCAGAACAGGGACACCCAAATCATGCCCCATCCGGATCAGGGAGCGAGGGATCACCGGGCCGGAGGCCGTACCGATATTTTCAATCATCCCACGGCTCAGCTTCACGCCGTTGAAGGGCTCCCGGTTCCCATCGAAAAGGGAGGTCAGGCGGCAGTCAAAATCCTCCAGGATCATCAGGAAGCCCGTCTCCCGCAAAAGCCAAAGGTTCTGGGACACCGTAGGCATCAGGCTGTCCGCACCGCTGACCGTCATGCCCAAATACAGGGAGTCCTTGGAAAGCCGGCGGCCCTCCACAGCAGCCTCGCACTGTTTGGCAAATCCCGCATCGGAAAGGGTCTCTCGGGAAAAACGGTAGGTGAGGAAAAAATGCTTGATCTCCCTCCGGCGAAGGCCGTCCAAAAAAGCGTATGCCCGGTCCAGCATGATGTCGTCCAGCTGCCGCCGCAGGCCCGCCTTTTCCAGCTGGGGGAGGAAACTCTCGCCGGGGAGAAGGCCTTTGTCGGGATGCTCCCAGTAGGGCAGCGCCTCCCCGCCGATGATCCGCCCCGTCTTGGCGTCTACATAAAATTGGATGTAAATCTGGAACTCCCGGTTGTTCAGACCGTTCACCATGTCCGCCTGGAAGCGCCGTTCATCCAGCAGTTCCCGAACCGATTCCTCCGTACAGATCCGGAAATCCAGGCCCTCCCGGCAGGCGGTCCTGGCGCAGCGGAGGCTGCGGAACAAGACCTCTTCCAAATCACGGTCATCCGCCTTAAGGGGATAGACGCCTACCGACACACCGTAGTCCCAGCCCTCACGGCCGCTTCCCGACGCATCCCGTATCTCCTTCAGAATGGGGGCCAGCCACTCCCCTGCCGCCTGCCCGCTGCCAGATACCCGCAGGAGCACAAAGCCGCGGCCAGGTATCCTGGCCAGGGCGTCCCCGCTGCCGGCGGCAGCCCGCAGCACATCCGCCATATGCCGCATAAACTCCGGCGCGTCCGGCCGGGCGGATCCGTTTTGCCCTTTCCCGGCATGGATATAAAACGTCACCATGCTGCAAAGAATCCGGTTCCGGTCATCCACACAGGTCTGCCAGTACCGGTTCAGATAGGCCTCGTTGCCTACGCCGGTCACATCGTCGGTCTCTTCGTTTTTGGCAATCTGCTGCCGCTGGCGGCGGCTCCTGCGGGCCAGGAGGGCAATGGCAATGGCCATCAGGAGCACCGCCAACGCCAAGCCGAAGACGCCGGCCTCCGCCGCGGACTGGCGCGGCGTATCCTGCCGGGAAGCCTCAATCAGCATCCCGGTCTTTTCCGCGTAGGAAACGCCGGAAAAGTATTCCCGCAGTTCCTCCCCCAAGGCCCCCGGCGCCGTGTCCAGCAGGCAGAGTTTATAGGAAGACGCCGTGATGCCGCCGGTCTCCAGCAGCGTGATGGTACTGCCGGACTTGTGGGCAATCTGCTCCGACCCATCCAGGCCGGAGATCAAATCCACCTGGCGGCTGGAGGCCAGCTGCTCCCGCCGGTCCTCCTTCCCCGCCTCATAATATTGGATATCATATCCCGTCTCCTGGGAAAAATTCCGCAGCAGTTCCGGAATCAGGCCCTGGTAGGTGCCGGACAGGGCGTCGTAATACTCCACAGGATACGCGTCAGGATTCCCCGCTATATAGACAAGTACTTTTTCCACGGTTCCTCCTCTCCCTCAGAACCAGGTTTTTGGGGAAATAAAGAGATGCTGGCACGGGCAGGCGCCTGGGACTGCAGCGCTGCCAGAGATTCTTGCACATCGTCCACTTTGCCGCCGAACTCTGCCAACAGGCCCTGGATGGCCTTTTGCAGCTGCCGGATTTTTTCCGCATACTCCTCCAGCCGCTTAGCCTGCCGCTCCACCGCCGCGTCCAGTTCCTCCTGGGCCTGCCGCTCCCGGCTGGCGCTCTCCTCTTTCAAAAACTGCGCGTGCCGCTGGGCCTCCAGCAGGGTGGAAAAAGCCATTACCTGGTGTTCCTTCAGCGCAGCGTTCTCCTCCCGCAATGCGTCTACGGCGGCCTCCAGTTCCAAAATCTTCTTTTGGGACTGTTCCTCCAATTGGGTCAATTTCGCGTCCTTTTCCGCCAGTTTTTCGGAGGTGCTCTCCTCTATAGCCACGATGTAGCGGTAAACGCTCTCTTTCTTATAGCCCCAAAAGCCCTTCTTCAACTCGTTAAGCTGCATAACCAAACCTTCCTTTCCCGCTGTACCCAGCTGCTTTATTTCCAAGCGAAGCCACAGGCCCCGCCTTATGTCCGCTTTTCTCCGCTGCTGTTAAAATTGATCTGCTTCCGCTCAATCTGCCCCCAGCTTAATTTCCGCTTGCTGTAGCCCTTCAGGGCCGTCACACGCACCCAGGCCATGACAAACCGCAGGCAGGACACCTCCAGGACGCACAGCCCCACGGCTTTCACCACATCCCCCAGGGACAGCTTCAAATCAATGGTATGTACCCGGGCGAAAAAGGCCGTCAGGGACAGGATGGCGGAATAGGCCACATAAATGCCCATGTACATGATCATAAAGGGAACATTCAGATAACCTATAGCCAAGGCCAGGCCCATGGTCAGCACGCCGAAAATCTCAATGTAAGGGGACAGCAGTTCATACAGCAGGAAATAACAATAGGATATCAGGCCAATGAGGCCGTATTTGAAATCTGTGATCATCTTCCGGTGGTAGGTCATGCTCTGAAAAAGCCCGATATGCCAGCGCCGCCGCTGCTTGCACAGGTCAGACAGCTTCTCCGGCACCTGCGTCCAGCAGATGGCCTCCGTGGCGTAGCGGATACGGTAGGGGATCCCATGATCCCGGCAGAACACGTGGAGTTTCATCACCAGTTCCATATCCTCCCCCACTGTGGAGGCGTTGTAGCCGCCGGCGTCGATGACCACACTCTTTTTAAAGAGGCCGAAGGCGCCGGAAATGATGATGCTGCCGTTGAATTTATCGAAAAGGATGCGGGTGGCCAAAAAGGAGCGGTCGTATTCCAGCACCTGCATACAGGCCAGGATTTGCCTGGGCATCCGATAGCGGATCACCCGCCCGTCCTGGATCTCTGCTCCGTTGCAGGGCCGCACCGCACCGCCTACGGCCACCACGCTGTCGTCCTCCAGCACCGGCCGCACAATCTTCTCCAGGGAGTCGTACTGCAAAACGGAGTCCGCATCCATGCACAGGAAATAGGGGTAGCGGGAGGCGTTGATCCCCATGTTCAGGGCATCCGCCTTGCCGCCGTTCCGCTTCCGGATCAGCGTCAGGGGCACAGAACAGGACCGGGTCTCGTAGACGGCCTCGGTCATCTGGCAGGGCAGCCTCCTCCGGATGGGCCGGTTGACGCGGATCATATGGAACGCCTCCTGCACAATCCGGGCGGTATCGTCCGTGGAACCGTCGTCTACCACAATGATCTCATAGGCCCGGTAGTGGAGCGTCAGCAGGGACCGGATGGTGGCCTCAATAGTCACGCTCTCGTTATGGGCCGGTACAATGACTGAGACAGGGACATAGTAATCCCGGGTCAGTTCATTTTTCAGCAGGTTCCGCCGCTTCGCGCCGTACAAGGAGGCGGAACCCACCGTAACGGACAAAAAGAGGAAGCTGGCATACCCCACCATGTAGCACACAAAGAACCCGCCGGAGATATTCAGGAACGTCTGGAGGATCTCCCTCATGAGGTGGCCTCCCGGCTTTCCTGGGTGATGCTGCGGAGTTCCAGATAGTACATCATCATCTCCCGCACATAGCGGTCGTTGCCGCCCATAATCTCGGCAAGATCCGCGTAACTCAGGTGATGGGCGTCCAAGCTGGCCGCCGCGTTGCCCCGGACGTACCAGTTGGAACTGTACACTGCCGCCATCAGCGCATCCACCACGTCGTCCCCCTTGTATCCCGCCAGGGAGGAGGCAGCCACGGAGGCATATTCCCAGCGGAGGGGATCCTTATCCACAGTCAGGGCAATCAGCGCCGGCTTGGCGGGTTCATAGATATACCGCCCGAAATACCGGACCGCCGCCAGGCGCAGTTCCTTGTCCGATCCGCTGTCCTCCAGAATCCCCATCATCCAGGGGCAGTAATCCCCGGACTGGAACCGGATATAATTCAGGATTGCCAGCTTGGTCAGGTTGGAAAACCCGTCGAACTGCTCCAGCAGGAGGGCAATCAACCGCCCGTGGTCGCCGGTAAAGGTCAGAAGGCCGTCGGTCAGGAGTTTTTCGTGGAAAAAGCGGCCCTTTTGATCCAGCAGGGAGACCGCCGCCGCAATGTGCTCCGGGTCGCCAAAGCGGTAAAGGGCCTGAAGGGCGTTCACCCGGCAGTAGAGGCTCTCCTTATCCATAAACCCAACCAGGATGTCCTGGACCGTATCCACCGCCATATGCCGCTTCTCCCGGTGTTTGGAGAGGAAGTAGCAGTAGAAGGCGGCCTGCATGTCGCTGCGGTCCCGGTAGACCACTGCCAGATACAAAATCAACGGCTGGATCTGCCGGAGGTATTCTGACGCGGCCGCGTTGTGCTTCCCCTCCAGCCGCTCCGTCAGCAGCTTGTCAAAGGCAATCAGATTCCCCACATGGGTGAGACGCCGCCGGAGGTAGGACATGTGCCTGTTTTCCACCGGCTGGCCGTTTTGTATCCGCTCCAGCTGACAGTTCACCTTGGCTGCGAACCGATCCTGGCTCTTTTCCAGGCGGGTATTCTTTTTCTTCAGCCCGAACAGGTACACAATATTGAACGCCAGCATACTCATACAGACCAAGCCGTATCCGTATAAAAGCATTTCGCTTCCCACGTCTCTTCCCCTCTTTCCAGGATCCGGATTTTTCCGGGATTACGCCGGATCCATCTGATCCAGCGAGGCCCAATATTCCTGCAAAATATAATATGACTGCTTCAGCCGCTCATGGGATTCCGGACGCCGCCCCCAACCCTGGAGGGGGACGGACTCCATCCGGATGCGGCCCTCCCGCCCGGTTCCGGCCCCAGCGTAGAGCCGGTTGATCCGGAGGTTTTCAATGCCGTAGTGTTCATAATAATCGTCGTGAACCAGCATGTTTGACGGGTCGGAGAAATTCAGCAGCTGCCAAGGCAGCCGGATCTCCGCCCAGTCCCCGCCAAAGCAGAAGTCCGCTAAGGAATCAAACGCCTCCGATGCCGGATCGGCGATCCCATAGCGCAGGAGCCCGGTCTCATACTTGGTGCCGGTAACCTCCTTGGTGCCGGGAAGCGGCAGCAGCCCGCCCAGGGTCAGCGGCAGGTAAATCCGCTGAAAATGGGGGGAATCCGCCTCCGGCGGGGTGATATAGGCATCGTACAAGTAGTACACCTTGGAGTAGGTGGACAGCAGCGCCTCGTACCGCTGCTGCACCAGGACACGGCTGTCCTCCCGCCCGTGCAGGACAATCAAAAAGTCACTGGCCCGCTCAAAGCTGACGCCGTATTCCTGGCAGTAGGTGCTGCCGGACTTTGGCGTGGTGTCAATGGGGATGTACAGCGTATCCTCCTCCCATTGGAACCCGGGCTTTTTCACCAGGAAATAGAGGAACTTCTCGTCGTATTTCATAGAGAGTTCCAGATCCTCCCGGGAGAGGACCAAATCCTCCGGCGTCCACTCGGATGGGTCGCCGTCCACACAGCAAACGCTCTCCTCTTTCCCCGGTTCAAAGGTCAGCAGGCCGAAAAACTGCTCGTTGGTCTGGTAATCGCTCCAATAGGCGGTGCTGTTCAAGTCCACTGCGTGCATAGTGTTCCAGGTCCGCTTGAACCACTCGTCCTGCCAGATAAACAGGCAGGATCCCGCGCAGCCTGCGTCCATAATATCCTGGTAGCACTCCACCACGGCCTTTCCCTGCTCCTGTTCCGTCATATGGCCCTGGTTGCGGCCGGTATTCACATCCTGCTGGGCCATGCCCCGCCCGGTGGTCACGCCGTACTCGGAGATCACCACCGGCATACTGTGGTAGCGGTTGATGGCCCGGAGATAGGCCAGATAGGTGTTGTACCGCCCCTGGCGGTCGTAATAGTCGCTGTCGTATATATAATCCTCAATGGCCGGGGCGTCCATGAGGGAACTCCGGTACTCCAGGGTTGCCCGGATAACCTCGCCTATCCGGCTGTCGATCTCCTCCTGGGAATACTGGCCCGCCTCCGCCATAATCTCCAGATAATCCGGAAAGTAGGGGTAGATGTGGTAGGAAGCGAACATCCCGGAGGAAAAGGCGTCCGTACCTTTGATGTGCTCTGTATTGACGCACGCCACCTTGTTCCGGTGGGAGATAACCGCTACCGGGTAGACGAAGGGGTCGGTGGTAGGCCAGTTGGAGAAAGCCACCAGGCGCTGCTGCTTATACCGCCTGGACTCGTGGGCAATTATGCTGTCCCCCGCCTGGCAGAGCATGGCCTCAAAGGCGGAGGCCTCCGGCGACGTATACAGGTACTCCCCCTCATAGGCGCGCAGTTGCTCGCTCTTCTGGTTGGTATAGGCCACCAGACTGCTCTCCCACTCCACGCCGATGATATAGCCGATTACCCAGGGAGAGATGTCCTTCCGGTAACTGCCGGATCCGGTGCCCCGGCCCAGTGACAGCGTCCGCTGCCCGTGGATAACGTCCACAACGGTCCGGCAGTCCTTCAGCAGGGCATCCAACAGGTCCTCGTCATAGGCGTCCCGGTGGGAGAAAAACATGTAGTCGTTGATCCAAACGCCGTGGATCAGATAAAGAGGCTCCTCCCGGTCCTTGTTGTATTCATAAAAGGCGTTGTAAAAATCGTCATGAAGGGTGATATAGACCCGGATGGTATTGGCCCCCAGTTCCTGGATCTGCCGGAACCAGCGGAGGTAGGTCTCCTTGTCAACGGCATAGTCGGTGGCCCAGTGACCGGGAACGCCCGCGCCCAGGTCCACACCCCGGATCTCAAAAGGAGTCCGTACGCCGTCCTTCTCCATATAAATGGTCTTCCCTTCCACGGTCATGAAGGATTCCACCGGCACGTCCGGACGCAGATCCAAATAGACGCCGAACTGATAGTAGGCCGTATACGCCAGAAATCCCAGCGCCACGGCGGCGCAGGCTGCGATGATAAATCGTTTCAAATAGGGCTCCCTTCCCCGGAGACTGCTTCCAAACCGGCGGAACGCCGCCCTTTGGCCATCCGGCCGGAAAACAGGTCCTAATGCTGGTACTGCTTATGCCGGGAAGGGTGCGCGTACTGCCGCAGGGCATGGATGCTCTCGTCCACCCACTCTCCCCTTGCCAAAAGCCAGGTTTGGAGATCCGCGACCGCCTCCTCAAAGGTGTCCGGATTGCGCCCCTCCGGCTCCAAATGGTGTTCGCCGGGCATATCCACCGGCCACCTCTCGTTGTTCCGTTCCACGGCGGGCCCCAGATAATCCAGGGTATCCCGGATATAGCCCACCATATATGCGTCGCTGAGGTAAGTGCCCCGCAGTTCCCCATACCGCCGGATTACCTGCTCCACAAAGTCCTGATCCATAAACAGCTGGAGGAACCAGTTCCACTCCTGTACGGTAAAACTCTCCGGGGCGGTCTCCCCCTCCCGGTAGTTGTCGCAGGAGTTGTTGAAATCCCACACGCAGAGGCGGAAAGGCTGGCCCAGTTCCTTGTATAGATACGTGGAATACCGCCCTGCGTCCACATTCCTGGTGAATTCGTTGAGGAGGTAGTAGTCCACGAAATTGCCTGTATCAATCCATTTCCTGTATCCGTACTCCGGCGAATTGTAGTCAAAGGAGTACAGCGCCTTCTCAAAGGCGGAATAATCCAGTTCAATGTCCTTTGCCAGTTCCGGCGTCAGGATATTTTTCCCTGGGTAGCGGATGGCGAAATCATGCTTGTTCTCGTTGGTGCGTTCGCTGTACACATGGATATCCCGGAGGGTCTCCAGATCCTCTTCCACCGGCCGGTCGCAGCGGATCAGATAGCCGGAGGCCTGGGCGTTCTTAATATTCATCCGCAGGTTCAGGCGGCAGCCTTCCCCGGCAGTAATGGTCTCCGCCAGCAGGTAAATCCCCTGGTATTCCCCGTTCAAAACCACCTCGCAGTAGCGGCAATTGGGGGCGTATTCCATGATCTCCCCGGCAATGTTGTACCACATATAGTTGCGCACCAGGGACTTATCCAGGCTGGGGCCATGAAGCGCCCACTCGTGGTGGGCCCCCATGCCCAGCAAGGGCAGATCCCGGTTCTCCCCCTCTTCATCCACCAGCTGCACCAAATAGGGCTGCTTGGGAAAGCTGCGGGAGGAATTCCCCCGGACCCGGAAGCGGCAGGAGGCGCTATAGGCCGGTTCGTCTCCCGGGTGGTTGTTGGCGTCCTGGTTATCAATGACCTTGATTTGGGCCAGGATGGTAGATTCCCCGTCCGGCGCCTTGGTATAAACGGGCTGGCCGAACCGATCCCGCTGGTCTTCCATAATCTGGCCCGGGATCTCCTGGCCTCCGGTGTCGATGATCACCAGGGGCAGATGAGAGCAAAGCTGGGATCCGCCGCAGCCGCAGCCGGTGTCCCGCCGGGCTGTCAGGTGCTGGTGGACGCGCCCGTAATCCACCGGCTCCGACCGCTCCAGAAGGGCGGCGGCCGCCACCAAAACCAGCATAAGGGCGGCCATCCCCAGACCAAGAAGCCTGTATTTCATCCTTCGCCTCCCCTTCCTCCGGCGGTTCCCACATGTTCTGGCGGAGTCAGCTGCCGATTTCGTCGTTCTGCATGACGATATTCACGTATTCAATGCCGCTGACGGCATAAATCTCATCGGTAATCTGTTTGCCGGCCCCCTTCTTTTTCTCCAGGAGTTTCCGGCTCAATTCATAAATAAACTCCACGCTGTTCTCCGTGGTGTTCTTCACCCGGAGGATGGCCTTCCGGGAAAAATACCGGAACACCACTGCTTCAATCTGCTCCTCGCTCATGCGGGCGGCCCGGATGATCAGCAGCATCCGGTTGTCGTTTCGGATCCTGCCGAAGAGCAGCATCAGCACAAACACAAACGCGCTGCCGGACCCTGCCGTCACATAGTCCCCCGCACCGCAGCAGATGCCCACCACAATGGTCCAGAATATGTAAACCGTATCCCGGGTGTCCTTCACCGCCGTGCGGAACCGCACGATGGAGAGGGCGCCCACCATACCCAGGGACATGGCCAGGTTGTTGCCGATGACAATCATGACAGTGGTTGTGATCACGGTCAGCATCACCAAGGAGACGTTGAATTTCTTGCTGTAAATGCTGCCCTCGTGGGAGAGCCGGTAGGACAGGAAAATGAAGCCGGCTATGATAGAAGCCGCCGCCAGGCGGGCGAGAATTGCCTGGGGGGAGAGGTCGTTGGAGGTGGTTCCGAACATCTCCAGCAGCGCCTGTTTCATAGGTCCTTTCATGGGATTACCTCGCTTGTGTCAACTGTAGTGCAGCCCGGCGCTTCGCGCCATGCAGTATTTGCTTTGGGACAGTTCAGAGCGATCCGCCTGGCTGACCGCCTCTTTGATATAGCTGAGAAGGAAGCCGTTGTACTTCACCTCCAGGATTACATGGAAGGGATCCAGTACCGGATATTGGGGCAGGGACGGGGAAAAGAGGTCCCATCCGGCCTCCGTGGCAGTGATCTGGCTGTCCAGGGTAATCCGGATCCGGTTCTCCCTGGCGATAAAGGCCCTGCGGCGGTATTCCACAATAGCCTTGGGCTGGTAGCACAGGCGCCGCATCAGGCCGTAGCACTCGGCGGCGAAGGGATCCGGGTATTGCAGCAGCGGCAGGAGATCCCCCCGGGCCAGCCGTTCTGCGTCCGCCCGCTCCAGCCGCAGGGACCGTTTTTTCTGGCTGGCCCCCTCCTTCTGCTTCATCTCCAGCATGGCGAAGCCTGCCTCGGGGCTGTAGCACCGGAGGCGGACCTTCCGCCGCAGTTCCATGCCGTCCATCTTGCCCCAGTAATCCCGGTCGTTCAGGGAATCAAAATACAGCGAGCGGATAGAATAGCCTTGAGGGCCGTTGTGTGGATCTTCCATCATGACGCGGCCCAGGCGGCTACAGAGGACAGGAGCCTCTGCGGCCGTGATAAAATATTTTTTCTCCTGCCGCAGTACCTCGTTCATCCCCATACATGGAGCACCCCCTTCTATCCGCCCTCCGGAAATTTGGAACTTCCAGGAAGTCCCCCCTCTTTTCTTCCTTTCCAGGGGGAAAATGTTATTCTATATCCTTTTTGGTCATATGGCTCATTTTATCATATCCGAATCGGATATACAATCATATTAGCAAAAAAAATTAACTAAAAAGCAAATGCAGAGGGAGAGAAAAATGGGACTCGATTACCAAGCTATCGGCATCCGGATCCGCCGTATGCGCAAGGCGCGGGGGATGACGCAACAGGTGCTGGCGGAAATCTCTGATCAAGAACCGTCGAACATCTCCCACATTGAGCGAGGCGCCACAAAACTGAGCCTTCCTACCTTGGTCAACATCGCCAACGCGCTGGAGGTCACCACAGACGATCTGCTGTGCGACAGCCTTCCCGCCTCAGGCTCCGTGTTCGAAAAGGAGGCCGCACAGATCTTGTCGGACTGCTCCCAACTGGAACTGCGGATCATCACGGAAACCATCCGGACACTGAAGGAAAACCTGCGGAAGGTGCATCTTAGCGAATAGGGCCTCAGGGGATTTGGGCACTGGGCCAGCAGCAAACCCCCACTTCCAGGGCCACCCGTTCCCGGAGGTGGAAATTGGCGTACCGGCAGAACCAGCACTCCTTCATCCACCCCAGCCCTTCTGCCCGGGGGGCGAAGGCGGGGCACCATTGATCCGGCCAGACGCTGCCGCCCGTCCGGGGCTTCAGCAGAACCGGCGCCGTCTGCGGATTCCTTCTGTGTACACGGGCATCCATCCCTCATCCCTCCTCATTTTTTAAAAGAGGTGTTGTTTCCGGAGTATCCGGAAACAGCGGATGGGGCGCCCCATCCGGCCGCACTCCTTGCGGAATCACTTGACACCCCGGTGTCAACGTGATATGGTCATTTTAGCAAACTTTCTTCTATTTAGGAGGTTCTGCGCAAATCCGGCCCCTTTTTGCGCGTAATTTGTATGACGGGAGATGTGTCCACATGCTGAAAGTCGCCCTCTGCGACGATGAAGCCACACAGCGCGCCTCCGCAGGCAAACTGCTCCAGGAGTACGCGACGCTCCATCCCCAGCTGGCAGTCAAGCTGTCCGTGTTCTCCTCCGGGCGGGAACTGCTGGACGCTGCGGAGGAAAACGGCGGGTTCGATCTGTATCTGCTGGATGTGGTAATGCCGGATCTGACCGGCATTGAACTGGGCGTGAAACTGCGGAAACTGGGGCTCAACGGCCTTATCATCTACCTGACCATTTCCCCGGAATTCGCCGTTGACTCCTACGAGGCCCGGGCCTTTTACTACCTGATGAAGCCGGCAGATCAGGCGCAGCTGTATCCGGTGCTGGATCGCGCCGTGAAAACGCTGGAAAAGCGGAAAGCCGCCTGTGTCAAGGTCAAAACCCGGGACGGCCTGCGGCTTCTGCGGATGGACTCCATCCTGTATGTGGAACTGGTGGGCCGGGCGGTGCGCTACCATCTGTCCGGCGGGGAGCAGGTGGAGAGCGTAACGGTACGGTGCCCCTTCCAGGAGGAGGCCTCGTCCCTGCTGGCAGATTCCAGGTTCTTCCTCTGCGGCGCCAGCTTCGTGGTAAACCTCTTCTATGTCACTGCTGTGGAAAAGAGTTTCCTCCTGCTGGACAGCGGCGACCGGGTACCTCTTGCCCGAAGCCTTGCCGCCCAGGCCCGGCAGCAATGGAGCAGGTATTGGCTGAACGCTCCGGAAGGGGAGGCCGGGTTATGACAATCCTGCGGGACATCTCCTTCCTCTGGTCCATGATGCATGTGGTAGGCCTGTTTCTCCTGCTGTTCGAACCCCGCTATTCCTGGCGGCTCACCCTGACAGCGGGATTCGCCGGGGCGGGGATCCTGCTGAGCGTCAACATGATGGCCATGTTCTGGCTGGGCCACGGCATTATCATGTCCATTGCCTTCTTTACCTGTACCATCCCCACCCTGGTTCTCTTCTATGTGCTCTCCAAATACCGGGACGGGCGTTTTTTCTTCCTCTTTTGCCTGTCCGACACCACATGCTTCTGGCTGCTGCAAATCACCAACCTGCTGGACCGGGTTACCGGGGACACCTATGTGGTGATGCTAATCAGCCGCCTCCTACTGTTCCCTGCCATAGAATATCTCTTTTGGCGGTACCTGCGCCGCCCCTATCTGGAACTGACGGCGCATCTGGAAAAGGGCTGGTGGCTGTTCGCCGCCACAGGCGCAACCTATTACCTGCTGATTATGGCCACCGCCATCCCTGTGGGCTCCCCTATGCCGGGCACTGCCGGGCTGCTCCGCATTATCCTGGTGATGATCCTGATGCCCCTGACCTATCTGACCATTTTCCGCTCCCTCTGGCGGCAGATGCTGCTGTACGCAGGAAAACGGCAGATGGAACTCCAGCGGCGGGACTACAGCATGATATGTCAAAAAATGGAACTCAGCCGCATCTACCGCCACGATATGCACCACCATCTCATTGTCCTGGAGGGGCTGATGCTTCAGGACAACGCCAGCGGCGCCCTGCGGTACATCCAGGAACTCAGCGGGAAACTGCTCAGCCTCACCCAGACAATCTGGTCCGCCAATACCGCCGTCAACGCCGTCCTCACCGCCTACCTCACCCAGGCGGAAGAGGCAGGCTGCCGAGTAAACGCGGATGTCCGGATCCCGGCGGACCTGCCCTACGGCGAAATGGATCTCTGCATTATCCTGGCCAACACGCTGGAAAACGCCATCAACGCCTGCCGGGAAATAGAAACGGAAAAGCAGATCACGGTAAAGCTGGAACTGACCCAAAACCACCGCCTCACCCTCTCCGTGGAGAACACCTGTCCCGCCCCTGTGGAATTCGGCGTAAACGGCCTTCCCATCACCCCCCTGCGGGAGGGCCATGGCCTGGGGCTGCGGAGCGTCCAAACGGTGACGGACAAATATGGGGGCCTGCTGCAATGCGGCTGGAAGGAGCAGCGGTTCCATATACAGGTCATCCTCTTCCCTCCCCAGCAGTAAGGGCCCAGTTTTTCCCATATCCGCAGCTGTTTTCCGGCCTTCCGGAGACACCGATACTGGAAAAGCCGCAGGCACACAACTTGTGTGCCTGCGGCTTTATCCTATGGTCCAGCCGGGCTCAGCCGCCCAGTTCCAAAATATTCTCCCTGCCTGCCGCGATATAAACCGGGGTACCGCTGTCAAACAGCAGCGTGGAGTCAAACAGGATATCCACATCGATCTGGAACTCCCCGCAGTCCACCGTATACCGCATGATATTCCCGTGGGACAGGTAGTACAGCACCGTCCCCTTGAGGACCGCCGCACCTTCCCGCTCAATGGGGGACGAACTGATCTCGAACACCTCCGGCCGGATGGCCAGGTCCTTCGCCGCAAATTCCATCCCCGCCTGCTTCCCGAAAACGGCGGCGTCCACAATGTTGTAGTGGCCGATGAAGGCAGCGGCGAATTTCGTCCGGGGGCGGGTATAGAGTTCCACGGGAACGCCGGCCTGCTCAATGGTCCCCACGTTGAAGAGGTAGATCCGGTCGGACATGACCATGGCCTCGTCCTGATCGTGGGTCACAAAGAGTGTGGTGATCCCCATCTCCTTCTGAATCCGGCGGATTTCCACCTGCAGGTTCCGCCGCAACAGGGCGTCGATAGCGGAGAGGGGCTCGTCCAGCAGGAGGACCTTCGGCTCCGTCACCAGGGCCCGGGCCAGGGCCACCCGCTGCTGCTGCCCGCCGGAAAGCTGGTTGGGGTACTGGCCCGTTTTCTCCGCAAGGCCCACAATCTCCAGCATATGACGGACCTTTTCTGCAATCTCCTGCTTGGGGCGCTTCTGGATTTTCAGGCCGAAGGCCACGTTCTGCCCCACCGTCAGGTTGGGGAACAGGCTGTACTGCTGGAACACCATGCCTACGCCCCGCTTCTTGGGCTCCACGTCCGTCACGTCCTTCCCATCCAGGAAGATCTTCCCGTCCGTCACGGTCTCAAGGCCCGAGAGGCACCGCAGCAGCGTGGATTTCCCGCAGCCGGAAGGGCCCAGGAACGTCACCAGTTCCCCCTGCTCCACAGACAGGGAGATGTCCTTCAAGACATGGTTTTCCCCGAAAAATTTGTTGACATGCTCAAAGCAGATATATGACATGCTCATCCTTCCTCTCTTCAGGCCTGTTTTTTCCCGCGGTTCTGGACGCTGTAGGACACGACGGAAATCATCATCGTCATGGCGAACATCGCAATCAAGGCCGCGCTGGTCAGCGGGCTGCCGTCGTGCTGCATCTGGTTGATCTCCGCCTGGGCCGTCATATACCGGCTGCCGGCGATGATTTTGATGACCGCGTAATCCGTGAAAATGGACCCGAAAGCCAGCAGCGAGGATACCAGAATCCCCGAGAGCATATTGGGCACGATGATCCGGAAAAAGGTGTACAGCCCCCCGGCCCCCAGCAGTTCCGCCGCCTCAATCAGCTGCCGCACGTTGATGGCGTACAGGTTGTTGCGGATACCCCGGTACATGAAGGGCAGGATCACCACGCAGTAGACGCACACCAGCATCACCATACGGTTGATCACGCCGGCGTAAAGGGTCAGGACCGAGATGGACAGCACCACGCCCCGCAGGGTGTAGGGAATCATGGAAATGGCCTGGATCACCGCGTCCAGCCAGGGGAAATAGAGGATGGCGGCATACATGGCCATTACCAGGCAGACGCCGGAGATGAGGATGGGGAATACGGCGATGCTGACGCTCCGCAGGACGGACGCCCAGAACTCCGGATTCTCCGTAACCAGGCTTTTCCAGTAGTCTAGGTACACAAATTCCTCCGGGACCAGTTCAATCCAGCTTTTGGAAAAGGAGTTGATCAGCAGCACGGCCACAGGGAACAGCAGGATAAAGCCCACCAGAAGCAGGATCAGATGGTAAAACCACTTGCGCTCTTTCACCGGATGCCTCCTTTCGAAACCTTCCGCTTAGCCAAATTCGTCCCCGCCATAACCAGCAGGATAATGGCAATCATGGTGATGGACAGGGCGGAGCCCAGTTCCGTCTGCTGCTTAGAGTCGCCGGAAAACATGGAGGCAATTTTGATGGGCAGCATAATGGCGTTGGAGGACAGCAGCATATACACCGTGGTGTAGGTGGTGATGGAGTCCGCAAACATCATGCTGGTAGTGCCCAAGAGGGAAGGCGCCAGATTGGGGATGCCCACCTTCAGCCAGAACTGCACACGGCTGGCCCCCATCAAGGTGGCGGACTCTTTCCACTCCCGGTGCACGCCCTCAAAGGCGGGAATCAGCAGCAGGGTGCCCAGGGGGATGGCAAACCAGATGAACATGGGGATCATGCCCGATCCGGAATAGAGGTTATAGCCGTCCAAGACAGACAGCCCCGCATGGGACGCCGCCAGCCTTAAAAACCCCGCGTAGCCGAACATCAGCATGAAGGAGAAGGCCAGGGGGAAACCTGCGAAATTCTGGGTCATGTTCAAAATAGGCATGAACAGCTTCCTGGGCCGGCCCCCTAGGGAGGTGATGGCCAGTGCCGTCAGGAATGAGATCACCATACCTGCGGCCGTCCCAATCACCGCCACCTTCACGCTGTTCCACACGGCTACCCGGTAGATCGGCTTGGCGAAAATCGTGATAAAGTTCTGGATGGTGACGGCGCCGCTCTTCGGATCCTTGAAACTCTCAATTGCGGTATTGCAGAAGGGCAGCAGCAAAAAGAGCACCACCAGCAGGAAAAACGGGACGGAGGGTACCAGGTGGATCAGGTTTTTCAGGCTGCGCTTTTTCATGGTACCAGCCCCCTTATCTCCCCTGCGGGACGCAACATCCCCTTCCCCGCCTCTATCCCCAGCAATGCACAGGCTAAGGGTGCGATATGCAGCTGGGAAACGGTGTGATCCGTGAAATTGCCAGGTTCCACCTGGCCGGAGAAGATGAAGAGGGGCACCTCCCGCTGGGACGGGGTATCGCCGTAGTGGATGCCCAGGCCGTCCATGCCGTGATCCGCCGTGACAATCACGTCGTACCCGTCCCGCCGCCATTCATCCAGGTACTGGGAGACCCAGCAGAGGGAAACCTCCGCCGCGTGCTGGTATTCCCTGCTGTCCCGGCCGTGCCTGTGCCCCTGGTCGTCCACGTTCATGGGATGGATCAGGAGGAAGTCCGGCCGGAAGGCCCGGCGGAGATAGTCCCCGTCAGCGTAGAGATGGGAGTCGGGGTAATCGTCCACACTGTAAAAAATACCGTTGTCAATCAGCCCTGCCTGATTGCCCAGCTGATACCGGCCGGTTACGGGATTGAAGGCCCCCCCGCCGTTGTACAGTTCCGCAATCCACTTGTAGGCCGCGGCGGCGGTGGTTTTCTTGTGCCTGCGGGCCAGGGAAAACAGGCTTTCGCTTTTGCTGGCCCCGGTGTAGTCGTTGGTGCAGATGCCGTGGACACCGGCAGGCAGCCCGGTCATCAGGGTTTCGTACATGGGCCGGGACTGAGCGGGAAGTTCCCCCCGGACCCGGTACACCGCGCCCTTGCCGACCTCTGCCAGATGCCCCAGATACCCGCACCGCGCCCACGCGGTCTCATACCCCAGGGCATCTACCATCACAAAAATTACTTTTGACATATGATCCTATCCTTTCTCCAACAGCAAACGATGCGGACGCTCCGAAGCCTGCGGACAAATTACGCATACGGCGGCCGGAAATGATTCCGGCCGCCGGTTTTCATCGGATTATGCCATCAGCGGCAGAACCTCTTCCTCCCACAGCCGGGCGATCTCACTGCAGGCCTCCTGGAAAGCGGCCACATCATCAACACCCATGGCGTTTTCATACCATTCATTCCCCAGTACAGGGGCGTCCGCGGGAATTTCAATATCCGTGCGGATGGGGCGCGCGCCGCCGTAAGCCCGCTCGATCTGGCCTTCCTCGCTGAGCATATACTCCAGCGTCAAGGCAGCTGCGTGGGGATGGGGCGCGTACTTGTTGATGATCATGGCGTAACCAGTGGTGATAGCGCCGTCCTGGGGAATAGCAGTAGAAACATGGAGGCCGGCGATATCCTGGGGGTTGTACTCCGCTGCCCAGGCGGTGCCATTGAAGTCATACCGTCCCGCAAAGCACACCACCTCGCCGCTGACCATCTCGGAGACCTGGCCGTCAGAGGGATGGATGCGGCCCTGCTTCGCCAGTTCCTTGAAGTAGTCAATGCCGGGCTGCACGTTGTCGTATCCGCCGCCCATGGCGATGGCGCAGGCCAGGATATTGGCCTGGGAGGAGGCACCGCCGATAACGTTGCCCATGTTGACCACGATATCGCTGTCCATCAGTTCCTTCCAACTCTTGGGGACCACGCCGCCGGTAGCGGCATCATTGATGATGAAAGCGGTAGTGCCGGTATAGGTGAGGGTCCAGTAGCCCTCCGGATCCTTGGCCCAATCGGGAATGGAATCCCAACAGGAGGCCTTATAGGGCTGGAGGACATTCTCTTCCTTGGCGGTGATGGTGAATGCGTGGCCCACGTCACCCACATCCTTGGTAGGGTCGTCCTTTTCCGCCGCAAAGAGGGCGACCTCTTCGCCGGAACTCATATCCACATCCGCATGGGTAATGCCGTACTTTTCCAGAATCGACGCCCAGCTGTAATCCCAGTGGGCCCAGCTGTCCGGCATACCGACGCTCTCCACCCGTCCCTCTTCCTTCGCTTTCTCGGTGATCTCTTCCAGGCTCAGCGTTCTCAAATCCAGCGCGGCCTCGCCGGAGCCGCCGGAGCCGTCAGATCCGCCGGAGGCGTCCTGGGTTTTCCCGCCGCAGGCAGTCAGGGAAAACAGCATCACCAGTGTGCAGACAAATGCAAGACCTCGTTTCATTTGTATTCCTCCAAACAATTTAATATTTTTGGAACCACCGATCCAATCCCCGATCTCATCTTCGCGCCATAAGTCCCCCTGTCCCATGCCAGGAAACCCGCCAGGGTTCCTGGGCGTCTTCCTGTCAAAGGGAATTTGGGCCGCAAATCTGCCCACGCTGATTGAATGGGCACCTCCTTATATAAACTCCGAAAAATACAGAGTTTATATACGCTGGATATATATGCCGCTTCCAGGCAGGGCCTACAGCCCGATCTGGACAGGCCGCCGCTCCCGGTAAACCGTATAGGCAGAAAAACCGCAGCGCCGCAGCGCCTCCGTAGCTTCCGCAAAGCCCGCCCCCACGGCGGCAGCGGTATGGGCGTCGCTGCCGATAGTGACGTACTTCCCTCCCAACTCCCGGTACCGCCGCAGGACCCAGTCCTCCGGCCCCACCCGGCGCTGCCAGTCATAAGTGCCCCGGGTGTTGACTTCCAAAGCGATGCCCTTCCGGACCAGTTCCGCCAAAATGGGCTCGATATCCTCCCGGTAGTCCAGGACAGTGGGGACGGGGATTTTTCCCTTCAGCACCCGCAGAGGATAGTCCAGGTGGGCCAGGCTGTCAAATCCCCCCAATTCCGCCAGACGCATCATGGAGCGGAAATACTGGCGAAACATGGTGCCGATCTCCTCCCCGCTGTGATAGGGAAGCCGGTAAATATCGCTGCCGTCCGGGAGGAAGTGGATGGCCCCAATCACGAAGTCAAAACGGCGTTCCTCCAGAAACCGCCCGGTTTCCTCCGGCATATCTATAGCGTTCCCGATTTCCACGCCGTAGAGAAGTTCCAACTGGGGATAGGCCTGCCGGGCCTGGCGGAAGGATTCCTCCCGCCGCCGTTCATTCTTCAGATAAGAGCGCCTGCCCTCCATCGCATCCGTCATATCGCAGTGATCGGTCATGGCGGCGGTGCGAAGCCCCCGCCGGACTGCTGTTTGGCAAATGGACTCGAAAGGCGTGTTGCTGTCAAAGGAAAAGCAACTATGGATATGCAGATCACAGCCCATTGGCAGTACCTCCTCACAAGACCGGTCACAACCTGTTGTAATCTTTATCAAAATAATATCATAACCCGTCTAATATTGTCAACTATATCAACAAATTTTTTATAATCGGTCAATTATTGACGTTTTCTGTTGACCTTTTTGTTTTACTCTGCTATAATCAGGAAAAAAGGCGGTTGAACGCCTCGGAAAGTGTGGCAGCAGTGATGAAACATGACCGGCAATGGCAGATTAAGCGGCTGTTTTTACAGGAGAAGCAGGTTTCTACCAAGGAGTTGTGCGACCGTTTCAACATTTCTGTTGAAACGGCCCGGCGGGATTTGAACGCCTTGGAACAGAGCGGCATGGTCCGCCGTATTTATGGCGGCGCAGTCCTGGCCGCCGACAGCATCGGCGGCATTCTGGATCTGGAGGACGCTTCCATCCAGCCCTGGGATACCCGCTTTACCCAAAACCTGGAGGAAAAGCGGGCTATCGCCAAGGAACTCCTCCGCTGGATCCCGGATAACTCCATCCTGGCCCTGGACTCCGGCACCTCCGTGCTGGAGGCGGCAAAACTGCTGTATTTAAAGAAAAACCTGACCATCCTGACCAACGACATGCGCATCGCTCTGGAACTCAGTTCCAACACGGATCATACCCTCTATTTCATTGGCGGCGCCATAAAAAAAGACGATATGATCACAACCGGGTTTTTGTCCAACGAATTCCTGGACTATTTTTCCCATATTGATCTGGCGATTATCGGCACCGACGGGTTCAACGTCAATATCGGCCTGACGGATTACAACGTGGAGATGGGCACCCTGAAGGCCGCCATGATCAAAAAGTCCAGCAAGGTCTTTGTCCTGGCGGATCACTCCAAATTCTCCATCAACGCCTTTTACAAGGTCTGCGGCGTTGATAAAATCGATCTGGTTGTCACCAGCCGCAAAGTCCCCCGGGAATCCCTGGAGGTTTTGGAGCGGCAGGGGGCTAAAACAGTCATCGCCCCCTGCGGCCAACCTTGAAAACCGGCGGGCCGCCGGCGCTTTTTCCCTGCAGGGGCGGGCACAGGGCAAAAAGAGGAGTCCGGCGGCAAAGCCGCCGGACTCCTCTTTTTGCCGGTTTTATCCACTTTTTCTGCCTGTTTTGACCGTTTTCTCAAAAGAGGCTCTTGGCCTTGGACACAATGTTCTCCACGGTGATCCCGTACTCCGCCAGCAGTTCGGCGCTGCGGCCGGACTGGCCGAAGCGATCCTCAATGGCCACATGGGCCATCTTCACCGGGGACCGGCCCAGCAGATCATAGGCAATGGCCTCGCCAATGCCGCCCATCCGGTTGGCCTCCTCGCAAACCAAGAGCCTGCCGCCGCAGGACGCCGCCACGGCAGCGATGGTCTCCGTATCCAGCGGCTTGATGGTATGGAGGTTCAGGACCGCAGCCTGGATGCCACCGGCTGCCAGGACCTCCGCCGCCTCCATAGAGAGCGGGGTCATGACGCCGGTAGAGACAATGCACAAATCCGTCCCCTCCCGCAGCCTCTGGGCCTTCCCGATCTCTACAGCCTGGCCGGGCGCGGTGACAATGGGCATGGGCTCCCGGGAGGTCCGCAGATAAACCGGCCCATGGATATGATAGGCCGCCTCCACCAATACCTTGGCCTGCTCGTAGTCGCAGGGGGAGAGGATGGTCATATTGGGCAGGGCCCGCATAGCAGCGATATCCTCGATGCACTGGTGGCTGCCGCCGTCGGCGGCGGGGGTAACGCCGGAGTGGCTGCCTACAATCTTCACGTTGGCCCGGCTGTAAGCCACGGCATTCCGGACAATCTCGAAGGCCCGTCCGGCGGAAAACACGGCAAAGGAGGTGGCAAAGGGCACAAAGCCCGCTTTGGAGAGCCCAACCGCCATGCCGATCATGTTCTGCTCTGCGATACCGGCCTCAATGTGCCGCTCCGGGAATGCTTTGCGGAAGGTTAGGGTACCGGTGGCATGGCCCAGGTCGCCCTCTAAGACCACCAGGTCGTCATACTTCTTTCCCAGTTCCGCCAGGCCGTCGCCGTATCCCTGGCGGGTCGCTTTTTTATCAGCCATTCCCTTCACCTCCCAATTCCCGCAGGGCCTGCTCCAGCTGCTGGGCATCGGGAGCCTTGCCGTGCCACTCCACCTGGTTCTCCATGAAGGAAACGCCTTTGCCCTTCACGGTATCACAGATAAGGCACATGGGCTTCCCCTCCTCACGGCAGTCCAGGGCCGCCAGGAGCCTGTCAAAGTCGTGGCCGTCCACCCGCCGGACTGCAAAGCCGAAGGCGGTAAATTTTGCGGCCAGATCCCCCTCGCCCATAATCTCCTCCACGGTGCCATCCAGCTGGAGGCGGTTATTGTCCACAAGGACCGTCAGATTGTCCAGTTGATAGTGGGCCGCGGCCAGGAACGCCTCCCAGCAGATGCCCTCCTGGATCTCCCCGTCCCCTGCCAGGACATAGACATGATTGTCCCGGTTCTTCATCTTGAACCCCAGGGCCAGCCCTGTGGCCACGGAGATCCCCTGGCCCAGGGAACCGGTGCTGCAATCCACGCCGGGACACTTGTTGCAGTCTGGATGGCCCTGGAAGGGGCTGTGGAGGCGGCGCAGATTGTCCGTCTCCTCATGGGGCACATAGCCCTTGTCTGCCAGAATCGCGTAGTAGGGCGGATTGGAATGGCCCTTGCTAAGGATGAACCGATCCCGTCCCTCATCGCCCGGATCATCGGAGAGTTTCATCTTCCCATAGTACAGGGCCACCAGGATATCCACGGCGGAGAGGGAACCGCCGGGGTGGCCGGAACCGGCCCGGCACATCATCCGCAGGCTTTCCTGCCGGATTTCCCGGGCCTTGGCGGCCAATTCCGCTGTTGTCATGTTCCGCCTCCCTGTCAGTCGGCCTTACCCAGGCTGCCAAAAAGTTCCATCTTCTCAATGCAGACCCGCTTGGTGGCCTCCAGCCCCGGGGCCAGCATGGCGCGGGGGGTGAAGCCCTTACTCAGCTGATCCTTACCCTCGGCGAAATACTGCTTGGTGGCCTCCGTAAAGGCGATCTGGCACTCGGTATTGACATTGACCTTGCTGACGCCCAGGGTAATCGCCTTGCGGACCATATCAGCAGGGATACCGGAGCCACCGTGGAGCACCAGCGGCAGGGCGCCGGTCTTTTCCTGGATGCGGGCCAGCACGTCGAAGTTCAGCCCCTTCCAGTTGGCGGGATACTTGCCGTGGATGTTGCCGATACCGGCCGCCAGGAAGTCGATACCCAGGGAGGCAATACGCTCACACTCCGCCGGGTCGGCACACTCGCCCATGGCGATGACGCCGTCTTCCTCGCCGCCGATGGCGCCTACCTCGGCCTCTACGGAGATGCCCTTGGCGTGAGCCCGGGATACAACCTCTTTAGTCTTTTCGATATTCTCGGAAATAGAATATTTGGAACCGTCGAACATCACGGAGGAGAACCCGTTTTCAATAGCGTCCAGAGCCTCTTCATAGGTGCCGTGATCCACGTGGAGGGCCACCGGGACAGTAATTTGCAGGAAGTCCATAAAGCCCTGCACGGTGTCGGCGATGGTACGGTAGCCGCCCATATACTTGGCGGTGCCGCCGGAGACGCCCAGGATGATGGGGGAACGGGTCTCCTGGGCCGCCAGCAGGAAGGCACGGATACTCTCCATGTTGTTCAGGTTAAAATGGCCTACGGCATAATGGCCCTCTTTG
Organism: uncultured Oscillibacter sp.; assembly: GCA_910584995.1. Classification (GTDB taxonomy): domain Bacteria; phylum Bacillota; class Clostridia; order Oscillospirales; family Oscillospiraceae; genus Oscillibacter. Next base: position 41,342 of record CAJUDW010000007.1, on the reverse strand, counting down.
GCCTTCGTCAGCATTTCTTTCGCAGATACAAGTTTCATGGTATATAGCCTCCTCTTGTTTCTTTAAATGGAAATCTCTCCATTTTTTGATACTTTTGTAAACAGGATCAGGGAAATCACGGTAAACAGCGTCAGGATGGACGATACCGCACAAGCCTTCCCCTCCAGCCCCTGGTTCACCATAACGTAGATTGCCAAATTCAACGTGATGGTTTTGGAGGAATAGAGGATAATGGAGGAGGACAGTTCCGTAATCAGCGTAACCCAACTCATAATGGCACCGGAAATAATGCCGCTGAACATCATAGGCACCGTGATTTTGAAAAGGGTTTTGGCCTTGCTGGCACCCAGCGAGATAGAGGCCTCCTCCACGGAAATCGGAATTTGCCCCAGAACTGCCACAGAACTCCGGATGGTATAAGGGATCCGGCGGATGCACATGCAGATGACCATGATGACCGCCGTGCCGGTGAGAGCCAGTGGCTCGTTGTTGAACGCCACAACCAGGGCAATGCCCATCACAGAGCCGGGGATGATATAAGGCACCATGGAAAGGGTATCGATGACATTGTTGATGGGGTTGGGACGGCGGATAACCAGATAGGAGATCAGGATCGCCAATACCACAATGATCACCAGCGCGCCGCCGCAGATCCGGATGGTATTCCAGATGGCGTTCCCCATGGTGGCGAACACCTGGACATAGCTGTTGAAGGAATAGCCGGGCTTGAACATGTTTCCGGTCTTGGAGGTGTTGCGGAAGGAGAGGTAGATGAGATACACCTGGGGCATTAGGGACAAAGCGACGAGGCCGTAGGCGTAAATATGCATCAGGATGCCGGGGATCAGCTTGGGCTTCTTCCGCTCGATATGGTGCATGGCGCTCATGGAGAAGGTAGAGCGGTTGGCCATCCACTTCTGTGCCAGGAACACCAGCAGCGTAATGGCAATAGCGATGACGCTGATAGCCGAGGCAAAGTTGTGGTTGACGCTGGTCTCGCCCACATACTGCTTGTAGATCTCCAAGGCGAAGGTACGGTACCCCTCGCCGATGAACAGCGGGGTGCCGAAGTCTGCCAGGGCCCGCATGAAAACCATCAGCGCCGCCGCCAGGATGGAAGGCATGCAGAGGGGCATGACCACTGTGGCGAAGCGCTTGAAGCCGGTGCGGCCCATATTGGCCGACGCCTCCAACAGGGAGTTGTCCACGTTTTTCAGGGCACCGGACACATACAGGAACACCAGGGAGAACAACTTGGTGGACAGCACCAGAAGGATGCCGCCGAAGCCGTAGATGCCGGGCAGCTTGACGCCAAAGACGCCCTTGATGAACTTGGTGATGACGCCGGAACGGCCCAGGAGCAGCACCCAGGAATAGGCCCCGATGAAGGGTGCGGACATGGAGCAGAGCACAATGAGGGGCTGGAGGATCTTCCTCCCCTTCAACTCATATACATTATAGATGTACGCCAGAGGCACGCCCAGCACCAGGCAGGTAACCGTGGCGCAGAGAGCCACCTTAAAGCTGTTAAGCAGCGTGGTAAAGTAGTAGGGATCGCTGAAAAACTGCCTGAAGTACCGCAGGGAAAAAGCGCCGGTGTCGCCGTCCAGCACGGACTGGGCGGTGATGCGCAGAATCGGATAGAGCATGAACAGCAGATACAGCGCCAGGATGACCAGGCTGACCGCAATCCATATATCCAGATGGAAGCCTTTCTTTTCCTTTATCATGGCGGCCTCCTTACTTGATCACCGAGCGGGAACCGTCCTGTGTAAAGACATTGATCTTTTCCCTCTTGATGCCCAGCTTGATGGGGGTACCGGACTTCAAAATCTCTTCAATGCGGGATTCCTGGATGATCTCCACCCGCTCCCCGTCGGCCAGATCCACAAAGTAGTGGGTATTCAGCCCCAGGAAGATGTTATAGGCCACGGTGGCGGGCAGCCCCTCCTGTCCTGCCTCTTCAATGACGAATTCCTCCGGGCGGATGGAGACAATAACCTCCTGGCCGTCCTTTGCATCGTCCGTCAGATTGTCCATAGACAGGCTCAGGCCGTCTTTAAAGCGGATACCGCCGCCATTATCAACAACAGTGGCTTTCAGCAGGTTGGTCCGGCCAATAAAGGTGGACACAAACAAGTTGGCCGGCCGTTGGTAAAGGGACTTGGGCGAACCGATCTGCTGGATAACACCGGCATTCATGACAGCGATCCGGTCAGAAACGGCCATGGCCTCCTCCTGGTCATGGGTGACATAGACGGTGGTGATGCCCAAGCTGTTCTGGATCTCCTTGATGACCTCCCGCATCTCCACCCGGAGTTTAGCGTCCAGGTTGCTGAGAGGCTCGTCCATCAGCAGCACCTCCGGCTCAATCGCCAGGGCCCGGGCCAGGGCCACCCGCTGCTGCTGCCCACCGGAGAGGCGCTCCGGCAGGCGATCCTGATACTCCTCAATTTTCATCAGCTTGAGGAATTTAGTGGTCTGTCCGTCAATCTGGTTTTTGGGCAGCTTTTTATTTTGAAGGCCGAAGGCCACATTTTTCCGAACCGTCAGATGGGGGAAAATCGCGTAGTTCTGAAAGACCATTCCGATGTTGCGCTTGGCGGGATCCAGGTCGTTGATCCGCCGGTCGCCGAAGTAGAAATCGCCGCCTTCAATGGTATTGAAACCCGCGATCATGCGCAGCAGCGTGGTTTTGCCGCAGCCGGACGGACCCAGCAGGGTAAAAAACTCGCCCGGCTCAATGTCCACGGACAAATCAGGTATGACCACGTTGTCGCCGTATTTTTTCAGTGCATGGGTAATCCGGATGCCGATATTCATTGGCTTGCCTCCATTCTCAGCGCAGCCGCCCTCTCACGGGGAAAGGGCGGCCGCGTCGCAGGTGTTATCGTGAACAAATTTACAGAAGAAGCCCCGCTTCTTTCGCTTCCTCTGCTGCTAGCCTGCCGCACTTCACAGCCCGGCAGGCGTGCGCCCAGCACTCCGGCACACCAGAGGCGTACCGGCTGTCAGGAGCGGGATAGCCTGGCACGGGAATCAGCCGCCGTGCTGGGTGGTCAGCTGGTTCCAGCGCTCAAAGATAGCCGGCTGGTTGTTGGCCAAGGCCAGCGTGTCGGCCTCCAAATAGTTGATAGTGGAGAGATCCACAATCCAGTCGTTGGCCACATCCAGCTTGGAAGAGGTGGCGGGACGGGCGCCGCACTCCAGGTAAATGGCCTGGCACTCATCACTCTGCAGGAAGTCCATGAACAGCTTGGCGTTGTCCAGGTTCTTGCAGCCCTTGATGATGGCGGAACCGAAGGCGATAGAGGTCACGCCCTCCACGGGATAGACAATGTGCACGCCCTCGGCGCCCTGATCCAGCATCTTCACGCAGGCGGGCTCATAGGTGAGGCCGCAGACATATTCGCCGTCAAACACGGTTTTGTAAACGCCGCTGGAACTGCTGGTGATGACCATGTTGTTCATCAGCTGGTCGATGTAATCCCAGGCTTCGTCGCTGTCCCAGCCGCCGAAGTCGGTCAGGATGCACTGGAGCTGGTTCCATGCGCTGGAACTTGCGGTGGGATCGGCGCCCACAATCATGCCCTCCAGCTTGGGATCCAGCAGATCCTTGTAGCCGGTGATGGTGACGCCTGCCTCGGCTTCCAGTTCATCGTTGACCCACAGGCAGGGGATCTGGGCATCGTGATAGGTCAGGACGCCGGTGGTATTCTTGAACTCCTCAGGCATCAGATTGTCGTTGAGGCAGACATATTCCTCAAAATATTCGCCGTAGGAGAGGGTATCGGCGTAAACAAGGCCGCCGAACATAATGTCGCCCTGGGGATTGCCGGACTCGGCCTGGATGCGGGTCTTGCAGTCGCCGGCGCCGGCCTGGGTATAGTTGACTTCGATCTTAGGATACTTTTCCTGGAACGCGCCCATGATGGCATTGTACTGGAGTTCGCTGACAGTGGTGTACACGTTCAGGGGGCCGGAGGGCTCGCTGGGAGTTTCCGGCTGCTGCTCGGGCTCCTTTTGATCGGTGCCTGTCTGCTGCTGGCCGTCCGCAGGCTCTTTCTGCTCGTCTTTCTGACCGCCGCAGGCAACGAGAGCCAGCGCCATCACAAGAGCCAGCAGTACCGCTAGGAACTTCTTCATGTTGTGATCCTCCATTTCTTGTTTTCGGAACCGTGGTTCCTTTATCTTTATTATAACGGCACATGCCGCTATAACCCTTTTACCGCCGGGCCTCCAGGAAAGCCAGGGCGTCCCCGTAGCTGGGGATGCCCGCCCGGCCGCCGATCCGGGTACATTTCATGGCGGATACCGCGCTGGCGAAACGGATGGTCTCCTCCAGCCCCATCCCCCGGAGCCATCCCACCAGGAACGCCCCGTGGAACACATCTCCCGCACCGGTGGTATCCACCGCTTCTACCGGATAGGCTTGGAAAACTCGGAGTTTACCCTCTATCACTGCCAAACAGCCCTTTGCCCCCAGGGTGCCTACAACCACCTGCGGCCCCCATCCGGCCATTTCCAGCAGGGCCTTGCCGTAGTCCTCCTGCCCGGCCACCCGGAGGGGATATTTGGCATTCATGATCAGTATGTCCGCCATAGAGGCCAAGGCGACATTTTTCTCGTTGTCCTTCTGCATGGAACAGCCGTCCAGCGAAACCGTCACCCCCGCCGCCTTGGCAATCTTTGCCGCAGCCAGGGCGTTTTCGTAGCGGGTGCCGTCCAGATGGAGGACCCGGGCCTTTTGAATCACCTCCGCCAGTTCCCCTTCCCATTGGATAGGGGGAAGGTTGTCCGGATAGGGGAATTTAGTCCGGGTTGACCGGGAGGGATTGACCATTACATAAGAATCGGAACTGCGCCCGCCGGGGACGCTCCGGATATAGCGGGTGTCCACCCCGTCCTCCTCCAGAAGGCGGCGGATCTCCCGGCCGGTTCCGTCCTCCCCCAGATAGCCGATCCAGGCGGCAGAAACACCCAGCCGCGCCGCCGCAGCCACCGCAGTAGCCACTGCGCCGCCTCCCTGGATGGAGATGGAGGTAATGTGGGTGGAGCCATCCTCCGGGGGATAGTCCTCCACCGTGCAGAGGCGGTCCAGGCAGTTATGCCCTACGCCTGCAATCATCGGAAATTCTCTCATGGCTGATGCTCCCCCTGCCGCATGGCCACGCCAGCGTAGAGGGCGTGAATGATGGCGATCTGGGCCACACGTTCATAAGTTTCGTCCCCAGGCAGCATCCTTGTCCGGCAAAGCGAGGTCAGACGGCAGTCCGACAGCCCGGACAGGGTGGAACTCTGGACGTTGGTAATAGAAATCACAAAGGCCCCCTTCTCCTTGGCGATCCGGACCGCTTCCAGGATGGCGGCAGTTTCGCCGGAACTGGAGATAGCCAGCACCACATCCCCCGGATTGAACCGCTCCATCCGCAGGTAGGCGGCGTTGGGGTCGGAGGTAACGCTCATCCGCAATCCAATGCGCCGGAAACTATGGAGGGCACTGCGGGCAACGGAGGCGGAGCCGCCGATGCCGAACACCTCCACATAGGGCGCGGAGTACAAGGCATCGATAGCCCGGGCCAGATCCCCATCGTCCAGCACATTCAGCGTGTCGCCCAGGGCCTCCATACAGCCGCAGAAAACCTTGGTTTTAATGGCCCGGGTAGTATCGGAATCGCTGAGTTTCCGGCTGGCCGGCAGGCGGCCATGCTCCAAGACATTGGCCTGGGTCATAGAAGCCTTGAAGCCCTTTAATCCGGAAAAGCCTGCCCGGCGGAGAAAGCGGATGACGGTAGCCTCACTGACGCCGCTGGCCTGGGCAATGCTCTGGATATTGCCCCCCAAAACCGCCTCCGGTTCCGCCAAAACATATTCCGCTACCCGGCCCTCGGCGCTGCTGAGTTTGCTGAGTACACTGCGGACCTGGAGTTCCCATACGGGGAGATTGGTGATATTCACTTGATTCATTGGATGATCTCCCCCTCGCTTTATAATATATGCTAGCAAAAGCTTCAAAAATTGTCAATATCCAAAGAAAGAAAAGTGTCAGATCTGATTAAAAATCGTATCCCTGCACAAATTCCATTGAAGAAAGATATGCAAATCCTCTATAGCAGCAGAGAAAAAAGCTGCCCGTTTTTGGGTAAATAGCCAATTTCGCCCCGTATAATGCAAAGACGCCTTCAGCCGCCGGCCTCGTGCAGCACCCCGCCGGGCATTTCAAATCCATCCCCCCGGGGCCGCAGGGCAGGCATCATACCGGCCCTCCCTCCTAGGGAAAACCCCGCCTCTGTGCCCCTTGATTTTTGTGGGAAGGATATGGTATACTACAAAATTATATAAGGTCCCGCCGGAAAAACCCCGAATCCCCGGCGGCAGGGCCTTCCCCTGGGCTTTTGCCCGGTGTATGGCGAGGTGATCCCATGCGGGTAAACGTATTAGGCGTAGGATTTGATAATGTGACCATGGCGGAGGCCGTGGAAGAGGCTGTCCGGCTTCTGGAGGGCCCGGAGGCCCGGTACGTGGTGACGCCCAACCCGGAGATCGTGGAGGTCTGCCGGGAGGATGACGCCGCCAGGAGGGCTGTCAACGGCGCGGCCCTGGTGCTGCCGGACGGCGTGGGGGTCATCAAGGGCGCAGCCATATTGGGCACGCCTTTGCGGGAACGGGTCCCCGGCGTGGAATTCGGCGCCCGTCTCATGGAAAAAATGGCGGAACGGGGTAAATCCCTCTATCTGCTGGGAGCCAAGCCCGGTGTGGCGGAACAGGCGGCAGAGCGGCTGGAGGCCCGGTATCCCGGTCTCCGGATCGCCGGGACCCACGACGGCTATTTCCAGGAGGACGGGCCTGTGGCGGAGGAGATCCGTCAGAGCGGGGCGGACGCGGTGTTCGTGTGCCTGGGCGCACCGAAACAGGAACTCTGGATGGCCAGGAACGCCCAAGCCACCGGCGCAAAGCTGCTGTGCGGCCTGGGCGGCAGCCTGAATATCTTCGCCGGAACGGCGGAACGGGCCCCAAAATTCTGGTGCGATCACGGGCTGGAGTGGTTTTACCGCCTGTGTAAAGAGCCCTGGCGGCTGGGCCGGATGATGAAGCTGCCCCTCTTTTTGATCCATGTGAAACGGGAGAAACGAAAAAAATGAGCGGAAAACTGATTGTGCTGGAGGGAATCGACGGCTCCGGCAAGGCAACCCAGGCCCGCCTGCTGTGCCAGCGGCTGGGGGAAGCGGGGATCGCTTTCCGGGAGATTGATTTCCCCCGCTACGGAAAGCCCTCTGCGGCCATGGTCCAGGAATACCTGAACGGCAACCTGGGCCGGGATCCCGGCGACGTAAACGCCTACGCGGCATCTATGTTTTACGCCATGGACCGCTACGCCTCCTTCAAGCAGGACTGGGGCGGTTTCTATCAGGCGGGGGGCCTGGTGGTGGCGGATCGCTACACCACCTCCAACGCCGTCCACCAGGCGGCAAAACTCCCTGCGGAGGAGCGGGAGTCCTATCTCGCCTGGCTCTTTGATACGGAATACCGCCTGCTGGGCCTGCCTGCGCCGGACCTTGTCCTGTATTTGGATATGCCCGCCTCCGTCACGGAGGCCATGATGCGCCGGCGGGAGGCTGCCGCCCACATCCATGGGGATATCCACGAGCAGGACGGGGTCTATCAGGCCCGGTGCCGGGAAAACGCCGGGGAGATTGCCGCAGGGCTTGGCTGGCAGGTGGTAAACTGCGCCAGAGAAGGCGCCCCCCGGGATATCCGGGATATCCACCAGGAGATCTGGGGCCTTGTCCAATCCCTCCTGTAAGGGGCGGCGGGACGTCTGGGACGCCCCGCCGGAATCCTCAGCAGCAGCTGTCGTTGTTGCAGCCGTTCCCACAGCAGCCGCAGTTGCAGCCGTTTCCGCACCCGCAGTTGCAGCCACAGTTGCATCCGCAGTTACCGCCGTTTCCGCAGCTGTTTCCGCCGCCGCAGCAGCAGACCAGCAGGATGATGATCAGGATGATCCACAGGCAGGAGCAGTCGCTGTTTCCGTTGTTAAAGCACATTACAAACACCTCTCTTTGAGACTTTGAGATATTCTATGCGCCGGTGCTCCCGGTGGAGCCTGGCCATTGAAAAAATAACCGTCCGGGAAACCGCATTCCCCTCCTTCCCGGACAAAACGTATGGAGGTTTTCATGGCAGAATTTCAAAATGGAGATACAGCCAACTGGGACGCCAAGCAGGTGCGGGAAAGCCAGGAGCAGCGCCCCCGTCCCACCACCGCGAAAAAGCGCCGCCGGAGAAAACGGCGGAACCCTATCCTGATGCTGCTGATCTATGTGCTGTTTGTAGCGGCGGCCTCCGCCACCCTGGCAGGCGTGGGGTGGATGCTGGCCTCGGACATGTGCGCCTTCAACCGGGAGGAGATGCTGGATATTGCCGTCTCCGTAACGGAGGCGGACAATTTGGACACTGTGGCGGACAAACTCAGCGACGCCGGCCTCATCCAGTACAAGTGGTTTTTCAAACTCTTTGCCAAAGTCACCAACGCGGATGAGAAAATCGGCGCGGGAACCTTTGAATTGAACACCGACATGGACTACCACGCCCTTCTGGTGGGGATGCGGGGCAGTTCTAAGAACGCCAGCGCCGATACGGTGACAGTGACGATCCCGGAGGGCTACACGGTCCGCCAGATTATCCGGCTTCTGGCGGAAAAGGGTGTCAACACCGAGGAAAAACTGCTGGAAGCCGCCCAGACGGCGGAGTTCGACTGTGAGTTTATTGACAACGAGTCTCAGGACATCAGCCGCCTGGAGGGTTACCTCTTCCCGGACACCTACGAATTCTATGTGGGCCATGATCCCAAGGGCGCCCTGGAACGGCTGCTGAACAACTTCAACCGGAAGATCAACGGGGATATCCTGGAACAACTGGAGAATACCCCTTATGATCTGGCCCAGATCATCACCATTGCCTCCCTCATTGAAAAGGAGACCGACGGCGGGGATCAGGCCTATATCGCCTCGGTTATCTACAACCGCCTGGAGGATACCGGGGCCCACGGCACCTATAAGATGCTGCAGATCGACGCCTCCGTCCTCTACGGCCTGCCGGATCACCAGGGGGCCATCACCTCGGCGGATCTGGAGTCGGATACCCCCTATAACCTCTACAAGCGCCCTGGCCTGCCCCCCACGCCCATTGCCAATCCGGGCATGAAGGCCATCAATGCGGCGCTGTATCCCGCCACCAGCGATTACTACTTCTACGCCCTGGGGACGGACAAGCTTCACCACTATTTCAGCGATTACAGCAGCTTTACCGCCTTCGTCAACAGCAGCCAATATGGCGGATAAACGAAAGAAGCCGGAACTGCTGGCTCCGGCAGGCGATATGGAGCGGCTGCGGATGGCGGTGCTCTACGGCGCAGACGCTGTGTATCTGGCAGGGGAATCCTTTGGGATGCGGGCCTTCGCCGGGAATTTCACCCCGGACCGCCTCCGGGAAGCAGTCGCCTTTGCCCACAGCCGGGGCGTCCAGGTCCACTGCACGGTGAACACCATGCCCCGGAACGACGAGATCCCCCATCTGCCGGCCCATCTGGAACTGCTGGAGGACGCCGGTGTGGACGCCGTGATCCTGGCGGATCTGGGGGCCTTCCGGCTGGCGGAGCGGTACGCCCCCCATTGCAGGCGGCACATCTCTACCCAAGCAGGCGTGTTCAACGCCGCCTCCGCCGCTGCCTGGTGGGATCTGGGGGCTTCCCGGGTGATTCTTGCCCGGGAACTGTCCTTGGAAGAAATCCGCGCCATCCGGGAGGAATCCCCACCGGAGTTGGAAATCGAAGCCTTTGTCCACGGGGCCATGTGCGTCAGCTACTCCGGCCGGTGCCTTCTCAGCAACTATATGACCGGGCGGGACGCCAGCCGTGGCGCCTGCGCCCAGCCCTGCCGCTACAAATACGCCCTTATGGAAGAAAAGCGTCCCGGGGAGTACTTCCCCATTGAGGAGGATGGCCAGGGGGCCTATATCATGAATTCCCGGGATATGTGCATGATTGACCACTTGCCGGAACTGCTGGAGGCGGGCCTGGACAGCCTGAAAATCGAGGGCCGGGCCAAGTCCTCCTACTACGCCGCGGTTATCACCGGGGCCTACCGCCACTGTCTGGATGATGCGGCGGCAGGCCGTCCCATCGATCCGGTTTGGCGGGACGAGGTGGAACACGTCAGCCACCGCCCCTACGCCACAGGCTTCTACTACGGCCCCCCCGGCCAGTACTATGACGACGCCCGGTACATCCGCCGCTGGCAGGTAGCCGCCCTGGTGACGGGCTGCAACAGCCAGGGCTGGGCCTCCCTCTCCCTGCGGAACAAGTTCCGTTCCGGGGATCAGGTGGAACTGGTGGGGCCGGATTTGCGGCCCTTTGCCATGACCGTCCCGGAAATGCGGGACCAGGAGGGCGCGCCCCTGGAGGAACCCAGAACGCCTGGGATGGTCTTTCATATGCAGCTGCCCCGGCCCGTACCGCCCTGCACGTTGCTGCGCCGTCCAACGGTGCCGGACTTTCAGGAAACAGGAGAAACATAAGAAGGAGAAACATATCATGAAAGCAGACGTTGTCATCGTGGGAGCCGGCCCCGCCGGTATTTTCACCGCCCTTGAACTGCTGAAACGGGGCAGCAGACAGAAAATTGTCATGGTGGAGAAGGGACGGCGCATTGAAGAGCGCCGCTGCCCCAAAGCCCAGACCGGCCGCTGCATGAACTGCAAGCCATACTGCCATATCACCACCGGCTTTTCCGGCGCAGGCGCCTTTTCTGACGGCAAACTCTCCCTCAGCTATGAGGTAGGCGGCGACCTGCCCACCCTCATCGGCCCGGAACTGGCCCAGGAGACTATCCACTATGCCGACCGGATTTATCTGGATTTCGGCGCGGACGACCACATTGAGGGCCTGGAACACGAGGAGGAACGGAAGGATATCCGCCGCCGGGCTATCCGGGCAGGGCTGAAGCTGGTGGACTGCCCCATCCGCCACATGGGTACGGAGCGGGCCCACGACATCTACCTTGCCATTGAGCGGTACTTACAGGAGCACGGGGTGGAGATCTATTTCGGCAGCGAATGCCGCCGCCTGATCCTGGAAAATGATATCTGCGAGGGCGTGGTGATCTCCGACGGGAATCAGGAACTGGAAATCCTGGCGAAGCACACGGTGGTAGCCACCGGCCGCCGGGGCGCCGACTGGCTGGAAAAACTCTGTGCCAAGCATAACATCGCCCACGCGCCGGGCACCGTGGATATCGGCGTCCGGGTGGAGGTCCGGAACGAAGTTATGGAGACCGTGAACCGGGTGCTCTACGAATCCAAGCTGGTGGGCTATCCCAAACCCTTCAAGAACAAGGTCCGCACCTTCTGCCAGAACCCCGGCGGCTTTGTCAGCCAGGAGAATTACGACAACAACCTGGCAGTGGTAAACGGCCACTCTTACAAGGAGATGAAGAGCGACAACACCAATGTCTCCATCCTCTGCTCCCACAATTTCAGCGTCCCCTTCAACCAGCCCATTGCCTACGCCCAGAAGGTGGGGGAACTGACCAACATGCTGGCTAACGGGCAAATCCTGGTCCAGCGGTTCGGCGACATCCTGGACGGCAAACGCACCTGGGAAAAGGAACTGGCCCAGTCCAACATCCGGCCCACCCTGCCGGACGTGGTGGCTGGGGACATCACCGCCGCCATGCCCTACCGGGCCATGATGAACATCATCAACTTCATCCAGGCCATGGACTATGTGGTTCCCGGCTTTGCTTCCACGGAGACGCTGCTGTATTCCCCGGAACTGAAATTCTACTCCAACCGGGTGAAGATGGACGCAAACTTTAACACCAGCCTCCAGGGGCTCTACTGCCTGGGGGATTCCTCCGGCTGGACCCGGGGGCTGATGATGGCCTCCATCATGGGTGTCCTGATGGGACGGAAAATCGCAGAAGAGGGATAAGCAAAAAAGCGGCAAAGCCGCTCCAAAAACAGATCTTCATGCCGCCTCCGGGCGGCGCAGTCCCTGCGGATAGCTGAAGGCCGCCCCTTTCAGGGGCGGCCTTCAGCCTGCCAATAAGCCCATCCGGAACAGCAAATCCCCGGTGGCATTTAAAATCCTTTTGGCTGCCGGAAAAGGCTAGGGTAATCCCTTTCCAGGCAGCACAAGCGGCCCGCCGGATAGCGGGCCGCCTGCTGCAATATCCGAATATTCCCCTCAGTTCTCGTCAAAGAACTTGGCATGGATGGCCTTCACAGCCCGGTTCACATCCTCCTCGTCCAGCAGGACGGAGACCCGGATCTCTGAGGTGTTGATCATCTGGATGTTCACCCCGGCCTCATACAGGGCCTCAAACATCTTGGCCGCCACGCCGCAGTTGCTCATCAGGCCCACGCCTACAATGGAGACCTTGCCGATGCTGTCGTCCGGCTCCAGGTGGTCAAACCGGAGGGCCTCCTTATGCTGGTTGAGGATGTCCTCCACCTCCTGGAGATCCTTCCGGTGGACGGTGAAGGTGATATCCTTGGTATCCTCCCGGCCGATGGACTGGAGAATGACGTCTACATTGATATTGTGCTTGCTGAGCAGATCAAAGACCTGAAAGGCGACGCCGGGATTGTGCTGCAGGCCCACCAGGGCCACCCGGGCGATGCTGGTATCCTTGGCGACACCGGCGATGTTGCTTTTTTCCACTTTTGTGACCTCCTTCACTTTCGTGCCGGGCTTGCGTTCCAGGCTCGACAACACTTCCAATTTCACCCGGAACTTCTTGGCCAACTCCACGCTACGGTTGTGGAGGACCTGGGCGCCCTGGGACGCCAGTTCCAGCATTTCGTCATAAGTAATCTCATCCAGCTTCTTGGCGTTGGGCACTACCCGGGGATCTGTTGTGTAAACGCCGTCCACATCCGTGTAAATCTGGCAGAGATCCGCCCGGAAGGCCGCCGCCAGCGCCACGGCGCTGGTATCCGACCCGCCCCGGCCCAGGGTGGTAATGTCGCCATTACGATCCACGCCCTGGAAGCCGGTGACAATCACAATGCGGTGCTGATCCAACTCCGCCTGGATACGTTCCGCGTCAATCTTCTTGATCCGGGCGTCTGCGTGGACGCTGCTGGACCGGATCCCCACCTGCCACGCCGCCAGGGACACGCAAGGCAGGCCCATGGCCTCCAGGGCCATGGCGCACAGGGCCACGGACACCTGCTCGCCGGTGGCCAGCAACATATCCAGTTCCCGTTTGGAAGGCTTCTGGTTGACCTCCTGGGCCTTGGCCAGAAGATCGTCGGTGGTATCCCCCTGGGCGGACAGAACCACAATTACATCGTTGCCCTGGAGATAGGTCTCGGCAATGATACGGGCCACATTCCGCACCCGTTCGGCATCCCGCACGGAACTGCCGCCAAATTTCTGTACAATCAAACTCATATTCCGTTTCCTTCTTTGCTGTCAAGGTTCAGGAGGGACTGATCGCCCATGGGCAATCCCCCCCCAATCAAGCGGTTCCCGGAGGCTTGGGAGGCGGCAAACCGCCTTCCCCACTCCCCCGTTTCTATCATACGCGGGAAAAGGGATCTTGGGGACTGGGGCCCTCAATCCAGCACCCGCATACAGGCCAATACATTCAGGCTATGGGACTGGCGGACAGCGTCATGGCCGGTGATGGGGTCTGTCAAAAAAGCGGTCTCCCCGTCCTCGCTGAGGACCTCCACCTGGCCGAAAGCCATGGCGGCGTCCGTCAGGCTGCCCTCAATGCGGAAGTAATACCGGGTCTCCAGATCCTGCGGATCCTCAAAGCCGGAACTGTCCTCATCCCAGCCGATCTCCTCCCGCCTGGGGCTGGATTGGAGCGCCTCCATCACATCCGCCACGCAGGCGGAGGCAGTGGGCAGTTCCCCGGCCCCCCTGCCGTAAAACATCACGTCCCCGGTGGCGTTGCCCCGGACCATGATGGCGTTGAACACATCCTCCACCCCGGCCATGGGGTTCTCCTCCGGAATGAAGTGGGGGGCCACATAGGCCGTCCGCCCGCCGCCAGGCAGGCGCACTGCCCTGCCCAGGAGTTTGATGCGGTAGCCAGCCCGCTGGGCAATTTTCACGTCCCGTAGGGAGAGTTTGGCAATGCCCTCCATAGGTACATCCTCCGGCCGTACCTGGCGGCCAAAGGCCAGATCCGCCAGGATGCAGATCTTCCGCCCGGCGTCCAGCCCCTCCACGTCGGCGGTGGGGTCCGCCTCCGCGTAGCCCTTGGCCTGGGCCTCCCGGAGGGCGTCGGAGAAAAAGGCGCCGGTACGGACCATGCGGGTCAGAATATAGTTGCTGGTGCCGTTTAAAATGCCGTACACCTCGTCGATGCGGTTAGCGGCCATACACTGGGTCAGGGGGTGGAGGATAGGGATGCCGCCGCCCACGCTGGCCTCAAAGAGATAGTTGACTTTCTTCTTCCGGGCCAGGGACAGCAGTTCAAACCCATGCTCCGCCACCAGCTGCTTGTTGGCCGTGACCACATGCTTGCCTGCCGCCAGGGCCCGCTTCGTATACGCATAGGCCGCCTCCACGCCGCCGATGGTCTCCACCACCACCCGGATGTCCCCGTCCTCCTCAATTTTTTTGAAGTCGTCGGTCATCAGCTGGCGGTAGGGCCCGTCCTTAAAATGGCGGATTAGGATCGCTTTCACCTGGAGGGGCTCCCCCAGCTTCCGCTCAATCTGCCGGGCGTTTTCCGCCACCACTTTGGCAACGCCGGTGCCTACGGTGCCAAAACCCATAATCGCAATCTGAATCATATATCCCGTCCCTTTTCCTGTTTTCCCTGTCCGCAGGCGCCTTATCCCGCCAGGATTTCAAATTTCACCACACCAGCCACAGCGCCTACGTCCGAGAACAGCTGCTCCAGGGATTCCCCCATCTCGCTGGTCTCCGCGGAGATGGTGACGGCGGCACAGCCGTTAGTGGGGATCGTCTGGTTGATGGTGAGGATATTGGCCCCGGAGGCGGCAAACACCGCCAGAACCCGGGAGAGGACGCCAGTGCTGTCCTTCAGCATGGCCTGGAAGGTGATGATATGCTCCGCCTTCATGTCATTGAAGGGCTGCACTGCGTCCTTGTACTTGTAAAAGGCACTGCGGCTGATGCCCGCCAGCCGGGTGGCCTCCCCTACGGTGGCCGCCTCGCCGGTCTGCATCATCCGTTTAGCCTCGGACACCTTGATGAAAATGTCCGGCAGCGCGTCCGCGGCTACAATGTAATATTTAATGGTCTTTGCCATATCGTCCGCCTCCTACGGTCATTTGTCCATTCAAGCTGTTCAATCGTACCACACTTTTGAAACAGGCGCAACCAAAACCGGCAAAATTCTTTTGTGTGAAACAGGGAAAGTTTTAGGGAAATCACCTTCCAAGGTGATCAGAATGACAAACCGGAGGCCGCTTTTCAGCAGCCCCCGGCAGTTTTTTTATGCTTCCGCCATATACACAGCCTTCATGCCCCGGTAAGTCTCCCAGCAGTCCAGCTTCGCCACCGTCTCAAAGGGGGCATGCATGCTGAGGACAGGGACGCCTGCGTCCAAGGTGGTGATATTGCGGTTGGCCATATACATGGCCACGGTGCCGCCGCCGCCGGCATCTACCTTCCCCAGTTCCGCAATCTGCCAGGCAACCCCGGCCCCGTCGAAGAGCCGGCGGACATAGGCCACGGTCTCCGCATCGGCGTCGGAGGCGCCGGACTTGCCCCGGGCGCCGGTGTATTTGCAAAGGCCAACGCCGTGGTTCAGGTAGGCCGCGTTGCGTTTTTCGTATACGTCGCTGTAATCCGGATCATAGGCTGCCGTCACATCGGCGCTGAGGCAGAAGGATTTCTCAAAGCAGGCCCGGACAGCCACGCCCTGGCTCTCGCAGAGATCCTCCATAAAGGTGTCGAACACGGCAGACTGCATTCCCGTCACGCCGTCGGAGCCAATCTCCTCCTTGTCCGCCAACACACAGACGGCGGTCTTGGCAGGCACAGATTCCAGATCCAGCAGCGCCCGGAGGGCGGCGTAGGCGCAGACCCGGTCGTCATGGCCGTAAGCGCCGATCATAGAGCGATCCAGGCCGATATCGCAGGCCTTGACCGCGGGGACGGCCTCCAGTTCGGCGGAGGTGAAATCCTCCTCCGTGATGCCGTACTTCTCATAGAGGATCTTCATGACCGCCAGCTTCACCCGGTCCTTCTCCTCCCCATCCCCGATGGGACGGCTGCCCAGCAGGATATTCAGCGTCTCCGCAGGAACCGCCTGGGCCAGGGGCTTCTTGCCCTGCTCCGCCCCCAGATGGGGCAGCAGGTCGGTGATAACCAGCTTCGGATCCCCCTCTTCCCCGCCAATATCCACCTCAGCCCTGGAGCCGTCCCGCAGGGCCACTACGCCCCGGAGTTCCAGAGGGATGGTCAGCCACTGGTATTTCCGGATACCGCCGTAGTAATGGGTCTTGAAATAGGCCAGTTCTGTATCCTCATAGAGGGGGTTGGGCTTCAGATCCAGACGGGGGGAATCGATGTGGGCGGCGGCAATCTGCGCCCCTTCCGCCAGGGACTTCTTCCCGATGCAGGCCAGCAATACCCCCTTACCCCGGTTGCAGAGATACACCTTGTCCCCTGCCTTCAGGGCCATCCCCCGGGCATAGGGCCGCCAGCCCCGCTCCTCCGCCATGCGGATTACCTGGGCAGCACAAAGCCGCTCGGTTTTCCCGCTGTCCAGAAACGCCTTGTAATCCCGGCAGTAGGCCTCCATTGCGGCCTCGTCCACCGGCCGGTCATAGCCGTTTTTCTTCTCGCACAGGAGTTTTTCCTTCAGTTTCTTAAATTCGGATTTTTCCATGCTGTTCTGCCTCCTTGATGGATATCGTGTTCCTTAAAAGCCCGTTCCGCGCCCCAAAGGGCGGCTGCCCGGGCCTGTCAGACGCCGTGCTCCTTCTCCTCCTTGATGGATTGGACCAGGCGGGTAAAAAACCGGTTCGCCGCCGCCCGGAACTCTTCGGCGGTGTCCGCATCGTTGTTCAATTCGCAGTCGCACTTGCCCCGGTAATATTCGTCCGGCTTCTGCGCCCCGATCCGCATCCGGGCATACTGCTCGGTAATCTGATCCCGGGCCATAATCCGCCGCACCCGCAGCTCTGTGGGGGAGGTGATGGCTATGGTCCGGTCGCAGACCTGATCCATGCCGCTCTCCAGCAGGTTGATAGCGTCCAGGGCGTAGAGGCCGTCCTCCGTGGCGTCCAGCCGCCGCCCCAGTTCAGGAACCAGGAAGCGGTAGACAATCAGGTTCAGCTTTTCCAGCCGCTCCTTTTTCATGAAAACCTCCTGGCCCAGCTTCTGCCGGTCCAGGGTGCCGTCGGGGCGGAACACGCCGGGGAAGGACGATCCAATGGCCTTCTGCATCTCCTCGTTTTCCGCCAGAATCTCCCGATACACCTGATCGCAGTCCAGCACAGTCCCCCCCAGCCCCCGGATCACGTCCAGGGCGGTGCTCTTTCCCGCGCCGGTGCCGCCGGTGAGACCCAGGATAATCTTAGAACTGTCGGCCTCCAGGATGTGGAACCCGGCAGCCTTCTTCAGCCGGTTGCCCACTGCCAGTCCCAGGCCCCGGCTGTCGGGGCACTGGGCGTAAATCTCCATCACCGGCAGGGAATCGAAGGCCCGCAAGGCTTCAAACACCCGCTGGGCCTGGGTCATCTGATCCGCCTCCGGCCCCAGGGTCTGAACCTGCTGGCCCGAGAACATCCCGGCGTACTCGTCAAAGCAGATGACGCCGGATCCGGGGCCTGCCCGCCGCTTGATCTCCCGGGCGGACTTCTCTGGCGCCCCGGTGACAACCGTCACCGGCGCCTTGGGGGCATAGTGGCGGTATTTCATGCCGGGAGCCCGGGGCTGCTCCTCCGGGGACATCTGGCCGTTGACAGCCTTGTCCACGGCAATGGGGCCGATAAGCCGCTCCAGTTCCTCCACCGGAAGCCCGCCGGGCCGCAGCAGCCGGGGCGGGCGGCAGGTGAGATCCAGGATGGTGGATTCCACCCCCACCACGCAGGGGCCACCGTCCACCACGCCCTCAATCTTGCCTTCCATGTCCTCCATCACCGCCTGGGCAGTGGTACAGCTGGGCCGCCCGGAGACGTTAGCGCTGGGGGCCGCGATAGGCACCCCCGCCTCCCGGATAATGGCCAAGGTCACAGGGTGGTTAGGGCAGCGGACCGCCACCGTATCCAGCCCTGCAGTCGTTTCGTCCGGCACCAGTTCCCCCCGCTTCAAAATCATGGTCAGAGGGCCAGGCCAGAACTTCCTGGCCAGCACATAGGCCATGGAGGGGATCTCCCGGCAGTACCGGGGCAGCCACTGGGCCCCTGTCAGGTGGAGGATGAGGGGATTATCCTGGGGGCGGCCCTTGGCCTCAAAAATCCGCCGGACGGCGCCGCCATCCAGGCCGTTGGCCCCCAGGCCGTACACGGTCTCCGTGGGGATGGCTACCAAGCCCCCCTCCCGCAGAAGCTTGCCCGCAGAAGCGATATTGTCCTCAATCTCCTTCTGCTGTCCCTTAGTATCCCGCAGGTCAAAATATAATGTGTGCATAACTTCGCCCCTATCTCTCTTCTCGGGCTTCCGCCCGCTTTTTCCAGCAACCCCACGCCTGATAAATGCCCCAGGCCAGCAGCGCCGCTGCCGGCAGGAACAGGATCCCGGCGCAGATGCCCAGAAGCCACGCCTCTTCGGCGGCATACGGGTTCTCCGCCGCGCCGGCGGCCGCCACATACCGGCTCATGCGGATCCAGCCTGCGGCAAGCGCTGCCTCCAGGGCTGTCAGGCAGGCCGTCAGGGCCCAAAGGAACATCCTCAGGGCTTTTTTCCAGGCCCCCATCAATCCCCGCCGCCCTTCAGTTTCTCCGCCTGATCCGCCGTAATCAGGGCGTCGATGATCCCGTCCAGATCCCCGTCCATCACGGCGTCGATTTTATAGAGCGTCAGCCCGATCCGGTGATCCGTCACCCGGCCCTGGGGAAAATTGTAGGTGCGGATCCGCTCGCTGCGATCCCCGCTGCCTACCTGGCTCTTCCGCTCCGCCGCCTCGGCGGCGCTGCGCCGCTGGCACTCCATTTGATAGAGCCGGGAGCGGAGGACCTTCATGGCCTTGTCCTTGTTCTTGTACTGGCTCCGCTCGTCCTGGCACTCCACCACAAGGCCTGTGGGCAGGTGGGTGATCCGGATGGCGGACTCCGTTTTGTTGACGTGCTGCCCGCCTGCGCCAGAGGAGCGGTAGGTATCAATCTGCAAATCCTTCGGGTCGATATCCACCTCCACGTCCTCCGCTTCCGGCAGGACAGCCACGGTGGCGGCGCTGGTATGGATGCGGCCGCCGGACTCCGTCTCCGGCACCCGCTGGACCCGGTGGACGCCGCTCTCAAATTTCAGCCGGGAGAAGGCGCCTTCGCCCTCAATGAGAACGCCGCACTCCTTCACGCCGCCAAGTTCCGTCTCGTTTACGGAGACGGCCTCCAGCTTCCAGCCCCGGTTCTGGGCGTACATGGTGTACATCCGCAGGAGGGAGGCCGCAAAGAGGGCACCTTCCTCCCCGCCGACGCCGCCCCGGATCTCCATGATCACGTTCCGCCCGTCGTTGGGGTCTTTGGGAAGCAGCAGCCGTTTCAACTCCTCCTGGAGCCGCTCCGCCTCCCCCTTTGCCGCAGCCAGTTCCTCCTGGGCCAAATCCCGCAGTTCCGGGTCGTGAAGCAGATCCTCCGCCCCGGCCCGGCGCGCCTCCGCCTGTTCCCAGGCCCGGCAGGCCTCCACAATGGGGGCCAGTTCCTTCAGTTCCCGGTTCACCGCCTTCAGCCGTTCCCCGTCCCCATAGACGGCAGGATCCGCCAGCTGGGCTTCCAAATCCTCGTAACGGATTGTCAGTTCCTTTAGCTTTTCCAGCATACCGCCGCTCCTTTCCCCCTGTTTTATGGAAAAAAGCGGAAGCTATCTCTGATTTTCCCGGAGGATCTCCCTGGTCTGGCGGAGGAATTCCTCCTGCCAGAAGGCGTAGCCCACGCTGCCGGCCCGGAGGGACACGGCAGTCCGGTGGCCGCAGGGCGTGTACATATCCATCTGGCGGAAGACATCCTCGCTGCGATCCTCGCTGCCCCGGGTCACCACGTAGGAGGCATTGCGGATCTCCTTCCCGTTCTGCTTCAAAAACCCCCGTACCACGGAACTGCACCGCCCCGCCCAGATGGGGGATCCGATGATAACCAGCCGGTAGTCCATCAGGGGCCACTGGGTTTTGCACTCCACCTTTGGCGTGGAGCGGCGCACCGCGTCCCGGCCGCAGCGGAGCCAGCCCCGCCAGCCGCCCCGGTCCACCCCGTCCCGGAGTTCCACCAGTTCCGCGTTCAGGGCGTGGGCAATCTCTTCCATGGCCCGTTTTGTGTTGCCGGTCCTGGAGTAGTACACGCAGAGAATATTATTCCAAGCCATATTATTGTATCTCCTTATTCTGCCTCAAAAACCAAACGGTTTCTGTTTGTCTGCCCTGCTAATCAAAAAGGGCCGTTTTGACTACGGCAAATGCCTCCCGCAGGTAATAGTTCCCTGTCAGCCACCAGGGCAGTTCCGCCGGTACACTGACCGTTTCCAGTCCCAGACGCCGGGCAATCATGCGGGCCCGGAAACAGTGGAAATCGCTGCTGACAACAGCGATCACCGCGGTCCCCGTATCCAGGCCATACGCCTCCAAAAGCGCCTTGGAAAAGGCGAAGTTCTCCGCCGTATTGGTGGAGGCCTCCTCTTTCAGCAATACCAGCGGCAAACCCGCAGGCCGTTTCGGGTGGAGTTCCAGCCCCCGCAGCATGGCCTCCGCCTCGGTGATATCCTCCCCCGGCCCCTGCCCGCCGGAAAGGACCGCCGGGATACCGGGATGCCGGTTCAAATAGTCCATGGCGGCGTCAATCCGGCTTTGCAGCACAAGGGAGGGCCGCTCCCCGTTGACCCCAGCCCCCAGGACGATTACAGCGTCCACCGGCAGGGCGGAATTGTCCTTTTCCCCATAAAACAACACTGCGCACTCAATCCCGATCAGCAGCGCCGTCCCGGCGGCAAGGCCCGTCAGAAATACCCGGCGGCAGATCCGCCCCCGGCGGGATCTCCTTGCCCAGCGGCCCAGGAACAGTCCCATCCCCCACAGGAAGGAAACCCCCATGAAAAGCATTCCGCTGAACCGGATCCCCAGCGGGACCAAGGTAATGCCGAAGCCCAGAAGGGCCAGGGACAGGAGCAGGGCAATCTGTATCTTTTCCCCTTTGGTCATGGCTCCTCCTATGCCTCCCCGGCCTCCTGGCTCAGCTGTTCCCACCGCTCGTAGAGATCGTCCAGTCCCTTCTGGGCGGCCTCCCGCTCCGCCGTCAGTTCCGTGAGCCGCTGGTAGTCGCAGGCGGCGGCCTCAATCTCTTTGTCCAGGGCAGAAAGGCCTTCCTCTGCCCTGGCGATGTCCCGTTCGCAGATGGTCAGCTGCCGCCGGGCGGCCTGCTGGGCCTTGTTGCCCCGCACAGGCCGCTCCGCCTTCTCCCGCTCCGGCTTCGGAGGCTCCGGCCGCTCTGCCTCCTCCTGGGCCTTCATCCGGCGGTACTGGGCAAAGCCCATGGGATAATCTGTGATAGTCTCCCCCGCCAGTTCCCAGATCCGGGTGGCAAAGCGGTTAATAAAATAACGGTCGTGGCTGACAAAGAGCAGGGTACCGTCGTAGGCCTCCACCGCCTCCTCAATCCACTCCCGGGAGGCAATGTCCAGATGGTTGGTAGGCTCGTCCAAAATCAAAAAGTTAATCTCCCCGTCCATCAGCATGCAGAGCCGCAGGCGGCTCTGCTCCCCACCGGAGAGGACAGATACAGGCTTGAATACATCCTCCCCCCGGAAGTCGTAGGCGGCCAGTCGGTTCCTGGCGGACTGGGCAGAGAGGCCCTTCTTAGCGGCCATCATGTTCTCCACCAGGTTCCAGTCCGGATGGTCAAAATGGATGATCTGTGGCAGATAGGCAACCCGCGTCTGGGGCCCCAAGCGGATCCTGCCGTCGTCCGGGTACAGTTCCTCCACAATCATCTTGATGAGGGTGGATTTCCCCGTGCCGTTGTCGCCGATAAGGGCAATCCGCTCGCCCCCCTCCACCTTCAGACTGATATGGTCAAAGAGGCGCTTGTCCCCGTAGGATTTGGCAATGTTCCGCAGGGCCAGGACCTCGTCCCCGTGGAATTCGGCGGTGGAGAACCGGGCGTCCATCTTCCTGGCCTTTGTGGGCTTGGCGGTGGTCCGCATCCGTTCAATGCGCCGCTCAATGTTGACGGCTCTGCGGTAGGTCTTGTCCATCCCCATAAAGGCCCAGACCCTCAGCTGCTCCGCCGCCTTCTCCAGCTGTTGGATTTTCGCCTGTTCCTTCTCGTACTGCTTCAGCTGCTCCTGATAGCGGTGTTCCTTCTCCACAGCGTAAAAGCTGTAGTTCCCGCTGTAAAACTCCGCCTTCCCGTCCTGGATCTCGATGATCCGCTTTACCACCCGGTCCAGGAAATAGCGGTCGTGGGAAATAGCCACCACCGTACCCCGGAACCCCTCGATATAGGACTCCAGCCACTCCGTGGCGTGGAGATCCAGGTGGTTGGTGGGCTCGTCCAGCAGCAGGATATCCGTATCCTCCAGAATCAGGCGGCCCAGGTTCACCCGGGTCTTCTCGCCGCCGGAGAGGCTGTCAAACAACTGGCGGCGCATATTCTGGGTGATGGAGAGGCCGTTGGCGATTTTGTTGACGGCCACGTCAGTGTCATACCCACCAAAAACCTCAAACCGCTCACTGAGGGACCCGTAGCGCCGCAGGACCGCCGGGTCCGTCTCCCCTGCCGCCATCCGGGCGGCCAGCCGCTCCATCTCCTCCGCCAAATGCTGGACACGGGCGAAGGCGGAGCGGAGCACGTCCTCCACCGTATACCCGGCCGGGTACACGGGGATCTGGGAGATGAGGCCCATCCGGCGGCCCTGTCCGATGATCACCTGGCCCTCGTCGTGGTCCATCTCCCCTGTCAAGATGTGAAAAAGCGTGGTCTTTCCCGCGCCGTTCCGGCCCAGCAGGCCGATCCGTTCCCCCTGGTCAATCTGGAAGGTGAGGCCGTCCAGCACGTTTTTCCCCACTTCAAAGGATTTGACCAGATTGTTTACCTGAATGTCAATCATATTCTTTCCGTAATTGTTCAACCAATTGGCTGAAGCCCATGGCGTGGGACGCCTTCACCAGCATGGCCGTCCCCTCCCCCAGCTGCTCCCGCAACTCGGCCGCAGCCTGTTCCTTCGCGGCGAAATGCACCGCGGATCCGCCGCTCTGGACGGTCCCCTCCGCAATCCCCGCAGCCTTCGCGCCGATGGCGATGACAAAGTCGATGCCCAGCATCGCCGCCAGCGCCCCGATATTGTAATGGGCCTGATCCGTCAGATCCCCCAGTTCCCCCATGTCCCCCAGCACCGCCACCCGGCGGTCGCATGCGGTCTTGGCCAGCACCTCCAGCGCCGCCGTGACGGACTGGGGGCTGGCGTTGTAGCAGTCGTCCAGCAGCACCCGCCCACCGGGGAACCGCAGCACCCGCATCCGGGAGCCGGAGGCCCGGAAGGCCGAAACGCCCCGGATAATCTCCTGGCGGCTCAGCCCCAGTTCCTCCCCCACGGCCACCGCCATGGCGGCAGGATAGGCCATATGCTCCCCCGGGGCGGAAACGGACATCCGGTAGACGTCCTGCCCCGTCTCGACAGAGCAGGTGATGCCCTCCACACCGTAGTCGGCAATCTCCGTAATCCGCACCTGGCACCCCTTGGAATGGCCGCAACGGACAGTCCGGAAGGGGGGCTGGATGGTATTCAGAAGGGGATCGTCCCCGTTCAGGAGGACCAGCCCGCCTTCCCGCAGGTTCTCGAAGATCTCGCATTTTGCCTCTAAAATCCCCTGGCGGCTGCCCAAAAACTCAATATGGGCATCGCCGATGTTGGAGATGACAGCGATATCTGGCCGCACCATCTCCCCCAGATAGCGAATCTCCCCTGGATGGTTCATGCCAGTTTCAATTACCGCCGCCTGGTGCTCCGCCGTCAGGCCCAGCAGGGTCAGGGGCGTGCCGATGTCGTTATTATAGTTCCCCGGCGTCTTCCAAACCCGCAGCCTGGATTCCAGTACGGAGGCGATCATCTCCTTGGTGGTGGTCTTGCCTACGCTGCCGGTAATCTGCACCACCGGGATGTCAAACCGGTCCCGGCAGTGGGCGGCCAAGGCCTTCAGGGCCAGGCGGGTGTCCGTCACCTGGATATAAAACCGGTCCGGCCGCAGCGTCTCCGGCAGGCGTGCGCACAGGCACCCAGCCGCGCCGGCCTCCAGGGCCGCATCGGTGAAATCATGGCCGTCGTATTTTTCCCCGACCCAGGGGACGAACAAACATCCCGGCACCAGGCTCCGGCTGTCCGTGGATACGGCGGATACGGCAGGGAATTCCCCCTCCGCCCCCCGCAGGACGCCATGTACGGCGGCGGCAATCTCCGCAACGGTCATGGACTCCATCGATCAATCTCTCCTCTTTAAATCATAGGACAACTGCACGACCTCTTCGCACAGCGCCTCATAAGACATCCCCACAGCTCCCGCTGCCTTAGGGATCAGGCTCCCGGCGGTCATCCCCGGCAGGGAATTGACCTCCAGGCACCAGGGCCTGCCATCCCCGTCCAGGATGAAATCTGTCCGGGAGTAGACCTCCAGCCCCAGGGCATGGTGCAGCCGCAGGGCCAAATCCGCCAGCAGCGCCCGTTCCGCCTCCGTGATATCCGCAGGGCAGATCTCCCGGGCGCCTCCGGCCTGGTATTTGGCGGCATAGTCAAACTCCTTCCCGGCGGGAAGGATCTCAACCGGCGGCAGGGCCCTGTCCCCCAGGACGGGCACCGTCAGTTCCCGGCCGTAAACCCGTTCCTCCCAGAAGATCTTTCCGCCGTAGGCAGGCAGTTCCTCCAGCGCTTTCCGGAGGGACTCCCGATCCTCCGGAAGGCAGACGCCCAGGGAGGACCCGCCCCGGGCCGCCTTCACCACACAGGGCACAGGCAGTTCCTCCGCCAGACGGCCCGCCTCCTCCGGCCGGTAGTCCAAAACCTTCCACTCCGGCGTCGGGATGCCGGATGCGATCATGACAGACTTGGCCGCCGTCTTGTCCATGGCCATGCCGGAGGCCAGATACCCGCTGCCGGTGTAGCGGATGCCCAACAGGTCAAAGGCCGCCTGGATCCGGCCGTCCTCCCCGTCCTCCCCGTGGAGGCCCAGGAAAACAATGTCCGCCAGGGCGCACAGTTCCAGCACGCCGGGGCCAAACCGGCTGGGGCCCTGATCCCGGCGGGAGGCCCGCACCGCCGCCAGATCCGGGGCTGCGGCAGCGATTTCCCCGCTGCCGCAGAGGCCGTCCGGCGCGTCAAAAAGCGTCTTCAAATCCGCGGGAGGCTCCTCAATCCCCAGGAACATATCCACGAAAACGGCCCGGTGCCCCAGCTTCCGCAGTGCGCGGCAGACGTTGGCCCCCGTAGCCAGGGACACGACCCGCTCCGGGGAGAGGCCCCCGGCCAAAACCACAATTTTCATGATGGCGTCCTTTCCATCCGGCGGGGCAGGCTGGCCTCCGCCGGGTACGATGTATCTTGATACCGCCGGCATCCAGCCGCCGTATCCGCGGTGCGCCGGTGCACAAAGCCCAGGCCCGCCGGATCGTGAAGCACGGCAAACCGGATGCAGCGGTCTTCCCTGCTGAAAAAATTTTGCTTTTATTCCAGCTTATTGACTATCCTATTATAGTATCCCCTAGTTTAGCACAACTTGGATCTGAATACAACTGCAATATTCCACAGTCTCCAAGGCCCGCTCCCCCGGACTTTCTCCCAAAAGCCGGGAAAAGGCCCGGAAAACCATCCCCCGGTTTGACATTTTCCGACGGCCGCTTATAATGGGTGCATCCGGCCTTTACCGTCCAGCCGCCGCAGGTTTTACGCGCGGCCGGGCCGCCGGCCAAACTATTGGATAGCATGAACCTGCTGTTTTCAAC
This sequence comes from uncultured Oscillibacter sp., assembly GCA_910584995.1. Taxonomy (GTDB): domain Bacteria; phylum Bacillota; class Clostridia; order Oscillospirales; family Oscillospiraceae; genus Oscillibacter. The sequence continues at coordinate 15,209 of CAJUDW010000007.1, read as the reverse complement.
ACACCCACCCGATGTAACAGGAGCCCTGCCATGGACAAATATACCGTTAATAAAAAATACTTCGGCCACGACCGCTTCCGCCCCGGCCAGGAGGCCCTCATCGACAGCATCCTCAGCGGACGGGATACCCTGGGCATCATGCCCACCGGCGGCGGGAAATCCATCTGCTACCAGGTGCCCTCCCTGCTGCTGCCGGGACTGACCCTGGTGATCTCCCCCCTGATCTCCCTGATGAAGGATCAGGTCTCCGCCCTGGAGGCCGCCGGGGTCCCGGCGGCCTGCCTCAACAGTTCCCTGGATACGGAGTCCTACCGGGAGGCCTGCCGGCGGGTACGCCAGGGCCAGTGCAAACTCCTCTATGTGGCCCCGGAGAGGCTGGAAAACGAGCGGTTCCTCCAGCTGATTGAAAACCGCAGGATCTCCCTGGCGGCGGTGGATGAGGCCCACTGCATCTCCCAGTGGGGCCAGGACTTCCGCCCCAGCTACCTGCGGATCCCCCGCTTCCTGGAGGCCCTGCCCCAGCGTCCCGTGGTGGCGGCCTTCACCGCCACCGCCACGGAAGACGTCCGCCGGGACGTCGCCCGTCTGCTGGAACTGCGGGATCCCTTTGTGCAGGTGACCGGCTTCGACCGGCCCAACCTCTATTTCGACGTCCAGCGGCCCAAGGACAAGCTGGCCGCCCTCCTCGCCCTGGTCCGGAAGCAGCGGGGCCGCAGCGGCATCGTCTACTGCGCCACCCGGGCCAAGACAGAGGAGGTCTGCCGCCGCCTTCAGGAGGCGGGCATCCCCGCCGCCTGCTATCACGCGGGCCTTACCGACCAGGAGCGGATGGAGAGCCAGGAGGCCTTCCGGTTCGACAGGGTATCCGTTATGGCGGCTACCAACGCCTTCGGCATGGGGATCGACAAATCCAACGTAGGCTTTGTCATCCATTTCAACATGCCCAAAAGCCTGGAGGCCTATTACCAGGAGGCGGGCCGGGCCGGACGGGACGGGGAACCGGCGGAGTGCATCCTCCTCTACTCCCCCCGGGATGTGGCCACCGCCAAATTCCTCATTGAAAACGGCGAGGAAAACGAGGCAATGGACGAAACCGCCCGGGCGGAGGTCCGCCGTCAGGACTACCGCCGCCTGGAGGCCATGGCCGGCTACTGCAAAACAACCGGCTGCTTCCGGGCCTATATCCTCCGCTACTTCGGCCAGGAGCCGCCGGATCGGTGCGGGAACTGCGGCAGCTGCCGCAGCGAAACTTCCGTGGAGGACATCACCATCCAGGCCCAGATGATCCTCTCCTGCGTGAAGCGGATGCAGGACAGGCTGGGCTACAGCGTGGGGGCCACGTTGGTGATCCAGGTCCTGCGTGGGGCCAAAAACAAACGCCTCCTGGATCTGGGCCTGGACAGCCTCTCCACCTATGGCCTCCTCTCCCGGATCTCCCAGCCCCAGGTCTCCGCTTATATAGAGCGCTTGGAGGAGGCGGGCTTCCTCACAACGGATCCCCGCTACGGCGCCCTCCGCCTGACAGGCCGGGCCGGGGAGGTGCTGTACCGGGGGGAGCGGGTAGAGATGGCCCTCCGGCGGGACTCCCCCGCCCCCGGCATCCCCCAGGCGGGGCCGGAACTGGAGGAGGACGGGGTGCTGTTCCAGGTGCTCCGGGCCGTCCGGGCCCGGCTGGCCCAGAAGGAGGGTGTGCCCGTCTACGTGGTGTTCTCCAACGCCTCCCTGCGGGACATGGCCTGTAAGGCCCCCGTCACGGAGGAGGCGTTCCTGGCCGTCTCCGGCGTGGGCGCGGTAAAGGCCGCCCGGTACGGGGAGCCCTTCCTGGCGGCCATCCGGGACTATCTGGAAACCCGGGAACAGGATTGACACAGGGTCACAAGCCCTTCTGACAAATTTTTTTCGGTTTTCCCCAAGATCTCCCCGCCCATTGCGTCAGAATCAGTAAGAGAGGAGGCCATCGCCATGGAGGATCAGGGCATTATCCGCTTATACTTTAACCGGGACCAGGAGGCCATCCGCCAGACAGACCGCAAATACGGCAGGCAGTGCCGCCGGACGGCCCGGAACATCCTGGCCATACCGGAGGACGCGGAGGAGTGCGTCAACGACACCTACCTCGCCGCCTGGAACACCATCCCCCCGGAACGGCCCCGGACACTGGGCGCCTATCTGGGCCGGATTATCCGGAACCTCTCCATCAGCCGTTACCGGGCCAACCACGCGCAAAAGCGGTACGCGGGGCTGGAGGCAATGCTTTCGGAACTGGAGGAGTGCGTCCCCGGCCGGGCGGATGTGGAAGCGGAACTGGAACGCCGGGAACTGGGAGCGCTTCTCAGCAGCTGGCTGGACGCCCTCCCCCGGGAGGAGCGGGACCTCTTCCTCCGGCGGTACTGGTACGGCGAGGCGGTGCAGGATCTGGCCCGGGAGGCGGGCCTCACCCCCAACCAGGCCTCCCAGCGGCTTTTCCGCCTGCGGGGGCTGCTGCGAACCATGCTGGAATCGAAAGGGGTAGATGTATGAACCGGGAGGATCTGTACAACGGCGTGACGGAGGTGCGGGACGATTTAGTAGAGGCCGCGGTACCCGGGAAACGGAGGCGGCCCCTCTGGATCCCCCTGGCCGCCGCGGCGGCGGCCATTGCGGTGGCGGTAACGGCCCTCTGGCCCGGGGGAGGGGGCGGCAAAGCGTCCCCCTACCTGCTGGCGGCGGCGGCCTACCCGGAACAGGCCCCCCGCCCTATTTCGGAAAACTATTATCAGCCCAACGGGGATTTTGACCATGAGCGTTATTCGGCGGCCAGCGACGCCTATTGGCAGGATCAGGAATACCGTATGGACAGTCTGGAAGGCTGCCAGGGCCAGCTGAACGGCTTTTTCAGCCGCGCCATGGCCCCCCTCCTCTCCGGCGGCGGGGAGGAAAACCGGATTTGCTCCCCGGTGAGTTTCTATCTGGCCCTTTCCATGCTGGCGGAAACCACCGGCGGAAACAGCCGGGAGCAGATTTTGGATCTCCTGGGCATCGGGGATATAGAGGCCCTGCGGGACATGGCCGTGCGGGTCTTTCACGGCATCTATCAGGACGACGGCGTGACCGCCGTCATCCCTGCCAACTCCCTCTGGATGAACCGGGACATCCCCTTTGTGCAGCCCACTGTGGACATCCTGGCCCGGGACTACTGCGCCTCCTCCTTCCGCGGGGAAATGGGGTCGGCGGCTTTTGACCAGGCCCTCCGGGACTGGATCAACCGGCAGACCGGCGGGCTCCTGCAGGAACAGTCGGCGGGCCTGTCCATGCCGCCGGAAACCGTCCTGGCCCTGGCGAACACCCTCTATTTCCGGGACACATGGGTAAATCAATTTCCCGTGGAGAATACCGCACCGGATCTCTTCCACGCCCCCGGCGGGGATGTGACGGCAGATTTCATGCACGATACCGTCAACACCTACGTCTGGGGGGATCACTTCTCCGCCGTGCCGAAGGGGTTTTCAGGGATGGGCACAATGTGGTTTTTCCTGCCGGAGGAGGGCGCCAGCCCGGAGGATCTTTTAGGGGATCCCCAGGTGATGGACGTTCTTTTAAGCGGCGTGGACGAGGAAAGGGAAGGGGAAAACTGGAAAATCTCTACAGTGAACCTGTCCCTCCCCAAATTTGACGCGGCATCAGACATGGATCTGCGGGAGAAGCTGGCAGCCCTGGGCGTTACCGGCGTGCTTGACCCCGGTATATCGGACTTCTCCCCCCTGACGGAGGATATCAGCGGAATTTACCTCTCCCAGGCACAGCATACGGCCCGGGTAACGGTAGACGAGGAGGGCTGCGAGGCGGCGGCTTTCACCGTAATGGCCGATGCGGGTATGGGAGGGCCCATGGACGATGAGGAAATTGACTTCACCCTGGACCGGCCCTTCCTCTTCGCCGTTTCCAGCAGCGCCGGCCACCTGCCCCTCTTTGTGGGGATTGTGAACCAGCCGTAAGCGTATCCCCGGGAAAACGCAGCAAACGGGGCGGGAAAGGTTCCGGCAGCAGATATCCCCTCACCCGCTTAAGGTAAAAAGGGGCGCTGCGGCAGGCAGTCATTTCCCAGGAAACCGTCACCGGCCCGGATGGCGGTTTCCTCTTTTTCCGCTGCCGTGAAAAATTTCCCGCCTCCCATTCGTGTTATAGACGAGCCGCCCAAATGACGGCGGCCCGGGCCCCGCCGGCGGGACCCGCCCACACTGGCAGAAGGAGTGAGATCGTGGATTCATTTGGTACCGATGAAATCCAGCGGATTGTGGAACAGTACAGCCCGTCGCTGCTGCGTCTGGCCGCCAGCAGGCTGTCCCCCGCCGATGCGGAGGACGCCGTACAGGAGGTTTTTCTGACGCTGCTGGCAAAGGCCCCCCGATTCCGGAACCCCGGGCACGAAAAAGCCTGGCTGATCCGGGCCACCCTCCACCGGGCCGCCGATATCCGCAAAGCTGCGGAGTACCGGAACCTGCCCCTGGAGGAAGCCGTCCTGCCGGCGGCGCCGGAGGAGGACGGCTCCCTGCTTGCCTCCGTCCAGGCCCTGCCGGACAAATACGCCGCTGTGATCCACCTCTACTACTATGAGGGCTATTCCATGAAAGAAATTGCGAAAACGCTGGGCGTGCCCACCGCCACGGTGGGGACCCGCCTGGCCCGCGGCCGGGAACGGTTGCGGCAGATGCTGAAGGAGGAAGTCTGATATGGACCGGAAAACCTACCGCAAGGTTTTTGACGAAATTTCCTTTTCCGCCGATTTTCAGGAGCGGACAGCCGCGCTGCTGCGTGCCCGGAAAGCTGAAAAGGAGAATAAGACCATGACCTTTGGAAAGATGAAAAAAATGGCGCTTCTCACTGCCGCCGCTGTTGCCCTGCTGGCAATCTCCGTCTCGGCGGCCACCCTGTGGCTGTCCCCGTCCCAGGCGGCGGAGGATCTGTTTGACCAGCCCCTGCTGGCCCGTGCCTTTGAGGATGAGGACGCCTTGATTGTCAACGAAACCGTGGAGACCGGAGACTTTATGGTAACGCTGCTGGGCGCCGCCTCCGGCGAGGATCTGGACGTGCTGGGGAACACGGACACCTCCCGCACCTACGCCGTACTGGCCTTGCAGCGGCTGGACGGCACCCCCCTGGAGCAGCAGGATTTTGATTTCATCCGCTACACCTTTACCCCCCTTATATCCGGTTACGAACCCTGGCGGGTAAACAACTGGACTTTGGACGCAAGCGCCCAAGGCGCCTCCCTTGACGGCGTGTTCTATTACCTGCTGGATGTCCAGAACCTGGAAATGTTTGCGGATCGCACGGTGTATCTGGCCTTCTACGAGGGCGGCGCCCCCTCTGCCGATTCCTTTACCGTGCAGGCAGACGGCTCCATCTCCTTCTCCGAAGATTTTGAAGGCCCCCATGCCCTCTTCACCCTGCCTCTGGATGAAAGCCTGGCAGATCCTGCCGCCGCAGAGGCCTTCCTGGCAGAATACGGCCTCCAGGATACGGAGGGACCGGACAGTGAACCGGAGGGGCAGGTGTCCCCCGACGACGTACAGTTCCACGTGGATGGCATTGAAGACGGCGAGGCTATGGATCCTGACAACATCATCCTCGAAGGATTTGAAAGTCACAGCAGCACAGCGTCCTGAGGGAAAAGCCAAAGCCTCCGGTTTAGCCGGAGGCTTTGGCGATCCCGGTAAGGGCATGTACGGCCGGGAACCCCGAAGGTCCCCGGAAGGTTTTCCGGCCAGTTCCCGGTTTCCCATTAAATTCCATCAAAGAAAATGCATCCTCTTATAAAAACAGCCGCAGGCCGCTCTTTGCGTAGGCTCCCGCTCTGCGCCCCGGTTGTTTGCCTATGGCGCACAATTCCACGCCCATTTCGCAGAAAATGATTTTCCCGCGTACACGCCGCGGGAAACACGATGGGACCGTATTTCCCCCCCCTGCGGGCGCAAAACCCTCAGAGGGCTTTTTCGATAGATTGCCGCAGGCCACCCGCTTACGCGGGTGGCCTGCGTTCCCATGAATATCCGGTATCCCCGTATTCGCAGCCTTTTACGCCTTCTTTGCCGCATGGGCCCGGTAGGTATCCAACGCCACTGCCGCAATGATCACGATACCCAGCACCACCTTTTGGTAATAGGAATTGATTTCCAGCAGGTTCATCCCGTTATTGATGAAGCCAATAATCAAAGTCCCTGCCAGCGTCCCAATCACGCCGCTCTGGGTCCCGGCCATTGCCGTACCGCCGCCTACGTACACAGCGGCCAGCGCTTGGAGGGAGAGATCCCCTGCCGCATTCGGCTGCCCGGAGGAAAGCCGGGAGGCCAGCATAATGCCGCTCAAGGCACTGATCCCTCCGGCAAGGGCAAAGACAATCAGCTTGGTCTGGGTAACGTTGATACCGGAAAGGCGGGCGGCGGCATGGTTTTCCCCAACCGCCATCACATCCCGGCCAAATTTTGTGTACTTCAGCACGAAAGCCGACAGGAAAACCAGTACAAAGAGAATGATAGCGGGAACCGGGATGACATCCAGCACATACCCCCTGCCGATAATCAAATATGGCTTCGGGAGATTCAGGATGGGGCTTCCGTTGGTAATCAGCAGCACAATACCCGTCAAAGCATACTGCATGCCCAGGGTCGCAATGAAGGACTGCACCCGAAGATAAGTAACCGCAGCCCCCATGACGGCGCCGGCGGCCATGCCTGCCAGAAGCGTCAAAAGGACGGAAACCCAAACATCCAATCCGGTATTGACCATAAGATACGCGCTCGTGCAGCCTGACAATGCCGCCATGGCCCCTGCGCTCAAGTCAATCTCGCCGCAGAGAATCACAAATGTCGCCCCAACGGCCATGACGCCTACTACGCATATCTGCCGGATTACGTTTACCAGGTTTGTCCCCAAAAACACCTCCGGGCCAACTGCCAGGGTCAGCACCAGAAAGAGTGCTATCAGGATCAGCCAAACGCCAAGGCCGTTGACAATTTCGGTTTTCCGGTTCCTGGAGGATGCTGGGGTCATCATAGCTTCCTGCCTCCTATCGCAAATTCTGAAATCAGCTGCTGGGAGAAGTCCTCCCGCCGCACCTCTCCGGCAATGCGTCCCTCGTACATCACCAGAATCCTGTCGCTGATCCCCATCACTTCCTCCATCTCAGAGGAAATAACGACAATCGCTTTCCCGCCTTCCGCAAGGCGGTTGATGATTTCATAGATCTCCCGTTTGGATCCCACGTCGATCCCCCGGGTAGGCTCGTCGAGAATCATAACCTCCGCGTCGGAAAAAAGCCACTTTGCCAGGACTACCTTCTGTTGGTTTCCGCCGCTGAGGAACACGGCCCTTTGATCCACAGAGGGCGTAGCGATGCGCAGATCCTTCACATAGGCCTCCGCTGCCCGTCTGGCGCTGGGGTAGTGGATGATCTTCCGCCTGCAGATCTTTTCCAGCGCCACCATGACCGTATTCGCCTGCACGGACTGCCGCAGCAGCAGCCCCTCTTGTTTCCGGTCCTCTGTCACCAGGGCCAGCCCGTTCCGAATGGCGTCCCGGGGGCTGCGGATGGAAACTTCCCGGCCCCGCAGCAGGATTTTCCCGGTTTTTTTCCGATCCGCCCCAAAGATCATACGGGCTGTCTCCGTGCGCCCCGCGCCTACCAACCCGGCAAGCCCCAGCACTTCCCCGGCATGTACCCGGAAGGATATGTCCTGCACACGTCCGCCATCCCCGAGGCCTTCCACCTCCAGAAGGCATTCGCCAATCCGGGCGTTCCTGGGCGGATACTGCTGGGTCAGCGTCCGCCCAATCATCATGGAAATCAGCCCGCTTACGTCGATTTCCGAAATCTCCCGGGTACCGATATAGGCGCCGTCCCGCAGGACCGCCGCCCGATCCGCCGCCGCAAAAATCTCATCCATACGGTGGGTGATAAAAATCACCGCAATCCCGCCGGCAGACAGCCCCCGGATAATCTCCAGCAGGATGTTGGTCTCCTGAGCCGTCAGCGAGGAGGTAGGCTCATCCATAATAACCAGCTTTGCATCAAAGCTGACCGCTTTGGCAATTTCAACCATCTGCTGCTGGGCAATGCTCAGGGAACCGGCCCTGGCAGTGACATCCAAATCAATCCCCAGCCGTGCGAAGAGCGCCGCAGCGTCCGCGTTCATCTTCTTCCAGTCGATGACGCCGTGGCGCCGGGGTTGCCGGCCCAAATAGATATTCTCCGCCGCCGTCAGGTTCTGCATGACGTTCAGTTCCTGATGGATAATGGAAAGGCCCAGCCGCTCCGCTGTTTTCGGCGAGTCTATCTCCACCTCTTTCCCATCGAACACGATGGTTCCGGCATCCTTCCGATAGGAACCGGACAGGATTTTCATCAGTGTGGATTTCCCGGCCCCGTTCTCCCCGGCCAGCGCCAGGACCTCCCCCCGGCGCACACCGAAACTCACATGATCCAACGCCTGCACCCCCGGGAACGATTTGCTGATTCCCTGCAGTTCGAGGATCAAATCCTTGTTTTGCTCAGCCATGGCTCCTCTCCTTTATTGGCGGGAAACCCGTTACTTCTTGATCTCCGCCGCAGTCAGCGTGCCTTCGGGGCAGTAAATCCCCGCGTCCGTGTAAACAAAGCGGTCGATGGACGCGCCTGAGAAATAATCCCCGATGAGCCCCACCGTCTCCTTCGCCATTTCACCGGGGAATTGCAGGGCGGTACAGAGATAAATCCCCTTTTCATCGATTTTCTGGAACTCCTCGTCTTCCCCGTCCATGGCGACAATGTTCATCTCACTGCGGTTGGCAGCGGCGCAGGCATCATAGGCTCCCAGGCCGTGCTGGGCGGAAGTGGTGATCATCAGATCGATTTCCGGATAGGTGATCAGGGCGTCATCACAGCTGGCCATGGCATCCTCCCGGGTGTCACCGTTGTAGGTATTGAGGATGTTCACCGTAACGCCGGCCTCCTCTATCCCCTCCAGGTATCCGTCCCGGCGGTCATTATGGACCTGGTCGGCCGTCATGAACACCACGGCATCTATCTCGGCAATGCCCTGCCCCGCATAATAGGCGCCGGTCCAGAGGCCTCCCAGATAGGTGGTGTCTTTGTCAATGGTGCCTACCTTTGTGACAAAGGCTGCGTCGTCAGGAGCCGTGTTGGTGGAAATCAGGAACACGGGAACCCCCTGCTTCTCGGCAGTCTCAAAAATATCCAGCAGCGCATCGCCGTACCAGCTGGTAATCACCAGGGCGTCAATACCTCTGGAAAGCATGTCCATGCAGCCGTCAATCTGCTTGGAAACGTCCATGCTGGCGTTGGTGGATACCACCTCATACCCCTTTTCCCGGCAGGCTGCCTCAAAGGACTCCTGCATGGTAACATAGAAGGGGAACTCCTGGGTAAACATGGAAAGGCCGATTTTCAGCGTCTCCTTCGGCTCCTCCGCCGGGGGATTCTCCCCTCCGGTATTGGCCGGCGGCTCTTTTTTCCCGCCGCAGCCGCCAAGAAGGCCGATGATCAGCAAAAGGGCAAACGCCATAGCAGTCAATTTTTTCATATGAAAGCTCCTTTCATTTCCAGAAACCGTTCAAAACATATTTTCCGGGCCTGCCATAACTCCGCCGTATTCCGGCGGCAGAGGCCTACCCTTCCGCCAGAGCCTCCCAGAGCACCTGCAAATCAATGTTTCCGCCGCTGCATACCAGCACAGCTGCCTGGGAGATATCAATCTTCCTTTCCAGCACGGCTGCCAGCGGCAGGGCCCCGGCCCCTTCCAGTACCAGCTTTGCGTACACAGCGGACCATTTGACCGCCGTCCTAATAGAAGACTCCCTCACGGTTACAATTTCATCCACATACTGTTCAATATACGGAAACAGGAATGGTTCACCGGTCTTCCGGACCACCGCGTCCGCCATGGAAGCGCAGGATGCCAGTTCCACCAGTTTCCCAGCCTTGCGGCTGGCCGCATATACCGCGGATCCCTCCGGCATCACGCAGGTTATCCGGACGTCCGGCCTGCAGTGCTTGACGTAATAGGCGATGCCGGAGGACAAACCGCCCCCGCCCAGAGGAATCACAATCTGCCGGACAGAGGGAAGCTGCTCCAGGATCTCCAACCCAATGGTGCCCTGGGCTCCCAGTACCTCCGTATCGGAGACCGGATGTACATAATACGCGCCGGCCTCCTCCGACAGCCTGCACGCCTCCCGGAAGGAACTGTCATAGGTCTCGCCGTATTCCACCAGTTCCGCACCCATCTCCCGGATGCAGTCCTTCTTGATCCGGGGCGTCGGGACCGGGACCACCACCCGTGCACGGATGCCCAGCCGCTTTGCCGTCAGTGCGCACGCCAGCCCGTGATTGCCGGAGGAAGCGGTGATCACGGAAATATCCGTTCCAAACCGCTCCGCAAGCACGGCGCACTTGTTATAAGCTCCCCGGAATTTATAAGCGCCGGAGGGCTGCAAACTCTCCGCCTTCAGATAAACCGCGCCGCCCAGCTGCAGGTTCAGGGGCTCCATGGAAAGCAGCGGGGTGGGCGGAACCGCTTCCGCCAGCCGCTCCCTTGCTTTCAGGATATCATTGATCTCCAGGGGCGTCAGATTTTGTCCCAGCATACGATTCGCCTTTCCGTCATTCAATCTCAAAAATTGACTCAATTTCCACAGTCAGGCCAAGGGGCAGCGTGTTGGTGCCAATGGCAGATCGGGCGTGGCGCCCATTCTCCCCAAAGGCATCCAGAAGCACCTGGGAGGCGCTGTTGATCACCTGGGCCTGCTCCGTAAAGTCATCTCCGCAGGCCACAAACCCCAGGATTTTCACAACCCGTTTCACCCGGTCCAAATCACCCAGATAGGCCTGAAGGGCGCTCAGCGTATTCAGCATACACACCTTGGCTGCTTCCTGGGCATCCTCTACCGTTACATTTACCCCCACCCTGCCGGTGAGCCGTTCCCCGTTCCGGATGCTCCCCTGCCCGGAGAGATAGAGAAGATTCCCTGTGGGATTCACCGGGGCATACAGGCCCGCGGGGGCAAGGCTCTCAGGCAGTTCATACCCGTGCGCTTTCAGGTTTTCATATACGGACATAGTTTCCTCACTTTCCTTCTGTTTCCTATACTTCTTCCATGTGGATACCGGTAAAGAGAACCGCCCGGCAGAAAGCGGCCTCGGCCCCGCCGAATTTACAGGGGGCGGCGCTGAGAAAGTAGGCGCCATCCTCCACATGCTCCAAATCCAGGTTCTCGATCACAGCCATGCCCCGGGACAGCAGGGCCCTATGCACCTCCGTGTCATTGGAGGGCGCGCCGACGGAGAAGGCATCCGTCCCCACCGTAATGAGGCCGCGATCCGCCAAAGCATCCGCCGCTTCCCGGCTCAGGTGGCTGTTTCCGCCTCCATGGATCAGCAGGCGGCGGACGCCGGCAGGGACCGCCCCAAAGTCTTCCGGCAGAAGGAGGCTGTCCGGCCGCACCGTTATCACCAGGCAGGGCCCTGCAAAGTGCGCCAGTGCAGCGCCTGTGATATCCTTCCCATCCTGCACAAAATGCAGGGGGGCATCGCAGTGGGTGGCGGTGTGGAGGGAGGCATGTATGCAGGTGTAGTTATACTCAGCCCCGTCACCCATGTCTGATACCCGCTCCAGGCGCGGCGGAGGGCATCCCGGGGCAAGCGGGCAGCTTTGCAGTTCCCTGGAGATATCCAAAATCACCATAAATCCTTTCCCTCATTCAGCCGCTTTTCCTCCGGTAAACACAGCTGCCGTTCACATATTTTTCTTTGGTCTCCCTCTCGTCCCCCAGGCTGATCACCCTCTCTATCCGTTCATAAACAGAGCGGGGATTCCCGTCCGAGAACCGGGTATCATCCAGGACTACCGCATCGAAGGCGTATCCCGTTTCAAAACTGCCTGTGTCCCCCCAAAAAGCGCCGCCGCCCTTCGTCGCCAGGTAAAAGGCGTTGGCCAGCGTGAGCACATCCCGCTTCTCACCGGGAACTCCGGTGCGTTCACAATACGCCCAGTGGATTTTGGAGGCCGTAATCGCTTCTGAGACGATCCGCAGCAAATTCAATGTCCTGCCGCCGGAAACGTCACTGCCAAGCCCCACCCGCGCCCCTTTGCGGATGTAACGCAGAACCGGCGCCGCCGTGCCGGAATAGTTGAGGTTTGCATCGGGGCAATGGGCAATCATCACATTGGGACGGCAGAGCATCTCCGTCTCTTCCGGCGTTGAAAAAACGCAGTGGGCCATCAGGGCTGGCTGCCGGGTTCCCATCATCCCGTATCTGTCATAGGCCTGCCCATAAAACCGGATATCCGGCATCAACTCACGGACCCAGGCGATTTCATCCGGCCCCTCGGACAGATGGGTCTGGACAGGGACCCGGAACTCGTCCATCAGGGATGACAGCCCCTCCATGGCGCCGTTTGTGCAGCTGGGCGTATAGCGGGGGGTAAGGATGGGCTTCACATCCGAGTACTTCCCAGCTGTGCGGGCCAACCACAGACGGGTTTCCGCCAAAGTCTCCTCCGTTGTCTCCAGCAGTCCCGGAGCAGAATTGCGGTCCATATTGACCTTCCCCACATAGGCGCACAATCCGGCAGCGTGCAGCAACTCCATAAGGTGCTCCGTTGCAGGGCGGTGGATAGTGGCAAAGATACAGGCCCGTGTGGTAGTGCTCTGGAGCAGATCTCCCACGAGACGGGCATACGCCCTTCCAGCATAGTCCAAGTCCTCATACCGCTTTTCCTCCGGGAAAGCGTACTGATCAAACCAGCTGTCCCAATCAGGCTTCTCGATATTCTGTCCCAGCCCCCTGAAGGGATACTGAGGGGCGTGAAGGTGCATGTCACACATACCGGGGATGATAAGGCTGCCGGTATGATCCGCCACCGGAATATCCCGGTACCTGCCAGGCAGTTCCCGGTATATCCCGGCAACCCTGGCATCCTGGCAGACCAGATACGCGTCTTCGTAATATGTAAACTCCGCAAAGGAAGGGGTATGGACAATGTCCCCTTTCAGCGCAAATGGCGTCCGGCTGTTCATGGCGCAACTCCTTCCGTCATTTTTCCGGCGGCAGTTCTGAAAGATTGGTGTAAATCACCACCAGGTTGCCGTCCGGATCCATCAGCTGGAATTTCCGAATCCCATAGGGCTCATCCACCGGGGCCTGGAACACCCGTACACCCGGTTTCCGGGAAACGGAGGCATAGCACGCGTTTACGTCTTCTGCCTCAATCATGATAGTACCTGGCCCCTGGGGGATCTCCGGCTCCCGGCGGATAATCTCCAGCATCCCGCCTGCCACCCGGAACTTTGTCCCCCGGTCATCCGGCGCATAATCCCAGGAATACGGAACTTCCAGTCCCAGCACATCCCGGTAGAATGTGATTGCCTTTTCGTAGTCCCGTACATAAAACACCCCGCGGAATTCCTGCTTAAAATATCCCATAGTATCTCCTCCCTCCGTCAACATTCCATACTTTATGTCTTTTTTAATGATTTTTTGTCTTTTTGACAGTTAAAAAACCGGCGACGGGTATACACACCCGTCGCCGGATGCCCAGACCATTTTCCATACAGACGGAAACCGTCTCCGCAAGCATCTGAACCAGTTCATTGACTAGATTCAGTATAACGGATCGCCCTGGGCTTGTCAATACTTTTTGTTTGAATTCCTGATAAAAAGTTTTATCCTTCTGATGTACGCACAGATACCTGACTTTTTCTGCCCTCCCGCTGCTTTCGGACGGCGTCCAGGTATGTGTAAAACGTATACCTGGAAATTCCCAGGAGGGAGTAGACCCGGTCGCTGGACTTCGTTATTACAAACGCACCCTTCTCGTCCAACTCAGCGATAAACTGCATTTTTTCCTCTTTTGTAAGGGCCTTCGGCGGTTTTCCAAACTTCAGAATACACTGTTCGATGAGCCGATCCAGCAGTTCATTGACATTGGGGGTAAAAATTTCCTGCGGGGCATCGCCTTTGGATTCACCAAACTGGTTGTACTCCCGGAGGCATTTTTCAAAATAGACAGAATCTGTGATATCCAGGTTCAGGCACAGCGAACCCACAGGGTCTCCCTGCTGATTATGAAAATAAATAGATGAGGATTTCAGAATCCGCCCATCCGGCGCATACGTGATGTAATTGAACTGATCCTCCGCCGGTACCGTCCCGTTCATAATCTCCAGGCCCAAATTGGTAGCGCATCCGCCGATTTTCCGCCCGGTAACCTCCCCGTTCCGGATATCCACAATTGTCCTATCCCGATCTGCCGTAAAGTCGTGGAGTACGATCTCGCATTTTTTCCCGAAATGCTCCTCAATAAGCGTCATTATTTGTTGGAAGAATTCCAAATTTTCCAAAACATTCTCCATGCTTTCCTCCTAATGGCAACCACTCTTTATTTTTGTTCCAGACATTTTGTCTGTTATCTTAAAAGAAATTTTCCATTCTGTCAAGAGCAAACCCATACTAAGGCGCATCAATCATGCAGGAAAAAAAGAAGCTTAATGCGGAAAAGTGAGTTCCTCAGGAACTGTGCCTGCCATTCCCCCGGCCGTTTCTTAGAACCTGTATTCACAGGCGTTGAACGCCGTCTGACCGGGTCTTTTGCAGTCCTGCAAGGCAAAATCCCCCCGTCCATCCGGCATCTCCCGGTTTTTAATTCCCCTCACAGCATAACCGCAAACCGGAGTTCACTGCGATCATATTCTAAAAAACCGGGCATCCCTGTCGGTGCCGGTGCGATATTGTAATTTTTTGCCGAACACGGAATGTAAGAAAACAAGGGATAAAGACATTCAGCCCTTGAAAATTATACTTGTCGCTTTCGCCCGTCAAGTCTGAAATATATCTGGGCTTAACGGGGTTCAAGCCGGTAAGTGGCACAGCGATCAAGGCTGTATGCGCCCGTATACAGCTTGGTAAAAACCGTATTTAGTTTTGAAAAAAACTACACATTTAAACGGTGCAAACATTCCACAACCAGATGTCCTGTTCAATACCGGAGCCAGGCAACGAAACCCGGACCCACTACTGATATCTCAGGAACGTCTCAAGACCATTCCCAGGAACCCTTAATTAAATATGTGCTTCGGTATGAAGCAGAGACAACGGAATAAAGATTAGGATAGATTCCAAGTCTTCCGTCCTTCGTCTTCCGTCCTTCGTCTTCCGTCCTTCGTCTTCCGTCCTT
>CAJUDW010000006.1:81319-99594 GCA_910584995.1 uncultured Oscillibacter sp. | reverse complement strand
ACCAGCGACACGTGGATTTTCAGTCCACTGCTCTACCAACTGAGCTATCTGGGCATATTCAATTTTCCCAAAGGGCCCCACGGGATTGCTCCCGTGGGATTTTGGCGACCCGGAACGGGCTCGAACCGTCGACCTCTAGCGTGACAGGCTAGCGTTCTAACCAACTGAACTACCGGGCCATATCATATGGTGGGAACAACTGGACTCGAACCAGTGACCCCCTGCTTGTAAGGCAGATGCTCTAACCAGCTGAGCTATGCTCCCAAGCTGCCATTCTTGCCAGACGGCAAAAGCTATTATATGCAAAACTACCGCCTTTGTCAACCCTTTTTCGAAAATTTTACCGTTTTTTCTGCATCCCCTTTAAAAGCGCCTCCAGATCCCTACGGGTGAACACCTGAATGTTGTCACAAAACCGGCATGTCAACTCCGCCTGGCCCTGTTCATCCAGCATGGTTTGCAACTCCTCCGGGCCAAGGCTGATCAGGGCGCGCTCCATCCGCTCCCGGCTGCAGTCGCAACGGTACGCTATGGGGCTTTCCTCCAAAATCTCCAGCTGGAAATCCGACAGCACCCGCCGCAGCAAAGAGGCGGGATCTGCGTCCTCCGCCAAAAGGCCCGTCACAGGCCCTGCCGCCAGAACGCCGCCCTCTACCCGGGCGATGGTGTCCTCCTTGGCGCCGGGCAGCAGCTGGATCAGATATCCTCCCGCCGCCAGTACGCTCTGATCACGATCTACCAGCACACCCAGCCCGCAGGCGGTGGGAATCTGCTCCGACTCTACAAAATATGCCGCCAGATCCTCTGCGATCTCGCCCCCAAGCAGGGCTACGCTGCCGATATACGGCTCCTTCATATGCAGATCCCGGATGACGGTCAAGGTGCCGTTACAGCCCACAGCCCCGCCTACGTCCAGCTTGCCGTCCGGACGGAGCGGCAGATCCAGGGCCGGGTTTCCCACTGTGCCCCGGACGTTCCCTTGACTATCCGATACCGCCAGAACGTTCCCCAGGGGGCCGCCGCCCTGGATCCGCAGGGTGACGCTGGCCCCATCCTCCTTCAGGGCGTTTCCCATCATGGAAACCGCCGCAAGAGACCGGCCCAGGGCCGCTGTGGCCACAGGGAGCGTCTTGTGGATTTGGCGGGCCCGTTCCGTCAGGGCACGGGTGGAGACTGCGGCGGCTTTTACCATGCCGTCTTTTGTGATAGCGCGCACGATTCGATCGCTCATACAGATTGTTCCCTCTATTTTCTAGATTTTTCGCACCGGATGATCCACCGGTCCGCATCTTCCTTCGGCTTTTTCATGGTCAGATCCCCGGTGACGGTGATCCGGGCAAAGCCTGCTTCCTCCAGAAAAGCGCGGAGTTCTCCTTCTGTCCAGGCCCGCTCCCGGTGCTCCTCAAAATCCCTGTCCCATGCGCCGTCCGGGCGCAGGAGGAAGAGATCCACCTGATAGAGGCAGACCTGGGTCTTTTCCGAGAAGAACGTCCGCCAGACACAGAAACTCTCCGCTGTTTCATCCATATACAGCTGGCCGTCCATACGGCGCAGCTTATAGGGGGTGTTTACGTCAAAAATGAACTGCCCTCCCGGTTTCAGGCAGCGGTATACCCGGCGGAAGGTCTCCCGGATGTCCCGCTCCCGCGTCAGGTAGTTAAGAGAGTCCAGCGTGGAGACGGCGGCGTCCACCGGCTCAATCAGATGCAGGCGGGGCATGGCCTGATGGAGGAACAGCGGCGGCGCATCCAGCGCCATAGCCTTGGCCGACGCCTGCGCCAGCATTTCCTCTGAACCGTCCACAGCTATTACCTGATATCCCCGGCGGGACAGCAGGCAGGCGATGGTGCCGGTGCCGCAGGCCAAATCCAGCACCGTATGGACCGGGATGGTGCTCTTTTGGAAAAGCTTCTCCAAAAAGGCCGCCCGCTTTTCGTAGGCCCCGTCGGCCATGAGGCCGTCGTATCCGGCGGCCAGGGCGGCGTAGTCTTTCACCGGCCTTTCTCCTTCATGCGGCCAAATACCGTGTTGTAGCCGCCGCAGCCATAGCTGAGGGAGCGGTTTACCCGGCTGATAGTGGCGCTGGAGGCCCCTGTGCGCTCCAGGATGTCGTTATAAATCATGCCGTCGTCCAGCAAAGAGGCCACCTCAAACCGCTGCTCCATGGACCGCAGTTCCGTGACGGTACACAGGTCCTGAAAAAAAGCATAACACTCTTCCTCGGTTTTCAACTGCAAAATGGCCTGATAAAGCAAGCCGCTCTTTTCCTTTTTCGCAATGTTGACCATCATAAAGCCCCTTTCTGAAAGCGCGGAGCCTGCTTTCCCACAGGCCTTTTTACTATTTTAGCATTGTAGTGCGCGAAAGTAAAGGGCTGCGGCAAAATTTTCTTTCGGAACCACTCCACGTCCCCTTTCATAGGCTGGCATAAAGGAATTGGAGAGGAGCGGCGGGCATGGAGCAGACGAAGCGGACGGAACTGCGGACAGAGGATTTCGCGGCGGAACGGGAGTGGATGGTGGAGGGGATTCCCGTGCTGGCGGCCTCTGTGTCCCTGCCTCGGCCGGAACCCGCCAAAGACAGGGTTTCCCGCCGGATTCTGCGCTATTACAGGCTGCAATGCCGCGCCTATCTCAGCTACTGCGAACACTGGCTCTTCCCCCAGGCGGAGGCGGAATACAGGGCCGCCCTGGCCGCCAGCGGGCCTTTGCCCAGCTTCCGGGCAGAACTGTCTTACCGGGTTACCTATAACGAGGGCGGCCTCTGGAGCCTCTACACCCAGTCCCGGGAGTCTTTGGGCCCCGGCAGGACCTTCCTGACCCGCCGGGGCGACACCTGGGATCTGGCGGGAGGATATCCGGTGGCCCTGTCCCGGTTTTTCCCGCCCAAATCCCCTTGGAAAAAACAGTTGCTGGCCCTGGCGGCGGAGGAGATCCAGCGGCAGGAGAAGGCCGGGGTTTCCCGGTACAACGAGGGCTGGAAAAAAGCCCTCCGCCGCCATTTCAACTCCCAGAATTTCTATCTGACAGCGGAGGGGCTGGCCTTCTTCTTCCCCATGTACGCCATTGCCCCCCGGGCGGAGGGGATTCCCACCTTTCTCCTGCCCTACGGGGCGGGGGATTTTCCGGACGGGAAAACGGATTTGCTCCCCTCCTGAGGGGCGGACGGCGGGGATGGTTTCACCCCGGCCGGTATGCGGGAAAAACACTTTACAGGAAGCAGGCGCGGGACTGCCGGCCTTTGACAGGCGGGCGGGACGCGTCGCCTGCCGAAAGAGCGGGAGGCGGCGCATCTTAACGGGAGACAAAGCCCCTCAGGCGGGTTTTCCCGCCTGAGGGGCTTGCCGTATCGCAATGTTTTGGCTGCCGTTAGTACAGATTGCTTCTGTCGCCGAAATATTTCCGGGTCTCCGCCGCTACCACGCCGGACAGGGCGAAGAGGCCCACAAAGTTGGGAATGGCCATCAGGCCGTTGAAGGTGTCCGCTACATCCCACACAAACTCCAGAGGGGACACGCAGCCGACTACCACCACGACGATGAACACCACCTGGAACACATGGATGCCCTTGTGGCCGAAGAGATACTGGACGCAGCGGGTGCCGTACAGGGACCAGCCCAGCACCGTGGAGAAGGCGAAGAGCATCAGGGCAAAGGCCACAAACAGCGCCGCAAATTTGGCACCGAATACCGTTGCCAGGGCGGCGGTGATCAGTTCGCTGCCGGGCTTGACGCCAAACTCGATGGGCACACCGCTGGAGATGATGGCCAAGGCCGTCAGGGAGCAGATGACGATGGTGTCGATGAATACCTCGAAGATACCGTACAGGCCCTGGTTCACGGGGCCTTTGGTTTCCGCCGCCGCGTGGGCAATGGCCGCAGAGCCCAAGCCCGCCTCATTGGAGAAGGCGCTGCGGCGCAGGCCCCAGATGATGGTCTGTTTCAGTACAATGCCGGTGGATGCGCCGAAGAGGGCCTCCGGCGTGAAGGCGGTGGAGAAGATCTTCATGAAGGCCTCGCCTAGGCCGCCCAGATGGGTACCGATGACAACCAGGGTGAAGAGGATGTAGAAAATGCTCATGAAGGGGATCAGCTTCTCCGTGACCGCGCCGATGCGCTTGATGCCGCCCAGGAGGATGATCGCCACCAAAGCAGCCAGGCCCAGGCCCAGAATCCACTTGAGAAGCATTTCCGTGCCGGTTGAGATAGTGGTGAAGGCCTCTACGGCGTTGATTACAGAGCCGGTGATGCTGTTTACCTGGGACATGTTGCCGATGCCGAAGCAGGCCAGGGAGGCGAACGCGGCGAACAGCACAGCCAGCCATTTCCACTTCTTGCCCAGGCCCTTGGAGATGTAATACATTGGGCCGCCCACCCAGTCGCCCTTGGCGTCCCGCTCACGGAACTTGATGGCAAGGACGATCTCGGAATATTTTGTCACCATGCCCACCAGGGCCGCCAGCCACAGCCAGAACACCGCGCCGTAGCCGCCCAGGGCGATGGCCTGGGAGGTGCCCACGATGTTGCCGGTGCCCACCGTGGCGGACAGGGCCGTGGTCACCGCCTGCATGGGGGTGACGGCACCCTCGCCGGCCTCCTGCTTTTGGAACATCTTACCCACCGTGTTCTTCATGGCGTGGCCGAAGTGGAGGAACTGTACGCCGCCGTTGCGGATGGTCAGGAACAGCCCGCCTAAAATCGCGCAGGGCAGGAAGGTATACATCCAGGCAAAGTCATTCAGGGGACCTTTCAGGAAATCCAGAATCGTGTTTAAAAACTCCATATACTCCCTCCGTGTGCCCTTGGGCACGTGAAATTGGACCCGCTGTTTCCGGCCCGGAAAAGCAGAAAACGGGACCCGCAGTCTGCGGTCCCGGAAAAAAGGGAACGTCCACCGGCGTCACACCCCGCCGGCGGAATGATCCTCTCTGTCTTTTTACCTGAGAGATTCAGCAGCCCGGATACCCCGCTGCCGGGGAAGGCCGCCTTGCACCTTCGGTACCCGCTGCCGGGCTTCTCCAGAGCCGCATCCGTCCTTAGTCTCTGCCCGGAACCCCGGACGCCTGAGCGTTTTACGCCTTCGGCAGGCTTTCGCCGTTTTCCTAAGGACTTCTCCTGCCAATCTTTGATTGTATTATTACCCTATCACGGCGGGTTTGGAAAGTCAACTGCCGTTTTCTACAAATTGTCCGCTCCGGAACGACGGGTATTCCTCGCATATGGACAAAGGCGCCGGAATTTTCTTCCCACCCCAAGAACCGCAGAAAAAAGACAGGCGGCGCAGGCCGCCTGCCTCAGATCTTGCTTCCGGCCTTTCGGTTCGGAAGTAAGATACACACATTGGGAAATCATTTTAACGGGAACCGGTAAAAAGGGGGAGATGCGCGGAGGATTTTGTGGTATAATGCGTCCATACAGGAACCGTAAAGGAAGGGAGCGGCAGCGTATGGCCAGCAGGTATTTGGAGTGGCTGCACAGGGACGTGCAGCCGGAGGTCCCCAGGGAACTGACTGGGAAGGAGAAATTTGCTAACTGGTGGGATTACCATATCTGGCACGTGATTGCCGGGGGGATTCTGCTGGTGATTCTGGCATATCTTGTCTGGCATTACCTGGGCATCGGGCAGGTGGAGCCGGACTATCAGATTGCCTATATGGGCACGGAATTCCTGCCTGCGGATACAGCGGAGGCCCTGGAAAACGCCTTGGCCGCCCTGGGGGAGGACTGCAACGGCGACGGGGAGGTTACCGTCCGGCTGAACCAGTACACCACCGGCGGGGCCGGTGAGGACAGGCAGGTCTATGCTTACGCCGTCAGCATGAAGCTGACGGCGGATTTGGAGGACTGCGGCAGCTACTTCTTCCTGCTGGAGGATCCGGAGGTGTTCCAGGCCGGAACCGGGGCCCTTCAGCCCCTGGACGGCTCCGGGCGGGAAAACGCCGCCGCAGAGGAGTGCTGCCTCCGCTGGGGGGACTGCCCCGGGGCGGCGGGGCTGGATTTGGGAACCTATTAGGATCCCCATGCCGGAGAGGGGGACAGCCAGGAGCGGCTCGCCGGGCTGTATCTGGCCCGGCGGGGGTTCTGGGGGAGGAAAACCGTGGATAATCCCGGGGAATGTGCCGCCCTCTGGGATGTGCTGACAGAGGGCGCGGTTCCCTGAGAGGCGGGCTACGCCATGTCATATAGGGACGCCAGCGTCAGCCACGTCTGGGAGAAAGGCCGCATGAGGTTCCAGAAGCCCGCCCCCTGGAAGCCGTATTCCGCGATCAGGCGCAGCTTGGCGGCAAGGCTTCTGGCGTCCTCGAACCAGACCTCGTGGACTGTGCCGGAACTGTCGGTATAGTGGAAGAAGGGGGACTGGGCCGTTTCATCGTACTGGATGGCGATGTCGTATTCGATGGCCAGTTCAATGGCCCGCTGGTTGGAGATGGACTGGGCCCGGGTCGTGCCCTGTACAAAGGGAAGGGGCCAGTCGTAGCCGTAATTTGGGACGCCCAGGAGGATTTTGCCGGGGGGGATCTCCGTGACGGCATAATCCAGCACTGCCCGGACGTTGGGCAGGGGGGCCACCGCCATGGGCGGGCCGGCGGTGTAGCCCCATTCGTAGGTCATCAGCAGGACGCCGTCCGACGCCTGGGCGACGGCGGCATAGTCGTGGCCCTCGTACAGCAGGCCCCGCTGATCGGCGGAGGTCTTGGGGGCCAGTGCCGTCCAGAGAAACAGGCCCTGGCCCTCCAGCAGGCGCCGGAGGCGGCCTAAAAAGGCGGCATAGGCCGCCGCAAGTTCCCCGGGCAGATACTCGAAATCCACATCCAGGCCCGCATAGTCCTTGGCCCGGACGGTTTCCAGGATGCTGTTCACCAGGCGGTTCTGGATATTGTAATCCGTCAGGACCAGGGCGCCCCGCTCTGTGTCAAACTGGCCTGTCTCCGTCAATGTGGAGAGGTGCATCACGGGGCGGGTCCCGTGGATGCGGGCGGAGGCCAGCATCTCACCGTCGTTCAGGGGGAGAAGGGTTCCATCAGCGGTGACGCCGTAGGTGAACGGGGAGAGATGGGTGACATAGGGAAGCTGGGACGCCAGCAGGGACGGGGAGATGTAGGGATAGGCATAGCCGTTGAATATGCCGGAACCGATTTTTTCGTCAAAATACGATATTACCAGATCCTGCCCGGGATACAGGGTTTCGCCGCCCCCCAGGGACCAGTTGTTCCGCCAGAGTTCCCGGACGCTGATGCCGTAAGCGGCGGCGATGGATCCCATCGTTTCGCCGGAATGCACCGCGTGGACCTGACGGGGGGAACGGATAACCAGCGTCTGCCCTACGGCCAGCGCGCCGCTGGCAGGTACCTCGTTGTCCGCCGCCAGACGGGCGGGATTGACGCCGTAATTGGCGGCGATAGTATCGATGGTTTCCCCGGACTGCACTACATAAATGGTCATAAATGTATCACCTCTTATGGAGAGACTATGCGGCGGGCCGGGGGATTAGGCCACGGTTTCAGTCGGGGATGCCTTGAGCGGTTTTGAACCGCTCTTTTTTTGCCTTTCCGGGGCCGGGAATGGCCCGGGGTTCTGGACGGGCAGGAGGCGGAATAGAGTGGGAGGGGACTTCCTCCGGAATTTTGGATACGGAGGGCGCCCGCCGGTTTTGCTTTGCTTTTTAGGGGGAGGCTTCGCATGGGAGAGGTTTTGCTGGTGACGGCGGCGGCCGGGGCCGGAGGCACCGGGCTGGGCGGGCTTTTGGCCTGCCTGCTCCGGCGGGATTCCAGCCGTTTGGTGAGCCTTTTGCTGAACTTTGCCGCCGGTGTGATGACGGCGGTGGTCTGCTTCGATCTGCTGGCGGATGCCGTTCTGCCGGGGAGCGGCGGCGTTGGAGGGCGGGTGGCCCTGGCGGCTTTGGGGATCCTGGCGGGATACGGGGCCACCGGTTCCCTGAACGCCGTGATTGTCCGCAGGGACAGACGGCACGGGGGGCTTTTCCTGGCGGGGGTGATTATGGCGGCGGCTATCGCCCTCCACAATGTGCCGGAGGGGATGGTGATCGGGGTTTCCTTCGCCAGGGCGGAAGCCGCGCTGCATCTGGGCGGCAGCGGCTGGGTAATGGCGGCGGTGATCGGCCTGCACAATGTGCCGGAGGGGATGGCCGTGGCGGTGCCTCTGGTATCCGGCGGTATGGGCAGGGCCAGGGCCGCCCTGGCCACCGCTGCTACCGGGCTGCCTACCGTGCTGGGGGCCGCTTTGGGATACTCTCTTGGCACCATGGGGCCGGTGATGCTGGCCGCCGCCATGAGTTTCGCCTCCGGGGCCATGCTGTATGTGGTGTTTGGCGAACTGCTGCCGGAGGCCGCCCGGCTGTGGGAATCCCATCTGCCGGCTTTGGCGGCGGTGGTGGGAATGATTGTGGGCATGATGATTGTCTATCTTTGACGGTTTACTTTTCCGCATCCGCTTTTGCCGGGGGGCTTACTGCCCTCCGGCAAAATTTTTTTGCCCGGTTCCCGGAAACGTGCAACTTTTCCCCTTTCGGGAACTACGGGTGAGAGATGCGGGAAAGGAGGAATCACTTGGAGAACAAACGGGACAACGGCGGCTTCTGCCGGACATATCTGCGGACTATGGATCCGGATCGGGCAGCCGCCGGGATTGGCCGGCAGGACGGCTACAGGCTTTTAGCCTCCAAATCCATGCAGGACAGGCTGGAGAAAATGCGGAGCGGAGCGGCATTGCAGCTGCGGCGGGAGGATGTCCTCCGGCGGCTGGCACAGCTGGCCTTCGGCGGCGCAAACGACGCGGTGTATCTGGCGCTCCATGGTAGAGAGGCAGATCCGGAGACACTGGATCTCTCCGCTGTGGCGGAAGTCAAAGTCACCGACAAGGGCGGCGTGGAAATCAAGCTGGTGGATCGGGTCCGGGCCCTGGAAACCCTCTGCGGCCTGCTGGACAGCAGCGGCGGCGGGGCGGGCGATCTATACCGGGCGCTGGCGGAGTCCGCCCAGGAAGAGGGGGCGTGTGATTACGGATAAAATCGTGCGGTTTTCCCCGAAGCAGCGGCGGGTTTTGACCTGGTGGCTTCAGGATGATTGGGAGGCCATCATCTGCGACGGGGCCGTCCGCAGCGGAAAGACCTTTTCCATGGGGCTTTCTTTTATCCTTTGGGCCCAGGCCAACTTCGACGGGCGGCAGTTTGGCCTATGCGGGAAGACTATCGTCTCCCTCCGGAGGAACCTGCTGGCGGATTTGCTGCCCTATCTGCGGGGGTTGGGGATGCTCTGCCGGGAAAAACGGGGGGAAAATATGCTGATTGTCCGCTTCAACGGACATGAGAACCGCTTTTTGCTCTTCGGCGGGCGGGATGAGTCCAGCGCCGCCTTGATCCAGGGCAGTACCCTGGCAGGGGTTTTGCTTGACGAGACCGCGCTGATGCCCAGGTCTTTCGTGGAACAGGCTGTGGCGCGGTGTAGCGTGCAGGGCAGCAGGCTTTGGTTCAGTTGCAATCCAGATAAAATAAATAAATTATGTGGTAATCCTTTCATAAAAAATCATATTCAATATGCCGATCCGGATAGATGCGGATTTCTCCCAGAGCCATTCGCCAAAACGCCCTTTGCTCCGGGCGGGTCAGTTCTTTATAGGTTTCTTTCCATCCGGCACACAAAATGCGGCTGATAGATTCCACAGGCGCATGGTGCTTTGGCGGTTTGCCCGCCTGCTGGAACTGCGCGAGCCGTTCCATGACGGGCGTGTAATCTTTGCGGTATTCGTCCAGGGTTATCAGTTCGTTAATATACAATTCCTTCAACCTGGATAATTTCCGTTTCAGCTTTGCGATTTCCGCCGAATGGCCGCTGCTCTTTTCCCTTTTTGCGAAAGAAAGAGAGGCCTTGTATGCCCGGAACCGTTGGTCAATTGTGTCCAGCAGATACGTTTCAATGGCGGATTCCCGGATGTTGGTGCGGTTTCCGCACCCTTTTTTTTGGTAATGGCTGGGACAGTTATATTCCGCCTTTTCCACCCCGCCAATTTTGTGGGTGCGCCCGCCCATTCGCGCGCCGCATTCGCCGCAGGAAAGCAGGCCTGAAAAAAGGTAAATCCTGTCCTGGGCCGTTTTGCGTACTGTCCGGCGGCGTTTGGCAGCTATGATCTCGTGCTGCTCTTTCGTGATATAGGCGGGACATTCCACGCCGTGGAAATCGCCGCAATAGGCGGATCTTGACAGTATCGCGCTGGCAAGCTGGTATTTCAAATGAAACCCGAAACGCTCCGCCACATAGTCAATGGCCGCTGTAATGGAGCCGTACTTGAGATAATGCGCAAAATACGCCTCTATGGCCGGGGCGGTTTCCGGATCCTTGATCATTTGCTTCCCCTCTACCAGATACCCGGTGGGCACGCGGCCGCCCAAAGGCTCATTCCTGGCGCGCTTGCCCGCAAAGACAAATTTAATCCGTTCGCTTGTGCGGTCCGCTTCGTCCTGCGCCACGGAGAGCATGATATTCACCTTCAGGCGGCCGGCCGCCGTGGTGGTCTCGTAATCCTCTTCCGTGGCCTGCCAGGATACGCCGCACTGATCCAGGATGTCCTGCACGGCATAGTAATTGCCCACGTTGCGGAACCATCTGTCCAGCTTGATGAAGAGGATAACGTCGATTTTCCCGGCCTTGCAGTCCTCCAGCAGTTGGAGGAGGGCGGGCCGCCGGGTGTACGGCTTCCGGGCGGAGATGCCTGCGTCCTCGTAGATTCCGGCGACAGCGAAACTATGGGCGGCGGCATATTTTACTAAAGACTCCTTCTGCGCTGCCAGCGAGAGGCCGTGACGGGCCTGCTCTTCCGTGGAGACGCGGATGTATAAGGCGGCCCGGGGGATTGAACCTGCTTTTTTTACCATGCCGCCGCAGCTCCTTTCTTAGTTGATTTCTATTCACATCCTGATTGGCAGCTGACAGGCGGCTTTGATGTTAACCTGCCCTTGCTGGGGCGGGTTGACATTTTTGCTTGCCTCCACCGTTGCCGGGCCATTGAATGATGTGAAAATCAGTCAGGGATGGGCCTATCTTCCTTAAAAACATTGGTTTGTGCAGCGATTTGCTTTGCGCGGGCCTCACAATAATTTGAGACGCGGATATCCGTGTCCATACCATACGGCTTCATGGTTTGCTAACATAGGTGAGTGGGGATGCAGCCGGCAATAACGCGATGTTCCTCCGGCTGAGGGATATTTAGGCGAGAGCACACGCCGGCCAATTTGCGGCTGCGCCCCTCTTTAAAAAGCCGGCGGCTTCGGTACATTGTGTCGGGATTTCACTCACGCCCCGGGACAGGGATGCGCCTGGACGTTATCACTCGCCCCTGGCAGACAAAGGAACGGTTTCCCCCGGGGAGGAAAACCACGTCGGCGTCCTTCCGTTTCCGGTTCAGGGAGAAGAGGTACACGACCCCGCCCTCCTGGTGATACTGCTTGCAGACGGTGCCGCCGTCCACGCTGAAAATGCCGATATCGCCGTCGCGGAGGGCGTCGTGGTTGACAAAGACCATGGAGCCGTCCGGGAAATGGGGCTCCATGCTGTCGCCCTGGAGCCGCACGGCGTAGGCCGCGCCCGGGGGATCCTCCGGCTTCAGTTCATAGTGCTCGTAATCTGCGCCCAAGGTGGGGGCGGCAATGCCGGCGGCGGCAGGCTCCAAATAGAGGTTGATCACCTTGGGCTCCTCCAATGGAGATTTGCTGAGCTGTCTTTCATCCTCGCAGCGGGCGGCCTCTGTTGCCACCAACTCCCGTACAGCCTGCCGGCCCCAGCAGTCCAGTTTATTGTCATAGGCGTCTGCCAGCCTGCTTGCCTCGCTTGAATAAAGTGGGGTTTTTTCTTCGCCATAATAATCTAATAAATATGAGAGAGAAATGCCGAGGACTTGGCATAGTTCAATCATTTTGTCTGCATTTGGCTTATTGATATCTTGCTCCCAATTGCTGATGACCCCGGAAGACTTTACGCCAATCATCTTGGCCAGTTCAGATTGCAGGAGCCCTTTTTTCTCTCTGGACTCTTTCAGCCGGGACCCAATAGTAGACATTCTCTTCACCCCCTGTCTTGATGTCCATTATACACTACCCGGAAAATAAAATCAAGAAAAACTTGAAAGTACTCTTGACATTCAAGTTGAACTGGTGTACCATAAGGACACTCCAGAAATTCTTGAATGGAAAGGAGGGGCTTTCTTGCGGACTTCTGACGGAGTTAAGCAACTGATCAAAGATAAAGGGCTGCGGCAGGCTTGGGTAGTTGACCGGATGAACCTCGTTAATCCTGATTTGCACATGAGCAATGCAAAACTGAGTTCCATTGTCTGCGGCGGCAGAAAAATGTCAGGGGACGAACTGATTGCTTTTTGCGTGGCAACCGACACAAGCCCGGACTACTTCTATAACACCGCCCGGTATTCGGCGTAGAAAGGGGGGATGCAGTGTGACGCCGGAAAGCCTGTGGGGACAGGTTGGAGGCAAATGCCTCTGCTGTGCCCTGGCGCAGCGGGAAAGGGAGGCCGTCCCCGCTGCGGGAACAGCTGAGACGGTCAAAACGCTGGCTGGGACAGCGGGTCCCATCAGGACTATTTGCTGTCCATATGAAAAACGCCCTGCCTGATGCGCCACCATCAGACAGAGCGGCAGACAAAGGCCCCGCACATACACACATACCAGGCCCTTTTGCGCGCATTCTACCACACGGGGCCGGGAAATCAAGGAGGAATTTTTTATGGCAGGAAAAGTACCAAGCCCCGGCGTGATGGAAAACGCCTTTGCGTTCCTGCGCTTCTGCCAGCTGGGCAGGCTGGGCGTCGTCCAGGCGGTTTTGCGGATAGACTGCGAAGAAGACGGCACGTCCCTTTTCATTGAGGGCACGCTGGATCATGACCTTTGGCGGCAGCGGGTGCTTTCCCACGAGGAGGCCCGGGAACTGGGTGCGTAGGGAATGGAAGGACAGAGAAGCTATTGGGGCGTGATTCCCGGCGAGGTGTTTCACGATAAGGAACTGCCTGCGGCGGCGAAGCTGCTGTATCTGGCGCTGTCCTCCATGGCCCACAGGGACGGGTACTGCTGGCCCTCCAACGAGACGCTGGCGGCGGAAATGGATATGTCCAAACGGCGGGTGCAGGAACTGCTTGGGCAGCTCCAGGCGCGGGGCTATATCCGCGTGGATGTGCGGAGGCTGGCTGAGACGGGAAAAGTGGAGCGGCGGTATATTTACTGCGGCCTCTTTACGGGCAAGGACGCGCCGCCGGCCTCCTGCGGAATCCCACATGGCCCTCCTGCGGAACAGTTCACCCCTCCCCGCGAAATTTCGCAGGGCCCTCATGAAATTTCTCGCACTTCTATAATAGGTAGAAAAGATAAATTAGAAAATATACCCCCCTTACCCCCCACAGGGGGGAAGCGCACAGGCGGCAGGAGGGACAAGTCCGTCCCGGCATGGAACCCGGAGCGGTTCGAGGCCTTCTGGGAGTTCTACCGGACCCACGCCCGGGGGGAGGACCGCCAGGGAGCGGCAAAATCCTGGGACAGGCTCCGGCCGGACGGCGCGCTGATGGATGTGATGGCCCGGGCCCTCCGGGCCCAGGTCAGGTCGGAGCAGTGGCGGGCGGGCGTCGGCATCCCTTACGCCAAGACCTGGCTGAACAACCAGCGATGGAAGGACACGCCGAAACCGCCCCGTGACCCGGGGCCTCCGGAGGAGGAAGGAGTCACGTACATATGAGCGCCCTTGTTACGGAACTGGCCATGGAGGCGCAGGTGAACGTTTTGGGCGCCATGCTGATTGACCCGGAGGCCGTCGGGCCCCTGCTGCACCGTCTCACGGCGGAGGATTTCATTGAAGGCCGCTACCGGAATATCTTCCAGGCCATCAAGAGGCTCCGGGGCCAGGGGAAGGATCCGGATCCCCTGATGGTAAACGACGCCCTGGGCGGGAACTGCCGCCAAATCCTGGCGGAGCTTATGGAGGTCACGCCCACCTCCGCCAACGCCGAAGAATACGCCGCTATCCTCCACCGGGCCGCCCTGCAATACCGCCTGTCGGAGCTGGGGGAGCAGCTGGCGGAGGCGGCCGCCTCCGGCCTGGATGAGGCCAGGGCCGTGGCGGACAAAATCACTGCCCTGGCCTGCGAGAAACCCGGCGTGCGGATCATGGACCTCCGCCAATGCTACGAGGAGTTCCTGGACCGCCATTCTGAGGGCAAGCGGCCGGCCTATTTCACCTGGGGGATCCCCGCCCTGGATGAACGCATCTACGTGGAGCCTGGGGACTTCATCGTCCTGGGCGGATATCCCAGCGCGGGAAAGACGGCCCTGGCATTGCAGATGGCCTTCCACATCGCGGAGAAAAAGCGGGTGGGCTATTTTTACTACGAGAACAACGATAAAAAACTCTTTGACCGGCTTGTTTCCCTCAAAACCAAAATTTCCTTCGGGAAAATCAAGCGCTTTGACCTCCGGGAGGAGGACTTCAGGCAGATCGTCTCCGTCCAAAACGCGCTGACAGCCCCGTCCCTGGAGTTTGTGGACGCCTCCGGCATGACGGCGGCGGACGTCCGGGCCCTGGCCCTGGGCCGGCGGTATGAACTGGTGGCGGTGGACTACCTCCAGAAGATCCCCGGCAGCCGGGGGCGGCGGGGGCTCAACGATTTTGAGCGGGTCAGCGAGGTCTCCGAAGACCTTCAAAGCCTGGGCCGCCAGACCGGGACGGCGGTATTGGCCCTGAGCCAGCTGACCCGCCCGGAGAAGGGGAAAGCGCCGGAGCCCGGGATGCACTCCTTCCGCCAGTCCGGACAGATTGAGCAGGACGCGGACGTGGCGCTGCTGCTGTACAAGGAGGCCGGGAAGGATCCGAAGACCGCCCGGGTGCTGAAAATCGGCAAGAACAAGGAGGGCGAGGCGAACTTCGCCATGCGGATGTATTTTGACGGCGATACCCAGACCTTCAGCCGGGTATTTCCCGCGCCGCAAAAAGACGATCCTGGGAAGAGGCGGCAAAAGGCCCAGGCCAGTTTCTGGGATGGCTGGCAGGAACTCCCGGACGATGGGGACAACCCCTTCCCGGAAGAGTAAGACGCCGCCGCACGGTATGGAAAGGGGCCGGTTTGACGAAGAAAGGAAAGACCCGTATGCCCTCCGGCCGGGCAAAACGCTGCCGGCCCCGGGCCAGGGTGGCCCCCGTGAAGGGCCTGGGTTTCTACAGAAAGGCCCATGGGGAGGCTGAAACAATCGCCCCCCGGGAGGCGGAAGACTTCCTGGGGCGGCTGACGGCTATGGAGTTGAAGTGATGAGAGAAGGGACTATCCTCCCGGCGGATATCACCGCCGCCATTGTGGAGCAGGTAAAGGGGGCGTTCCCCGGGGAGGCCGTGTATACGGACCTGGTCCCCAGGGATTTTGCCCGGCCCTGCAATATGGTGGGGCTGGCCCGGATTGCCATGGAGCCGCTGGCCTGCGGCCTCAGCGGCGTGGAACTGCTGTACCAGTACAAGATTACCACGTTTTCCACGGTGGACGAGGTACACCATTCCCACCTGCCGTTACTGGATCTCCGGGCCATGGCGGTGATGGGGGCCTTTGCCGGGGGCTTTTTACAGGTAGGGGGCAGGGCCCCCAAGGTAACGGAAATCAAGGCGGACACCTCCCTGTATGACTGCGCGGAGGTTTCCCTGGCCCTCCGGCTGGCCTATGACCGGGCCGATTTCGTGGGGCCGGAGTTCCATGAACTGATGCAGGACCTGGAAATGCAGGTTTGCATGAAAAAAGAGAAAGGATGAGGAATGACATGGCAGAAAAATTGACGATGCCCACGCTGACGGTTTTGTTCCAGCAGCGGGCCCAGACCGCGATTGCCCGGAGCCAGAAGGGCGTGGCGGCGCTGATTGTGCGGGACGCCCTGACCGCCGGGCAGGCGTGGGCCCTGACCTCCACGGGGCAGATCCCCGAGAAGCTGGGGAAGGAGAACCAGGAGGCCATCCGGCGGGTGTTCAAGGGCGGCGTGAACCCGCCCCGGAAGGTGCTGGTCTACTGCCTGGGGGCGGAGGACACGCTGGAAGCCGGGGAAGCGGATCCCCAGGCGGAGGAGGCCCGGCCCGGCAGCGGCGCGGCGGCCCTCCGGTGGCTGGGTACACAGCGGTTTGACTATCTGGCGGGCCCGGCGGACTTGGGCGAGGCGGAGGCCGCCGCCATCCGGGAGTGGATTATCCGGAAACGGGAGGACGACCACGTGATTTTCAAGGCCGTGCTGCCCCACACCGCCGCCAACAACGAGGGCATTGTGAACTTCACCGCCTCCGGCATCCAGGTAGGTGGCGACGTGTTCGACGCCGCCGCTTACTGCGGCCGGGTGGCGGGGCTCATCGCCGGTACGCCGATGAAGCAGTCCGTCACCTACGCCGCCCTGCCGGAGGCGGAGGATATCCGGCGCCTGTCGGCCCTGGAGGAGGATGAGGCCGTGGGCCGGGGCGAACTGATCCTCACCCACGACGGGGAGAAGGTGAAGTTCGGCCGGGGGGTGAACTCCCTGACCACCACCACGGGCCGCTCCGAGGTGTGGCGGAAAATCAAGATTGTGGAACTGCTGGATCTGCTCCAGTGGGATCTGCGTCTGGCTATCCAGGACAACTACATCGGCAAGTTCCAGAACAGCTACGACAACAAGCTGCTGCTGATTACCGCCGTGAAGCTGTACCTCCAGGCCCTGGCCAAGGACCAGCTGATTGAGGAGGATTTCGTCTGCGACATCGACGTGGAGGCGCAGGACGCCTATCTCCAGAGCGTGGGCGTGGCCACGGCAGAGATGACGGAGCAGCAGATCCGGGAGGCCAACACCGGCACTTATGTCTTTTTGGCGGTGGACATCAAGCCCATCGACGCCATTGAGGACGTGCGCATCAAAATCTATCTGTAAGGAGGCTTTGATATGGCTTTTGAAAACGGCTCCCGGGTGATGAACGGGACGTGGGGGACGGTCTGGGCGGACGGCAGCGAGATTGCGGAGATTTCCGCCTTCCAGCTGAAGGTGACGAAAAACTGGGACCCCATCAATATGTGCGGCCAGATGACGGAAGACCGGAAGCTGACGGGCGTGAAAATCACCGGCTCCATGACCCTCCACAAGGTCTACAGCCGGGGGGCGGAGGATGTGCGGGCCGCCGTCCAGGGCCGCGACGTGCGGCGGACGCTGGTGGCCAAGCTGGCGGATCCGGACGCCTACGGCGCGGAGCGCGTGGCCGTCTACGGCATGAACTACGACGAGCAGACCCTGATGGACTTCGCCGCCGCCAAGGCGGGGAGCATGACGGTCCCCTTCCAGGCCACCGGGTTCGAGTACCTGGATGAAGTGGCGCCGCCTATTTAAAGAGGGGACTGCGTCCCCCCTTTAGATTCCCCCCTCCAGCGGCACCGGCCACTGGAGCCGCCGCCCAAGGCGGCTAAGGTATTGGTATTTTTGCCACGCGCATGTCACGGCAAAAATGATTCAATTTTATTTCTCCGCAGGCGGAGGAACCAGGGCACAGCCCCTGCACCCCGGCGGGATGAATTGACAAAAAACGGCACGGCTGGTATGATGAACGCCGGAAGGACGCTGTTACATAACAGGCGGTTGGCTACTCCCCCAGGAAAGGGGGTGAGGCTGATGGGACACGGGCGCTGGGCGAAAGCCCTCCGCTTTACGGTGACGTTTTTAGCGGTCTTGTGGCTGCTGGCGTACACTGCCCCAAAAGCGTGCTGACTGCCCGGTGGCACGAGCAGTCAGCATAGTTCGCTATTCTGATTGATACGGGCTGGCCGTCTTGTGACAGCGCCCTTCTATGTTTATTATACCGCAACAGGCCGCTTTGTCAAGTATGGGACAGGGCGGCTTTTCGTTGGATTTCTGCTGGCGGAGGAACCGGGGCGCGGCCCCTGGGCCCCCGCAGGTGAATTGACAAAAAACGGCACGGCTGGTATGATGAACGCCGGAAGGACGCTGTTACATAACAGGCGGTCAGCCCAGTCCCTTGCGAAAGGGGGTGGTTCATTTCCCGGAGATTGAATCGAAGGGAGGTGAAGCTGATGTGGAGAAGACGGCTGTACTTGGTACTCCGGTTTCTGGTGTGTCTGGCGCTTGCGCTGTACATACTGACCATAAAAGCGTGTTGACCGTCCGGCTAGTCCCCGAACGGTCAACTTTGATTGACTGAGTTTCCGGGCTGACCGTCTTGTGACAGCGCCCTTCTATGTTTATTATACCGCAACAGGCCGCTTTGTC
>CAJUDW010000006.1:0-81219 GCA_910584995.1 uncultured Oscillibacter sp. | reverse complement strand
CCGTCTTGTGACAGCGCCCTTCTATGTTTATTATACCGCAACAGGCCGCTTTGTCAAGTATGGGACAGGGCGGCTTTTCATTTTGAGGAGGAGCATATGGAAAACGAGAAACAGGTAAGCGCGTTGGATCTGCTGCTGCGGCCGGAGCTGCCGGACGTGCGGAAGGAGCTGCCGGAGAAGCGGGTGGAGGTGAAGCGCCTCAGCGGGCTGGCGGGTTCGCCTGCGGTATTCACCCTGCGGGGGCTGACCTACCGGGAGACCCGGCAGGTGCAGGACAAGCCCCGGGAGGAGCAGGCGGCCTACGCCGTGCTGTGCGGGTGCAAGGATCCGGATTTCCGGGACAAGCGGCTGCTGGACGCCGGGAAAGGGGTTGCGACGCCCCTGGACGCCATCACCGCCCGGCTGACGGCGGGGGAGATTGACGAACTGTACCTGGAGATCCAGACGCTGACCGGGTATCTGCGGCGGACGCTGGCCGAGGTAAAAAACGGCTAGAGGCGGCGGAGGATCCGGAACTCCAGCTGCTGTACTACCTGTTCGCCGCCAAGGGCTGGGGCCTTCGGGATTTGAAGGCCCTGTACGAGGGGCGGGACGGGTGGACGGAGCTGATCCGGGCCTTTGCCGCCTGTCAGGCGGAACGGCGGAGCGATGGGTTTTTGTGGTAGAAGAAAACCGCCCACCAGAGGCGGGCGGGATTCTTTTCCACAACAAGAGGCTTCGGGGAATTACACAGTTTTGCAGGCAGAGACCAACAGGGCGAGAAAAGCCATGCTGGACGCGCAGAAGCAGTTCGCCGCCACAGGGGACGAGGCGGACGCGCTAAGAGCGTCATTGGCGGCATGAGGGTGCAAAAAAGAGGAGCCGGAGGGATCCTCGGGGCGGGCGGGGTTCTTTTTCACAACAAGAGGCTTCGGGGAACTACAACTCACCACAGCGTAAATAAGATGACTGATGCGATTCCACCCCACAAGCCCAGAAGGATAATAAATTTCCATATAGGGTCATTTTTCATCCAAAACTGGGTCTGGGAGCGCATGGATTTCGGATTGTCAGAGGGAACATAGACCCAAAAGGCGAGCGTTCCAAGAATGAAAAATGCAATTACATAGTAGCCTACTCCCATAATATTATCACACCCTTTTTATTCCAAATATAACACAGGACACACACCTTGTCAACAGGAGGTGAAGCACGCATGGCAAGCGACAACGATATAACAATTATGCTGTCAATGCGGACGGACATACCGGCCCAAATGAAAACCATTGCCAGCACAACACAGGGCTGTTCCAAGGCTTTTGAGGAGTTCAAGCGGCGGTCGGCGGAACTGGCCAGCCAGCACGACGCGCTGAGAGCGTCATTGGCGGCATGAGGGTGCAAAAAAGAGGAGCCGGAGGGCTCCTCGGGACAGGCGTATGGAAGGGGCGGCGGGAGACTTCTTGCGCTGAAACCCCATTACCAACCCATATGGATATCTATCAGCGCAAATACAATGGTTGCTGTGATCCCTGCCCATATGGCGAGATGGACAATAAAATTCCAGCCCCAATCTTTTTTCAGGCCATTTTGCACCTGGGAGCGCCAGGATTTTGGGTTATCAGAGGGAACAAACCACAAAAAAGCAAGCCACACCGAAACAGCAAACATAAATATATAAGAACCTATTTCCATAATGATACCACACCAGCCTTCCTGAAGTTTCCTTTTATTATAGGGTAAAGGACTAATTGTGTCAACACGGAGGTGATAGTATGCCTGAGACGTCGATTGTAGTGAAAATCGAGGATCGGTATTCCACAGTCCTGAAAAGCATGTCGGAGGTTACCAAGGCGTTTGACAAGAACGCGGAGCACCTGGAGCGGACACTGCATGACCTGTCCGGGGAAAAGTCCATTTTACAGGCGGAGACCAACAGGGCGAGAAAGGCTATGCTGGACGCGCAGAAGCAGTTCGCCGCCACAGGGGACGAGGCGGACGCGCTGAGAGCGTCATTGGCGGGGTGAGGGCGCAAAAAAGAGGAGCCGGAGGGCTCCTCGGGACAGGCGTATGGAAGGGGCGGCGGGAGACTTCTTGCGCTGAAACCCCATTACCAGCCCATATGGATATCCATCAGTATAAATAAAATGGTTGCGGCGATCCCTCCCCATAAGCCAAGAAGGATAATAAACTTCCATATTGGGTCGTTTTTCATCCAAAACTGGGTCTGGGAGCGCATAGATTTCGGATTGTCAGAGGGAACATAGGCCCAAAAGGCAAGCGTTCCGAAAAGGAAGATCGCTATTACATACTCAAAGCCCATCATAAACCGCACCCTCCTTCCTAAAATTTCTAATTTCAATATAGCATAGGGTACACACATTGTCAACAGGAGGTGAAACGCGCATGGCAAACGACAACGATATAACGATTATGATGTCAATGAGGACGGATATACCGGCCCAAATGAAAACCATTACCAGCACAACGCAGGGCTGTTCCAAAGCATTTGAGGAATTCAAGCGACGGTCGGCGGAACTGGCCAGCCAGCACGACGCGCTGAGAGCGTCATTGGCGGCATGAGGGTGCAAAAAAGAGGAGCCGGAGGGCTCCTCGGGGCGGGCGGGGTTCTTTTTCACAACAAGAGACTTCGGGGAACTACAACTCACCACAGCGCAAGTAAAATGATTGCTGCTCCCCCACCCCATAGGGTGAGATGGGTCATAAATTTCCAAAAGGGATCGACTCTTTGAAGATTTTGCACCTGAGAACGCAAAGATTTCGGATTGTCAGAGGGGACGAACGACAAAAAAGCGAGCGGACCCAGAAAAAGGAGACCTCCCAGAATAGTTCCCATTATACAACATCCTCCTTATATTTTGAAATTATTATAAAACGCAGAATCAGCCATGTCAACACGGAGGTGAAAGTATGCCAGAGACAAGTATCGTCGTCAAGATTGATGACCGATATTCCTCGGTTCTGAAAAGCATGTCGGACGTCACGAAAGCGTTTGATAAAAATGCGGAGCATTTGGAAAAGACCCTGCACGATTTATCCGGGGAAAAGTCCATTTTACAGGCGGAGACAAATAAGGCCCGCAAGGCTATGCTGGACGCGCAGAAGCAGTTTGCCGCCACGGGGGACGAGGCGGACGCACTGAGAGCATCATTGGCGGGGCAGGAGTACGAGGACTACCGCCGGAAGATGGAAACCATCAACAAGACCATGAAGGAGACGGAGAAGCAGATCCGGAGCGTCAGCGGTGCGGCCAAAAACTCCGGGGAGGCCATGAAAAACAGCGGGGGAGGCATGGGAGGCTTCGGACAGAAGGGTGGGCTCTCCCTGGCGCAGGAGGGGAGCGTCTGGATGTTCCTGTCCAGGAGCGGGACGGGAAAGATGCTTGGGGAGGCTCTTTCCAATATGGGCGGGGCGCTTGTGGGCAGTGCCCTGGGGGACGCCGGGGGATCCATGGTGAGCAGCATTGGATCCGGGATTGCCGCCGGCGCGGCGGGCGGGATGATATTCGGGCTGCCAGGGGCTGCGCTTGGAGGCATCATAGGCGGAGCCACCGGCTTTATCAACGGCGACACCCAAATCAAACAGGCAGAGGATAACGCCTTCAAAGACTACTACCGGGGCCTCTACGAGAGCGCCAACACCGGTACGGTGGAACGGCTGGCCTCCGGCTCCGCCCTGGCCTCCGGCCGGGAGACCACCGCCCTGCCCTTCAACACCCTGCTGGGGGACGGCGAGAAGGCCGGGGCCTTCCTGGGGCAGCTCCAGGACACCGCCAACACCACCCCCTTCCTCTACGACGACCTGGTGGACATCTCCAAGACCATGCTGAGTTTCGGCACGGCGGCGGAGGACATCATCCCCACCCTGACCAAGGTTGGGGACGCGGGGGCGGCCCTGGGCCTCTCCACCGGGGACATCGGCACCGTGGCCACGTACCTGGGCCGGATGCAGTCCAGCGGCAAGGCCACGCTGGAGTACCTGAACCCCCTGAACGAGCGGGGCTTCTCCGTGTTCCAGTGGCTGGCGGACGACCAGGGGGCCAGCGTGGGGGATGTGTACAGCCAGATTTCCAAAGGGGAACTTTCCGGCAGCTATGTCAGCGAGGTGATCCTCAGCCAGTTTGAGAAACTCTACGGGGGGATGATGGACATCCAGTCCAAATCCACGGCAGGGCTGGACAGCACGCTCCAGGGCCTCAAGGAGAACGTGGACGCCGCGGGGGGCGAGCGGTACAACGAGGCGCGGAAGGCGTCCAAGGAGGCGGATATCGCCGCCTACGGCGGGGCCCTTGGGGACAAGCTGGCGGAACTCTCCGCCATTGGCGGCGAGGTCCAGGCCTATGGCGAAAACCTCCAGGACCAGTACCAGCGGGAGGCCCTGGAGGCGGTGCT
Organism: uncultured Oscillibacter sp.; assembly: GCA_910584995.1. GTDB lineage: Bacteria > Bacillota > Clostridia > Oscillospirales > Oscillospiraceae > Oscillibacter. Next base: position 76,831 of record CAJUDW010000006.1, on the reverse strand, counting down.
GACGGGAACCCTGGACAAGGCGTCCACCGTCTTTTCCCAGGAGGACGCGGGGAAGCTGGAGGAACTTTCCCGGCAGTACTCCGAGGCGAACCAGGCATATGAAAACGGGAGCCTGGAGGCCGGGCAGAAGATGTTGGATCTCAAAGAGGAGGCGGAGGCCCTGGCAGCAGCCGCCTACGAGTCCAGCGGGTGGTACCAGGCCCTCCAGGAGGCGGAGACGGAGGAGATTGCCGCCATCCGGGAACTGACGGCGGGCATGGACGCCTGCACCAATGCCCTGCGTATCAGCAACGAATTTTCCAAGGGCGGCGCGTCCGCCTGGTTTGGCTGGTGGAAGGGCGGCGGGGAGGAGGGCCCCAAGGCGGAAACCGGAACCGCCGCCTCGTACCTTACCGGCGCCAAGAAGGAGGAGAAACCCTACCGGTACAACGCCTATCTGGGCTACGCCTACGGCCTGGAGTATGTGCCCTTTGACAACTATCCCGCCCTGCTGCACCAAGGGGAACGGGTGCTGACGGCGGCGGAGGCCAGGGGGATGGATAGGGGCGTGCTGCCCGGCGCCGGGGCGCTGGGGGAGGATAAGAAGCCGTCCCTGGAGGGCTGGGCAGCCGGGAGGTTTGCCTTTGGCCTGAAGGGCGCGCCTTACGGCAACTATCCCGCCCTGCTGCACCAGGGGGAACGGGTGCTGACGGCGGCAGAAGCCTGGAGGATGGAGCGGGGCGTACTGCCCGCCGCCAGGGCGCTGGGGGAGGATAAAAAGCTGTCCCCGGAGGACGGGGCGGCCGGGAGGTTTGCCTTTGGCCTGAAGGATGATAACTCCCCTGCCCTGCCCGGCGTTCCGGCGATGGGGGATCCGGCATGGGGCCCTTGGGAAACGGCTGCGGGGCGGTTCCCTTCCGGCGGCGCCCTGGCAGACAGGGCCCTCGGGGGGAGCCCTGCCCCCCAGGAGGAGGCCCTCCGGCCTCTGGCGGGGAACCCCGTCCCTCTGGAGGAGGCCCTATGGGGCCCCCGCAAAATCGGGGATTTTGTGGGGAGAGGAGAACGGAATGAAGCGGGTGGAGTCCCCGCCTCCGGCGGGGACGGAGCAGACGGCATTTCCCTATGGGGCCCCCGCAAAATCGGAGATTTTGTGGGGAGAGGAGAACGGAATGGAGCGGGCGGAGGCCTCGCCGGAGGCGGGGACGGAGCAGAGCGGAATTTCGTTGGACGACGATGCGGGGATACCCATCTCATGGTGCATGTGGAGGCGATCAACGTCCGTGGAAGCGCCGAACCGGATTTCGTAGATGAAATCGCGGAGGCGCTGTTGGAAAAAATCCGGCTTGCCGGCCTGAGGGGAGGGGGATAAGGTGCAAATCATCTTTCTCCATATGAAAACAAATACCGAATTGATCATGCCGGTGACGCCGCCGGAGTTCTATGTGGAAAGGGGACGCCGGATTGAGGGGATTGACATGGCAGAGACCGGGCAGGTACACCTCCCCGGCCTGCGGCAGCTGTTCAGCCAGCGGATGGAGTTTTTGCTGCCGTCCTCGGCGCGGAACTACGCTTCCGGCGGCTGGGCAGGGGAGCCCTACGCTGTGGCGGAGCGGCTGGCGGAATGGTCCGATAACGGCGACGTGCTGCGGTTCATTGTCACGGGTACGCCGGTCAATTACCCGGTGCTTCTGGGGCCCGTGCGCCACGGGCAGCGTGACGGGACGGGGGACGTATATGTCACGCTGGAACTGCGCCGGTACCGGGAACTGGCGGAGGAAAGCACCGAAATCAACCAGGATACCGGCAACCTTGGCCGCGCCGCGCCCCAGGAAAAGAAGGGGGAGGGCGCCTATACCGTGGCCAAGGGCGACACCCTCTGGGGCATCTGCCGCCGGTATTACGGGGACGGGCAGCTGGCCTGGAAGCTAGCGGAGGCCAACGGCATCAAGAACGCCAACCTCATCTACCCGGGGCAGACGGTGAGGCTGCCGGACAAATCCGCGCTGTGAAGGAGGGCCCATGGCATACGACGACCTTTTGAAAATCCGCACGTGGTCTGTGGACGGGTCAAAAACGGAGCATATCACGGAAAAGGTGCAGGCGAAAACCTGGAGCGGCAGCTATCGGGACTGCGCCCGGCAATTGAGTTTCTCCGTCCTGCCGGAGGCCCTGGCGGAACTGGGGGGCATGGCGCGGCTGTACCTGGGGCCGGATATCCTCTTCTCCGGGCACATCTTCTCCCGGAGCCGGGACAGCCTGGGGAAGTGCATCGGCTGCACCGCCCTGGATAACGGCCTGTACCTGAAACGGAACAGCACGTATCTGGCCGTGCGGAACCAGACGCCGGAGGCTGTCACGGCCCAGCTGTGCGGGGAGTTCGGTATCCCCTGCGGGGCTTTGGCGGCCACGGGCGTGCCCCTGAGCCGGAATTTCCTGGGGGTCAGTTTGTACCAGATTATCCAGACCATGTATACCCTGGCGGCGGAGCAGACGGGGAAGCAGTACCAGATCCGCTTCCGGGCCGGGAATCTGGAGGCGGCGGAAAAGGCCGTGGGCCCAGAGAGCATCCGTCTGGTCCCGGGCAGCAACCTGCTTTCCTGCACGTCCTCCGAAAGCATCGAAAACATGGTCAGCAGCGTGGCGGTCTACGACGGCGGGCTCCGGAAGCTGGCCCAATATGACAGCCCGGAGGGCTACGTCGCCCTCTATGGCCTTATGCAGCGGGCCATTAAGGCCGGCGATCAGGAAAACCCGGAGGCCTCCGCCAGGGAAATCCTGGAGGAAAACGGGATTTCCACCACCATCACCGCCCAGTGCCTGGGGAATGTGAAACTCATCACCGGCAACGCGGTTGCCGTGCATGAGCCTGTGACAGGCGTGGACGGCCTGTTCTGGATTACGGCGGACAGCCACACGGTCAAACAGGGTATCTACCAGACCAAGGTGACCCTGGACTTCCGGAACCTCATGGACGAACAAACGGCGGGGAGCCTGCCGGAAGGATAAAAAAGGGGGCCCCGCAAAATCCGCAGATTTTGTGGGGAGAGGAGGGGCAAAGGAGCGCAGCGGAGCCCGCGCCGCAGGGCGGGGACGGAGCGGAGCGGATTTCGCCCCGACGAGATGGATAAACAGGCGGCGGGAAGCCTGCCGGAAGCGTAAGCCCCCGCAAAATCGGGGATTTCGCCCCGACGAGATGGATAAACAGGCGGCAGGGAGCCTGCCGAAGGAGTGAAATGATTTGAAAGAAAACCCATACAGCGCAATAGCCGGCCTCATAGCGGAAGCCGGGCGGCCGAAAGGCCTGGCAAAGCCGATCCGCCTGCGGCTGGGGACGGTGCTTTCCGCCGCCCCGCTGAAGGTGGACGTGGCGGGGACCACCCAGGAGGCGGAACGGTTCTATATCGCCCACCGCCTCTTGGACGGCCACGAGGAGAAGGTCAGCCTGAAAGGCGGCAGCGGCGGTTTTGACGCCAACGGGGGGACCCACCGGGTGGCCCTGGTGCCCGGCACCCTGACGGTGGAGGAGGCCGCCATGCGCCAGGCGGGGCCGGTGCTGGCCCCCGGTGACGCTGTGCTGCTGCTGACGGAAGACGACCAGATATTCTATCTCATCGACAAGGTGGTGCAGGCCTCTTGAAAGGTATTTTTCCCATCGTACAGCCGGAGGCGGAGGCCGCGGCGGCCCGGCCCCTGCCCCTGTGCCGGGAGGCGGCCTGGGACTTTGACAGCGGTACGCCTGTGTTCTCCGGCGGGAAGCCCCTGACCGTTGCCGGGGCGGAGGCGGTGAAGGTCTGGATTTGGAAGGCCCTGATGACCGCCAGGTTCCGCCACGACGTGTATACGTGGGACTATGGATGCGAGGCGGAGCATTTAATCGGACAGGCCTTCACCCCGGCGGTCAAGCACAGCGAGGCCGTCCGCTATGTGCGGGAGGCGCTGCTGGTGAACCCGTATATCCAGGCGGTCACCCAGGCGGACGTGACCTTTTCCGGGGATGATTTGACCATTGCCTGTAAAGCGGAAACCATTTATGGGGAGGTGAGCGTCCGTGTTTGAGGACATGACGCCGGAGAAAATCCGCAAACGTATTTTGGCCCGGCTGGAGACCAGCCTCCAGACCCGGGAGGGCAGCTTTACCAACGACATCATCGCCGCCGCGGCGGCGGAACTCAGCGAGTGCTACCACAGCCTGGACGCCCTTGTCCCGGCCTTCTATGTGGACGAGACCAGCGGGCCGTATATCGACAAACAGGCGGCCACCGTGGGGATTTTCCGCAAGGCGGGGACGGAGGCGGAGTGTACCCTCCTGCTGACAGGCGCGGAGGGCGCGCAGGTCCCGGCGGGCACGCCGTTTTATACGGCGGCGGGGCTGGCCTTCTATCTGAAGGAGGCCGTCACCGTCCGGGAGGGCTCCGGCCAGGGGCTGCTGGCGGCGGCGGGGCCGGGGGAGGCCTATAACATTGCCGCCGGGGAGATTGTCTCCACCCTGCGGAATTACCCCGGGATTTCCGGCTACGAAAACCGGGCGGCGGCGGGCGGGACGGACCCGGAGACGGACGCCGCCCTGCTGGGGCGGTATCTGGAGCGGATGCGCAGGCCCGCCACCTCCGGCAACCCCTGGCACTACCAGCAGTGGGCCAAGGAGGTGGACGGCGTTGGCGCGGCCCGGGTTATCGGCAAGTGGGACGGCCCCGGCACGGTCAAGGTCATCCTGGCGGACCAGGAGATGCGCCCGGCGTCTGCCGCGGCGGCCGGCGCCTGCGCCGCCCACATTGAGGCGGAGCGGCCTGTGGGGCCCGCCGTTACGGTGGAACCCGCCGGGGAGGTGGAAATCAGCCTGTCGGCGGAGGTGGTGACGGACGGTTCCCTTGACCCGGAGTCCGCCGGCGCGGCCCTGGGGGAGGCCCTGGCGGCATATTTCCGGCGCCTTGCGGCCTCCGCCTTCGGCGGCAGCGTGGACGCGGAACTGGACGGCCCGGGGGCCGGGGCCTATACGGTGCTCTACAGCAGGGCGGTATTCCTGCTGCTGTCCATCCCCGGCGTGGTGGATTACCGGGCCCTTACCCTGAACGGCGGCATGGGGAACGTGGCAATCCCTGCGGGCGCGGTGCCGGTGCTGGGGGAGGTGGCGGTCAGTTGAGGCATTTCATCGACCGCTATCCCCGGTTTTTCGCCGCTTCCCCGGAGTTCCGGGATATCCAGCAGGCCCTGGAAACGGAACTGGAGGCCCTCTGGGCGGCCCGGGACGGCGCGGCGGAGCAGCTCTGCCTGGAGACGGCCACCTGGGGGCTTTCCTACTGGGAGCAGACCCTGGGCCTGGCGGCGGACAGGCAGGCGGATTTGGAGGGACGGCGGAGCCGTGTGCGGGCGAAGCTGCGGAGCGTGGGCGTCACCACGGTGGAGGCGGTGCGTTCCGTGGCGGAGAGTTTTTTCCCCGGCGGCGTCCAGGTGGTAGAGGAGGCGGGCAGGTTCCGGGTGGAAATCCGCCTTTCCTGGAAGGGGGAGGCCCCGGCGGATCCGAAACAGCTGGCGGCGGCGCTGCGGGAGATCATGCCGGCCCATCTGAGTTGGGGGCTCCGGGTTTCCATGGAGGCGGAGGCCCCGCTCTGTCTGGGAGGGCGGCTGGCCAGCCAAGTTACCCTGCCCGTCCCGGAGGCGGCGGACAGCTTCTGCTTTGAGAACCGGACGCGGATGGGAGGGAGATTTGCAGTTATTGCAAAGTTTCCTGTTTTAGAAACAATATAAAAAAATAAACTTGTGATTCTGGGGAGCGTTGAACGCGGAAAGGGGAGATTCATTTGGATTATTGCTACAAGCTCACCACCAACGGCAGGGCCGTTTTGGCGGCGTGCATGGATCTTGGCAGGCCCCTGCGCCTCACCCGGGCGGCAGTGGGCGGCGGGAGGATCCCGGAGGACGCCAATCTGGCGGATCAGCATGATTTGATTCAATACGCGGCGGAGGCGGCCATCGCGGACCGCCGCCACCAGGAGGACCGGCTTTTTTTCACTGTGCAGTACAGCGGCGGCAGCAGGGAGGCGGGGATGTTCTTCCTGTCAGAGTTTATGGTTTGGGCGGAGGATCCGGAGACGGGCAGGGAGACGGATCTGCTTTACGCCACCCTGGGGGATTACCGCCAGCCGGTCCCGGCCGGCGGGGAGGGGTTCCCCGCCAGCGTCTGGGCTTTTCCGGTGGTGATGGTGGTCTCCGGGGATTTGGAGGTCTCCGTCACCGCCTCCCCGGGGCTGGTGACGTGGGAGGATTTGGAGGACTTCCGGGCAGGCGTTTCCCTGCCGCTGGAGGCCCACAACGCCGATCCCAAGGCACATCCGGATATCCGGGAGCGGATAGGGGAAAATGCCGCCGCCATTGAGGGAATCAGGCGCGCCGCCCTTTCCGCCGGGGAAACCGCCCGGACGGCGGACGAAAAGGCGGACAGGGCCCTGGCGGCGGCCGCCGCCGCGGAGGAAACGGCCCAGACCGCCCAGAACGCAGCCGATGCGGCGCTGAAGACCATCACGAAAATCGCCTATACCATCGAAATCGTGCCTACCCAGAACGGTTCCCTCACCTATACCGGGCAGGAGCAGTCCCCGGCGTGGAACAGCTTCAACGCCGCGGCAATGACCGTTGGCGGGACGGTAAAGGCGGCAAACGCCGGAACCTATAACGCGGTTTTCACCCCCAAAGAGGGCTATACCTGGAGCGACGGCACCGCGGCGGCCAAGACCGTCTCCTGGACCATCCGGCGGGCGGTTATCGCCTCCGTGCCCGCCCAGAGCGGGGCCCTGGCCTATACCGGCTCCGCCCAGTCCCCGGCCTGGAGCAATTATGACGCCGGGAAAATGGCCCTGGGCGGGGCTGCCAGCGGGACGGACGCCGGGACCTACAGCGCCTCCTTTACCCCCAACGGCAACTATCAGTGGGGCGACGGCAGTACGGGGGCCAAAACCGTGCCCTGGAGCATCCAGCGGGCGGTTATCCCCGCCGTGCCCGCCCAGAGCGGTACGCTGACCTACAGCGGGGCCGAGCAGGCCCCCTCCTGGAGCAATTACAGCGCCGCCCGGCTGACCATCGGCGGAACAACCAAGGCGGTGAACGCAGGTAGCTACAGCGCCTCCTTCACCCCGACAGCCAACTATAGGTGGAGCGACGGGACGGCAGGGGCGAAATCCGCTTCCTGGACGATCCGGCGGGCGTCCCTGGCGGTCCCGGCCCAGCGCGGCGCGCTGGCCTACACCGGCTCCGCCCAGTCCCCCGCCTGGAACAACTACGACGCCACGAAAATGACCCTGGGCGGGACTACCGGCGGAACCAACGCGGGAACCTATTACGCGTCCTTTTCCCTGACCGCCAACTACCAGTGGAGCGACGGGGCGACAGGGGCCAAGTCCGTGGCCTGGACGATTGGCAAGGCGGCGGGGAGCCTCTCCCTGAATAAAACCAGCCTGTCGCTCAGTATAAGCACCATGTCTGGAACTATTGCCGTAACGCGGGCAGGAAACGGAACAATTTCCGCCTCTTCCAGCAATACCGCCGTGGCCGCGGTGAGCGTGTCCGGCACCACTGTCACAGTAACGGCCAAGGCCAAGGGCAGCGCCACTATCACCGTGTCGGTGGCCGCTGGAAGTAATCATACGGCTCCAGCCAATAAAACGTGCAGCGTTTCCGTAAACCTCCCGGCGCGGGTGTTGAATGAAAATAGTTGGAGCATGATTAAGGAAGTTTCAGACGCCGGACAGGGCGGGAATTATTGGAGTGTAGGTGATACCAAACAGATTGTGATTAACGGCAAAGTTGGGAAGACAACGTTCTCTAATCTTGCTATTGACGCCTTTATTATTGGCTTTAATCATAATGCCAGCAAAGAGGGAACGAACCGGATTCATTTCCAAATCGGAAAGATTAACGGAAAGATGGTGGGCCTATGTGATGAACAATACGGTAAATCCACGGAATCTAGTGGTTATTTTAATATGAATACATCCGCTACAACTAGTGGAGGGTGGAAGAGTTGCTCTATGAGGCAGGCCCTGCTGGGCAACCTCGGGACACCCTCCAGCCCCCGGGTCAATTCCCTGCTGGCCGCCCTGCCGTCCGACTTGCGGGCCGTTATGAAGCCAGTAACGAAGTATACCGATAATATTGGCAATCCCCGTGCGGATAGCAATGTGTCTGCTACTACCGATTATTTATTTCTCTTATCAAACTATGAAGTGTTTGGTGGTACTGGTGCCGCAAATAGTAATGAGAAGAACTTTCAACTTCAGTATGATTACTATAAAGCCGGTAATAGTAAGATTGCTTATAACCATTCAGCAACTACAAAAGCAGTCAGCTGGTATCTTCGTTCTGTATTTTTCCCTGGTTCGATAAACTCAATAGGATTTTGTTCTGTCGCCATGACTGGAGTTGACCCTGCTTATGGTACGACTATCCGACTTCTGGGCGCTAATGAGGTGTTTGCATTAGTTCCATGCTTTGCTGTTTAGCCTTTTGTGGAGGAGAAAATTGATATGTACAAGATTACTAAGAACGGATACAACCTCGCCATGACCGAGGCCCCTACCTACATCAAAAAAGCCGCGAACGGCTGTTACGTGCTCTGCCCGGAGCCGGAGGCCCAGGGAATCGCCTATAATGGCCAGGTGTTCCACCTCCTGGGGCGGGAGGAGATGGAGGATGTGGAAACCGTCATGCTGGAGGAAACCGACGCCGGGGAGGAAATTTCCCGGGCGGCGGAGGCCGGGAGCATCATGTTTGTCACGCTGGCGGAGGCCGGAAACATCGACGGCGCCGCGGCGGCGGAACACGCGGAACTGTTCGCCCCCTGGGCCTATCCCGTCAAATACAAAACCGGCCAAATCCGCCGCCACACCGACGGGAAGCTGTACCGCTGCCTCCAGGACCACACGTCCCAGGAGGATTGGGCGCCGGACGCCGCCTCCAGCCTGTGGGCTGTTGCAGCCGACCCGGCAGAGGCATGGCCTGCCTGGAGCCAGCCGGTGGGGGCCCATGACGCCTATGCCAAAGACAGCCGGACAAGCCATAACGGGAAACACTGGGCCAGCGATTTGGACGGCAACGTGTGGGAGCCGGGTATATACGGCTGGACGGAAGTCCCGGAGGAGGCGTGAGCCGTGGGACATGAGCGGTACATAGCAATCCGCCGTGCGCGGTTCAACGCCATCGGCGGCCCGGTCAATCTTCCCTACGGAACCGCCGTGGAGGCGGCGGACGGGTTCCTGGAGCGGGACGGTATGCGCCTCTGCGCCGTGGTTTCCGAAACTGCCCACAAATATTTTGCCAGGGACAGCGACGGCAGCGGCCTGGAGCGGGGACGGCTGACCTCCTCCATTATTGCCGCAGTGTCCAGGCAGGGCAAGGCCCATGAGACACGATGGGCAAAGCTGTGGGCGGACACGACAGCCTGCCGGTACAGGCGGGGGGATCATGTGGATTTCTGGGTCTGGAGCCATGGCTTTTTTGAGGCACCTATAGAGGATCTGCGGCATATTGCCGCGCTGATTGGGGTATAGCCCCAGAGATATGATCTCAAGAAAGGAATGAACGAAATGAAATCTGGATTCATGGCTATGATCGGTGTGATTGGCGGCTTTATCGCCTCCCTGTTCGGGGGGTGGGACGCCGCCCTGGTGAGCCTGATGATTTTCATGGGGATCGATTACGTGACCGGCTTGATTGTGGCCGGGGTATTCCATAACAGCGAAAAGACAGAGAACGGCTCCTTGGAGAGCCGCGCCGGGTGGAAGGGGCTTTGCCGGAAAGGCGCCACCCTTCTGGTGGTGCTGGTTGCCTGCCGCCTGGATTTGGTGATGGGCTCCAATTTCATCCGGGACGCCGTTGTGATTGCCTTTATCGCCAACGAGACGATTTCCATCATCGAGAATGCCGGGTTGATGGGGGTGCCTATCCCGGCGGTTGTGATTCGCGCCATTGAAATTTTGAAAAAACAAGCGGAAAGTGAGGAAATGAACCATGGCAACGGCTGAAAAAGTCCTGGCTGCCGCCCGGGGGGAACTGGGCGTGAAGGAATCCCCTGCGGCCTCCAACACTGTCAAATACAATACCTGGTATTACAACCAGGAGGTTTCCGGGCCCGCATATCCCTGGTGTATGGTGTTTGTCCAGTGGTGCTTTGCCCAGGCTGCCGCCTCCGGCCTGCTGCCGGTCCGGACGGCCTCCTGCGGGGAACTGATGCGGGCCGCCCAGCGGGCGGGGCTGTGGGTCACGGGAGGCTACCGGCCCGGGGACGTGGTGATCTACGATTTCCCCGGCGGGGCATCTACCGACCACTGCGGCATTGTGGAAGAGGCCAGGGCGGACGGCATTATTGCGATTGAGGGCAATACCAGCGATCGCGGGAGCCAGTCCAACGGCGGGATGGTCTGCCGGAAGACGCGGCTGAAGAGCCAGATTGTGGGCGCGGTGCGCCCGGAGTACCAGACGGAGGTGACCAATATGGACAACACCCCGGCCCTCGCCCACAAGGAGGGCGTGGAGTGGGCACTGGAGAACGGCATCCTGGCGGGAAACGCCCAGGGGGATCTGATGCTATCCCAGCCCTTGACCCGGCAGCAGTTCTGTACCATGATGTACAGGTTTGCCAAACTGCTGGACCGTGGGTAACAATAGGGAGGGCTCCGGGGGGCTAATCCCCGGAGCCTTCCGGCGGCCCGCCAGAGCCCTCCTGAGCGCGTTTGCCGCGTTCCATGGCCTCAGATATGGCCCGTATGACAGCGATTGAGCAAATACAGCGGTATATTCAGCGGACGCAGATAAAAAAGTTCGATGCCTATCAATATGGATCTTCGTGAACTGATGTCTGACATTCAATCACGGCAAGGCCAAGGGCTACCGGGCGGCGAAGGCGAAAAAGCATGTTTGAAAATATTCCGGGCGAGTGCTTTATGGAAGCGGTCAGATTCCTTTATGAGAAGGCCCCGGCCAATGCGGGCATCCGGGCGGTGATGGACAGGACGGCATAACAAAGGGAACGGGAAAATTACGGAGAAATTTCGATTTTGCCGTTTTGCTTTTTGAATGCAATAATACATTGTTTTATCAGCCAGTCAAGCTGCTTATTCTGACTTCTTCCATAATATTCGGCAATGTATTTCAGTTTTTGAGAAGTGTCCGGATGAACGCGGACGGTGGATTTTGTTTCTTCCTTTTTCATGATATCCTCCTCGCCAGCTTGGCTTAATACAGGTGTGACGGCTGTTTGGCGGCAATATGGTGGCTTAAGATTTTGGGATGGAAATATGGGATGGAAACAGACATTGGAAAGAGTCATATCTTTCCAGGATATGTGGGCAGAAACGACATTTTTCGACAGTTGCCGGTGTATAATCAACACCGGACGGGAACCGCCAACTCCCGCCCGGTGCATAGCCGGCCGGCTGTGTGAAGTGCTTGTTTCAGCATGCCGAGGACAGCGTCATACAGGTGGCAGGGGCTAAGCTGATATCTGTTGAACTTACTCGTCATGCGGGGCGCCAGATTGCGGTCTGGCGTTGCGTCCGGGACAATCGCCACGATGTCACGATAGAAGCTGTCGTAAGCGGCTATATCGCAGCTGGCATATATGCCGATTTCCCGGGCGTATCTTATATTAGGGATCAGGATATATTGGGTCAGGTCTTTCAGCATGCTGGCCATGACTTTTGAATCTTGCATAAGGCTTACTCCTTTTTGAAATATTGTCAAAGAGGAGAAAAGGAGGAGCGCGGCTAAGATAGGGCGGCGCTCTATTTTTTTGCAGTCGCATGGTGATATCACTGTGTGCCATATATTTTGCTTAAATTAGATAAAAAACAGCACTGGTTTTACCGGGAGTGGATCCTGAAGGCGGAGGAGCGGCGGGCGCTGTACCTCCACTTTACCATGGAGGATAATCCCGGACTGTCACGGCGGATCCGGAGCAGGTATCAGAACGCATACTCCGGTGTGTTCTACCGGCGTTTCGTGCTGGGGGAGTGGATCGCAGCCCAGGGGCTGGTTTATGACTTCTTCGACCGGACACGGGACGCCGCGCCTGTGCCGGAGGGGGATTTCCGGGCGTGGCGGATCTCTGTGGATTACGGGACGGCCAACCCCGCGTCCTTCGGTCTTTGGGGGCGGAAGGGGGACGTCTGGTACAGGGTGCGGGAATTTTACTACGATTCCCGAAAGGAGGGGCGGCAGAAAACCGACGCGGAATACGTGGAGGATCTGGCAGAGTTGGCCGGGGAACGGCCGCTGGATCGGGTTATTGTGGATCCTTCCGCCGCCAGCTTTATCGAGGCCCTACGGCGGCGGGGGTTCCGGGTTGTCAAGGCCGACAACAACGTGCGGGACGGCATCCGTGTCACCGCGGATCTTTTGAAGCGGGGACGGATTGTGCTGTGCGATACCTGCGGGGACTGCCTGCGGGAGATAGAACTCTACTGCTGGGAGGAGCGGGACGGCAGGGATGCGCCCCACAAGGAGCACGACCACGCCATGGACGATCTCCGCTACTTTGCTATGGATTTGGCGGGGGAGTCCGGCGGCGGGGTATTTGCCGCCGTCAGCGTGGAACGGGGTGGCCCTTATGACCCAGTTTGGTGAAAACGGCTTGAAAAGGCCAAATATGGGAGGTTTTGTCTTTGAGATGGTTTAAAAAACAGGCGGCCCCGGATGCGCCGCCGGGTGAAGTCCAGCTGCGGAACGGGGAGCGCCACCCCTTCGGCATCCTGGGGGACTACGTGCCTCTTCGGAGCGGCGAGGCGCGGCTGTACCGGGCTGTCCGGGAGGCGGTGCCGGTGGTGGACGCTGCCGTTTACAAGCTGATCCGTATGACCGGCGGCGTCACCGTATCCTGCGGGGACAAGGAGGCGGAAGAGGGACTGGCGGAATTTTTGCGGACAGTGCCCACAGGGCGGGGACAGTCCGGCGTCAACGCCTTCCTGGACTGCTACCTGGATTCCCTTCTCACCTGTGGGCAGGCCATCGGGGAGATTGTGCCCGCCGGGGGCGGACGGGATATCGCCGCCCTGCTCTGCGGCAGGACGGAGGATATCGGGATCAGAGAGGGGGCGCACCCCCTGGAATTCCTTATCTGTGGGTATGACGGGGCGGGACGCTTGCAGGAACTGCCGTATCAGCATCTGCTGCTGTTTACGCCCCTGAATCCGGAGACGGATCATCCCTATGGCGTGTCGCTACTGCGCTCTTTGCCGTTTTTGACGGATGTGCTGACCAAAATCTACCACACCATCGGCGTCAACTGGGATCGCTGCGGGAACGTGCGTTTTGCCGTCACCTGCAAAAACGGCGAGGGCGCTGCCGCAGAACGGAGCAGGGTGCTGGCCGGGGAGTGGAGCCGGGCCATGCGGGAGAGCCGGGACGGCGTGGTCAGGGATTTCGTGGCTGTGGGCGATGTGGATATCCGGGTGATCGGGGCGGACGCGCCGATCCTGGACAGCGAGATCCCCGTGCGGCAGCTGCTGGAACAGATCGTGGCCAAAACCGGCATCCCGCCCTTTATGCTGGGCCTTAACTGGAACTCTACCGAGCGCATGAGCGCACAGCAGGCGGATATGCTGACTACCGAAATCACCGCTATCCGGCGGACCCTGACCCCGGCCCTGGAGCGGATCTGCGGGCTCTGGCTGCGGATGCACGGCTATACTTGCGGGTTTTCCGTGGTATGGGAGGACATCAATTTGCAGGATCAGGTGGAGGAGGCCAAGGCCGCCCTCTACCGGGAACAGGCCCGGAAACTGAGGATTGAAAACGATGCGGCGGAAGCCGGGAGAGGAGATTTGGATGGAAGTTCTGAAGGGACGGCGTGAGACGGCGGCTTTGGCCGGAGGGGAGGATTTGGCGCTTATCAACCGGTTCGCCAAGACGCCTTTGACGGCGGATCAGGTGTATACCTTCAGCATCCGCCTCTGTGACAACGAGGTGGATCGGGATTTTGAACGCTTTGACCCTGCGGCGCTGGAAGCGCTGAGCCAGCTGTTTGTGGGGAAGAGCGGGATTTTTGACCACCAGTGGTCCACCCAGGGGCAGACTGCCCGCATTTACCGGACGGAAGTGGTGCGAGAGGCGGCTGTGACCACCGCCGCAGGGGATGCTTACTGTTGGCTGAAGGGCTGGGCATATCTGCTGCGGACGGAGAAAAACGCCGATCTCATCGCCGAGATTGAGGGGGGCATCAAAAAAGAGGTCAGTGTAGGGTGCAGCGTGGCCAGAAGCATCTGCTCTGTCTGCGGCGCAGAGGGCGGCGGATGCGATCACGTCCGGGGGCAGCGGTACGGGGACAGGCTCTGTTTCCTGGAATTGCAGGATCCGGTGGACGCTTACGAGTGGTCCTTTGTGGCGGTGCCCGCCCAGCGGGATGCAGGCGTTTTAAAGCGCCTCGGCGGCCGGGAGGGCGATTTGGCCACCGTGCGAAAGGAGGCGGCCCTGGGGCGGAAATACCTGGCAAGCCTGCGGCGTGAAGTAGTGCGGCTTGCCATGCTGGCGGATGAGGATCTGGACGGGGAACTCTTCGCCAGGGCCGCGGAAAAGCTGGAGGAGCCGGATCTTCTGGCGCTGAAACAGGGATATGAAAAACGGGCGGCAAAGCGGTTCCCCGCCGCGCCCCAGCTGGCGGCGGCACTTCCCGCAGAGCCGTCCGGCAGTGAATCCGTGTTCCTTGTCTGAGGGACAGACTTTTACATATAGAGGAGGATATACATGAAGGTTTCTTATGAGGGAATCGGCCAGTGGGCCGCTACCTTCGCCTGCGATCAGGCCCATGAGGGCGAGGTGGTCAAAATTACCGGCAGCGGGACCGTGGGGCCCTGCGCCGCAGGGGACAGCTTCTGCGGCATGGTGCTGTCCGCAGGCCGGGACGGGGCCTGCGCGGTGGCCCTGGGGGGCATGATCACCGCCGGGTACTCCGGCGAGGCCGCGCCTTCCCTGGGCTGGTGCGCCTTGGCCGCCGACGGCAGCGGCGGCGTGGCCGCCGGGGAGGGCGGACGGAACTATCTGGTGGTGGATGTGGACAGCGTGTCCGGCACCGTAACATTTGCGCTGTAAAGAGAGGGAGGGCTATATGAGTTATCATTACGAAAACGTCAGGCTGGAAAAGGGCATGTACGGCCGCAGCGGCCGCACTTTTTCCCAGACCCTGGAGGAACTGGATCCCAGCGAGCACTACCGGGGCACGCCGTTGGAGGGGATGGACGCTTTCCAGCGGCAGCTGAAACGCTTTGACATCAAGGTCAAGGGCGCAGGCAGCGATATGGTGGAGAAATTTTTCCACACCACCGATTCTGCCGTCCTCTTTCCGGAGTTTGTCTCCCGGGTGGTGCGCCAGGGGCTGGAGGAGGAGAGCGTTCTGCCTGCCATTACCGCCGCTGTCACCAATTTTGACGGGATGGATTACCGCTCCATCTCCTCTACCCCCACCAAGGAGGAGAAAAGCCTCCGGCGGGTGGAAGAGGGGGCTCAGATCCCCCAGACCGTCATCCGCACCCAGGAAAATCTGGTGCGCCTCCACAAGCGGGGCAGGATGCTGGTGGCCTCCTATGAGGCGATCCGCTTCCAGCGGCTGGACCTCTTCTCCGTGACCCTGCGGCAGATTGGCGCCTACATCGGCAGGATGCATCTGGAAGACGCCATCAGCGTGCTGAAAGACGGCGACGGCAACAACAATGCCGCCCAGGCCTTTACTGTGGGCACCGCTCCGATCACCAAGGGCAATACCGCCCTAAGCTATGAGGCGTTGGTGGACTTCTGGAGCCAGTTCGACCCCTACACCATGAACACTATGCTGGTCAGCGGCGATATGATGCTGGCTATGCTGAAGCTGCCGGAGTTCCAGAATCCTCTGACGGGGCTGAATTTCCAGGGCACCGGCACCCTGACCAATCCCCTGGGAGCCAAGCTGCTGCGGACTTCCGCCATGCCTGCCGGGACCATCATCGGCCTGGACAAGAACTACGCCCTGGAGCAGATCTGCGGCAGCCAGGTGACGGTGGAGTACGACAAACTCATTGACCGGCAGCTGGAACGGGCCGCCATTACCTCTATCTCCGGCTTCGCCAAGCTGTTCCCCGAGGCGTCCAAGGTTTTGAACGCGGGGTGACGGCCATGGAGGACAGGATCCTGGACATGGCCCGGGCTGCCGCCGGGGGCGCGGCGGCGGAGGCCCTGCTGGCTCCCCTCTGCGCCGCCGCAGGGCGGTACTGGGAGGGCCGGCTGCGGGAGGGGTTGGCGGCGGAGGACTGTGGCGAGGCCTTTCCCTGCGCGGCGGCCTTTACTGCGGCGGCGGATCTCTTGACAGGTGGAAACGGGGGCTTTGTGGAGTCCTTCCGGGCCGGGGAGATCTCCATGAAGGGCAGGGGGGCGGCGGAAACCGCCGCCCAGGCCCGGAACCTCCGCCAGACTGCGGAACGGCTTATGGCCCCCTTTGCCGTGCCGGAGGATTTTTCCTTTCAAGGGGTGAGAGGCTGATGGACTGGATGCGGGAGGTTCTGAAATGCTGCGGCCAGCAGGCGATCCTTCGCACCGCGGCGGGGGAGGCGGAGGCCCTCGTTTTCCTGCAGCCCCTGGCGGAACGGAAGGAGGGCTTACCCGGCGCGGTCACCAGTATCGGCTGGGTGGATCAGCGACTCTGGCTGTACTTGGGCCGGGAACGGGTGGATCCTGGGGACACCGTCCTTTGGAACGGGCTCTCCTTCTATGTCCGCAGCAGCAGGCCCTACTACATCGGGGGGACGCTCTGCCACTGGTGGGCGTCCCTGGAGGCGGCAAAGGAGGCATCATGAAGGAACTGACGCAGATGCGGGACGCGGTGGTTGATGCGCTGAACGCCGGAGGGCTGGCGGCGATGGCCGCCTTCCCTCCCGGACGGGCCAAGGCCTACGCCGGCCCCGCGGCGGCGGTGGCCGTGGAGACCGCCCAGGGGAAGGCCATGGGCTTCTGCGGATACCTGGGCGAGCGGTATGATCCGGAATCCGGGGTCTCCAGGGAACTTTACGGAAAGATGCTGGAGGGCGTGATCGTCGTGGACGTGCGGGGGAACCGGGCGGCGGACTGCGAGGCCGGATGCGGTACGGCGGCGGAAATCCTTCTGGGGGATCTGCCCTCCGGCATCCGGCCAGGGGAACTTTCCTGGGAGGCCCTCCAATGGGAGCGGGAGACCGGGATGTTCCTCCGGCGGGGGCGGCTGCAATGCAGGGCGGTTTTCGCGGCGGAGTCCTCCGGTGAGGAGGATGTGTTTTTGGACTTTGTTTTGAAAGGGGTCATGAAAAATTGAGTATGATCATGCATGAGAGGCCCGGTGTTTACTCGGTCTACGACGCTTCTTCGGCGGTCTTTGCCGGACGGGCTTCCAAGATTGTGGGCGTTGCTGCCCGGGCCGTTCGGGGCGACGTGGGAAAGGCCGTCACCGTTACCGGCTATGCCGCCGGTGTGGAGGCTTTTGGCGAAGATGCCGTACCGGGAATGAGCACGGTTTTGCGGCTGCTGTTTGCCAACGGGGCCTCTGCTGTGACGGCTGTCCGGGTGGCGGACGCGGCGGAGGACGGGGACGAGGCCCAGGTCCTGGCGGACTATCAATCGGCCTTCGCGGCGCTGGGAAAGGAGAACGTGCAGATTGTGGTCTGCGACAGCGGGGATCTTGCGGTGCAGCAGGCCCTGCGGAACGCCGTGACAGAGGCCTCCGCCAGCCGCCGGGAGCGGATTGCCCTGGTGGGCGGCAGCGGCGAGGACGCGGCGGCCCTGGTGGAACGGGCCAAGGCCCTTAACAGCGAGCGGATGGTGCTGGTGGGGCCCGATCCCCTGGACGCCTCCGGAAAAACGCTGCCTGGCGTGTTCGCCGCCGCCGCTGTGGCCGGAGCCGTGGCTGCCGGACGGGATCCGGCTGTGCCGCTGAACGGCACGGAACTGAAGGGGCTGGGGGGACTCTCCCAGGAGTACGGCGACAACGATATCGATCTCCTGGTCCGGGGCGGCGTGACGCCGCTGGAGACCGCGGCGGGCATTATCTCCCCAGTCCGGGGGATTACCACCAGAACAAAAACCGGCGAGGCCGCCGACGCTACCTGGCGGGAACTGACCACCATTTTGATTGTGGACGACGTGATTCCCTCTATCCGGGACGCTCTCCATAGTAAGTTCAAAAGGACAAAAAATACCGTCCGCAGCCGGGGCGCTATCCGTTCCCAGGTGATTGTGGAACTGGAGAAAAAGACGGCGGCGGAGATCATCGACGGCTACGGGGAGGTTTCTGTGACCGCCTCCGCCGACGATCCCACTGTCTGCCTAGTGGAGTTCGGCTTTGCCGTGGCCCACGGGCTCAATCAGATTTATCTTACCGTCCACATCACCATTTAATAAAGGAGGGTGCGTATGCAGGTGAAGGGATTTCCTACCAGTTCCGATATCTATCTGGAACTGGAGGGCAGAAAGGTGGCGGTGGTGCAGAGTTACACCGCCAAGGCGTCCAAGTCCTCCCAATTTGTAGAGGCCTTTGGCGAGAGCGAGCCGGTGGCGGCTATCGAGGGGCAGCGGAAATACACCCTGGAACTGACCCGGCTTTACGCAACAGACGATGCGGTTTCCGACGGCATCAACTTCTACGATCTCCAGGATTTCTCCCTGGTGATCTGCAAGCCGGATCGGAAGATTATTTACAGCGGCTGTGAGTGGAGCAATATCCACGAGGAGGGCCAGCTGAACGCCATGGTGGCGGAGAAGATCACCGTGGTGGCCTCCAGACGGATTGAGATCTCCGCATGAGGGAGATTGACCAGCTGCGGCCCCTGACCGCCGGACGGCTGCTGTCCCTCTGGCAGGCCTGCCGGGAGGAGACAGAGGATCCGTTGGAGCGGGCACTCCTCTGCAACGCCGGGATTCTGGCGGCGTGCTGCTTCTTCCGGGGGGAACCGGTTTTCCGGGACAGGCAGGCGGTGCTGGAAGGCCTTACCGGGAGGCAGATGGAAACGCTGCTGCGGCGGCTTTCCGGAGAGGACGGGCCCGCCGCCCCGGGGGAGGTGAACCCGGCTTTTGACCAGGGGCGGTTTGACGCTTTGAAGAAGGGGTGATCCGGTGGATTATGTCCAGGAGGAACTGCGGCGGCAGCGGGAGGCCCTGGCCCGGCTGCTGCTGGGCGGAATCGTTCCGCAGGAGGATGCGGAGGCCGCTCCGGAGACGGCAGAAGGGATTGCAGAGGCTGCAGGGCAAGACCTGGGAAGGGGATTTCCTTTATGGGGGAAGAAGGAGGGGGCGGCCGGCGCTGCTCCGGAGACGGGGGGCCTGTCCCGGGAGTTCCGGGACGCGGGCATCTTCCCGGGCCTTCTGCCGGAGGCGGATTCCCTCCCAATGGCTGCCCGATGGCCGGAGGCGGCGGTTTATGGGCTGGCGGGGGCCTTGCCGGAAGCCGGGGGTTCGCCCCGGGTAGATGCGGCGGATGGGGGGTTCCCTGGCCCGGATTTGCGGGGAGGCCTGGAATGGCGGCCGTCCGGGGTTCTCGGAGGGGCGGCCGCCGCCCTTCCCGGGGTGGGGACGGCTGCCCCGGCACGGGACGGGGAGCTCCCGGTTCTCCGGGGCGTCCGGCAAAGCGGCCCTGCCCTTGGTGCGGCAGATGGGGGATCTCCCTGGGGATCCGGCGGGGAGACAGCTTCCCGCAGCCAGGCT
Organism: uncultured Oscillibacter sp.; assembly: GCA_910584995.1. Lineage (GTDB taxonomy): Bacteria > Bacillota > Clostridia > Oscillospirales > Oscillospiraceae > Oscillibacter. The sequence goes on along the minus strand of CAJUDW010000006.1, from coordinate 57,175 downwards.
GTGATTTCCGGCGCCGGAGACGAGGGAGGCCCGGAGCGGACGGTGACGGAGATGGTCTTTCCGCCTGCCGGCGGGGCGGCGGGCGATCCGAAAGAACTGTCCCGGATTTTCCAGCGGGACGCCAGGCGGTACGACGGGGGATTTTCCCTGTTTTGACGCTGATTTTCTTGAGAAGGAGGAGTGGCCATGCGGCTCACCGCAATGCGGTTTAAAGACTATACCTGGCCGCACAATCCGGAGGTTTACACTGTGGAAAACCGCCGCCGGGTGGCGGTTCATCAGGTTCCCTTCGGGCGATGCGTGCTCCAGGAACTGGGCGGCTCTTACCGGGTGTTCCGGGGCGAGGGCGCTTTTGTGGGACGGGATGCCTACGAGCAGTTCAAGGAACTGGAGACGGTGTTCCAGTCCGAGGGGCCGGGCCAGCTGATCCATCCTGTCTGGCAGGCGAGGCCGGCGTATTTCGTATCCCTGAGGCTGACAGAGGAGCCGGTGCCGGAGTATGTCCGGTACAGCTTTGAGTTCTGGGAGGACTGCGGCGGCGGAACCGGCGGCCTGCGGAAACGGGAGGAGGATGTGCCCGGTATCCTCCCCCAGACGGCGGAGGCCGCTGGAACGGGCGTTTACACCGTTAAGAAGGGGGATACCCTTTGGGGGATCTCCAAAAGGTACGGGAAGGAACTTTCGGCGGTGATTGCGGCCAACCCGCAGATTAAAAACCCGAACCTCATCTATCCGGGAGACGAGGTGAGGATGCCATGACGGGACGGATTACCGGCTGCGGCGGCAGCGTTTTCGATCTGCCGCCGCTCCTCTCCTGGAATCTGGACTACACCGGCGGCGTGCCCTGCGACAGCTTTTCTGTGACCTTTCCCTATGAGAACGGCATGGCGGAGACGCTGCGGCAGGCGACGGGGTTTGAGGCCGTCCACCAGGGAAAGATTGTGCTGCGGGCCATTGTGGATGAGTACAGCATCGATCTGGGGCCTGGGGGAGTGACTGCCAGCCTGTCCGGGCGGGGTATGGCCGCCCGCCTGCTGGACAACGAGTCCCAGTCTGTGACCTATCAGGATGTGACGCTGGCGGAACTGATCCGCAAGCATGTGTCTCCTTACGGCATCACCGTCCGGGAGACAGCGGATCTGCGGGCCGGTTCCGTGTACACCGTCCCCGCCGGGGCCAGCCAATGGCGGGCCCTGGAAGGCTTCTGCCGGACCTATGGAGCGTTTTTGCCCCGGTTTACGCCGGAAGGGGATCTGCTGGCCGCGCCGGAGCAGGACAGCGGCGGGCGGCTTTTGCTGGGGGAGGGGGATTTGATGCTTTCCTGCTCCCTGCGGGAGGATCGCTACGGCGTGGTGACGGAGGCACTGGTTATCGACAAGACCCGCCAGACCTCCTACAGTGTGCGGAACGAGGAAATGATCGCCCTGGGCGGACAGTGCCGCCGGGTGATCTACACCCCTGGACAGAGCACCTGGGATGCCATGCGCTATACGGGGGAATATCAGATCAAGCGGTCAAAAGAGGATCAGACAACGGTGACAGTGCGCCTGCCGGGGAGTTTCCTGGCATTCCCGGGGGATATTGTGTCGGTGGATCTGCCTAAAATGGGCCTGCGGAAAGATCTGCGGGTGGCGGAGGCAGAAAACGACTTTTCCCCGGAGAAGGGGGCCGCCGTTACCCTGACGCTGAAAGAGAGGGGATAGGGAAATGTGGCTTTCCAGACAAATGAAGCTGGCTCCGCCTTCCGTGGAAGCGGAACTTGGCGTGACCACCATTGCCGGCGGCAGTGTGGGGGCCGTCACCCGGGGCGAGATACGGGCGCTGCCGATCTACGGCCCCGGCGGCTACGTGTGGCTGCCGGAGAGCGGGGCCGGCGTGCTGGTGGTCAAGGGCGGCCCCGGCGGACAGGAGCAATGCGTGGCCGGGATGAAGCAGGCGGAGCCCCCCGCCGGGATGCAGCCTGGCGAGGTATGCATTCAGGGGCCCGGAGGCAGCGCTGTCTACCTGAAAAAGGACGGCAGCGTGGAACTCAAGGGAAAGAAACTCTCCCTGACGGGGAGCCTTTTCATCAACGGGAAACCCTACGCGCCTTCTGAGGGGAAGGAGGACGGCTGAGATGGAATTAGCAATGCAGAACGGCGACTATGTGCCAGACGGCGTAGGCGGGCTGCGGCGGGTGTCCGGCAGGGAGGCCCTTTTGCAGAGGGTCCTCTTCAAGCTGGCGGCCCGGAGGGGGGCGTTTCCCTTCCGGGAGGATCTGGGCAGCCGCCTGTGGCAGTTGCCCAAGCTGCCGGCGGCCCAGAGGCAGGGGGCGGCAGCCCAGTTTGTGGCGGAGGCACTGGAGGGGGAGGAACTCTCTGTGGAGTCTGTGGCGCTGTCGCCATTGGAGGAGGGATCCGCTGTTTTGACGGCGGAACTCCTCTGGCAGGGGGAACCGTTGTCCGTGTCCCTGGACATCCGGTGAGAGGAGAGAATTTGTGAAGGATATTGAGACAATCTATCAGGATCTGCTGTCCGCTTTTAGGGAACGGGCGGGCTTTACCCCTGCGGACGGGTGCGATCTGGCCGTCCGGCTGTATGCCGCCGCCGCGCAGATCCAGGCGTTGGAGATGCAGGGGGAATGGGTGTTGGACCAGAGTTTTCCCCAGACAGCCCAGGGGGAATATCTGGATTATCACGCCGCCATGCGGGGATTGGGCCGGATGCCTGCTTCCAGGGCAGTGGGAACCCTCCGTTTCTCCGTGGAAACCGCGCCTGCCATGGCAGTTACGATTCCTGCCGGAACCGTGTGCATGACGGCGGAGGAGGTGCGGTTCCGGACAACGGAAGCGGTGGTTCTGGCGGCGGGCGCGCTTTCCGCAGACGCTCCGGCGGAGGCCCTGGAGGCCGGGAGCGGCGGAAACGCCGTGGCGGGGGCGGTACATATCCTGACCGCGTGCCCGGTGGCGGTGACGGCCTGCGTCAACCCCGCCGCCTTCTCCGGCGGCGCGGACGCGGAGGAAGATGGGGCCCTGCGGGCCAGAATTTTGGAGAGTTACCGCCGCCTTCCCAACGGGGCCAACGCCGCCTGGTACGAGCAGACCGCCATGGGCCACGCAGGCGTCACTGCCGCCAAGGCTGTGGGACGGAGCCGAGGGACCGGGACTGTGGATGTGTACATCGCCGGGGAAAACGGCCTGCCGGACGCGGCTTTGCTGGCGGAGGTGGAGGCGGATCTCCAGGAAAAACGGGAGATCGCCGTAAGCGTGCAGGCGAAGGCACCTGATGCTGCGGCTGTCAATGTGGCGGTGGCCCTGGCCGTGAAGGAGGGGGCGGATTTCAACGAGGTGAAGGCCCGGGCAGAACTGGCGATCTCCAGCCTTTTTACGGGGCGGCTTCTGGGAAAACCCGTTTTGCTGGCAGAATTGGGAAACCGGCTCTACGATCTGGAGGGTGTGGAGAATTACCGCTTTTCCGAGCCGCAGGCGGATTTGGCGGCCAGCGGCACCGTCCTCCCCGTGCTGGGGACGCTGGCGGTGACAAGGCTGGAGGGCTGACGGATGTATGAGGAATTTCTGCGGCGGCTGCTGGCGCCCCTGGGTGTATATGATCTGACTGAAAAGAGCGTGAACGGCGCGGAACTCTACGCCCTGGGCCGGGAACTGGACGGCGCGGCGGCGCGTCTTGAGACGGTGGAGCGGGAAGCCCTGACCGCTACGGCAGAGGGGGAGGGCCTTTTCCGGCGGGAGAATCTGTTTGCCCGCCGTCCGGTGGCTGTGACGGCGGAGGAGCGGAGGGCCGCCGTGGCGGCGCTCCTCCAGATCGACGGTGACAGCCTGACCCCCAAGGCTATTGACACCACCGTCCGGGGCTGCGGTATCCCGGCGAAAGTCCGGGAAACCGGCACCGGGCGTCTGCAGGTGCGGTTTCCCAGTGTGGTGGGCGTTCCGGCGGAGTTTGAACAGATTCAGCGGATTATTCTGGATATCCTGCCCTGCCACCTGGAGGTGGAGTTCTATTTCCGCTACCTGACCTGGGCGATCTGTGAGGAACTGCAGTACACGTGGCGTGACGTTGAGGCGGCGGATCATACTTGGGAGAGTTTTTTGCTGGCGCTGCCGCCGGAGGACTGAGGAAGATCCGGCATATGGGAAAAAGGACGGCGGGAGCCGTCCTTTTTTTCGCGGTTTTTTGATCAATTGCGCATAATTCTGCGCTGCCGGTACATGATGATTCCAGAGCCGGTTTTCAAACAGACTTGAAACTGCGGCGGCGCGGCTGCCGGGAAAACAGACGGTACGGCACGCCGTCCGGACCGCGCACAGGAGGATGTTATGGACTTTGAACGATCCCGCCGGACTGCGGCGGCAATGGCTGCGCTGTGCCTGCTGGGCGCCAGCGCGTTTATTTGGAGGGACAAGGACGCGGAGGCGGTGGCGGCTTCCGCACCGGCGGCGGTAGCGGCCTCCGGCGACTGGGGCCTCTCCTTCCAGACGGAGGGCGCGGCGCCTGTGGGAAACGCCACGGCGGAGCATTTGGGGCAGTATGACGCCTATTATCTGGGCGATACCGGGAAAAAGGTCATCTATCTGACCTTTGACTGCGGGTATGAGAACGGATATACGGAATCAATCCTGGACGCGCTGAAGAAGCACAACGCCCCTGCCGCGTTCTTCGTGGTGGGCAACATGATTGAGACTGCGCCGGATATCATCCGCCGGATGGCGGCGGAGGGGCACATTGTGGGAAACCACACCTATCACCACCCGGACATGTCCCGGATTGCGGATCAGGAGGCGTTCCGGAAAGAACTGGAGAGCTTGGCGGATCTGTACCGGGAGACCACCGGGCAGGAACTGCCCCGCTATTACCGCCCGCCCAGGGGAAAGTACAGTGAGGAGAATTTGAAGCAGGCCCAGGCCCTGGGGTATAAGACGGTTTTCTGGAGCCTCGCCTATGTGGACTGGTACACGGACAACCAGCCTACGGCAGATCAGGCTTACGCCAAGCTTCTGCCCCGGATCCATGACGGGGCTGTCGTCCTGCTGCACTCCACCTCCCGGACCAACGCGGAGATTCTGGATGATCTTTTGACCAAGTGGGAGGATATGGGCTACACCTTTGCCTCCCTTGAGGAACTGCCGGGCTGCCAGTGAAAGGAGGGCTCCGCCAAAGCGGAGCCCTCTTCTTTGTACATTGATCAAATTTGTAATCATCACCTGCGGGATCTGGTGTCCCCGCCCTTTTTTGCCGCCATGGACTGGCGGAATTTCCCGGGCGGCATACCCGCATATTTGGAAAACTGCTGGTTGAAATAGTTCTGGGTTTCGTAGCCTACCATCTCGGAGATCCGGGAGATGGGGAGATCTGTGGAGACCAGCAGGTTCTGGGCTTCGCCAATCCGGCGGCGGGTCAGGTAGTGCATGGGGGAGTATCCGCTGGACTCCTTGAACACGTGGGCCAGATAGTAGGGGCTGACGTGAAGGGCTTTGCCCAGGCTTTGGAGGGTCAGCGGTTCGCGGAAGTGCCCGTCAATATATCCCTGCACCTGATGGCTCAGGGCGGCGGGATCCGGGCTTTCAGGCAGGCGCAGGGTAGTGGATCCGGAAATCGTCAGCACCCGGTCCAGCAGGGCCAGCATCAGCCGGTGGCAAAAGATCTCGCAGTCGGGGAGATCGTCCCGGAGATAGCGGTAAATCAGCCGGAAGACAGCCTGAAGTTCCGCCGCCTCCTCCCCTGCGGGAAAGACCGGAGGCGCGTCCTCCGGCAGAAGGGCGTTTTCCCGGAGGCCCGGTATCCGCAGGCCGCTTACCGCTATGCAGAACAAGCCGAAGGGGCCGTTGGAGAGTTCGTCGTGCACCAGCCCGCTGTTGATGACCATCAGATCCCCGGCGTGTACATCGTAGGCAGTCCCGCCGATGAGGAACCGGCCCCCTCCCTGGTCGAACAGCAGGACCTCCGCCAGATCCGGATGGGCGTGAAGCAGCCAGGGCTGGGGTTCCTCCACCGGGGGGCGGCGGCTGACATAGGCCAGGCGTGGCATGGTGCCTTCCGTAAAAACGGGGCGGTAATCGCGTTTTACAAAGCATTGGGCGCGGGGTTCCATAGGCGGCCTCCTTTCCGGGAAACAGCAAGATCCTATACATGGCCTCCCTTTGCCCCGGTGTTTGTCCGTCCGGTACCGGAAAAGGGCGCAAAGCCATGGAGGAGAAGGGAATGAGGGCGGCGGGAGAGGGCCTGAGCCGCCCTTTTTGGGCGAAAAAGATTTCTGAAATCCGGCAAGATCCTGAATGTTTTCAAAACTGCGCTGTGATATGATGTATCCAACATCAAGAAAGAAGGAGGTGCCCCGGATGCTGTACACTCTGCTTTCCATCGCTGTGTTGGGCGGCGCCATTTATCTGAACAACCGCTGATCCGGCATGGCGCCGGCGGCCGCCGCCAGGGGCTCGTGCCCTTCCATGGCGGCGGAAAGGGCTTCGGATACCTGCCACATTCCAACAATACCGCTGAACCGGCTCCGTTCAAGGGGCCGGTTTTTTCCTGCCCCTTTTCGTGTGTGCAGACCTGCGTCCGCTTCCGGCCCTGCCTGCGGCCTGACGGGTTATACGGTCCCGGTGTAGAGTACGGTTTGGTTCGGCATGATTAACGTGCCGCCGTCTGCGCACGTATCAAAAAGGGCTTCCAGTTTCCTGGTGTACTCTGGGTATCCGGCATCCTGGGGCTTTAGGGAATAGGAACTGGAGAGGCTCCTCTTGATAAAGGTGTCCTTGTCGTAGCATAGAGGGTGATCGTACTCCCGCTTCTCGTAAGAGCCGGTAAAAAAGCGCTGGATGCGGAGGTCGTTTTTCTGTATGCCGCCGTGAAACCCTGTAAATGCCGGACAGCACTGTTTGAAGATATCGGAGCACCTCTGCGTAATTTCCGCTCCGGTATCCCGCATGTTGTAAATGAGCAGCACACGTCCTTCCGGCCGCAGGATTCTGCGGCACTCCTCCCTGAACAGTTCCGCGTCAAACCAGTGAAAGGCCTGGGCCGCTGTGACGAAATCCACCGACTGCCCGGTTAAAGCCGTACAGGCGGCGTCCCCGGCTACGCAGCGGCTGTTAGGAAAGGGCTTCAGTTCCTGTTCCGCTTGCCTGCGCATGTCCGCATTGGGCTCCACGCAATAGACGAACGTCCCTCTTTCGATAAGCTGCTTTGCGAACTTCCCGGTGCCGGCGCCAACGTCCGCAACAACGGAACTTTGGGAAAAGCCGTATTCCCGGTACAGGTCGCAGATAAAAGCCTCCGCATAGGCCGGCCGTCCCGCCGCGTAGGCGGACGCCTTGCCGGTAAATTTCCCAACAGAATCCATATCATCCCTCCCTTATGTTCCTGACCCTGTGAATACAGGTTGTTAATATCCCCTCTTCCGATCCACCAGCCGGGACAGGGGCCTGCCTGCGCCATAGTTCTCCAGATCCCGGCAGAACATCTCCACATTCAGATCGCAGGTGGAATCCAGCGTCAGGTTGCCGGAAACATGGGGAGTCAGTACCAGGTTTTTCGTGTCCCACAGGAAGTGATCCCGGGGCAGCGGCTCCGGATCCACCACGTCCAGGGCCGCCCCGGCGATGCGCCCGCCGTCCAGGGCTTCCGCCAGGGCCTCCTGGTCGATGGCGGTGCCCCGGCCTACGTTGATCACGCAGGCGTCCGGCGGCAGGAGGGCGATCCGCTCCCGGTTCAGGATGTGGACGGTCTCCGCCGTCTCCGGCAGGGACATCACCAGCAGATGGGCCTGGGGCAGCAGATCATCCAGGCGGGAGATGGGGAAGACTTCGTCAAAGGCGGGATGGGGCTTCCCCGAGCGGCTGACGCCGGTGATATGGGCCGCGCCCATGTTCCGAAGGTACCGGGCGGTGTTGACGCCGATATTGCCTGTGCCCAGAAGGGTGAAGGACGCACCCTGGATAGATCGGATGGGCAGGGGATCTCCCCACTCCCGGTTCCGGATGACCTCCTGATAGGCCGGCATCCGCCGCAGGAGCATCAACGTGACCATGACGATATGCTCCGCGATGGTGACGCCGTAACAGTTGGAGTTGGTCAGGAGGCAGGCGGGATTTTGGAACATGCCGTCATCCTTGCAGAAAACGTCCACCCCGGCACTGGCGGAGCAGCACCATTGCAGGGAGGCGGAAGCGGAACGCAGGATTTCGGGGTCGCAGGTGTAGAGGATTTCGCAGTCCCGCAGGCAGGCCTTCGCCTCTTCCACCTGATCGCAGGTGAAGAAGCAGGGGGTGAAACCGGCCTTCCCGGCGGCCTCACGGATTTGGGTTTTATGGGCCTCGGTAAGGAAATCCTGATAGATGCAGATAGTACGGCTCATAGAGGCTAACACTCCTTGATAAACAATATAGTAGGCATAAAGAATCATATATACGTCAAAAACACGATTGGCAGAGGGCCTCGGCGCAGCGGATGCCGTCTGCGGCGGCGGAGAGGATGCCTCCGGCATAACCGGCCCCCTCGCCGCAGGGATACAGGCCGCGGATATTGGACTGGAGGGTTTCGTCCCGCAGGATGCGGACAGGAGAGGAAGAGCGGCTCTCCACAGCGGTGAGGACGGCATCGGGATCGTCGTAGCCCCGGAGTTTCCGGCCCAGGATGGGCAGGGCCTCCGCCAGGGCGTCTGCCGCGAAGGGGGGCAGGCAGCGGCGGAGATCCGTCCAGGCCACGCCGGGGCGGTAGCTGGGCCGCACCCGCCCGGGGCCGGAGGAGGGCAGCCCCGCCAGGAAATCCCCCACCCGCTGGGCGGGGGCCAGATACCCGCCGCCCCCCAGGGCGAAGGCATCCGCCTCCAGCTTCCGCTGGAAGGATACGCCTGCCAGGGGGGAGGCGTCCCCGCCGAAGTCTTCCGGGGTGACGCCCACCAGAAGGGCCCCGTTGATGTTCTCCCTGTCCCGGGCGAATTCGCTCATACCATTGGTGACTACACGGTCTTCCTCCGAGGCGGCGGCGACCACCTCCCCGCCGGGGCAGACGCAGAAGGAGAACACGCCCCGGCCGCCGGGGAGATGGCAGGAGAGTTTATAGGTGGAGGCCGGTAGGCCCGGATGCCCTGCGTACCGTTTGTACTGAGCGGCGTCAATGTCCGCTTGCCGGTGTTCAATCCGGACGCCTATGGCGAAGGGCTTGGCCTCCATGGTTGCGCTGCGGCGGAGCAGGGCTTCGAAGGTGTCCCGGGCGGAGTGCCCGGGGCACAGGATCAACTGCCGGCAGGGCAGGGTTTCCTTGCCGGAGGGGCCCTCCAGCAGGACGCCGGCCAGACGGCCGGCCTGGATATCCAGATCCACAAGACGGGTCTCGAAACGGATGTCTGTCCCCAGATCCAGCAGTTCCCGCCGGAGGTTTTGCAGGACGGTGCGGAGATAGTCTGTGCCCACATGGGGTTTGGCGTCGATCAGGATGCTTTCGGGCGCGCCGCATTTGACCAGCTGTTCTAAAATGAAGCGGTGGCGGATATCCTTTGTTCCGGTGTTGAGTTTCCCGTCGGAGAATGCACCGGCCCCGCCCTCGCCGAACTGGACATTGGAGCAGGTGTCCAGCGTCCCGGAGGCCCAGAACCGCTCCACGTCCCGGGCCCGCTCTTCCACCGGCCTGCCCCGTTCCAGCAGGATGGGCCGCAGGCCTGCCCGGGCCAGGGTCAGGGCAGCAAAAAGGCCTGCCGGGCCGGCCCCGGCCACCACCGGCGGGATTGCCTGGGGCGGGCGGGGGGCCGGAGGCGCATAGGCGTCAGGCTCCCGCCAAGGGGAGAGGTGCTTTCCCCGGTACTTCCGCAGGACGGCGGCCTCGTCCGGCAAAGACAGGGCGGCCGTGTAAACCAGGCGGGCTTCCTCTCGGGCATCCACGCTGCGGCGGAGGATGCGGAGGGACAGGATGTCCTTCCGGGGGATGCGCAGGATACGGGCGGCCTCCGCCGCCAGGGCCTCCGGGCCGTGGCCGGGGGAAAGCTTGATGGATTCCAGCTTCAGCAAGGGCCAAGACCTCCTTTCAACAGGCGTTTGCATACAATATCAACAAAAAAAGTGAATATAATGCGTCAATTTAACCAATGGAGCCGGGCCCCCCGCTCCTGTAGAAGGCGGAGAGAACCGCCGCCAGGGCCTCCGGGGCATCTAAATTGGCCTCATGCCCCGCGCCGGGAACGGCCTGGAACTCCGCCCCCGGGATGAGTTCCGCCAACTCCCGGGCGGCCTTCCGGTTGGCCCGATCCTTCTCCCCCACCAGGAGCAGCGTCCGGCAGGCGATGCCGGGGACCTGCCGGGAAAAATCCAGCGCGGCCATGGAGGCGGTCAGGGACAGGAACTCCGCCTTGCGGAATCCGGTGGAGGCGAAGGCCCGCTCCGGCATCCGGCGGAAGGCGGCGGACTGAAGCTTCAGCGTCAGCCGGGGCATCCGGTACTGGGGAGCGATCAGAGCTAAGGAGTCCACCCGCTCCGGGTGACGGAGCGTATAATCCAGCGCCAGCACGGCCCCTAGGGACAGCCCGCAAAGGGCCAGGGGTCCCTGGATGCCGCCGCACAGGGCGTCGAATTCCCCGGACAGGGTTTCGTAGTCTGCCTTCCGTCCCTGAAGGAGCGGCGGCAGGTTCACCCCCCGGACGTCCGGCAGGGCCGCCATATGGCGGAGCACGCCGTCCCACGCGGCGGCGGTCTGCCCCAGGCCATGGATGAAGAGATGGGTCAAAGGAACCCCTCCTTATTTAAAGTGCTTGTCCCAGTATACCGGATTTTTCCCTCCGGGGCAATGTGTTTTTGGGTTTTGCCCCCGGATCGGCGTTCAAAATTTATCTATAAACTTTTCAGATGTTTTTAAGCTGCCGGACGTATACTGCGGTCAACAGGTTAAAACAGGAGAAAAATTCAAAGAAGCGATAAACTATCTTCACACTTTCGACATGATTTCCCGGTATGATGAGACCCATGGACAAACCGCTCCGGCGGCGGGCTCTGAAACAAAACTATCCGGGATACATAATTAGGAGGTAAGGATTATGTATAACGATGAAAAAAATCTGTACCATTACACCTACCGCAGGGACGGCAGCGAGACCGGGCAGGAGCCTACACTGGGCCAGCAGCTGCACAGTTCCCAGGGCGGACGGCCCGTCCAGGAGATGAAGCCGGTGAAGAAGAGCCGTCTGGGCCTGAAAATCACCGCATTGGCCCTGGCATGCGCCCTGATGGGCGGGGCCGCAGGCGGCGGCGCGGTGTTCTGGGCCATGGATCGGGCAGGCGGTGCCGGACAGGACGCCTCCCAGAGCGCAGGGCAGAGCCAGGTGCTGAATCAGGGCGGGCAGATCTCCGCCCCTCCCGTCACCATCAAGAATGCCGACGGCGTAACGCCGATGACCGACGCGGAGGTCTACGCCGCCAATGTCAACAGCGTAGTGGCCATCACCACCAGCGGAACCGCAGGCAATGGCTACTGGAGCCAGCCCACCTCCGGCGCGGGTTCCGGCTTCATCCTCACTCCCGACGGCTATATTGCCACCAACTACCATGTGATTCAGGACGCGGAGGCTGTGAAAGTTACCCTCTACAGCGGCGAGACCTATGACGCCAGGATTATCAGCGGCGAAGAGGATTACGACATCGCCGTCATCAAGATTGAGGCGGAGGGCCTCAAGCCCGTCACCATGGGCGACAGCACACGGCTGACCGTAGGCGAGCGGGTCTTGGTTATCGGCAATCCCCTGGGCACCCTGAACTTCTCCCAGACCGGCGGCATGATCTCCAGCGTAAACCGGGCCATTGACGTGGACGGCGTGCCCTTCAACATGATTCAGACCGACGCTTCCATCAACCCCGGCAACTCCGGCGGCCCGATGTTCAACCAGTACGGACAGGTGGTGGGCATTGTTTCCGCCAAGTATACCAACACCGCCTCCGGCGCCAGCGTCGAGGGACTGGGCTTTGCCATCCCCATCAATGACGTGGCTGCCATGATCCAGGACATCATGACCAACGGGTACGCCACCAACAAGCCCTATCTGGGCATCCAGCCCATGTCCTGGAACCAGCAGCTGGCGGCGCAGTTCCGCTATGACATCTCCGAGGGCGTGTTTATCTCCTACGTAGAGGAGGGCGGCGCGGCGGATCAGGCGGGCCTCCGGATGGGCGACGTGATCACCAAGCTGGATGACACGAAGATTGCCAGCTATGAGGATCTGGTGGCGGCGAAGAAGAAGTACGCTGCCGGAGACACCTCCACCCTGACGGTTTACCGCCAGGGGGAGACCTTCACGGTGGATATCGTCTGGGGCTCCGCGCCGGAGCAGGAGATTGCCTCCGGCGATAACAGCGAGGCTCCCGCTGACAGCGGGAACGGCGGCAATTCCGGCAACGGCTATCTGGATCCCAACGATTTCTTCAGTTACTTCTTCGGCAACCGGTACTGGTAAAGGATGGGCAGGAGTTTCCTTCCCGGCGGTGTGGGGCGGTCCCGCGGCAGAAGCTGCGGCAAGGCCAAAGACTGCCGCGCGAGCACGCCGTCGGGGCGAAATCCGCTGCACCCCGTTTCCGGTTAGATATAGATGTACCGTAAACTGTTTGATATGGAAACCGGGCTTCCGTGTTTTGCACGGGAGCCCGGTTTTGTGTTTTTTCAATGGCGGATCAGGTCTCGAAGCGCTCTACAATGTCCACCAGTTCCGCGCCGATGCGCTTCTGGGCCTCCTTTGTGCCTGCGCCGATGTGGGGCGTGCAGCTGACTGCCGGGTGCTGCACCAACTCCTGGTTGGGATTCTTTTCGGTAGCCCAGACATCCAGGCCGGCGGCCCGGATTTTCCCGGAGCGCAGGCCCTCCAGCAGGGCGGCCTCGTCCACGTTGGAACCCCGGGAAACATTGATGATCACAACGCCTTCCTTCATCTTCCCGATAGCTTCCCCGTCCACCAGGGGCTTTTCCCCGCCGGGGGCGCAGAGGACGATGATGTCGGACTCCGCCAGCAGTTCATCCATAGAGGTGAACCGCATGGTCTCACATTCGCAACCCTCCGGCTTGTTCCGGTGCACTGCCGACAGGATCTGCATACCCAGGGCCTGTCCCTTGGCGCCCACCAGCTGGCCGATGCGGCCGTAGCCAATGACGCCCATGGTCTTTCCTGCCAGTTCAAAGCCCTTGGAGTAGGCCTTTTTCTCCCATTTGCCCTCCCGCATGGTGTGCCCGGCAATGGAGATATTCCGGGCGCAGGAGAACAGCAGGGCTATGGCCAGTTCCGCCACGGCGTTGGAGGAGGCCCGGGGGGTGTTCCGCACGGTGATGCCCGCCGCCTCGGCGTATTTCACGGCAATGTTGTCGATGCCCACGCCGGCCCGGATAATCAGCTTCAGGCGCCCGCCCCGGGCGGCGTCGATCTGGGGCTCCTTGATTTTGGTGGCGGAACGGATAATGGCCGCGTCGAACTCCCGCAGGGCCGCGCCCAGATCGTCCGGCTCATAAAACTGTTCCACAACCTCGTATCCGTCCTTCCGCAGGGTTTCGACAGCGGAGGTGTCCATTCCGTCTGTGACCAAAACGCGCATTGACATAGAAAAATCCCCTTTCATTCGTTCTCAGCACACCCCAGGGGTGCTGACGGCGCCAGGGAAACTGCCCATTGGGGGACAGGCAGTCCGAAAATTGACAGGCGTCTCTGCCTCCGAAGGGGAGGAACGGGGCCGGGGGAATGCGTCTTACTTGTTCTCGTAGTTTTTCAGGAACTCCACCAGGGCCTCCACGCCCTCTTTGGGCATGGCGTTGTAGATGGAGGCCCGCAGGCCGCCCACGCTCTTGTGGCCCTTCAGGTTGTCAAAGCCCGCCGCCTTGCTGGCGGCTACCACGTCGGCATCCTGCTCCTTGGAGGGTGTCACGAAGGGCACGTTCATCAGGGAACGGTCTTCCTTCCGGACTGCGCCGGTGAAAAGCTTGCTCTGGTCCAGGAAGTCGTACAGGATGGCGGCCTTCTCCCGGTTGCGCTGATCCATGGCCTCCAGGCCGCCGTTATCCAGCAGGTACTTGAAGACCTTGCCGCAGCAGTAGATAGCCCAGCAGTTGGGGGTGTTATACAGGGAGTCGTTGTCGGCGTGGGTTTTGTAATTCATATAGGTGGGCACGGGCTTGGGCAGGTCGTCCCGCAGGAGATCCTCCCGGATGATGACCACCGCCATACCGGCGGGGCCCACGTTCTTCTGGACGCCGGCCCAGATGAGGCCGTACTTCTCCACGTCGCAGGGCCGGGAGAGGAACATGGAGGACTGGTCGGACACCAGGATCTTCCCCTTGGTGTTGGGGAGGTGATAGTAGGTGGTGCCGTTGATGGTTTCGTTCTCGCAGATATACACGTAGTCCGCGTTCTCCGGAATGTCCAGATCGGAGCAGTCGGGGATATAGGAGAAGTTCTTGTCGGCAGAGGAGGCCACGATCTTCACGTCGCCGTACCGCTTCGCCTCGGCAATGGCCTTCTTGGACCACGCACCGGTTTCCACATAGCAGGCGAGGCCGTTTTTCATCAGGTTCATGGCAACCATGGCGAATTGGACGGTGCCGCCGCCCTGGACGAACAGCACCTTGTAGTGATCGGGGATGTTCATCAGCTTCCGCAGATCCGTCTCTGCCTCGTCCCGGATCTGCTGGAACACCTTGGAGCGGTGGCTCATCTCCATAACGCACATGCCGCTGCCCCGGTAATTCATCATTTCCGCCGCGATCTCCTCCAGAACAGACTCCGGCATCATGGCGGGACCGGCGGAGAAGTTATAGGTCCGTCCGTATTTCATAGTCGTTTTCCTCCATCCATAAATTTCCCTGGTTTCTTATCAAATAGTATACGCTCTGGAAGCGCCGGTTTCAACAGAAAAATGAAAGTTTTTCAGACTAGCTAAAAAACTGTTAGGTTTTTGTGTATAATTACAACAAATTGCAACCAATTTTCTGGATAAAATTTGGTGCAGACGACAAGCCGCGGGGGATTGTTCCCCTGCCAAGGAAAGGCCCCTTGCGCTTTGCCGGTTTGGCCCGTATCATTGGGGATGCGGGATAGGCATACAAAAAGGCGGAGGTTCCCCGAGAAGACGCCGGGTTTTATGCATAACCCTGCCTTCGGGGGAAAAGCTATACCGGAAAAATCTGTTTCCGGGAGGCTTTTATGGAAATCCTGTCTCGAATGGGTCTCACTGTGCTGACTACCCTGCTGTCACTGCTGGCCCTCTTTCTGCTGACTAAGCTGATGGGCACCAAGCAGGTGTCC
Organism: uncultured Oscillibacter sp.; assembly: GCA_910584995.1. Classification (GTDB taxonomy): domain Bacteria; phylum Bacillota; class Clostridia; order Oscillospirales; family Oscillospiraceae; genus Oscillibacter. Next base: position 41,922 of record CAJUDW010000006.1, on the reverse strand, counting down.
CAGATGACCATGTTCGACTATATCACTGGCATCACCATCGGCTCCGCCGCCGCGGAATTGGCCACGGAACTGGAGGAGCCCCTCAAGCCCCTGACGGCCATTATTGTCTACGGCCTTGCCGCTGTGGCAATCTCCCTTCTGACCAATAAATCCCTGAAGGCCCGGGCGCTCTTCAACGGCAAGCCCCTGATCCTGCTGGAGGACGGGGTGATTTACCGGGAGAACCTGAAAAAGGCCCGGCTGGATCTCAGCGAATTCCTGACCTACTGCCGGATTGGCGGCTGGTTCGATCTGAGCCAGCTGCAAACGGCGGTATTGGAGAATAACGGCGTGATCAGTTTCCTGCCCAAGGAGAAGGATCGTCCTGCCACGCCTACGGATTTGGATCTGAACCCAAAGCAGTCCCAGGTGCAGACGCCCTTCGTCATGGACGGGCAGCTGATGCGGGACAACATCCAGGAGGCGGGGAAGGCGGACGCCTGGGTGCTGCAAAGCCTCCAGCGGCAGGGCTACGCCAACGAGCGGGAGGTGCTCCTGGCGGTGTGGGATGGACGGGAGAAGCTGACGGTCTTTCCCGGAAAGCCCCGGAAAACGTGAATGATCGGCCCGGGGGCCTCATAGGCTGTGCAGAGGTGATTCGGGATGAACAACTGCGATCCGCTGGCCCTGACCACCGCCGTGAATACCCTGGCGGTGGCTGTGGCCTCCCGGCTGAACGACGAGGATCTGGATTTGGTGGCGGCAGTGTTTGTCCAATTGGGGGATACGCTGGCCACCATTGCGGCCCAGCGGGCGCGTTGCAGGCCGGAGAAATAGGCTGTCTCACAGGCGCATCTGCATCCGCGTCCCGCCTGCCGGCCTGCGGCAGGCTCCGTGGCTGTCGGGGAAGGGGAGACGCGGTTCACGCCGCCGGATAGTTTCCGGCGGCTTTTTGCTGCTTGGACGGTTGTCAGAACCTCTGGGGAGGGCCGCTCCGGCCGGAAAATGGGCCGGGATAAAATTTCCGCGCCGGCGAAACCAATTGCCGTTTTTTTCGTCTAAATGGGTGAGAGCACAAAAGAGAGGAGGGCGCGTGATGGAGGATCAGCAGATCATTGACCTTTACTGGGCGCGGGATCAGCGGGCCGTCGGGGAGACGGCGGAAAAATACGGCGGTTTCCTCTACAGCCTGGCCTGGAACCTGCTCCGGGTGCGGGGCGACGCGGAGGAATGTGTCAACGACGTGTATCTCCGGGCATGGAACGCTATACCGCCGGAGCGGCCCGGATATCTCCGGGCCTGGCTGGGCCGGATTGCCCGGAACCTTTCCCTGGACCGCTGGAAGCGGGATCAGGCGGAAAAGCGGGGCGGCGGTGAAATCCTGCTGGGGGAACTGGCAGAGTGTCTGCCGGGATCCCCGGATCCCCAGAAGCAGATGGAGGATCGGGAGATTGCCGGGCATATCAGCCGGTTCCTGCGGGGCTTGCCCCAGGAGAGCCGCCGGATATTCCTTCTGCGGTATTGGTACGGCAGCAGCGTGGCGGAAATTGCGGGGGCCTGCGGCTGCGGGGCGGGAAAGGTGAAATCCGCCCTGTTCCGGACGAGGAAGGCCCTGCGGGCGTATTTGGAGAGGGAGGGGGTTGTCCTGTGAGAAGCGAGAGACTGTTTCGGATTTTGGGCCTTGTAGACGGGGATTTGGTTCTGGAGGCCGGAGAGGCCGCCGCTCCGGCGGCCCGGCGGAAACGCAGGTGGAGCATACCCATGGCTGCGGCGGCCTGCGGGGCGCTGGTGTGCGGCCTTGCCCTGGCCCGGTGGGGCCTTGGCAACATCAATATGGGCGGCGGGGCCAACGCCGGAGGCAGCGGCCATGACGGCGGAACCGTATTCATGTCCTATGGCGGCCCCGTATTCCCCCTGGGGGTTCTGGAGGAGGACGTGGATTTGACGGCGGAACGCGCCGTTATATGGGATCTGGCCCCGGGGGCCTATCGTGACGGGGAGCCCCGCCAATGGGGGGCCGCAGTCACCGACGGCTATATTCTCTCCAATTCCACAGGGGAGGATATTACCGTCAACGCCCTTTACCCCTTCACCGGGTCCCTTCAGAATCTGGCGGAGCGGATGCCCGCTGTGACGGTGGACGGGACGGAAGCCGAACCCATCCTGTACGCAGGGCCCTATTCCGGCGGCTTCCAAAGCGCCTCGCCGGACGGCTCTGACACCCTGAACCTCGCCTATCCGGACAGCTGGGAGGATTACAAGGCTCTGCTGTCGGACGGCCGCTACCGGGAACAGGCCCTGGGGGACTATCCCGTCCTGGACGTCCCGGTGACGGTTTACCAGTTTACGGATTTCGCGGCCCCCCATGAGGAGTACCGGGCCGCCACACAGGCTGTCACCTTCTCCGCCGATGAATCGGAGACCACCGTATTTACCTACGGCTTCAACGGCTACGAGGGCGATCCGGAGGAGGGCTGGGCGCGGCACAGCTACTTCGTGCCTGACGGCGTGAGGGCGGAGCCGGAACTGAAGCTGCTGATCGTCCTGGGAAAGGATTTGGAGGGCTACGTCCTTCAGGGCTACCAGGACGGCGGATGCAGCAGGGGCGAGGAGATTGAGGGGGTATCCTGCACGGTAATCCGGCAGGAAAGCACCCTGGATGAGGTGCTGGACGAGATCTGCCGGTATGACAGCGAGCGGTACGGCGCCCTGCGGGGGGAGGAGGCGGATACCGGCGCGGCCTTCACCCTGTTCCGGAGGGCCGTAGGGGAACTTCTGGCGGATATGGGCCCCCTGCCGGGGAACCGGTGCCCGGATCGTTACAGCTATGGGTTCCTGGATGATCTCGTCAGCGAGGCCCGCGCTATGGATCGGGTGCTGTATCTGCAATTCCCTGTGACGGTTCCGGCAGGCGGCGATGTTTCCGTCTCCGCCTCCCTTTGGAAAGCGCCCAGCCACGATTTTGACTGCTCCGGCAGCGAAAATGTGGGGATTCAAGGCTACGACATGGTGACGGCCCTGGGCAGCAGCCTGCGCTTCACCCGCCAGACAGCCGCCCTTGTGAACGGGGAAGGCGTGGAAATCGTCCGGCAGAACTTCGGCTTCGACCTGGCAGGCGGCGTCTCCCAGGTGGAACTGGACATGGGGCAGGAGCATTACTACCTGGAGATCCGGGTACGGGAGGAGGATTGACCGCCTGGCTCCGGCACGAAAATTTTGCGGAAATAATTGTATATAATAGATAATTTTTAGATATTATTTTTGACGAAACCGTCAATTTACCTCTGGATTTCTGCGGAGAGTGTGGTATCCTAATAGGCAGCAAATCGGAACGAAGAAGCGGCCGTTCCCGGCGGCGGAGGCCGGTTTGCCTGACCAGACAGGACAGAAACCGAAGCAGAAAGGAAGTGACAGGACATGTTTCATGAGATGTTCAAGGGGCTTGTGGGCCTTCGGTACGACGAACTGAACCGGATGCATCGGGAGATGCATGATCCGTCCGGGATGGGGAAGAGTGACTCCAGCCTGCACGGAAAAAACGGGAACCGTTTGTCGATAGATGCCTCCCTGAAGGCGCGCCTTTGGCTTTAAGGGCGGGCTGATGGAATCAACGTGTCCGGCTTGGCCGTCAAGACGGATACGGGATTTTTAGCTGCCCCGGAGGCCCTCTGGAAGAACCTGCCGCCTATAAGCGGCAAGGCGTGTCCCTTGTTTTTCCCGCGGCGTGTACGGGGAAAAACACGTTGCGCAAAGGGAGCGCCGGATTGCCTGCCGAAGGCGGGCAATCCAGGCGCAGAGCGGAGCCTTTTCAAAAGACATGACGAGAAATCCCGGCCGCGATGACATCGCGGCCGGGATTTTTGGGTAAGAGGACATGAAACGGTCCGGCTGTTTCCGGAAATGTTAAGGGAACCGGCGGGCGTTTAAAACCGCGCCCATCCGGCCGCTGCCTGCGGCGGCCACAAAAGCTCTGGTATTCCCGATCCTGCGTGCGCGCGCACTGCGGATAGATGGGGTGGACGGCGCCTGACTGAAAGACGAGCACTTTTCTGGCCGCCATTGGAAAGAGAAAGCGGGCTTCTGATCGATCCGGCCTTCTGCCTTATGAATCATCGTCCCAAAGGTGTATGATTTCCAGGAACCGTTTGGCAAAGAGAACCCGTTTTGACTGCGGTAGCTTGGCAAGTTCCTTGATGGTATCCATCAGCAGAAGGACGACTTCCTGCTGGGACGGCTCGAACATTTCCGTCAGCAGGAAAATGGGGTCAACATGCAGCTTTTCCGCCAAATGCTCCACCATTTTCAAGCTGGGGTTTCCGTGACCATCGAGGTACTTTTGCAGGGTGGAACGCGAAATTTCCAATTCCTCCGACAACTCCACCAAAGATTTGTGCTGCACCTCCTTCAAAGAACGGATTGATTTAGACATATTTTCCTGGATACCCATGGTATTCCTCCTTTCGACAAAATTATAAAGAGTAAAGGCAAGGGCATAAATACCATTTTGTCGGTATTTGTGTACCGTTTTTTTCGGCACAGTTGACAATGACTTTTCCCGGAGTTGGCCCCTCCGGGAAAAAGGCGGATTCTATGCACATTTTCATTGACTTTCAGGCAAAAAATCTGTATGATGCTCCATATCCTTACTAAAAGATCGCGGAGGGGTTCTTTCATGATTTCACTGGAACAGTTCAAAACCGCCCGGAGCGTTTTGCAGGGCGTTATCCGCAGCACAAACCTTATCCACTCCCCCGCTTTTTCCAAAAACTCGGGGAACCAGGTTTATCTGAAGCCGGAAAATATGCAGGTGACCGGCGCGTATAAAATCCGCGGCGCGTACTATAAAATCAGCACGCTGACCCAGGAGCAGCGGCAGAGGGGGCTGGTGACGGCCTCCGCAGGGAACCACGCCCAGGGGGTGGCCTACGCCGCCCAGGCCGCAGGCGTGCCCGCCGTCATTGTCATGCCCACCACCACGCCTCTGGTGAAGGTCAACAATACCAAGGACTACGGCGCGGAGGTCATCCTCCACGGCGAGGTGTTCGACGACGCGGCCGCCATGGCGGCCCAGCTGGCGGAGGAGCGGGGGCTTACCTATGTGCATCCCTTCAACGACCTGGACATCGCGGTAGGGCAGGGCACCATGGCCTATGAGATCTTTCAGGATCTTCCCGACGTGGACATCATCCTGGTACCCATCGGCGGCGGCGGGCTGTGCGCGGGGGTGTCTACCCTGGCGAAGCTGCTGAACCCCCATGTGAAGGTCATTGGCGTGGAGCCGGAGGGCGCGGCATCCATGACTGCCAGCCTGGAGGCAGGCCACGTGGTCACGCTGCCCTCCGCCAATACCATTGCCGACGGCACCGCCGTCAAGACTCCCGGGGATCTGGTATTTCCCTATGTCCGGGACAATACGGATTCTGTGCTGACCATCCCGGACGACGAACTGGTAGAGGCCTTTTTGGATCTGATGGAGCGGCACAAGATGGTGGCGGAGAACTCCGGCCTGCTGTCTGTGGCGGCGCTGAAATATCTGGACTGCCGGGACAAGAACGTGGTGTGTATCCTCTCCGGCGGCAATATGGACGTGATTACCATGTCCTCCCTGGTGCAGCACGGCCTGATTGGCCGGGGACGTATTTTCACGTTCTCCGTGATGCTGCCGGACCGCCCGGGCGAACTGCGGCGGGTGGCGGATATCCTGGCCCGGCACAACGGCAATATCATTAAGCTGGAGCACAACCAGTTTGTGAATATCAACCGCCAGTCCGGCGTGGAACTGAAGGTTACGCTGGAGGCCTTCGGGCACGACCACAAGCGGGAAATCCTCTCCGCCATGCAGGAGGAGGGGTATGAGGTAAAAACCGTTTCCACCCCGGAGTTTTATACCTGACGCTTCAGCATAGAGATAGGCCGCTGTAAAGCGGAAGAAACGGACGCCGGAAGGGAAGTTCCGGCGTCCGTTCAGCTTGTGGAAAAACCCCTCTGCAAGGGCTTGCTGCCCGCAGGCGGAAAACTATGTCAAAAAATATATGGATCCTTTCCCCACAGCGTATATGTGGGAAAACACTTTGCGCAAAGCGGATGTTGAATTGCCCGCCAAAAGCGGACAAACGAGGCGCAGGGCGGAGCCGTTTCAAAAACGAGGGGAAACGTCTTTTTTAACGCGCCAAAAGGACGCCGGAATGAAAATTCCGGCGTCCTTTTTTCTGTTGCGCAAGGGGTTTCCCGGTGCCCCTGCCTTTCCTGGCGGGGGGCGGATGGCTGCGGGTCAAATCAGGTTTTGCTCCGTAACGGGATCAAACAGATGGATGAGGGAGGCGTCAAAATTGAAATAGACGGCGTTCCCGCTGCGGACTTCGTTCAGGTTCAGCCCCGCGGTGGGGATGATGCCGACGATATCCTGATTATTGGCGTTCATATGCAGATGGAGTTCGCTGCCCATCATTTCGGAGACGTCCACAGAGGCGGGGAACCCTTCTCCGGTATCTTTTCCCGTAATCGTCAGATGCACGGGACGGACGCCTACGATCACGCTGCCCTCCGGCTGCGCCTTCTGCGTGAGCACGGCTTGCTGGGAGGCGGTGAGGGGGATTGTCCTGCCCAGCAGTTCTACCCCGTAGACGCCGTCTGTCTTGACAAGGCGGGCGTTGTGGAAAAAGTTCATCTGCGGCGTGCCGATGAACCCGGCCACAAACAGGTTGGTGGGATGATCGAACACAGCCTGGGGGGTGCCGATTTGCTGGATGAACCCGTCGCGCATGATGACGATGCGGTCGCCCAGCGTCATGGCCTCCGTCTGATCGTGGGTCACATAGATGAAGGTCGTGTCAATCCGGGAGAGGAGTTTGATCAGTTCCGCGCGCATCTGGTTGCGGAGTTTCGCGTCCAGATTGGAAAGGGGTTCGTCCATCAGCAGCACCTGGGGGTTGCGCACGATTGCCCGGCCGATGGCTACGCGCTGGCGCTGGCCGCCGGACAGGGCCTTGGGCTTCCGATCCAGATACTGCGTAATGCCCAGGATTTCAGCCGCCTCCCGGACCTTTTGATCGATCTCTTCCTTGCCGGTCTTTTTCAGTTTTAGGGAAAAGGCCATATTTTCATAGACAGTCATATGGGGGTACAGGGCGTAGTTCTGAAAGACCATTGCGATATCGCGGTCCTTGGGGGCCACGTCGTTGACCAGGTGATCCCCGATGTACAGTTCGCCGTCGCTGATTTCCTCCAGGCCCGCAACCATGCGGAGTGTGGTGGATTTGCCGCAGCCGGAGGGGCCAACCAGCACGATGAACTCCCGATCCTGGATGTCCAGGCTGAATTCCTGGACGGCAACAACGCCCTCGTCCGTGATTTGCAGGTTGGCCTTTTTCTCGTCGGACGCGGGCTGCGCTTTTTTCCCCCTCTTTTTTGCCTCGGTATTGGGGTAGACCTTTTTGATGTTTTTCAGTACGACTTTTGCCATGATGTCTGGGCTTTGACATGGGAGCCTCCGCTTCCGCATATCTCGCGCCGGGCCGCAAGGAACCGGCGCTTTGCGGCAGGTCTCCACACTGCCGCACCGCAAGCCCGCGGGAAACGATCCTCCTTTTGGTTTGCCCCGGCGATCCATGAAGTGGAGTGAATTGCCGCAGCTGGAATGAAACAATTTTTGGAAAAGGGTGTGCGCTCTTCCGGGGCGGAAACTGCTGGGGGTCCGCACATATTTTCAGAAGGAAATGCTCTTGGCAGGAATATGTCTACCAAGAGCATAGCAGTTTGTGTTCTGGAGAACATTGCAAAATGTTTCCTGTTAAATGCAAAATATTGCGAATTTACACACCGGTGGGAAGAGGGGCGGCGCCCAGAAGTGTTTCCTCGTCCGTTTTCCCGTTCATCTGGCGGTACGTGGTGGGGCTGATTTTCCGGTGCGCTTTGAACTGCCGGGAAAAGTCGGAATAATCGCGGAACCCGACGCTGTAGGCAATGTCCGTAACACTGCGGGCGGTGGTGCGCAGGAGATCGCAGGCTTTGTCGATCCGGTAGTTCAGCAGGTAGGCCTGAGGCGAAATGCCCAGATGCTTTTTGAATAATTTGTAGAGATACGTCCGGTCAATATTGATGGAGTCCGCGATGTCCTGCACGGTAACCGCGCTGTCATAATGGTCGGCAATGTAGGACAGGCACTGTTCGAAGTAGACGGAGTTCTTTTTGGATTTTTTTGAAAAAGGTTCTATATTTTTGAAAAAATCCCGCAAATAATAGGGGAATAGCTGGTCAACCGCCGCGGGAATAATAGAGGTGGCACACACGTCCGCGAGAATCCGGCGCATTTCTCCCATGGGCCCGGGGCTGCGGAACATGGGGGCGGCCCGGGAAAGATCGCAGCCGGAGAGGAGAGATTCCATCTCTTTCCCGCGGATGGCCATCCAGAAATATTCCCATGGGCGGTCCTCGTGGGGATAGTACTGAGGCGTCTCGCCGGGGAAGATTACGAACCCTTCGCTCTCGGCCAGCAGGGTTGTTTCGTCGATTGTGCGGTAGTAGCCGGTGCCGCCGGTGATAAAATGGACGCGGTAATAGTTGCGGGAAAATGTCTCCAGCAGGCGGGTCGGATCGGCCCGTTCCCACCCCAGGCCCAACAGCATAAGGGGGAAATCTTGTGAATTCATCGTGAAACCTCCTACTCCGGATAAGCGATAGGGATGCCAGTGCGGCAGATCTTATTTTAGCACGATTTTGCAATCTGTCAACATTTTGCAATCAACTGACAACAAGGAGGCAGGAAAATCAAATTGCGGCAAGGTACAATCTTTTTCAAGAAAACGCGGGCCGCAAAAAATCCTTCGGGCGTTTCTGCGGTTCACAAAACCGGCATGTATGCCGGATTTTTTAGGAGGGGGTACAGATGAAAAAGGAGCGCACACGCACGCTCGCGCGGCGTTCGACCGCTTTGATCTGGTATTTGTTTTTGTTGCCTACGCTGATTGGCATCCTGCTTTTCATGGCATACCCTATTTTTGAGGTTTTCCGTTTGAGTTTTTCAAGTCCAACGGCACGATGGAAACCTTCAAGGGTCTGGCAAATTACCAGTACATCCTAAGCAACGACACCTTCAGGCTTGCCATTTTCAACACGTTTTTCATCACCTTCTTCCAGCTGCTGATCGCCATCCCCCTGGGGTTCCTGATTGCGCTGGCCATCAACTCCATTGAGAAGGGGAAGAATTTCCTGAAAGCGCTCTTTTTCATTCCCTACATCACGCCGGCGATTGCCGCAGGCGCCCTCTTCCTGTTTGTCCTGCATCCAAACGGTATTCTGAACGCGTTTTTATCCCTGTTCGGCGTGGGCTCGGTGTCCTGGCTGGAAAACGGCGTGACCGCCCGGTTCGGCGCGGTGATTCTGAGCGTCTGGCGCAGTATGGGCTTTAACGTCATCATTTTCCTGGCCTATTTGCAGACGATTTCCCAGGAGCACTACGAGGCGGCCTACGTGGACGGCTGCGACCGCTGGCACGCCCATCTCTATATCACGCTCCCGCAGATGCGCAGCGCCTTCGCGGTCCTGATTATCATGGGCTGGATTAACGGGATGCAGCGGTTTACCGAGGTGTACGCGCTGGGCGGGCTTACCGGCTCCCCCGCCCGCAGCCTGCACACGATTGTCGGCTTTATCTATGAGCGTGGTTTTGGCAACTATGAATTCGGCGTCGCATCCGCGTCCGCCTGTGTTCTGTTTGTCATCATTCTGGCCTTCACGCTTCTGAATCTGAAGATTACGGGAGGTAAGGACTGATGAAACGCCTGCAAGGAAAAGAGGCTGCCGCGGCGGGTTACAAAAAACGCACGCAGATTTCCAATGCCATTATCTTCTGCTGCCTTGCGCTGGTGGGGCTGCTGTTTATCCTGCCCTTTGTGTGGATGACGGTAGTGTCCTTTGAACGGTACGCCAACGTGCAGCCGCCGTTCCCGCCGTCCTTTATTGTGAAAAACCCCTCCTGGTTCAACTTTAAAATCATCACGGAAAATGGGGCGCTGCTCAAGGCGTACCGGAACTCCCTGGTTATCGCCGTGTTCTCCGTGGCGGTGAATATGGTTGCGGTCATGCTGGGCGGATACGCCCTGGCAAAGGGGCGCTTCCGGGGGAAAAACCTGATTTTTACCATTATCCTCTGCACCATGATGATCCCCTTTGAGACCCGCATGATCCCCATGTTCAAGATGTTCGCCAATCTGGGCCTGACCAACAATTTCCTGCCCCTGATCCTGCCCAACATCATCGACGGCTTCGGCCTGATGCTTGCCCGGAACTTTTTCAGTAAGCTGCCCGACAGCCTGGGCGAGGCGGCGCGGATTGACGGCGCCGGCCCCCTGCGGGTGTTTGCCCAGGTGTATCTGCCGCTGTCAACGCCCATTATGGCCACCATTGCCATCCTGAAATTTATGGACAGCTGGAACAGCTTCCTGTGGCCTCTGGTCATCCTGACCGGCACCGAGACCCGCACCGTGCCTATCTTCATCTCAGCCTTTTCCTACGAAGGCGGCACGCGGGCGGCGGGAAGCACCATGTGCGTGGCCTTCATGGGGATTATCCCGGTGCTGATTGTGTTCCTGCTTCTGCAAAAGTACATTATCCAGTCTATCGCGCTGAGCGGCGTGAAGGGTGAATGAGTTTTTTAACAGGGTACTCTGTTGAAAATGAAAAACAAGAAAGGAAAATTGGATTATGAAAAAGCGTACTCGTTTCTTGGCACTGCTCCTTACGGCCTTGATGGTGACCGGCCTGCTGGCGGGCTGTGGCTCCAAACCGGACGCGGCTCAGGGCGGGAACCAGGGCACGGCACAGACCGGCTCTTCCCAGAAAACGGTGCTGAAAGTGCAGCTGATTGGCGACTTCAAGCAGGAGGATTTCACCGACCCTGTCTCCGGCGCCAGCCTGAAGGGCTGCCATATCCTGGAGGAGGAGTTTGAAAAACTCCACGAGGACATTGACCTGGAATTTATCTACATGGGCTGGGACGACTACCAGAAGAAAACGCAGTCCATGATGATCTCCGGCGAGGCGGACGTCTATCAGGCACCCGGCATTTCCGCCCTGGCGGAACAGGGCCTGCTGGAACCCCTCCAGCCCTATATCGACAAGGACGGCTATGACCTCTCCGTGTACATCGACGGCCAGGTTGACGGCTGGAAGACGGTGGGCCCGGAGGATCAGGAGGTGCAGATTTACGGTCTCCCCATGATTGGCGACACCCGGTTCATCACCTATGATAAGCAGATCTTTGACCAGTGGGGCGTGGAATACCTTTCCGAGGAGCCCACGGTTGAGGAGATTTTGGAGAAGGCCGCCAAAATGACCGGGACCAACCCCGTCACCGGCGAACACAACTACGGCATCTATCACAAGGGCACCGACGGCGGCGACACCGTGATGAATCTGAACGAGTATTACGGCGGCACCTGGGGAACCGGTAACCGCGCCAGCGAGATGACCGTGAACTTTGACACCGAGAGCATGAAGAAGGCGATGGAGACCCTGGTGAAGCTGAACACTTATGCGCCGGACGGCGTTATGGCCAATCAGGGCGGCGAACTGTTCGGGACTGCGGAGAACAACATTGCCATAAATGTCCGCTGCAACCCTGCCACCATCAATAACATCAATGTCCAGGGCCTGAGCGAGCGCTACGGCGTTTCCCGCCTGTTCATCAACAAAGATGCCGGTATGGGCGGCATGTTCGCCGGGAGTCCCGTGGTTATCGCGGCTTCCAGCAAGGTAAAGGACGCGGCATGGGAGTATCTCAAGTTCACTGGCAGCGAATTCTTTGCCAAGTATTTCTGGGAGAACCAGCGGCATGAGGGCCTGCCTGTGATTAAGGCGGCCATGGAGTTTGACGGCGTAAAGGACGACGCGAATATCACCGCGGTGCTGGATACTACCCAGTATCTCTGGACGCCCCGCTGGGTCTATCGCGGCACGCAGGCCCGCGGCATCCTGACAACCGCCGTTGAGGAAGTGACGCTGAACGGCAAGGATCCCGCCACAGTTCTGGCAAGCGCGCAGAAGGAAATCGACGAGTGGATTGCCGCCCAGTAACCACTGCGGTTTTCGGTGCCTGCACCTGAAACTGGATGTCTGCGGCGGGGAAGTACGAAGGTATTTCCCCGCCGCATTTTAATGGAGCGACTATATGACAAAGATAACTGCACATGCGGGATGCGAAGGGACTCCTCCCGGTTCCAGGGAGGGGATTGAAACGGCCATCCGGCTGGGAGCGGACGTGGTGGAATTGGATCTGCGCCTGTTGGACGGCGTAGTATGGCTTTCCCACGATATGCTGGACACCGGCAGGCTGCATACATATCTGACGCTGGAGCAGGCTTTGGGCCTGTTCTGCGGCTGCAATGCGGAGATCAACTGCGATCTCAAGGAGCCGGAAGTGCTGCCCTATGCGCTGGAGACGATCCGGAAGATGGATCTGGAGTCCAGAATTATTTTTACAGGGGAATTCGATCCGGATCTGGAACAGGGAAAGGGACAATACCGGTATTTTCAGAATGCGGAACTTCTGTGCAGTATCGGCCCGGAGGGAAAGCTGTCCAGGGCGGATGCGGAGCAGATGGTGGAACATTACCGGGACCATGCAGCGGACATATTCGGCGGCTACAATATTTCCTATGATATGCTGACGCCGGAGACGCTGCGGTTGCTCTCCGGCGCGGGGATTCCGCTGTCCTGCTGGACGGTGGACGAACAAGATGCGATTTGTACCCTCTTGTGGATGGGCATTGCTTATTTGACCACAAACCATGTGAGGTATGCCGTGGAGCAGAGGGCTGCCTGCGGCGGCCCCTTTGCGGCGGGGAGGTATTTATGAATTTTACGCCGGAGTGGGAACAGCGGATGCGGATCTGGATGGACGAGCTTCCGGAATACTTTTACCGCCCCCTGGGGGAGATTCCGCTGGAGGGCTTTGCCACTGCCGCGCAGCTTACGCCGGAAGAAGCGGAGGCGCGCGTCTTTTCGCTGTATCCCGTGGGGACGGCGTGGGGGAGCATGTGGGAATACGGATGGTTTCGCGGCCGGGTGACGCTGCCGCCGTCCGCTGCCGGCAGGCGGGTTGTCCTGCGGCTGGACATGGGCGGAGAGGCGCTTGTCTGGCTGAATGGGCAGGCCGCCGGCGCGCGGGATCGGGAGCATACGGAAATCCTGCTGGCGGAAAGCGCGAAGGGTGGGGAGACCTTCCGCATCCTGGCGGAGAGTTATGCGGGACACGGCCCCCGATTGGAAAACGGTGTCCCATGCCCGCCGGGAACCGTTACCGTGCCGGTTCCGGAGGGCCCCCAGGTGGAAGTGGGACGCTCCACATTTGGCATATGGAACGAGGACGCGTACCAGCTGTGGATGGATTGGCGGACGCTTTGGCAGCTGCGGGAGAAGCTGGATCGGAATTCCCTGCGCTGGCAGAAGGTTGACCGGGCCCTGCGGGACGCCGCCCTGGCCGCCGATTTTGAGCAGGAGACAGAGGAGGGGCGGAACGCCTCCTTCCGCCGCGCCAGGGAGTGCCTGGCGGAGGCCCTTGGGTGCCATAACGGTTCCACCGCGCCGGTAATGCATATGTTCGGGCAGTCCCACCTGGATTTGGCCTGGCTTTGGCCCTGGCAGGAGACCCGGAGGAAAAGCGCCAGGACGGTTTCCAACCAGCTGGCGCTGCTGGAGGAATATCCTGCATACCGTTTTTTGTGGTGTGAACCGCCCCTGTATCTGGCGCTGAAAGAGCACTATCCGGAACTTTACGGGCGGATGCGGGAGAAAATGGCCCAGGGCCGCATATTTGCCGACGGCGCCGTATGGGTGGAATGTGACACGAACCTGCCAGGCGGGGAGAGCCTGATCCGGCAGATCATGTACGGCCGCCGGTTTTACCGGGACGAACTGGATACCGACAGCCGGACAGTCTGGCTGCCGGATTGCTTCGGGTTTTCTGCGGCGCTGCCCCAGATTATGCGGGGATGCGGCGTCCGGTATTTTGCCACCCAGAAAATCATCCGCAACTATAACGGCGGGGAGCCCTTCCCGTACAATATCTTCCAGTGGGAGGGTATCGACGGGACGCGGATCCTGACCCATATTTTCAAAAAGAACAACGCCCTCCTGGATCCGGGGACGGTCATCACCCGCTGGGACGAGGATCGCAGCCAGAAGGAGGACATCGACACGTTCCTCTACCCCTTCGGCTACGGCGACGGGGGCGGCGGACCGGTGCGGGATCATGTGGAATTCATGCGCCGGATGGAAGATCTGGAGGGGATGCCCCGGATGCGGGTTTCGTCACTGGGGGAATTCTTTGCGCACATTGAGGCCCAGGGGACGAAAAACCGCTATGTGGGTGAACTCTATTTCCAGTGCCACCGGGGGACGTATACCTCCCAGGCAGCGATCAAAAAGGGGAACCGCGCCTGCGAATTTGCCCTGCGGGAGGCGGACTTCTGGGGCGCCTGGGCGGGGCTGGAAACCGGGGGACAGATGGAGCGGCTGTGGAAAAAGCTGCTGTTCAACCAATTCCATGACATCCTGCCGGGAGCATCTATCCACCGGGTCTGTCAGGAGGCGCGGGCGGATCACGGGGAGATCCTGCGGGAGAGCGCGCTGCTGGCCCGGCAGGCCCAGGAAAAGCTGGCTGCCGGAGACCATATGACGCTCTGGAATTCCCTCTCCTGGCCCAGGACGGTGCTGGCGGCCCTGCCGGAGGGATGCTGCGGGGCCGCGGATGAAAACGGGAACCCGCTGCCCTGCCAGGTAACCGGCGGGGGAGCCGTGGCGGAAGTGGAGCTGCCGCCCTGCGGCTGCCGGTCAATCCAGCCCCTCCCGGGAACCGGGACAGGACCGGCGGAGGAGGCGGAAGATACGCCCTTCGTCCTGGAAAATGAATATGTGCGGATCCGGCTGGACGGGGAGGGCCGCCTGGCCTCCGTCCTGGATCTGGAAACGGGGGGCGAACTCCTGTCCGGGCCGGGCAACGAATTCCGCCTGTACCGGGACACCCCGGTACGGTACGAGGCCTGGGATATCGACCACATCTATCCGGAAATGCCGGCGGCCTGCGGCGGGGAGACCGCGATCTCCTGGAAGGAAAACGGCCCGCTGTTTCAGACAATCCGCGTGGAAAAACGGTTCAGCCGTTCTGTGCTGTCTCAGGATATTACGCTGCGGCGGGGACAGCGGCGGGTGGAATTTGCCGTTACGGTGGATTGGCATGAGCACCACAAGCTGTTGAAGGTGGCGTTTCCCACTGCCATCCAGACTACGGATGCGCTGCATGAGATCCAGTTCGGATACCTGAAGCGGCCTACGCACCGTTCCCGGCAGTATGACAAGGATCGCTTTGAGGTGGTGAACCACAAGTACACCGCCCTCTGTGAGGAGGGACGCGGCGCGGCGGTCCTGAACGACTGCAAGTACGGGGTCTCCGCCGAAGAGGGCGCCATTGCGCTGACCCTGCTGCGGGCCCCTAAAATCCCGGATATGGAGGCGGATATGGGGGAGCACTGCTTTACCTATGCGTTCACCTTCTGGAACGGCAGTTTCCTGGCCTGCGACGTGGTCAGGGAGGCGTATGAACTCAATGTCCCCGTGCCGGTAACGCCGGGCAGCGGCAGCCGGTCTTTCCTGGAACTGTCCAACCCTGATATCATCCTGGATACGGTGAAGCGGGCGGAGGACGGCAGCGGCGATCTGGTTCTGCGGCTGTATGAGAGCAAACGCACAACGGCGGCCTGCGATATCCTCCTGCGGGACGGGTACGGCCAGGCGGAGGAGACCAATCTGATCGAAGAACCCGCGGCCCCGCTGCCTGTGGAGCAAAACCGCATCCGCCTGCGGTTCCGGCCCTTTGAGATCAAGACAATCCGACTGAAAAAAGGCCCGGCGTGATGGCGGAACGGGAAACCTGACGTCAGGCGGAGGGGGAGAATGCAGTGAAATTATTGAACGATCAGGCGTTTTCTTTGACAAAAGCGGATGTGCTCCGCAATATCGATATCCCGTTTCTGGTGGAGGAGGAATTTGCCGCACTGGTGATCCAGATGAACTACGCGCCCCACCGGATTGAGGATCCGGAACTGTGCGCGGAGGAGATCCGGACATGTATCCGGCGGTATTTCCCGGAAGAAGAGGTTCCCGCCGGAAACATTGACCCGGATGATTTCGACCCGCTTTTCAACTTCGTCACCCTGTCTTTGGACTGCGGGGAGCGGTATGTGGGCTGCGCCCACCGCCATGCGCCGTCGCTGACGGTGAAGATTTCGGAGGGGGATGCGAGCCCGGGTTTTGACCCTGTGCCTGTTGAGAAGGGGCTGTGGAGGGTCATGCTGCACGTACACGCTGTGATTTCCAGCCAGGTTCAGTGCCGGTTGCGGATATGGGGAACAGAGGAGGCAGACGGTGAAGATACAGTACCGGCCCTTTGAGATGCATTGCCACACGCATCATTCTGACGGGCGGTTTTCGGTTGGGCAGCTTCTGGAGGCGGCGGAAGGTTATGGATATGAGGGCATCTGCCTGACCGATCACAATACCATGTCCGGCGTCCGCGAAGCGGCGCAGCCGGGAAGGAACGCCCCCTTTGTGATGCCTGGCATTGAGTGGACGACCTTTTACGGGCACCTGCTGGTTTTGGGAGGCACCCGCTATGTGGACTGGCGGTTTGTCACGCCGGATACGATTGACGGGGCCTTGCAGGAAATCCGGGAGGCCGGGGGGATCGCCGGGATTGCCCATCCCTTTGAACCCGGGGCGCCGATGAGTTGCGGTTCCTTCTGGGAATTCCATGTGACCCGCTGGGATTTGATCCATTATATAGAAGTGTGGTCAGGGGAATCGCCCCACAAAAGGGCGAAAAACCGGCTGTCGCTTCCCTTTTACGACCGGCTGCTGGCGGAAGGATACCGGATTGCCGTTACGGCGGGCCGGGACTGGCATGGGCCGGATCAGGGGCGGAGGCCGATCCTGGCCGCCACATACCTGGGTGTGGAGGACGGGCAGCTGACGCCGGAGCATGTGGGAGACGCCCTGCGCTGCGGCCGGACCTACATTACCCTGGGGCCGGAACTTACCTGCGCCCTTATCCGGGACGGATGCCTGTCCGGCCTGGGAGACACCGTTTCCCCGGGCAGGGCAGAGATCCACGCGGCGGCGGGGCCGGGGAAGCCGGAGGGGATTTGGGCCGGAAACGGCGCGGAGGTCTCGGAACTGCGGCTGGTGGCAAACGGGCGGATCGCCGCCGTATCCCCGCCCGGGAGTGGTGTCCTGGACACTGCGGTATTGCTGGAGCGGGGCTGGATGCGCATAGAGGCATGGGGAACGCTGGAGGGAGCCACCCGGCGTCTCGCCCTCACCAGCCCGGTTTATATCCGGTAGAAACGGGGAGGGGCCCCTTGGGGACAGGCGGCGTGCCTGCGCCGCGAAAGGAGAAAATTATGCGGATACAATATTGGGGGACAGCGGCGGCGGAGGCGTACCCCGCTATGTTCTGCACCTGCGAGGCCTGCCGCCGCGCACGGGAACAAGGCGGGAAAAATATTCGCACCCGTACAAGCGCGCTGATTGATCAGTCGGTGATGATTGACTTTTCCCCCGACACCAATTACAACCGCCTGCGGTACGGATATGACATGAGCCGCTTGCAGGCCCTCTGCATTACCCACGCCCACAGCGATCACCTGTCTGCCGCCGAACTGGTTATGCACGCGCCGTACCCTTATTGCAGGGGAAACGGCGGCACACTGCGGTTTTTTTGCGGGGAGGACGGCGAAAAGCAGATACAGGAGCACAGCGCGTCCGACGGTTTTGACCCGGCCCTGCAGGTTACGATCTGGAAACCCTATCAGAAAGAGCGGGTAACGGATACGCTTGACGTGACCCCTCTGCCGGCAAAACACGATCCAACCCATGCGTGCTATATCCTTTTGCTTGAGTCGCAGGGGAAGGGGTTCCTCTACGGCCACGATACTGCGTTTCCGGAGGAGGATGTGTTCGAGTTCCTGAAAGGCCGCAGGCTTGACGGCATCAGCCTGGACTGCAACAACGGGGCGCGGCCTTCGGGGAGGACCCATATGGGCTTGGAGGACGCCGCGCGCTTTGCCGCAAGGCTGGAGGAATCCGGATGCCTCCGGAAGGGCGCCGTCCGGGTGATCAACCATTTCTCCCATGCCTGCGGCCTTCTCCACGGGGAACTGGAGCAGTGCGCGGCGCCCCGGGGATTCAGCGTGGCGTGGGACGGCATGGAGATTGATGTGTAAGGAGAAGAAGACGGCCGTTTTCCTTGCGGCGCTGTGCTTTGCGTCGTATGCGGTGTCTTATATCGGGAGGATGAACTATTCCGCCGCCCTGCCGGGGATGCTGGCGGAAGGGGCGCTTTCGAAAAAGCAGGGAGGCGTGATTGCCGCCGCTTATTTCGCGTCCTACGGGGCGGGGCAGCTGCTCAACGGCTTCCTGGCGGACAGGGGGAATCCCAAAATACAGGTGTCCGCCGGGTTGGCCGGAAGCGCCCTGTTCAACCTGCTTATGTATTTCACGGATTCCGCCTCTCTCATGCCGGTGATCTGGGGGCTGAACGGTTACGCCCAGTCGCTGATCTGGGCGCCTGCGTTCCTCATGGTTTCCCGGTACACCGGCAGCAGATACCGGGCGGAGGCGCTGCTTTTGCTGAATACGGCGCCCTCTGTGGGCACGATGCTGGCATATGGGTTTTCCTGGCTGGTTCTCCGCCTGGGAAACTGGAGGGTACTGTTCCTCTGCGCCGCTCTGGCGCTGGTTCTGATTCTGGGCGTCTGGCTGCTGGGGTGCGGCGCCGTGTTCCGGGCTCCGGCTGCCCCTTGGGAAGCGGCGGGGGACGGCGCGTCAGGAAACGGGAAGGGCCGGAGGCCGGAGGCGTTTAAGCGGTGGGGGCTCCCAGCGGTTTCCGCCGCAGCGCTGCTGATCCTTCCGTCTATGGCAGGCGGTATGCTGAAGGACGGCGTAACGTCCTGGTTCCCCGCCTATATGGCGGAGGAATTCGCCATGCCGGCGGAAGCGGCCATGCGGTATTCCCTGCTGCTGCCGCTGGTCAATATGTTCGGGGCTGCCGTTGGCTGCCGTCTGGTTCGCCGGGTGCAAAACGAGGCGGCCTCCGCAGGGCTGCTGTTTTTCTGCGCCGCCCTGTGCGCCGGACTGCTTTCGCTTGCGGGTAAGCGGTCTCCTGCCGCGTCCGCATTTTTGTTCGCGCTGATTACTGCGGCGATGATGGGAGCCAGCGTGATCCTTACCAGCGAAGTGCCTTCCAGGTTTGCGGGCCTTGGCATTGCGGCCTCGGTTTCCGGCTTTTTCAACGCCTGCGGGTACGCCGGAACGGCTGTCTCCACATACGGCATTGCGTGGATTGCCGGGGACTGCGGCTGGGGCGCGGCGCGGGGGATGTGGATAGCTGCCGCAGTATTGGCAATGGGCTTTGCCGCAGCGGCGGTTCTGCCCTGGAATCGGTTTCTGAAGTCCCGGGAGGCGTTTTGCCTGGGCAGGGATCAGGCATAGGACGGAAGAGAAAAAGCGTACAGGGAAGAGAGGCGTTTTGCGATGGAGAGAGGCGGCAAAAAGCGGATTCTGGTTTTAGCGCCCCATCAGGACGACGAGTGCCTGCAAACCGCGGGCGTCATCCGCGCCGCCGTTATGGCGGGGGATTCGGTGAGCGTGTGCTTTGCCACCAACGGGGAGTATGCAGGGGAACAGGATGCGGCTGTCCGGGCAGCGGAGAGCCGGATCGTTCTGGCGGAGTTGGGCGTGCCGGCGGATCAGGTCTTCTCCCTGGGCTATCCGGATACAGGGATGTCCTATGGGGAGAGTTTCCTCCGGCAGCTGTACGACGGACGGACGGGACTGCGGTCACGCTGGGGGCGGACGGAGACCTGGACACCGGAGGGGCGGGATTTCCGCTTTCTCCGTAGCGGGCAGCACGGCCCGTATACCGCGGAGGGCGTCCGCCGGGATCTGCGGGATCTGCTGGGGCTTTTGCGGCCGGACGAGGTGTATGTTTCCACGCCGGGGGACTGCCACGGCGATCACGACGCCCTGGGACGTTTTGCGGCGGAGGCAGTCAGGGCCGCGCCCTGGCGTCCGGCGCTCTGCTATTACCTGATCCATGGGGACGAAACGGATCGGTGGCCCAGCCGGGAGGACGGTGCCTTTTCCGGCCCCATACCGGATGGCCTCCAAATTCCCGGCGAGATGGAACGCCGCCGGCTCCCGGCGGGATTTTCCGCGGAGGATAAGCGGCGGCTGATCGAACGGTATGTCTCCCAGGATCCCGCCGCCTACGGCGGCTATCTGCTGGCGTTTGCCAAGGAAGACGAACTGCTGTTCCGGGCCCGGGATATCTGAGAGCCGGTTTTGGAACCTGTATTCACAGATGTTGGACGCCGTCCGGGCAGGCCTGCTGGGGCCCTGCCCCATGAAAACATTGACATACATCCGGGCCTTGCAGGACGGTAAAATCCCTCGTCCATCCGGCGTCCCGCCGGTGGACACAGGTGCTGACATCTCCGTGGACATCGTCTGCACGCATCTTTTTCCGCCGGCATGGGTGAAATTCCCTTGAGCGGCGAAAAAATCACCGCCCGTCCGGCACACCCGGAGACGGCAAACAGCCCCCAAAGGGGGCAGAGGCCTGCCCCGCGGCGGCGTGAGGCGGCTGGGCCGGGAGCGCGATGGATTTGAAGGGATATCCGTACTATGGGCGCAATTCTGCGGGAATCTGCGGGAAATCATCATGCAGGGAGGAAAGGAAACATGAAATTAACAGTCATTGGCGGCGGCGGGGTCCGCTCCATGTTTTTGGCGAAGAGCATCGCCCAAAAGGCGGCGGGGCTCCACATCACGGAGTTGGTATTTATGGATACTGATGAGGAGAAACTCCGCATTTACGGCGGCCTGGCGGCCCGTGTCTCCCACATGCTGAATCCGGACCTGGCGTTCCGGCTGACTGCCGACGCCGTGGACGCCGTGCGGGATGCGGACTATATCATTACCACCATCCGGGTGGGCGGGGATCATATGCGCGTGCGGGAGGAACGGATTGCGCTGGCCTGCGGCGTGCTGGGACAGGAGACGACGGGGGCCGCCGGTGTTTCGTTCGCCATGCGCTCCGTGCCGGTGCTGGCGGAGTACTGCCGCCTGATCCGCCAGTATGCCAAGCCCTCTGTGAAGGTATTTAACTTCACAAATCCGGCCGGCGTTGTTTCCCAGGTCCTGCGGGATATGGGATATGATTTTACCTACGGGATTTGCGACGCCCCCAGCGGGATGCTGCACCAGTTTGCGGATTTGTACGGTGTTCCGGCAGACCGGATAGAGGGGGAGTGCTACGGGCTGAACCATCTCTCCTTTTTCCGCTCCATCAAAATTGACGGCAGGGAGATCATGCCGGAACTGATCGAGCGGGACGACGCCTATACGGAAACGGATATGCGGTTTTTTGACAAAGAATTGCTGCGGCATATCAACTGCGTTCCCAATGAATACCTTTACTATTTTTATTACCGGGAGCGGGCGGTGGAAAATGTCCTCCATGCCCCTCAGACCCGGGGGGAGATCATTGAGGAAATCAATCGCCGGATGACGGCTGAACTGGCCGGGATGGACGTTGAAAAGGAGTTTGACCGCTGCCTCCAGTGCTTTGAAAAGTGGTATGGCCGCAGGGAAGACGCTTACATGTCCAACGAAACAGGCGTCCGCCGGAACAAGGCCTGGCACTTCGATGTGTCCGCACCCGACGCAGGCGGCTACGCGGGCGTTGCCCTGCGGTTTATCGATATTGTGGAGTCCGGCAAATCCGGCAGCATGATCCTCTGCGTGCCAAACCGGGGGGCTATTCCCGGCCTGCTGGACGAGGATATTGTGGAGATCACCTGCGGCATTACGCGGGAGGGCTGCTCCCCGCACCCGGCTGCGGACGGCGACGAACGCGCCCTGGAGATGATCCGCCGCGTCAAGGCCTATGAGCGGCTGGCCTCCAAGGCCATTCGGGAGAAAAGCCGCGCTGCCTTGGTGGACTGCCTGATGCTGCATCCCCTGGTGAACTCCTATTCCCTGGCCGTCAGATTGGCGGACGCTTACATCGCGCTGAACAAGGAGTACAGCGATGGATGGAAATAAGCCCTTTGTTTCCGGCGCGGGAAATACCAATATTGATCTGATTTTTTCCGGCCTCCCCAGGATTCCGGAGGAGGGCAGGGAACTGTACGCCCAGGGGTTTTCCCTGCAAATGGGCGGCGGAGTTCCCGCCACGCTGATAAACCTGGGACGGCTTGGCGTGCCGGTGCGCGTCCAGACCGGGCTGGGGGAGGATCTGTTCTCGCGCTTCGCCATGGACGCCTT
The DNA here is from genome assembly GCA_910584995.1 of uncultured Oscillibacter sp. Classification (GTDB taxonomy): domain Bacteria; phylum Bacillota; class Clostridia; order Oscillospirales; family Oscillospiraceae; genus Oscillibacter. The sequence continues at coordinate 19,563 of CAJUDW010000006.1, read as the reverse complement.
TCGGGAGGCGGGGGTGACGCCGTGCAATCTCTGCCCCTCCGCCGGGGGGATCCCCCTGAATATCTCCACCGCTATGCTGACGCCGTCTGACCGCACCTTTGTTTCCTATTCCGGCGGGTTTCCCCTGACGGACGATGTGCGGCAGCGGCTGTACGAGGACTCCCGCGGCGCCGCGATCTGCGCCATGGATCCCCGGTTTCCGGAGGTCTATGCCCAGTTGCGCAGGGAGGGGACGCTCTTGGTGCTGGATACCGGCTGGGACGACGGGCTTTCCATTGAGAAATACCGCCCTCTGCTGGAACTGGCAGACTTCTATGTCCCAAACCAGGCGGAGGCGGTAAAAATCACGGGAACCGGCTCCCCGGAGGCGGCGGCCCGGGTTCTGGCGGAGTTCTTTCCAAAGGTCGTGGTGAAGCTGGACAGCGCCGGGTGCCTCATCCAGGAGCGCGGCGAACAGGCGGTGGTTCCCGTGATTCCGGAGTATGTCCATCGGGACTCCACCGGCGCGGGGGACGCGTTTTTGGCTGGCTTTTTATATGGGCTGTACCATGGCCGCCCCCTGGCGGAATGTGTGCTTTGCGGCAATATCACCGGCGGGAAATGCGTGACGGCGGCAGGTTGCCTCACGGCGTTCTGCACGGAGGAGGAATTGCTGGAGAAGGCGGAACGGTATCGCCGCCTGATTCCCCGGCCATGACGGGCCTGCGCCGCCTGGGCGGCCTTCCCCACCTGGCGGGACATGGCTCCCAACGACCGGGCGTCCATCCTGCTGCGGGTGGCGGAGGGGATTACCAAGCGGGAACGGGAATTTGCCGAAATGGAGGCCCGGGATGCAGGCAAGCCCATTGCGGAAACCCGGGGCTTTGATATCCGCTTTTCTGCCTACGCCTTCAAGTATTTCGCAGGGATCTCCCGGGAAGTCCGGAGAGAAGTGATCCCGATGAAAAACGGGGTGGCCCGCGGCTTGTTCGATTTCACCACCTATGAGCCTTACGGCGTTGCCGCCGTGATCAGCCCGTTCAACTATCCCCTGCATCTTCTCACCAGGAGCCTGGCCCCGGCCCTGGAGGCAGGTGTCCCCGCCGGCGTGGTGAATATCATCTCCGGCGCAGGGCCCGTGTGCGGCGAGGCGTTGGCGTCGGACGAAGACGTGGACGTCATCGCCTTTACCGGCAGCGAAGAGGTGGAGGGCGCCTGATGGAACTGCCCTCTGCATACAGGGCTACCGGGATCTGGAGGAGGCCATCCGCCTGGCCAACGACACCCGTTTCGGGCTGGGGCCAATATCTTTGCCACCGATTACCGCACCGCGTATTTTGCCGCCCGCAAGCTGAACGCCGGTTCCGTCTGGGTGAATATGCCCAACGGCTCCCAGATGAACTGCCCCTTTGGCGGCGACAAGAACAGCGGCCTTGACGGGCTGAAGGAATACCTGCGGATCAAGAACACATGTGGAACATGCGTACCGGGATTTTCAGTTATTGCGATTGACGGGCCGGGACATGTCCGGATTATCCTACAACCAAGGAGCCCTGCGGCACAGCCGCAGGGCTCCTTTCAGACGCGCAAAAAAGCCCTCCGCAGGAGTTTCGCGCCCGCAGCGCGAAATACAGTCCAACCGTTTTTCCCGCGGCATGTGCGTGGGAAAACGCTTTCCGCAAAGCGGGTGTGGGATTGTGCGCTACAGGCCCACGGCCGAGGCGCAGAGCGAAGCGAAAGCCTATACAAAAAGCGGCGCAGCCACTTTCCTGATACGCTGCAAGGAGCCCTGCGGCACAGCCGCAGGGCTCCTTTTTTGCCCATGCTGTGGGGCGGCCCCCCTCTCTTTGGGCGAAATTTCCTTGATGCGGAATGACAAAAGCCCCTTGACAGAAAGCTTCAACCTCTGTATACTATCCTCATACATACTTGTATAAATAAGATGGGCAGACAGGAGGTATCTCATGCGTTTTGCAGTCATTGGAGCAGGCAGCGGCGGACAGTGTATGGCCGCGCATCTGACGCTGCTGGGACATAGCGTCAGCCTGTATGACGTAGACACAGAAAAGCTTTCGAAACTCCAAAAACAAAAGAGTATCACCTTGGAAAACAAGCTGGAAGGTACCGCGGAAATTGATCGGATTACACCGGATATCGGTGAGGCTGTTCAGGACGCGGAGATCATTATGGTGGTGACCACCACGGACGCGCACGGTACTGTGGCATCCGCCTTGGCTAAACATGTAAAGACCAGTCAGGCTGTGGTGCTGAATCCGGGACACTGCGGCGGGGCCCTGGAATTCACAGCGGCCCTGAAAAAAGCGGGGCTCCGGGGCCTGCCGGAAATTGCGGAGTGCCCTACGCTGATCTACGGCTGCCGCCAGATGGAGGTTGGACATATTTACGTCACCGGCGTCAAAAAATCCCTTCTGCTGGCAGGCTGCCCCTCCGGCAGCACCGAAAATATCCTCCGGCGGCTCCGCCCGGCTTATCCGCAGCTGAAAGCCGCCTCCTCCATCCTGGAAACCTCAATGTCCATTTCCGGGTGCCTGATGCATGTGATTCCCACTGTGATGAATACTAACAAAATTGACAGCGGGGAGGCCTTTGACTATTACATGGAAGGCATTACGCCCCACATTGCCCGGCTGATGGAATACGCCGATCAGGAACGGGTAGCCGTTGCGCAGGCGTTGGGCGTCCGGGTCAAAACGCTGCGGGAGTGGCTCCAGGGGGCCTATGGGCTGGAGCCTGACAGCCTTTACAATATGCTCCAGGCCAATACCGCCTACCGCGGTTCCGCAAATCCAAAGAATTTTGACCACCGCTTTGTCATGGAGGACGTAACGGGAGGATTTGTCCCCCTGTCCACCTTTGGACAGATCTGCGGTGTAGAGACCCCTGTCATTGACCTGTTCATCCGTCTGGCAGGGCTTGTCTGCGGCAAGGACTTTCGGGCCCTGGGCCGCACGGCGGAGGCCTTGGGGCTGGCGGGAAAAACAAAGGAAGAGGTCATTAGCCTGATGACGGCATGACATAAAACAGAAATCTGCGGCAGAAAGGAAGAAAGTTATGAAAAAAGTAAGAAGTCTTTTGGCAGTGCTTCTCACGGCAGCAATGGTTCTCAGCCTGAGCGCCTGCGGCGGCAAAAACGGCGGCGGAGGTTCCGCTCCGAACACCAGCATTGACGTGTCTGCCGGTACTGACGCAGAATCCGGGAACAACGGTTCCTCCGGCAATTCTGCCGGCGGCGCCGATGTCATCCACGCTTTCGGCGGCGGCTCTTCCGGCGGCGGCTATTACACGATTTCCAACGTCCTTTCACAGTACTTCAATGACCAGGGCTTCGGCGCGTTTACCGCCCAGCCCACCACCGGCGGAAGCCAGAACGGCCTTTTGATGCAGGCCGGTGATTTGGATATCGCGGTCATCAACGGCGCGGACTGCCTGGCTGCCTATACCGGCTCCTCGGAGAACTTCAGCGAACCCTATACCAACATGCGGGCCATTGCGGTGCTTTACTCCGGCTGCCTCCAGATGTTGGTGAAGAATGACGAAAGCATCCAGACCCTTACGGATCTCACCGGCCGGAAGTTTGGCATCGGCGGCCCCGGTTCCGGCGACAACGCCCATGCCAAGCGGGTCTTTACCGCCTGCGGCATGGATGTGGAAAAGGATATCGTCCCCCAGTATATCGGCGTCAACGAGTCCTCCGATCAGCTGAAGGACGGCCAGATTGACGGGTTCCTCAACCTGGGCTCGGTCCCTTATTCCGTGGTGACGGAACACACCCTTTCCGGCAAGGGAAAGGTCATCGGTTTGACCCAGGAGCAGATTGATGCGCTGACCACAGGGGAAAACGCGGTGTATTTCCCGGAAGTCATTCCCGCCGGTTCCTACGAAGGGCAGGCAGAGGATATTCCCACAGTCGCCCTGCCTACGGTCCTCTGCGTGGACGCGGAGCGCATTTCCGACGAACTGGCCTATCAGATTACCCAGGCCATCTATGAGGATACCGCCGCTATCTGCGAACTGTACGCCGGTTTCGATATTGACGCACAGGCTTCCCTGGATGCCATCAAGGTTCCCCTTCATCCCGGCGCGGAGCAGTATTATAAGGAGATTGGCCTGCTGTAACATTTTGACAGTCAAAAATCCCTGAGAACGGTTCCGCGTCCCTGGTCATTTTCCTTTGGAGGAGTTTTATGGATCAATTCAATGAGAAAAAGAGGAGCACCCAAGAGCCGGAAACCGTGGACGAGAAGCTTCAGCAGGAGATTCTGGAAAAATACTCCAAGGAAGAGGCTGTGGCTGCTGGAGGCGGCTGGCATGGCAGGGTGACGGCGGTCCTGGCCCTGCTGATGGCCTGCTTCCACATCTATACCTCCGGCACGGGGCTTTTGGAAACCATGATGCAGCGTTCCATCCACCTCTTTTTTGTCATGGCGCTGGCTTTCCTGATGTATCCCGGATCAAAGAAGCGGAAACGTCCCTCTATTTTTGACGTGGCCCTTTCGCTCCTCTCCATTGTCTGTATCGGCTACGTTATTCTGGATAACCAGAATTTTCTGATGCGCAGCGGCATTGCGAACAAAACGGATATGGTCATGGCGGTGCTGCTGGCCGTGCTGATTCTGGAGGCGACCCGGCGTTGCGTGGCCAAGGAACTGAGCCTGATTGCCATTATCTTTCTCCTGTACGGCTACTTCGGCTACCTGATGCCCGGGATTTTCCAGACCAAGGGGGGCAGCATCCGGCGGCTGGTGGATCATCTCTATATGATCCCGGAGGGGATTTTCGGCACCTGCCTGGGAACCTCCGCAAACTACATTGTGCTGTTTGTCATTTTTGGCGCGTTCTTGGAAAAGAGCGGATTAGGTGCGCTGATTCAGGATATTGCCATTGCCCTCACCGGGCGCCAGCCGGGGGGCCCGGCCAAGGTGGCCGTGCTCTCCAGCGCCCTGTTCGGTACCGTCAGCGGGAGCGCCGCCGCCAATGTGGTGACCACCGGATCTTTTACGATTCCCATGATGAAGCGCATCGGTTACCAGCCGGAGTTTGCCGCGGCTGTGGAGGCCTGCGCCTCTACCGGCGGGCAGATTGTGCCGCCTGTGATGGGGACGGCCGCCTTCCTGATGGCGGACTATATCGGTATGCCCTACAAGCAGATTATGTTTGCAGCCATCTGCCCCTGCCTGCTGTACTACTTTGCTATCTTCATGGCAGTTCATCTGCGGGCCAGAAAGACCGGCCTGCGGGGGCTCCGGAAAGAGGAGTGCCCTGATCTGAAAAAGGCCCTGCTGGAGCGGGGGCACCTGCTGATTCCCTTCCTTCTGGTGATCTATATGATCTGCGCCGGATATTCCGCGGTTTTTTCCGGCTTCTGGGGCATCGTTTCCACCGTGGTGGTGGCCCAGACTCGGAAGACCACCCGCATGAGTTTCCGGGACATCATCGACGGATTGATTATGGGCGCACAGCGCTCTGTTTCGGTGGCGGTGGCCTGCGCCTGCGTGGGGTTCATCATCGGCATCGTCACCCTGACGGGAATCGGCACCGTTTTGGGCAACTATATTCTGATTCTCGCCCGGGGACAGCTCCTGCTGACCTGCGCCCTGGCGATGCTGCTCTCCGTCATCCTGGGGATGGGGCTGCCCTGCACCGGGGTCTATATCGTGATGGCCACGCTGGTGGCCCCGGTCCTGACCCGCTTTGGCGTACCTGTCATCGCCGCCCATCTCTTCTGCTTCTACTACGGGATTATGGCGTCCATCACGCCTCCGGTAGCCATTGCCGCCTATGCCGGTGCGGGCATTGCCCAGTGCAACCCTGCCAAGGCCGGCTGGATTTCCTTCCGCATCGCGTTCCCGGGCCTGCTGGTGCCTTATGTGTTCGTGTACAATTCCAGCATCCTGCTGGTGACCGGCGCGCCGCTTTGGGAAACGGTGTCTACCCTGTTTACCGCCGTAGCGGGCATCACCATGCTCTGCATGGCCTTTGAGCAGTTTGCGGCCTACCCCATGAGGCGATGGGAATCCGTACTGCTGGGGACTGCCGGTTTCCTGCTGGTGATTCCCGGCATCCGGACCGACCTGTTCGGCCTGCTGGCGGCGGCAGTGATTATTACCCGGCAGCTTTTGATCCGCCGGAAGCAGCGGGCGGAGGGATCCGCAGAGGCATAGCCCGGGCGGCGGTATTGCCGGCCCCGTGCAGGGCCCGTATCTGCCGGATAAAACAGTTTCAGCGGATCAGCTTCAAAAATCGTGATAGTAAAGGACATGTTTCTATGACAAAACTGAGAAGCCAATTTAAAACCTACGAGGGCCTGTCGGCCCCCCGCTCCCTGCTCCACGGGATTGGCCTGACCGACGAGGATCTGTCAAAACCCCGTGTAGGTGTGGTGAACACCTGGAGCGACATCAATCCCGGGCATATCCACCTCCTGCCTGTGGCGGAGGCCGTGTGCAAGGGGGTGCGGGAGGCCGGGGGAGTCCCCTTCAACTTCAACGGCATGAACCTCTGCGACTGCATCGGCAGCGGAGCCTATGTGCTGCCCAGCCGCGACCTGCTGGTCAATGAGATTGAGATGTATGCCGAGGCCAACAAGATGGATGCGCTGGTTCTTATCGGCACCTGCGACAAGGTGGTTCCCGCCCTGCTGATGGCTGCCGGACGGCTGGATCTGCCCACCATCATCGTGACCGGCGGATACATGAACACGGGAAAGCTGGACGGCCAGAACGTGGACTTCATTGATATCGGCATCAATCTCACCAAATTGCGGGAAGGGAAGATTACCCAGGAGTACATGGATCGGCTGATTGACGCGGCCTGCCCGGGCCCGGGCGCCTGCGGCATGATGGGCACGGCCAACAGCATGAGCTTTATGGTGGAGACTATCGGCATGTCCCTGCCCGGAAACACGACCATCTCCGCCAGAAGCAGCGGCCTTCTGGATTTGGCCCAGGAGGCAGGGCGGAAGGTTATGGATCTGTGGCAGCGGGGGATTACCGCCCGTAAAATCATTACGGACGCCGCTGTCACCAATGCCATCAAGGTCTGCATGGCTATCGGCGGCTCCGCCAACACGGTTATCCACATCCCTGCCGCCGCAACGGAAGCGGAACTGGGCATTGATTGCAGCGAGATCTATGCCCAGGCCAGCCAGGAGATCCCCCTTCTGGTGGGGATCCGTCCCAACGGCCCCCACACCATGCGGGACTTTGATGAGGCCGGAGGCCTCCACGCCCTGCTGGCGGAACTGAAGGATCAACTGGATCTATCCTGCCTGAGCGTCAACGGAAAGACCCTGGGGGAGAACATCGCCGAGGCCAGGAACCGCAACCCGGAGGTGATCCACCCCCGCAGCCAGCCGCTGGACACGGAGGGCGGGTTGGTTCTGGTAAAGGGCAATATCGCGCCGGAGGGGGCGTTCATTAAAAAATCCGCCGTTCCCAGAGAACTCTGGCATTTCCGGGGTAAAGCGCGTGTGTTCTACACCGTCATGTCTGCCATTGAGGCGCTGGAAAAGGATGAGATCCAGCCCCATACGGCGGTGTTTGTCCTGATGCAGGGGCCCAAGGGCGGCCCGGGATCCGCCTACCAGTTTGCTACCCGCCTCAAGGGGAGCGCCCTGGGGAGCACCTGCTGCACCATTACGGACGGACGGCTGTCCGGTGCGGCGGCGGGGGCCTGTTTCGGCTATCTGTCTCCGGAGGCAGGGCTTTGCGGCCCTGTGGCCGCAGTGCGGGACGGCGATGTTGTGGAATATGACATTGAGGAACGCTACCTGCGGGTTGAACTGCCTGACGGGGAGATCCGGCGGCGGATGCAGCAGTTTACCCCCGATATCCGGCTGCCTAAGGGCTTTATGGGCATTTACAAGCAGACCGTAGGCTCTATTTTGAAAGGCGCGGTCATGAGCGGCGAGAACGCGGGACGCTGAATTCCCGCCAAATAGGGAATCCCGGTTTTGCGGCGTGAGAGCGCTGGGGCGGGTCTGCTGACGCAGGCCCGCCCAGTTTGTCCCAGATGGCGGTTTGCGTCAGGAAATCCCGCCGTGGTGCAGGGGGGTGGCGGAGGGCTGCGTCCCCCGGTACATTTCTTTTGCGAGAACGGAATTCAGGTTTGACAATATTTCGGCACTTTGTTATACTAAAATAAAATTTGGAAAATGAATGGCATGGCAGGAGCGGCCCATTCAAATTCATCATTCATTTGAGGCGCGATATGAGGGTACACACAAAGCAGGAAATGCTGGAGCACGCTCTGCGGGAGAGTTTGGCGGAGGGGAAATGGAAGCCCGGCGACAAGATCCCGTCGGAAACGGAACTGGTTCAGCAGTATCATGTCAGCCGGACGCTGGTGCGCAACGTCCTGGCGACATTGATCCACGACGGCTTGATTGAAAGTATTCACGGAAAAGGAAGCTTCGTGCTGCCAAAAAAGATTCACGCCCATGCGCCGTATAAGCAGCGTATCCGGGATCAGCTTGAGCAGCGGGGCTACCTGACGGAAAACAAGGTGCTGGAATTCAAGAGGGTGATTGCCACGCCGAAGCTGGCGTCCCTGCTGCAGACCACGGAGGGCAGCGGCATCTATTTTCACAGGCACATCCGTTTTGTAGACGGCCAGCCCTTCGCCATTTCCGATTCCTTCCTTCCGGAACGCCTGTTTCCTGATTTCGAATCCCGGGATGTTTATGATACCGCGCTTCAGGATATTTTGGAGTCCTACGGTTATCAAATCGCCTCCACCAATGAATTCCTGGAAATTGCCTTCGCCTCGTCGAAGGTTGCGGAGCAGCTGGAGGTCTCTGCGGGCTATCCGCTTTTGTCTTTGGAACAGCTTAATTATTCCAGAGATGACACGCCCTATGAAATCAACCGTATTTTGTTCCGCGGCGACCGGATCCGCCTGCACTTTGACTATAACCGGTAAACGGCAGCTCTCCATTGCGCAGCATCCAGAGGGGAATCCCCTTTGAGGCTGAGTAATGAAGAGTTGCTGTTCGTTCCGGCATTTTCACGCGCTGTGATTTGCTGGGAAAGGGAAAAGCCTTGGCTGCCCCATGGGGCGGCCAAGGCTTTTGTTGGCGGATGTACCGATATGCCCGGCTGCGGTGGCCAATCAGGATTTGCGGAAAGCCCGTTCATACTGCGCAAAAGCCTCCGGGTAGCTGGGAATGGATGCGGCGGCGCCGCTGCGGGTGACCGCAATGGCGCTTGCGGCGGTAGCCAGGCGGAGGCACTCCTCCAGGGGCCGGCCGTCCAGCGCGCCCCGCATGAAAAACCCGGTGAAGGTATCGCCTGCGGCAGTCGTATCCAGAGCGTCAACAGGGACTGCGGGAACCCGGATAACTTCACTGCCATGGGCGGCAATCGAACCGTGTTTCCCCAAGGTTAAGATGTGAACCGCAGAGGGATACTCCTCCGTCAGGCGGCGGATAACGGCGTCCGGCTCATGTTCGCCGGTTAAAATCTCTCCCTCAGTCTCGTTCACCATCAGCCAGGAGAGCAGGCTGAGCGGCATGTCCAGAAGGTTCCCCTGTGCGGGAGCCGCGTTAAAAGCGATTTTCATTCCCCTTCCGGCGGCTTCCTGTATGATAAACTCCACCAGGTTTGTTTCGTTTTGCAGGATAACGGCATCCCCTGCGGAAAAGTGGCTGAGGACATCCCGGATATACTCCCGGGTCAGGCAGTAATTTGCCCCACTGTACAAAAGGATGCAGTTCTGGCCGGATTTGTCGATTTGGATAATGGCGTGCCCGGTGCTTTCGGGGACCGTATGGACGAATTCCGTATGGACGCCGGACGTATGCAGTTCGTCCCGTAAAAATAACCCGTCCGGCCCGATCAGGCCGGCATGCCAAACCTCCATACCGGCCCGCGCCAGGGCAATGGATTGGTTCAGCCCCTTGCCGCCGCAATTCCGCCCCAGGGAAAGGGAGCGGAGCGTTTCCCCGGGAGTTACAAAGTGGTCAACCTGATATACATAGTCGATATTCAAAGAACCGAAATTCAATATCCGCATAAGGAAACCTCCATTACCATTGATTGATGACAGGCGGTGGGTGAGGCGGGCCGTGCCTCCCGGCGTCTGCCGCGGGAGTTTCCGGTATTTTTCCATCATATCAGATTTCCGCAGATTGTTCAAGGCTGCCATGCCGCAGAAAGGGAAACCGCCGCCGGAGGCTCGCCGGCGGCGGGAATTTTCCGCCTGTTGCACGGCGGCGGGAACCAAACCGGGGGTTTGGCCCCTTCAGGTGAGAGGCGCAAAGCCCGCGCCCCATCCTGAACATGTGGACAGGGGGATCGGCGGGCGCAGGCGGGAGCGCGTCTATTTCTATCGGAAAGGAGGGGGACGCCATGCCGGAAGGCTGTGCCATGGAGGCAGAACGGGGATGCCTGGGAACTGCCCGGCTGGAGATGCTGGAAAAGCGGATGGACGAGGTCCAGGATCGCAACGGCAGAAGCCACCAGGAGATTTTCGGACGCCTGAACGCCCTGGAACGCCAGGGTTCCGTTCGGGACGCCCAGTACCAGGCCATTATGGAAAAGCTGGACAAGCTGGTGGCCTGGCAGGAGGCCCAGCGGGAAAAGCCTGTCAGGCGCTGGGAGAACCTGGCGGACAAGGCCGTCTGGGCGGTCTGCGCTGCCGTGATTGCCTACATGCTGGCAGGACTGGGACTGTAAGGGGAGATAGGTTTACAGGAAAAGCCGTATTTGAAAAGGAAAAGTCCGGCAGAAGCCGGACGGAGAGGAAAGGCGCTTATGATTGATTTGACGTCCCTGCTGGAGGCGCTGACGGCCCTGGCCGCCGCCCTGCTGACCGCATTTGTTATCCCCTGGCTGCGGGGCCGCACCACTGCCCAGCAGCAGGAATCCCTGCGGACCTGGGCGGAAATTGCCGTGTCGGCGGCGGAGCAGATGTACCGTTCCGGCGGCGGGCAGGAGAAAAAAGCTTATGTCCTGGCGTTTCTGGAGGGCCGGGGCTATCGGATGGACGACGAAGCGGTGGAGATGGCGGTGGAGGCGGCCGTGCTGGATCTCCGCCGCCGCAGGGAGTGCGCCTGATGGCCCGGGCCGCCGATGTGCTGGCCGCTGCCCGGGGGGAACTTGGCGTGAAGGAGTCCCCCGCCGGCAGCAACCGGGTGAAGTACAACACCTGGTACTGGGGCCACGAGGTTGCCGGAAAGGATTTTCCCTGGTGCATGGCTTTTGTGCAGTGGTGTTTTCACCAGGCGGGGGCCCAGGCGCTGCTGCCAGAGAAGACTGCCTCCTGCGGGGCGCTGATGCGGGCGGCCCGGGATGCGGGGCTGTGGGTGACGGGGGACTACCGCCCGGGAGACGTGGTGATTTACGACTTTCCCGGCGGAGGGCTCACGGATCACTGCGGCATTGTGGAGAACGCGTTTGGGGATCAGGTGACTGCTATTGAGGGCAATACCGGTTCGGGAAACGACGCCAACGGCGGGCAGGTCCAGCGCCGGGCCCGGCATACGGGGCTGATTGTGGGGGCCTGCCGTCCACGGTACGAAAAGGAGAGCGGGCCTGTGGACAATATTCCCGCAGAGGCCCACAGGGAGGCGGTGGAATGGGCGGTAGAGGCAGGGATTCTCCGGGGGAACCGGCAGGGGGATTGGATGCTGTCATCCGCCCTGACCCGGCAGCAGTTTTTGACTATGCTGTATCGCTACCACCAGATGCGGGATGGGGCATAAAGGCTTTTGGCAAAGAGGAGGCATGGCGGAAGCCATGCCTCCTCTCCTGTCCCCCAAAGCCCTCTGCAAGAGTTTGCTGCCCGCAGGCGGCAAAAAAGTTTCATCGTTTTTCCCGCGGCATGTACGTGGGAAAAACACTTTGCGTGAAGCGAGCGCCGGATTGTCCGCTAAAGGCGGACAACCGAGGCGCACAGCGAAGCGGAGCCTTTTCAAAAAAGATGGGAAACATCTTTTTTGACGCGTAAAGAGGGGGCATGGCGGAAGCCATGCCCCCTCCGCTTCATTGACACCCTCTCCCGCCTGTGTTAAAATGGCCGCAACGTATCTTTATTTGCACCTTCTCCCGCCGTCCCATATCCCGGCGGGAATTTCCCCATTCCGGAAAATTTGTCAGGAGGCGGATGATGGATCTTTCTTACTTTCAGAAGAGCGCGGACTTCCTCAAAGCCAGGGCGCCTTTCGTCCCGGAGATCGCCCTGGTGCTGGGTTCCTGCCTGGGCCCCTTCGGGGAGGAAATCGAAAACCCGGTGGTGATTGACTACCGGGAAATTCCCAATTTCCTGCTGTCCACCGTGTCTTCCCATGCGGGAAAGCTGATCTTCGGCACCGTCCGGGGGAAACGGGTGGTCTGCATGTCCGGCAGATTCCACTTTTACGAAGGCTACGATTTTGAACAGCTGGTCATCCCCATGCGGGTTATGAAGCTGCTGGGCGTCCGGGCCGTCATCCTCACCAATGCCGCCGGCGCGGTGAACACCGCCTACCGGCCCGGGGATGTGATGATCATTGCCGATCACATCAAACTCTCCGGCCACAGCCCTCTGCGGGGAGCCAATGCGGCGGATTTCGGCCCCCGCTTTCCGGATGTCTCCCGGACGTATCCCCCGGAACTCCGGCGTATTGCCCTGGAACAGGGGGAATCCTCTGGGCTGACTGTCCGGGAGGGGGTTTATATGTTCTTCCCCGGCCCCCAGTTCGAGACCCCGGCGGAAATCCGCGCCGCCCGGATCCTGGGCGCGGACGCGGTGGGCATGTCCACCGTTACGGAGTCTATTACCGCCGCCCACTGCGGCCTTCCGGTGCTGGCGATCTCCGTCATCACCAACATGGCGGCTGGCGTCCTAGACAGGCCCCTCAGCGGCGAAGAGGTGGACGAGACCGTGGAGCGGATGGCCGGGCCCTTCAGCGCGTACATGAAAGCCGTTGTGGCGGCAATTTGAATAAGGAGGCTGTTTTTCCATGAAACTGCTGTTGAAACACTGCGGCATCCTGGCCTGGGAGCAGGGCGCGTTCCGGTATCTCCGGGAGGGCTATCTGGGCATTGACGGCGATATCATCGACTATGTGGGCGAGGCCCGTCCCCGGGGGGGGTATGACCGGGAAAAAGATATGTCCCGCAAACTGCTGCTGCCGGGCCTCATCAACTGCCACGGCCACACCCCCATGACCCTGCTGCGGGGCATCGGCAGCGATCTGCCCCTCCAGGAGTGGCTTTTTGAAAAGATGATGCCCATTGAGGACCGGCTCACCCCTCAGGATATCAAGGCCGGAAACGCCCTGGCCCTGCTGGAGATGATCTCCACCGGCACCACCAGCTACTCCGATATGTATTTCGAGCCCCAGACGGCGGTGGAAAACGCTGTGGAATCCGGCATCAAGGCCAATATCTGCCGTCCCGTCCAGTGCTTTGACGCAGGCGAGGCCTATGAGGACAATTTCCGGGTCAAGCAGTCCATCCAGCTGTTTAAGGACTGCCACGGCATGGCCGGCGGCCGCGTCCGCATTGACTTTGCCATCCACGCGGAATATACCTGCCAGCCCCACATTGTGGAGGCCTACAGCGCCGCCTGCAAGGCCCTGGGGGGCCGGATGCAGCTGCATCTTTCCGAAACCCGGAAGGAGCATGAGGAGTGCGCCGCCAAATACGGCCGCACCCCTGCCCAGTGGTTCGCGGATCTGGGTACTTTTGACAGCCCCGCCTCCGCCGCCCACTGCGTCTGGGTGACAGAGGCGGACATGGAACTGATGCGGGACAAAGGGGTCAGCGTCATCCACAACCCCACCAGCAATATGAAGCTGGGCAGCGGTTTCGCGCCCATTCCCCGGATGCTGGAGTTGGGATTAAACGTGGCATTGGGTACTGACGGCGCTGCCAGCAACAACAACCTGAACATGATGGAGGAACTGCACCTGGCCGCCGTCCTCCACAACGGCCATACCCAGGATCCTACCCTCATGAAGCCCGCTCAGCTGCTGGCCATGGCCACCGTCAACGGCGCCAGGCTCCAGGGCCGGGAAGATACCGGCGCACTGGAGCCCGGGAAAAAAGCGGATATTATCGCCATTGACCTGGATCGGCCCCACCTGTATCCCAACCTGGATCCGCTGGCCCTGCTGGTATACTCCGCCCAAGGCAGCGACGTGGCCATGACCATGGTTGACGGCAGGATCCTCTACGAAAACGGGGAGTTCCTGACTTTGGACGCGGAGAAGATCAAGGCGGAAGCCAGATCCGCTGTGGAACGGCTGTACGGCTGATTTACTCTACGAAGTTGGACGCCCGCAGCAGGTTCACCCGGTGCTGCAGCTGCTCAAAGGAGTTGATGTCCCCCTCCTGGCGGCGGAGGATGTCCTGGATGTTGGAGTCCAGCGTGCAGAAATACTCATAGGCCGAGAGATCCTGATCCAGCAGGTCTGTCAGGCAGAGAAACATATTTTGCTCGCGCATTGTTGTATCACCTCCGGGGATATTTTGTCCCGAAGGGCGAAAAACAATGAAAGACGGCGTCCCGGAAAAATCCGGGACGCCGTCTCTGCGTGTCAAAAAAGTGGCTGTGCCACTTTTTTGAACAGGTTTCGGTACGCTCTGCGCCTCGGTTGTCCGCTTTCAGCGGACAATTCGACGCCCGCTTCCCGCAAAGTGTTTTTCCCACGTACACGCCGCAGGAAAAACGATCCAAATCCATTTCGCCGCCCCGGCGGCGAAACTCTTGCAGAGGGCTTTTTCACAATCTGAAACGGCGCTCCGGAAAAGTCCGGAGCGCCGTCTTTTCATGATACGATGGGACTTGCGTTGGCTTTATTCTGCCAGAGCGGCCTTCAGCGCGTCCACCCGATCCGTTTTTTCCCAGGCCACGCCCAGATCCTCCCGGCCCATGTGGCCATAGGCGGCCAGCTTCCGGTAAATGGGCTTGCGCAGATCCAGATCCCGGATAATGGCGGTAGGCCGCAGGTCAAAGACCTTCCGGACAGCATTTTCCAGCCTGCTGTCCTCCACGGTCCCGGTGCCGAAGGTCTGCACCAGCACGCTGACCGGCTGGGCCACGCCGATGGCGTAAGCCAGCTGCACCTGGCATTTCCGGGCAAGGCCGGCGGCCACGATGTTCTTTGCCACCCACCGGGCGGCGTAGGCCGCAGAGCGGTCCACCTTGGTGGGATCCTTGCCGGAGAAGGCGCCGCCGCCGTGGGGTGCGCTGCCGCCGTAGGTGTCCACAATGATTTTGCGGCCGGTGAGGCCTGCGTCCGCGGCGGGGCCGCCCTTTACGAAACGGCCTGTGGGATTTACATAATACTTTGTGTTCTCGTCCAGCATATTGGCAGGAATCACCACCTTGGCCACCTGCTCCACCATGTCCCGGCGGATCTGCTCCAGGGTGACATCCGGGTTGTGCTGGGTGGAAATGACCACGGTGTCCACCCGGAGGGGGCGGCCCTCCTCGTCGTACTCCACCGTCACCTGGCTCTTGCCGTCAGGCCGCATGTAGGGCACCAGCCCGGTCTTGCGGACCAGGGTCATCTGCATACAGAGTTTCTGGGTCAGGGACAGGGGCAGGGGCATCAGTTCCGGCGTCTCGTCGCAGGCGTAGCCGAACATCATGCCCTGGTCTCCCGCGCCGTTGCCCAGTTCCGTTTCCTGGTTGGTCTTGCTCTCCAGGGATTTGTCCACGCCCATGGCGATGTCCGAGGACTGCTCGTCGATGGAGGTGATGACGGCGCAGGTGTCGCAGTCGAAGCCGTATTTGCCCCGATCGTATCCGATATCCCGAACCACTTCCCGGGCTATCTGGTCAAAATTCACGAAGCAGGAGGTGCTGATTTCGCCCATCACATGGATGAGGCCCGTGCATGCGGTGGTTTCGCAGGCCACACGGCCCTGGGGATCCTGGGCCATGATGGCGTCCAGGATTGCATCGGAAATCTGGTCGCAGATTTTGTCGGGATGTCCTTCCGTGACGGACTCGGAGGTAAATAAGTAATGTCTTGCCATGATAACCTCTCCTTTTCCTTCTCCCCCGGATCAGAGTGCGGAGCGCGGACGGAAAGAGGAAAAATAAATGCGCGTTTCGATGACGAAACGCGCAAAGGGAAAACCTTTTCCGCTCCTCATCTGTCGGTATCCGCCGGATTTGGCACCTTGGTTACCCAGGTTGCCGTGGTTTCACAGGGCCGGTCCCTCCACCACTCTTGATAAGGGAAGATAAATTGTTAAGGTTATCATACTCGAATTTTGGCGGTTTGTCAAGAAGAAGCCGCCGCTTTTCCCAACGTTTAAAAAAAATCCATAGACTTTTCCCTCCGGAGTGGGTATAATCACTGTATTGGATGCAGATACCACAATCTGGAGGGATCAACCTTGAAAAAGCTTAACGCCGCGGTGGACAGGTTCGCCTATCGCCATCCCAATTTCGGCATACCCAATTTGATGAAGGTCATTGTGGCCGGTTCGGTGCTGGTGTACCTGCTGGCGGTGTTCGCCAACTACGGAGCCGTCAGCTTTTTGATGTTCGACTGGTCCGCCATTCTCCACGGGGAGATCTGGCGTCTGGTGACGTTCATCTTCATGCCTGGGTATTACTCCCTGCGGGACGCCTTCTGGCTGGCGATTTTCCTGTATTTTTATTACATGATCGGCACCACCCTGGAGCGGGAGTGGGGCACGGCAAAATTTAATCTCTACTATTTTTCCGGCGTGGTGCTGACGGTGATCACCGGCGTGGTGATGGGCCTTATCACAGGGCATGCCTGGATTGCGGGTACCAGCTACGTGAACCTCTCCATGTTTTTTGCCTTTGCCATGCTGTATCCGGACATGCGGGTTTTGCTGTTCTTCATCATCCCGGTGAAAATCAAGTGGCTGGCCTGGGTGGATGCCGCGTTCTTTGCCCTGTCGGTGCTGTCCAGCCTGTTTTCCGGCAGCCTGCTGGGGGCGCTGCTGCCGGTGGTGGCGCTGCTGAACTTCTTCGTGTTCTTCTGGAGCAACATCTCCGACGAGATCTCCTATCGCAGGGGCCGCGCCCGGTATCAGACCTCCCATCAGACCATCCATTTCAAATCCGCCGCCCGCCAGCAGCAGAAGCGGGAGGCCCAGCAGGGCTACCGGCACAAATGCGCCGTCTGCGGCCGCACGGACACGGACTATCCGGATCTGGAATTCCGCTACTGCTCCCGCTGCGCCGGGTACCGCTGCTACTGTCAGGATCACATTTTCAGCCATGTCCACTTTACGGAGTAAGATAGGGAAGAGGCGGCCCGGGGTATCCCGGGCCGCCTTTGGATTTCACCGGGCTTTATGAAGCAGTCTTCCCGGCGGACTGGCTTTTTTGCTGCGCGGTACGGGTTTAGGCCCTGTATTCACAAGTGTTAAAGGCCGTCCAGCGGGGGCGTTTGCGGTTCTGTCCCGTGAAAAAGTTTTGAAATACGTCTGGTGTTCCTGGGATCTTTTGCCCTGCAGGAGGGCGGAATCCTTCGTCCATCCCGCATCCCCGCCGATAAATACCGGTTCTTATAGCCTGCCGTAAACCAGTTCCGCGAACTGCCCGTACTGCCTGACGCCCTCCAAACGGAACCGTTTCAGGGCCGCCTTCTGGGTGAACAGCGGGATTCCCTCCCCCAGCAGGACAGGGGCCGTCTGGATAATCAGGTGATCCACCATATCCTGATCCAGCAGCGGCGCAAGAATGGTGTTTCCCCCTACGGCCCAGATATTCTTTTCCTTCCCAAGCTGCCGCGTAAAGGACGCCACGTCCCCGCTGACGGCGGTAAAGCCCTTCTGCCGCAGATCCCCATGGGTAAAGACGTAGTTTTCTGTATCCGGATAGACGGACGCCGGATCCCCCGTCTTTTCTACCTCCCGGAACGTCCGCCGTCCCATCAGGAGGACGTCCATGCTGCGGTAAAAACTTTCGTATCCCGTTTCCTCCGCCGTCCCGGTTTCGAAGAGCCAGTCCAGGTTATGATCGCTGGCGGCAAGGTAGCCGTCCAATGTGATGCAGCCGTAAAAGAAAACGCTCATTCTGTTTTTCCTCCTGCTCATGATGTTTATGAGGGGCAGAGCGTCCGCTTGGCATCCGGCAGCCGCCTGCAGCCAGAATTCGGGACGCAGGGCGCGGCAGGCCGGGCGGCGCAGAAAGCCCTGCCGCCAAAAGGGACGCCGTATCTTTTCCGGTGGTTTCTTATAACCGTCCCTCCGCAATCAGCCTCCGGGCCTCGGTGAGGCTGGCGCAGATCCCCCAGGCCTGGAGGCCTGCCGGAGGCGGGGTCATGTCCGGGATCATCACCGCCGCGCATCCTGCGGCAATCCCGGCACAGACGCCGTTCACACTGTCCTCGAACACATAGCAGTCCTCCGGGGGCAGTTCCAGCCGCCGGGCGGCCAGCAGGAAGATATCCGGCTCCGGCTTGCTCCGCTCCACCTCCTGGCCGCTGGCGATTGCGTCAAAATAGCCCTCGATTCCGGCGCTGCGGAGGTGGTGCCGGATATTGTCCATGCGGCTGCTGCTGGCCACGGCCATCCTGACGCCATTTTCCCGGAAATAGGAGAGGATCTCCCGCACCCCCGGTTTTTCCGGCACGCCTTCTTCCAGGATGTTGTTGACCCGGTCAACACAGCTTTGAATAAAGGCCTCCGCATCCACATCCGGATAGTATTCCCGGATAATCTGCCGCATCCGCCTGCCGCCGGTGCCTGCTACGGCAGGCGGGAACGCCGGGTTATGGGTCAGGCCGAAGGTTTCCGCCAGCGCCGCCCAACTCTCCTGATACAGCCGTTCCGTGTCGAACAGCAGGCCGTCCATGTCAAAAATTGCGCCTTTTTTCATGATATTCTCTCCTGCTCCGTGTTTGATGGATGTATTGCCACCCGGGCCTGGGGGCTTTGACGGCGGACTCTGCCTTGTCCGGCAGGGGCGTGGATTTCGCCGGGAGGGATGTGGACTGCCGCAGATCCGGTTTTTTGCGCGCCTTCCATTGACAGGAGGGGCAAAAACAGGTACAATACACCCTGTACCTCAGCCATTATACACCCCGGTAGGCTGGTTGGGTAGAAAATTTATTTTGAATATGCGTCCGTAGCTCAGCAGGATAGAGCGTCCGCCTCCTAAGCGGAAGGCCAGCGGTTCGAATCCGCTCGGGCGTGCCAGTTCAGAAATTCCCGCCGCCGTTCCGTTTCCGGCTTTGCCGAAAACTGCACTGTGGCGGGAATTTCTTCGCTTTCCGCCGAAATCCGCTTCGCTGGGTTTTCGGCGGAGAAGGACGGGGATGCGGAAGCGGTTGTTTGGCAATTGCTATCAATCATAATGCGATTAAATGTTATACGGGTATCGGGCTTGAGGAAGTTAAGCGTATTCCGGAGAAACACGGTAAACAAAAAACTCTAATGAGAGGATTTTTATGCGGTATTGTCGTGAATGAAAGCGATTAACAGATTTTGGCTTTTCAAACCAGACAACTTCCGGTTTGAAAAAATGAGTAGGACAAGGAGAGGTGAAAATAACTATGTCAGAATTAACAGCTATGATGAATGTCGGTAAAGAAATGGAAAAAAAGCTAATATCTGTTGGTATTGAATCTTCCGAGAAACTAAT
>CAJUDW010000005.1 GCA_910584995.1 uncultured Oscillibacter sp. | reverse complement strand
TGGAGGACATCATCACCATTGAGTCCGCCATCTCCGAGACGGAGTACCAGATCGAAGCCCTCTCCGGGGAATTGCGGCACTACGACGCCTTGGTGGATTTCGCCACTATCCACATCTCCCTCAACGAGGTTTACAAACTCTCCAACACAGAGGAAACCCCTGACAGCTTTTCCGCCCGCCTGGGCACGGCCTTCTCCTCCGGCCTCCGGGCCTTCGGGGACGGCGCGGAAAACCTGGCGGTCTGGCTGGCCTACAGCTGGCTGTGGCTGCTGATTCTGGCGGCGGCGCTGTTCCTGGTATTCCGCCTCCTCAAAAAGCAGCAGGAAAAGCTGGACACCCGGTTCGGCATCCCCCGGCCTGCGAAAAATCCCGTAAAGGATCTGCCGGAAACGAAAGATCCCGATGACAGCCAGTCCAAAATGTGATATACTGGAAAAGAGGCGGAACCCTCCGCCTCTTTCCTTTTTTATTTCAGGCCCTGCGTTCATCTCCGGAAATGCCGGAGCGGCGGGAGTTCCTCCCGCTGTTCCAGGCCGGTTTTCGCGGGGGCGGCGGAAAGGGCCTGCCATCCGGACGTTCCGGCATTTTCAAAAAAATTTCATGAAGGAGGACGTTTCAATGAACATCACCTGGCTTGGACACGCCTGTTTCCTGCTGGAGCAGGAGGGATACCGCATCGTCACCGATCCCTATGAGGAAGTGGAAGGATACCCGGAACTGCGCACTTCCGCTCACGCCGTCTATTGCAGCCACCAGCACTTTGACCACAACGCCGCAGGCCGGGTGGATCTTCTGCCGGAACGGGAGTCCCCCTTTGCCGTCCGGGAAATCCCCGCCTTCCACGATAATGAGAACGGCGCCCTGCGGGGCCCCAGCACCATCCGGGTATTCACCGCCGGGGGCCTGTCCGTGGCCCATCTGGGGGATCTGGGCCACCAGCTTTCGGAAGAGCAGCTGGCCGCCCTGGATCATCCGGACGTGCTGCTGATCCCGGTGGGCGGTTTTTACACTGTAGACGGAGCCGGGGCTAAGCGGATCTGCGAGTCTGTCCGGCCCCGGTGCGTCGTGCCCATGCACTACCGCTTCGGATCCTACGGTTTTGCTAATATCGGGACAGCGGACACGTTTTTGTCCCTCTGGAAGCCGGAGGAAATCCACTATCTGGACTCCCCCTCCTGGGAGCCTGACGGGACAGCGGCAGGTGTGTACGTGCCCGCTTTCCCATAAGGGAAGTACGCAAGCTTGTTTCGTCAAATATCACAGCGCAAACGTTTAAAATTTGGCATAATATTGGTTGAAAACAATAATTTCCAGTGCTATACTAAAGACATTTCATGGGATACTGGCGGAACGCCCTTCCTAAATTGAACGGAGGCATATACAAATGAAAAAATTGACATCCCTGTTTCTCGCGCTGGTAATGATTTGTCTGATGATCCCAACCGCCGCTGCCAGCACCATTTACAAAGCCAAAGAGATGAAGGTCAAGCACGACTTCCAGATCGAAGGCGTGGACGACGGCAAGGGCTCCTCCACCTACGTGGACGTGGAAGGCGGCTACTACATCTCCCCCTGGAAATATACGGTTGAGAACATCAGCCTCACCGTCACCTACAAAGGGAACGACTATAAGGTCAAGACCAAGGATCTGAAGCTGGACGGCCTGAAGGACGTAAAAGTCAGCGTCTTTGAACTGGACGGCAAGGTCGTAACCAGCACCGAGAGCGCCCCTGACGAGGCCGAGAAAATCGCCAAGTTCAAGGTGGATTTGGAGAATTGGACCGTCATCGCCATGCCCAAGACCGATGGCCTGGAACTGGCCGTGAAGTTCCAGTACCGGAACGCCAAGCCCGACAAGGCCAACAACGTGGACGCATTCCCCCTGAACACCGCCGCCCTGGAGCAGGTGGAGGCCCCTGCCGGTTCCGTCCAGCTGATTCAGGACTTCAAGGAGTGCAAGGGCGTAACCGACGAGACCAAAGAAATCCGCACCATGCTGACCCCCGATAAGGACGGCGTGTACTTTGCCTCCCGCTGGAACTACAAGATGGCTACCAAAGAGGGCGACGCCGGCGTCGGCCCCAACATCGACTGCAAGGTTGTTTATAATGGCGCCAACAAGAAGATGAAGGGCGAGGATATCAAGCCTGATGCCAACAACTGCGGCACCATGTACTTCTTCGAGAAGGACGGCAAGCTGGATGTGGACGCTGAGGTCCCCTCCGGCGCCACCCTGCTGGCGGAGTGCACCATGAGCCTGGACGGCGGTATCTGGTTCACCCCCAAGAGCGACAAGATCACCACCGAACTGGAATTCAACTATGACGCCTCCGAGACCTACGACGAGGCCAAGAATGTGCCCCAGGTGGACAGCAAAAAGCCCGGCGCTTCCAAGCCCGCAGAGGATCCCAAGCCCGCCGAGGCCCCCAAGTTCACCGACGTAGCCGCCAATTCCCCCTATGCCGCCGCCATTGACTGGGCCGTCGCCCAGAAGATCACCAACGGCAAGACCGAGACCACCTTTGCCCCCGGCGATACCTGCACCGTCGCCCACATCCTCACCTTCCTGTGGCGTGCCAACGGCCGTCCCGGCGCTGTTGAGGGCGAGGCGGAGCGCGCTTCCGTGACCCGCTGGGCCGTGGAGAAGAACATGATCGCCGTGGACGAAAACCTGGGCCTCTCCTGCACCCGGGCCATGGCCATGACCTTCCTGTGGAAGGCCGCCGGCAGCCCCGAGATCAAGGCCGAACTGGCCTTCACCGATGTGGCCAAGGACGCCGCCTATGCTCCCGCCGTGGCTTGGGCTGTGGATCAGAAGATCACCAGCGGTATCAACGACACTACCTTCGCCCCTGACAACACCTGCACCCGGGGCCAGATCGCAGCTTTCCTGTACCGGGCCGCCAACGCCGCCTCCGCTTCCGCGGAAAAGGCTGAGGCCTCCAAATAATCTGTCCCATAGAGAAGCCCCGCCGTTTAAACGGCGGGGCTTTTTCCTGCCGGAAACCCGGCCTGATTCCAAAATATCGGTAAAGGGCATCTGCCTTTCAGCCCGGCATTTCAAAAAACACACATGGCGGTAAAACAGGCGCCGCCGGGGCCCAGGCCCTCCATCCGATAGCCGTCCTCCTCCCGGAATCCCTCCAGACGCAGGGTCTCCCCCAAGGTGGCCTCCCGGCTGTAGTTAATATAAAACTCCCGGGGCACCCGATCCTGGAGATCGGCAGGCAGGTAGTCCCAGACGATATCCCCGTACCGGCCGCTGTAAAGGTGGCCGTTGCCGTCCAGATCCGACCAGACCACCCGGCGCCGGCCCAGTTCCTCCCTGCCCTCTCCCGGCAGGACAATCTTCCGGGTATCCGGGCAGTCAATCTCCTTGGGGCAGATGCCCAGTGGCTTTGCCGTAAAGGAACTGGGCCGCAGGATCTTCCGAGTCTTCGGATCCACCAGAATCCAGTCGCTTTTGAGGGAAACCAGCAACGTCCCCGCCTGATCCCGCATCTCATACACCCGCTGCAAATGGGCCCCCCTGGCCCCGTTTTCCCAGGTGGTGATATCCAGCAGATCCCGCGCCCGGGGACAGCGGTGAATCCGGAGGGCCATCCGGGACAGGAGGAACACCTCCCGCAGCGCCAAGAGTTTTTCGTGGGTCAGGCCCTGGGCGTCATAATCGTAACCGGCGTAGCAGGCGGCCTTGTGCAGCAGGGCCGCCACCCGGACATTTTTGTTCCGGTCGCAGTCGGCAAATGTCAGTTCTTCCTGCCGAAAATATCCGTTTTCCAAAAGTTCCGCTTTGAGGCAATTCACTTGTGTCAGGCTTCCTTTCTCGAAGCCTCTTGAGAGGCCCCAGGTTTTAGCAAATCTTACAAAAACCTTCCGTATTCTGGTTATTATACGCCAAAACAGCTGCTTTTGCAAGGGGAACATCGCAAGCCGTGTCTCCTGTTTCCCGCCTCACTTCTCGGAGCACCCGCCGGAGATCCTCTCCAGCCGGATAACCGGAGCCCGGAAACGGGCCGCATCGCCGGGATCATGGGTCACCAGTAAAACGGGTTTGCCCGCCGTCCGGCGGCGGACGGCCTCCTCCGCCCGGGCGCGGCTCTCTCTGTCCAGGCCGGAAAAAGGCTCGTCCAGGGCCAGGGCGTCGTTCTCCGCCAGCAGGGCCCTAGCAAGAGCCAGCCGCCGCTTCATGCCGCCGGAATACTCCCCCGCCGGTTTGCCCTCCGCCGCCGGAAGGCCCAGTTCCGCCAGCAGCTGCGCCGCCTCCCGGGGCCGGAAATCCGCCCCCAGGGCAAACCGGAGGTTTCCGGCAGCGTCCAGATGTTCCAGCAGGCGATCCTCCTGGAAAACCGCCGCCCAATGGAGGCAATCCGCACCGGAAATAGTGCCGCCGTCCGGCTTTTCCAACCCCAGCAGAAGCCGGAGCAGGGTGGTCTTTCCCGATCCGGAGGGGCCTTCCACACATGTGACCCCCGGCCCGGCGGAAAAGGTCACGTCCCGCAGAACCGCAATCCCGCCGTAAGATTTATCGACATGCGCCGCATGGATCTCCATCACATCCCCGCCTTTCCTGCCAGATGCTCCAGCAGCGCCAGAAACAGCCGCTCAAAGCCCGCCGAAACTGCCACCACCACAGCGGTCCAGGCGAAGAGATCCGCCGTTTGAAAATAAACCTTGGCGGTATACAGCCGTTCGCCGATGGAACCCGCAGGCAGGCCGATGACCTCCGCCGCCACGCCCGCCTTCCAGCAAAGGCCCAGGGCCACGGAAGCAGCGGAGCGGAAATAGGGCAGTACCTGGGGCAGATAGATCCCCCCCAGCCTCCGGGAAAGGGGAACCCGGAACACCTGGGCCATCTCCAGAAGCTTTCCGTCCGTCTGGGCAATGCCCTCCAACATGTTCAGGTAGATGGTGGGAAACACCATAAGAAAAGCGATAAACAGCGGCAGCTGGCGGCTATTCATCCACACAAGAGCCAGAATGATGAAGGATGCCACAGGCGTCGCCTTCACCGCCGCCGCCAGGGGGGCCAGCAGTTCCCGCATCCAACGCCGCCGGGAGGCCAGTGCCGCCAGGGCCGTCCCCGCCAGGCAGGCCAGGAGAAATCCCCCCAGAATCCGCGCCGCTGACCAACCCACGGCCCTCCAGAAGGGCTCCGTAAGGGCCAACTCCCCCAGCCGCCGCAGGGCGGCCAGAGGCGAAGGCAGCAGTAGTTCCTGCCCCAGGGCCATGCTCGCTACCTGCCACACCAGCAGCCACACGGCCACGGCCCACGGGCGAATAGGGTTCCTACGCGCCATAGCAGAAGTCCCTGCCCGGCAGTGCACCGCCTACGGAGGCGGGATCCGCGTCATACAAAACCTCCAGATAGCCGGACAGTTTTTCCGCCATCTCCTGCCCGGTGAGGCAAACAATGTTGCAGTAGGGCAGCGCCTTTTCCGCCACAGCCGCCTCCACAATGCCGTATTCCCCAATAAGGGCGGCGGCCTCCGCCGTGTGCCCGCCAGCCCAGGCGGCACTCTCCGCATAATCCAGAAGGAACCGCTCCGTTTCCTCCGGATGCTCCTCCAAAAAGGCCCGCCGGGCCACCGCCACGCCGGTAATCATAGCGGAGCCGTTGTCCAGGGCCTCCCACTCCGCCGTCAGATCCA
Organism: uncultured Oscillibacter sp.; assembly: GCA_910584995.1. GTDB lineage: Bacteria > Bacillota > Clostridia > Oscillospirales > Oscillospiraceae > Oscillibacter. Next base: position 99,285 of record CAJUDW010000005.1, on the reverse strand, counting down.
GGGCCGCCCGCAGACCAGGCAGCTTCCCCTGGGCCACGGTAACGAAGGGCTGGGGCAGCAGGGCGATGGACGCGGCGCCGGAGGCCAGGGCCGCCACACACTCGGCGTGCTCCGACTTCCAGTCAATGGCTACATCCTGATCCGGATCCAGGCCATTCTCTTTTAAAAGATACCGCAGGCCGTACTCCGGCGTGGAGCCCTTTCCGGCAGCCACAATGGTTTTTCCCCGGAGATCCGCCATGGACTGGACCGCCTCCCCGTTTTCCACAATATAGAGTACCCCCAGGGTGTTGACCGCCAGGGTGACAATCTCCCCTTTTGTCCGGTTATACAGCACAGCGGCCAGATTCGCCGGAACACAGGCCACATCCAGTTCCCCCTTGATCAGGCGGGGCGTCACCTCGTCGGCAGAGGCCGCCAGAGTGAATTCGTACTCCCCTAAGGGCTGACCGGCCCGGTTGTCCGTCTCGTGCATCAGTTTCACCAAGCCCATGGCGGTGGGGCCCTTCAACGCCGCCACCCGGACAGTGTAAAGGGGTTCCGCCTCCTGGGATGCACCGCCACCGGGATTCCCGGGATCGGCCTGGCCGCAAGCGGCCAGGGACAGCAACAGCGCCAGCAGCAGGGCCGGCAGTTTCTTCTTCATTGAAATGACCTCTTTCCTGTAAATTGGCAGGGCAGGGACTCTTCTGGAAATATTCCCCGCAGGTTTCCTCATCATACCACGCCCTCCGGGGCTTTTCAAGCCAGAACCGGGCGGGCTTTCTGCCATTACTGATCTCTGAAATGTACGGATTTTCCCATCAACATGCGCCTCAAGCCCTTCAGCATAGCGTCCTATTTCCTCCAGGACAGCAAGTCCCTGTAATACAGCCCCTGCGGATCGCGGCTCCCGGCAGAAGGCAGTCCGCTGCGGCCCGTATCTGCCGGAGAGACATTCCCGACTCCCGGGCAGGCGCACCGCCGATGCCTGATTCCCCATGCAGCCGGGAACCCGCCCCGGCAGGGAGCACCCACAGGCCTTCTATCGTCCAATCTGTCAAACTCTCCGGCTTTGCGCAGCCACCACTAGCAGCTGTCCGTCCATAACCCGCCCCTTTTCCCGTTTCCGCCGGATTTTTGCTTCCTCCGGATTCGGACCCATGGCATCTTCCGGCGCGGCACCTTCATTTTACACAATTTCCTCCCTTGCCCAAATCGGAAAATCATACAAAATCACGCTTGCCTTTTTGTCCAATACCACTATAATGAACGGAGTTCTCCGGATGGCAGGAATGGCCTGTCCCACACCGGAGCCCGTTTCAAAAGAGGTACAATTCATGACAAAAGATTTGACAAAAGGCAGCCCCCTGGGGCTGATTCTCAGTTTCGGCATCCCGGTTTTATTCGGGAACCTGTTCCAGCAGCTTTACAATGTGGTAGACACCGCCATTGTCGGCAAGACCCTGGGCGGCAGCGCGCTGGCGGCGGTGGGCTCCACCGGCTCCATCAACTTCCTGGTGGTGGGCTTCTGCATCGGCGTCTGCGGCGGCTTCACCATCCCGATAGCCCAGCAGTTCGGTGCGGGAAATCACCGGGAGATGCGGCGGTATATGGCCGGAGGCGCGTGGCTCTGCCTGCTGCTGGGGGCCGCCCTGACCGTGGCCACCGTCCTGTTTTGCGGACAGATCCTGACGGGGATGGACACCCCACTGGACATCTACCAGCGGGCCTACTGCTATATTCTCACTATTTTTGCAGGTTTGCCCGCCTACTTCCTGTATAACTTCACCGCCGGCGTCCTCCGGGCCCTGGGGGACAGCCGCACGCCAGTTATCTGGCTGAGCACGGCGGCAGTGGTGAACATGGCGCTGGATGTGATCTTCATTTTAAATTTCCATCTGGACGTTTTCGGCGCGGCCATGGCAACAGTCCTCTCCCAGCTTCTGGCCGGGACGGGCTGCCTCATCCGGGTACTGCGGGGGTATCCCATCCTCCGCACAGAGCGGGCGGACTGGCGCTGGGAGCGCCGCCGGATGGGGGAACTGTGCCTGATGGGCCTCCCCATGGGGCTCCAGTTTTCCATCACCGCCATCGGCAGCGTCATGATCCAGGCTGCGGTCAACGGCCTGGGCACCGCCTATGTCACCGCCGTCACTGCTGCCAGCAAGGTTTCCATGTTCTTCTGCTGCCCCTTTGACGCCATGGGCAGCACCATGGCCACCTACGGCGGCCAGAACGCCGGGGCGGGCTGCTGGAACCGGCTCCGCCAGGGCCTGCGGGCCTGCATTTTCCTGGGGCTGGCATACTCCGTGCTCTCTTTGATCCTGCTGCACTTCTTCTCCGATCCCCTGAATATGCTGTTTCTGGACGGCGGCAGCGCCCCCCTGCTGCCCTTGGCCCGGCAGTATTTGATGACTCTGGCCCTCTTCTATTTCCCTCTGGCCTTGGTGAACATCTTCCGCCTTTTGATTCAGGGCATGGGTTTCTCCCCCCTGGCCACGCTTTCCGGCGTGTTGGAACTGGCGGGACGGGCTGTGATCGCCATGCTGGTGCCGGTATTTGGCTTCAGCGCCGCCTGCTTTGCCTCCCCCGTAGCTTGGGTGATGGCGGATCTGTTTCTGTTGCCCGCCTGCCTGTACTGCTTCCGCAGGCTGAGCCATCCCCGGAGCGGACGGCCCTCCGCTCCCCGGCTGCTGCACTCTGCCGGGAATTGAGTCCACCCAACGGAGCCCGGTTCTGCCCGGGTTCCGTTTTTCTTTCCTGAATTCCAATTGCGGCCTGCCGAAAATTTTGCTATAATCGGATCATCCGGAAAAACCCCTTGAAAATCAAAAGTGAGGTGGCCGATATGCAAACGATGGAGAAACAGTTCCACATTGCCTGCGCCCCCGGCGACGTGGGCCGCTACTGCATCCTCCCCGGGGATCCGGGCCGGGTTCCCGCCATTGCGGCGTATTTTGACGACGCCCATCCTGTGGCCCAGAACCGGGAGTTCAACGTCTGGACCGGCACCCTGCTGGGCGAGAAGGTCACCGCCTGCTCCACCGGTATCGGCGGGCCTTCGGCGGCTATTGCCATGGAGGAACTCCGCAAATGCGGCGCGGACTCCTTCCTCCGCACCGGGACCTGCGGCGGCATCGACCTGAACGTGCAGGCGGGGGATATTGTCGTGGCCACCGGGGCTGTCCGGTTTGAGCACACCAGCCGGGAATACGCCCCCATTGAGTTCCCTGCGGTGCCCAGCCTGGATATCGCCAACTGTATGGTGCAGGCGGCAAAAAACCTGGGCCTCCCCCTTCACGCCGGGGTAGTCCAGTCCAAGGACAGCTTCTACGGCCAGCACAGCCCCGACGCCTCCCCGGTCTCCTACGAGTTGAAGGCCAAGTGGGAAAGCTGGAAGCGGCTGGGGGTCAAGGCCAGCGAGATGGAAACCGCCGCCCTGTTTGTCACGGCGGCGGCACTGGGCTGCCGCTGCGGCGCCTGTTTCCACGTAATCTGGAACCAGGAGCGGGAGGCCGCCGGACTGGATCAGAAGATGACGGTAGACACCTCCGCCGCCGTGCGTGTGGCGGTAGAGGCCCTGAAGCTGCTGATCCGGCAGGATCGGGGAGAATAAGGCAGATCGAAAAACCGGTACAGCCGCTTTTTTTGAGAAGGCTGCGGCTGGCCGCGCATAGGGTCTATCCGCGCTCAGCGGGCAAGCCCCACACTTGCGGGCCGGGAACCGTTTTCTCCCACATGCATCCCTTACATACCGCCGGAGAAAACAGATTTCAGTTTTTTGCGCCGGCGGGCACGAACTCTGGTAGGTTTCTTCCAACACTAAAAAAGTCCCCGGCGGCAGTGCCGCCGGGAACTTTTTTACCGCTTGCTTGCCGAAAAGGCGGCAGCCTCACGAATCCAGCCCATCAGTTCCCCGTCGATCTCCTCCGGACCGGACACTAGCATATGGTGGGTCCAGCGGTTGGGATACGGCTCCGAGGCCGCGTCGATCCGGGGGGAATCCTCCCGGCGGCGCAGGCCGAAAGTCACGGTGATAAAAACCGGGGGCCGCTCCTTGGCCCGCCGGGCCGGAAGGAAGGAAACAAAGGCAAAATTGTGCTTGTTGGCAAAGGCTATCTGGGTTTTCTGCACTTTCACGGTCACATCCGCAACCTCCGCCAGCACGCGGGCCTCAAAGGCTTTGTACAGCGGCAAGGCAGGCAGGTGATCCCGGAAGAAAAACAGGGTCTTTTCGTCCACGACAGGCCTCCTCATTCGAAAATACGCCAGAGCCGGGGCCACTCCCCGGGCGGCCGCCGGAGGGCTTTCTCAGGGATTGGCCTCTGCTTCCTGCTCCGGCACTACGGCAAAGGCTGCGTCCGCAAAGGCCTCCACCTCCTCCAGCGTATCGAAGCAGGCCAGGAGCACCTCGTTGCCCATTGTCACGGAGAGGGCCTCTGGCATCCGGGCCTGGAGGCGGATATGATCCTTGTAAATTTCCCGCAGCTGCTGGGCAGTGTGGACATAGTGGTTCTCGTCCCGCCGCCCGGCGTTGATGCAGTAGGAACGGGGGCCCTTGAAGGGATGGCGGGTCTCGTCAAAGGCCACCATATCCGCCCAGATCTGATACACGTCCACACTCTGGCTGAAATTCAGCATATCCGGCGTAAACCCTCCGGCAGGACGCATGTTCACCTCCAGGGCCACAATGCCGCCCTTCTTCCCCAGGCCCGGCTTGTCCTCCGTCAGGCGGAAGAACTCCAGGTGGAAGAACCGGCTGGCCGCACCGAAAGCCTTCAGCGTCGCCTTGCCCGCGGCCTCAATGTCCCCGGGCATCTCCTTATCCACATAATAATACGTAGGGGCGTGCTCATTCACCATGTCCATGATGGAGACCCGGGAAATGTGGCTGGCAGCGAACAGCACCTCCCCCTTGGAGTTGCACACGCCGTCGTAAGTGGTGACAAGGCCCGGGACAAACTCCTCCATCAGGTAGGGCTGCCGGGGGGGATCGTCGAAAAACGCCGCCATGTCCCGGTCGCTTTTCAGCTTCCAGGTGGCAATGGCCCCCACGCCGTTGTCCGGCTTCACAATGATGGGATACCCCACCTCCCTGGCAAAGGCGAAGCCCGCCTCCGGGCTGGTGACGGGGGCGCACCGTGCCACGGGGATGCCCGCCTCCTGATAATAGGCTTTCATCGCTTGCTTGCTCTTGTACTTGCCGATCTCATGGGCTTTCAGGCCGGTGAGGATATTGAAATCCGTCCGCAGTTCCGCGTCCGTTTCCAGCCAATATTCATTGTTGCTCTCCACCCAGTCGATTTTGCCGTACCGGCCGGTGAAGTAACCCATAGCCCGGATCAGCTGGTCGTAATTCTCCAGGCTGTCCACCCGGTAATACTCTGTCAGCGCCCATTTCAGATCGGGGTGCAGTTCATCGTAGGAGGCGTCGCCCACGCCCAGGACTGTGACCCCGTTCTCCCGCAGGCGGATGCAAAACCAGCGGAACGCCTCGGGGAAATTGGGGGAAATAAAGACAAAATTCATGGAAGTCCCTCCTATATTTACGCGTCCTCCGGCGCAGGCGGCCCCGCAGATACGCCGCCTGCGCTTTAACGCTTTGTGGCAATGAATTATACCCCAGCCGCCGGGAAAATGCAACGCCCTCAAGGGCTTCCCCAACGCTTTTTCAGATTTTTCGTCAAAATGACGGCATCCTGCTTCCGGCAGGCTGTCACCATTCTCCGGCACGCAGGCAAGGCTGCGCCCCCCTCAGCAAGGAAGATTTTTACACCCATTGGAACACACTTCCTCTAAATGGAAAATTCTTCTGTCCGGCCGTCAATTTACTCTACAAATTCACAATTTTATGAAAAAAAGTTGTCAATATTTTACTGATTTGCTGTTGATTTTATTGAGTTCGCATGTTATTCTCTTCCTAATGCCGCGCAATTTGCGCGGAAAAACGAAAAGAAAGGTTGATGCAAGATGAAGAAGAAGTTTTTTGCCCTTCTGCTGGCAGCTCTGATGGTGCTGAGCCTGGCTGCCTGCGGCGGGAACGACGGCGGCAGCAATGACGGCGCCAACCAGGACACCCCTCCCGCCTCCGACGGCGGCAGCGAGACCAAGGAGCCCGAATCCACCGGCTGGACCCCCAGCGAACCCGTCAACATGATCGTGGCCTATAAGGCCGGTTCCGGCACCGACAACACCGCCCGCGTCCTCAGCGCCTACGCCGACAAGTTCCTGGGCCAGACCGTGGTGATCGACAACCAGGAAGGCGGCTCCGGCTCCATCGGCTGGACTGCCCTTGCCCAGGCCAAGCCCGACGGCTACACCCTCGGCTTCGTGAACCTGCCCACCCTGTGCTCCAACATCGTCGAGGGCCTGGGTGACTACACCATGGACGATTTCGTGCCCATCTGCAACCACGTGACCGAGACCTCCGTCATCCTGGTGGCTGCCAACAGCCAGTTCAACACCCTGGAGGATCTGGTGGCTTACGCCAAAGAGCATCCCGGCGAACTGAAGGCCTCCACTAACGGCAACAAGGCCTCCAACCACATCGCCGCCCAGCTGCTGGCTACCTCTGCCGGCTTTGAGTACACCGCCATCCCCTACGGCGGCACCGCCGATCAGCTCCTGGCCCTGCGTCAGGGCGAGGTTGACTTCTCCTCCGCCAAGCTGGCCGATTTCGCCGCCTTCACCTCTGAGGTAAAGGTGCTTGGTGTCTTTGACACCAAGCGGCTGGCCGAGTATCCCGACGTTCCCACCCTGGGTGAGGCGGGCTATTATGACCAGTGGTACGGCTCTGCCCGCGCCATTGTCGCCCCCAAGGACACCCCCCAGGAAATCATCGACTTCTACGCCGATGCCTTCAAGCAGACCATGGAGGATTCCGCTTACCTGGAAGCCGCCGAGAAAGCCAGCGTGACCACTGAGTACATGGATCCCGCCGCCACCGCCGAACTGCTGGCCGCCCAGTACGTCTTCTGCACCGATACCGTTTCCTCTATCTGGGCCGAGTAATTCCTAACTATGCGCGGGGTTTCACGCCGTGAAGCCCCGCGCGCTTTCATAAGTCAAGATGTGTGAGGTTTAAAACATGAAGAAAACCGATATCGGCGTTGTCGCGTTTATTTACGCGGTCTGCCTTTTGTTTCTGGTCATGACGCTGCGGCTTCCCTCCGCCGCCCAGACCTATCCTCTGTTCATCATTATCCTCCTCTCCGCCCTGACCACCCTCTATGTGGCCCAGATGGCCCTGGCCGCCAAAAAGAGCGGCATTACCAGCGGCCTGGAGGATTTCGAGGGTTTTCTCCCCAAGCAGTTCTTCCCCATCCTGGGCATGGTGGTTGTGTATTTGGTGATCATGTATTTCGCCGGATTCTATATTGCCACACTGCTATTCATGGCCGCCTGCCTGCTGTTCCTGAAAGTGCCCAAATGGCAGATCCTGCTGTCCACCGCCGTCATCCTGGTCCTGGTGTATTGCGCCTTTACCCTGTTCCTGAAGGTCAAGCTGCCTATGGGCCTGCTGTTCAAATAAGGGGAGGGGACGACTATGTTAGAAACGTTAGCGCTGATGGGACAAGGCTTTATCAACGCCCTTCTCCCTGTCAATATCCTGGCCATGGCCGCAGGCACCACCATCGGCATCGTCATCGGCTGCCTGCCGGGCCTGTCCGCCGCCATGGGCGTGGCGCTGCTGCTGCCCATGACCTTCACCATGGACGCCTCCACCGGCCTCATTATGCTGGGCGCCATTTACTGCGGCGCGATTTTCGGCGGCTCCATCTCCGCCATCCTGATCCACACCCCCGGCACCCCCGCCTCGGCGGCCACCGCCATTGAGGGCTACCAGATGACCTTACAGGGCCGGGCTGGCAAGGCCTTGGGCACTGCCTGCATCTCCTCCTTCTTCGGCGGCCTGCTCTCCTGCATCTCCCTTTACTTCTTTGCCCCCCTGCTGGCCCAGCTGGCCATGAAGTTCGGCTCCCCGGAGTATTTCTGGCTGTCCATCTTCGGCCTGACCATCATTGCGGGCGTCAGTTCCAAGTCCATGGTGAAGGGCCTCATCTCCGGCGCCCTGGGCCTGTTGCTCTCCACCATCGGCATGGATCCCATGGAGGGCGTCAAACGGTTCATGTTCGGCCAGTCCTCCCTTTATGAGGGCATCAACACCACCTGCGCCCTCATCGGCCTCTTCTCTATGAGCCAGGCCCTGATCCTGGCGGAGCAGAAAATCAAGCAGCGTGCCAGGGCCACGAAATTCAGTGATAAAATGATGCTGACCAAGAAAGAGATGAAGCAGATCGCCCCCACCGTGGGCCGTTCCTGGATCATCGGGAACCTGATCGGCATCCTGCCCGGCGCAGGCGCGTCCATCGCCTGCTTCCTAGGTTATAACACCGCCCGCCAATTCTCCAAGGAGAAGGAGAAATTCGGCCACGGCAGCATTGAGGGCGTGGCCGGTTCCGAGGCCGCCAACAATGCCGTCACTGGCGGCTCCCTGATTCCCATGCTGACCCTGGGCATCCCCGGCGAGAGCGTCACCGCCGTGCTGATGGGCGGCCTGATTATCCAGGGCCTGACCCCCGGACCGGATCTGTTCGTAGGCGAGACCGCCAAGATGACCTACACCTTCTTCGCCGGCTTCGTGCTGATCCAGTTCTTTATGCTGGGCATCGGCCTGCTGGGCTGCCGGGGCTTCGCCCAGATCTCCCGCCTGTCCGACGCCATCCTGATCCCCGCCGTGTCCGTTCTCTGCGTGGTGGGCTCCTATGCCATCCACAAGAACTTCGTGGACGTGGTCATCATGATGATCTTCGGCGTCCTGGGCTATCTCTGCCGGAAGTTTGACCTGAACACCGCCGCCATCGTGCTGGCGCTGATTCTGGGGCCCATCGGCGAAAAGGGCCTGCGGCGCTCCCTGGCGCTGTCCGGCGGCGATCCGGGCATCCTGTTCTCCACCCCTGTTTGCTGGGTGCTGATCATCCTCTGCATCTTCGGCATCCTCTCCCCCATCATGATGAACCGGATGGAGAAGAACGCCGTGAAGCAGGCCGGAGGCGACATCCCCGGCGAAACCGGCGACGATCCGGTGCGCACTTCCGATTAACCCTCCACAGGCATCACCGTATAAACACCGGCCGGGCGAAGGCTTTTCGTCCGGCCGGCCTTTTTTGCAGGCGCAGGTTCCGCCCGGGAAAGGAGGGATACCTGCGCCCTTCCTTTTCCCCGCCCCATGGCTGCCGGAAGCTGTTTGAAAACCGGATTTCAGGAGGATATTTCGTTGCGTAACCGGCAAAATCGTGGTATGATAGGGAAGTTGTGAAATGAAACCGCCCCAGCGGGGCCCCTTCGGGGCATTCCCTGCCGGGGAGCCGCTGAAGACGGCGGCTCTGTTTCCCACCGAAAGCGGTATTTTCATGAAGAATCCGGCTTTCTGACGCCGTAATAAGATAAGGAGCGTTCTGCCATGACCACCCGGGAATTCCAGGAAAAATCCCCTCTGCAAATCTTTCTCTCCTATTTCAAGCCCCACCGGAAGCTGTTCTTTATGGATCTGGGCTGCGCCCTTTTGATCTCCGTCATCGATCTGGCCTTCCCCTATGTCTCCCGCCGGTGCATGAACGAACTGCTGCCCCAAAACGCCTACCGGGCCTTTTTCGCCGTCATGACGGTCGTCCTCATCGCCTTCGCCCTGCGGGCCCTTCTTACCTATGTGATCTGCTACTGGGGCCATACCTTCGGCATCCTGGTGGAGGCAGATATCCGGCAGGATCTGTTCCGCCACATGCAGGAACTGAGTTTCAACTATTTTGACCAGAACCGGACAGGCCAGCTGATGAGCCGCCTCACCTCCGATCTCTTCGACATCACCGAACTGGCCCACCATGGGCCGGAGGATCTCTTTATCTCCGGCGTCACCATTGTGGGGGCTTTGGTCATCATGTTTTCCATCCAGTGGCGGCTGGCGCTGGTTATCGCCGTAATCCTCCCCATCTTTTTCGCGGTGGTCTGGATGTGCCGCCGCTCCATGAGCGAGGCCTCCCGGGCGGTAAAACAGCGGACCGCCGTTATCAACGCCGACATTGAGTCCGGCCTCTCCGGCATCCGCACCGCCAAGGCCTTTGCCAATGAGCAGGCGGAAATGAAGAAATTCGAGACCTCCAACATGAGTTTCAAAACCTCCAAGCGGCAGTTCCACAAGGCCATGGGCCGGTTCAACGCCACTATGGAGTTCTTTCTCTGCATCCTCTCCGCGGCGGTTATCGCCGCAGGCGGGTTCTTCGTCATGCGGGGGCAGATGAACATCGTGGATCTTACCACCTTCAGCCTCTACATCACCACCTTCGTCAATCCCATGCGGAAACTCTCCACCCTGGCGGAAATGTTTGCAAACGGCATGGCGGGCCTGGGCCGGTTCGTGGATCTCATGCGGGAGGAGCCCGCCCTCCAGGATGCCCCCAACGCCAAGATCCTCCGGCGGGTCAGGGGCGACATCGACGTGGATCACGTCAGCTTCGCTTATCAGGATAATCTGGATGTGCTCCACGATGTGGATCTCCATATCCGGGCCGGGGAGACCGTGGCGGTGGTAGGCCCCTCCGGCGGAGGGAAATCCACCCTCTGCCAGCTGATCCCCCGGTTCTACGATGTGACCGAGGGGGCCGTCCGCATCGATGGCTCCGACGTGCGGGAGGTGACCCAGGAGTCCCTGCGGCAGAACGTGGGCGTCGTCCAGCAGGACGTGTTCCTCTTCGCCGCCAGCATCCTGGAGAATATCCGCTACGGCCGTCCGGACGCCACCGAGGAAGAGGTGGCCCGGGCTGCCAAGCTGGCGGAGATTTACGACGATATCTGCGCCATGCCTGACGGGTTCAACACTTACGTGGGGGAGCGTGGCGTGCTCCTCTCCGGCGGGCAGAAGCAGCGGATCTCCATCGCCCGGATTTTCCTGAAGGATCCGCCGGTCCTCATCCTGGACGAGGCCACCTCCGCCCTGGACAGCGTCACGGAGGCCCGCTTGCAGGAGGCCTTTGAGAAGCTGTCCAAGGGCCGCACCACCATAATCATCGCCCACCGCCTCTCCACCGTCCGCAGCGCCGACCGGATCGCTGTTGTGGAGGAGGGCCGGGTGGCGGAGTTGGGCTCCCACGAGGAACTGATGGCCAAAAACGGCGCCTATGCCGCCCTGGTTCACACCCAGGAACTGCGCCATGGATAAGACGGCTCTGTTAGACCGCCTGGGAGCCGCCGGGGACGACCGGCTCCTGCTGGCGAAGATTCTGGATCGGTCGGATCAGGCCCGCCGCCGGAATATCCCCGCAGCCACGGATTTCCTCAGCCCCCAGCAGCAGGCTATGGGCCTGGATCTCCTTCGCCTGGCCGGGATTCCCGAAACAGAATATGCCCTTCTAGGGGGCTTTGGCGAAGCGGAACGGAAACTGTTCCTCTTCCTGCCGGATTGGCTGGAACCGGGGGACGCAGCGGCCCAGAGCCCTATCCGCTGCCTGCGGGCCTCCTTCCGGGCAGAATTCACCCTGAGCCACCGGGACTTCCTGGGAAGCCTCATGGGCATGGGTGTGGTACGGGAAAAAATCGGGGACATCCTGGTGGGCCCGGACAGCACGGATCTCCTGGTTCTGGAGGGCGTTTCGGAGTTCCTCCTGCAAAGCTGGGCTTCCGCGGGAAAAGCCAAACTCAGCGTCACGGAAATCCCCCTGGACCGCATCCATATCCCGGAGGTGAAATGCCGGGAGGTGCGGGATACGGTCAGTTCCCTCCGGCTAGACGCCGTGGCAGCTTCCGGGTTCCAGATGGCCCGGGGCAGGGCGGCGGATCTCATTTCCGCCGGAAAAATGCAGGTGAACTGGCGGGAGTGCCTGAAGCCGGACAAGCTTCTGGCGGCAGGGGACGTCATCACAGCCCGGGGCTTTGGAAAAATTGAACTTGCCGCCGTGGGAGGCGTCACCCGCAAGGGCCGCACCTCCATCACTTTGAAGCGGTACGGATAAGAAGGAGGGTTCCCCATGCCGGAATATGCATTTGAAACTATCCATTGCGACGCCGCCTCCGGATACAGCCTTTTCGGCGGCGTGGGCCTCTCCACGGAGGGGCACCGGGAAGCCATTCTCCGCAGGGCCGCGGAGGGCTGGCGTTACGCCGGGTGCATCCCTGCCAGCCAACGGGCCGGGGGATTCATCGAGACCGTCGACCTGATCTTTGAACGGGAAAAACCGGAGGACTGAGGAGAACAACTATGGATCAGAAAAAAATTGACCGCATCAACGAACTGGCCCGGAAGGCCCGGGCGGAGGGCCTCACCCCGGCAGAGGAGGAGGAACGGGCCGTCCTCCGCCGGGAGTATATCGACTCCGTGGTGGGGAGCCTGGAGAGCCAGCTGGAGAGCACCTATCTGGTAGACGAAAAAGGCCGGAAGCGGAAACTCCGGAAAAAGGGGGAATAATGATGGCAAAGCGGAAAGAAAAGGATGAAGATTGGAAGTCCTGGGCAATCATCGTGTTCCTGTTTGCCGTAGGCATCTGGCCTATCGCGCTGTTGATGCTGTTTGTGAAACTCTTTGGCAGCGATGAGAAGAAGCCCGCTCAGGAAGCCCCGCCCCTCCGGGCCACGGCACCGGGTCAGGCTGCCCGGTTTTCCGGAACGGCCTCCGCCGCATCCGGTGCGGTGCGGCATCAGACCAAGGCCTCCAAGGCAGTGAAGAAAGTCACCAAATCCCCCAAGCTGAAAAAATCCAACGCCAAGGGGCTGAAAATCGCGGGGCTTATCCTGCTGGCCGTTGGCCTCCTCTGCACAGGCGAGGCCTTTGGCGACCTCCTATATTTCGGACTTCCCCTCTTCAGCTGGTGGCTGGAGGATCTGGTGGGCGGCATCGCCATGGCCGCCGCAGGCGGCGGGATGCTGGGGGCCGGCCTCTCCATGGACCGGAGTTTGAAACGCTACGCCAAATACCTCTCCGTCATGGGGGACCGGGAGGCTATGCCGGTGGAGGAACTGGCCCGCACCCTGGGCTATCCGGAGAGCCGGGTGGAAAAGGATCTGCAAAAAATGATTGACAAGGGGTATTTCGGCGGCAGGGCCTATCTGAACGTGGAACTGGGCTACCTCTTCCGCAGCAGCCAGGCAGATTTGAACTGGCAGGAAAAGCAGCGGCAGGCGGCGGAAGAAAACGCCGCCCCCAAGGACGCTGAAAAAGGCTATTCCGGCATCCTGCGGAACATCCGCCGGGCCAACGACCGCATCGCTGATCCGGCCCTCTCCGCCAAAATTGACCGGCTGGAGGAGATCACCGCCAGAATCTTCCGGGCTGTGGAGGAGGATCCTCAGAAGCGTTCTAAAATCGGCACTTTCCTCAACTACTATCTCCCCACTACCTAGAAACTGCTGGACTCCTATGCGGAGTTCGAGTCCGCCGGGGTGGAGGGGGAAAACCTCCGGCAGGCCAAAAGCCGCATTGAGGCCACCATGGACGCCATTGTCAAAGGCTTCGAGCACCAGCTGGACGAGTTGTACAAGGCGGACGCCCTGGATGTGGATAGCGACATCCGGGTGATGGAGACCATGCTCCGCCGGGACACCGCCAGCGCCGCCAGGGATTTCGGCCTGGACGGCGGCACGGCAGCCCAGCAGCAGCTTGAGGATCTGTAGCAGCCTGTTTGTGAACTTTTTTCGGAAATTCCCAAATTCTTTTGCATTTGCAGGCCTGGTGTGGTATGCTGTAAAGAGTTTGTTTCCAGTCGTATCATTCATCCAGCGGCGGAGCCGCTCCCCCTCCGGAAACGGTCGGGGATGGAAAGGAAGTTTCAAAATATATGGGTTTCATGAAAAAACTGTTTGGGGACTACAGTTCCCGGGAACTGAAGTCCATCTACCCTCTGGTTGACAAGGTGGAGGCCCTGGCGGACGAGTACAAAGCCATGACCGACGCCCAGCTTCAGGCCAAAACGCCGGAATTCCGGCAGCGTCTCGCAAACGGCGAGACCCTGGACGACATCCTTCCCGAGGCCTTTGCCGCTGTCCGGGAGGCTGCCGACCGGGTTCTCGGCATGCGGCCTTACCGGGTGCAGCTGGTGGGCGGCGTGGTGCTCCATCAGGGGCGCATCGCCGAGATGAAAACCGGTGAGGGCAAGACCCTGGTGGCCACCCTCCCGGCATATCTCAACGCCCTGGCGGGACGGGGCGTCCACATCGTCACCGTCAACGACTATCTGGCCAAGCGCGACAGCGAATGGATGGGCAAGGTCCACCGCTTCCTGGGGCTGAAGGTGGGCCTTATTGTCCATGGCCTCACCGCCAAGGAGCGCCAGGCCGCCTACGCCGCAGACATCACCTACGGCACCAACAACGAAATGGGTTTCGACTATCTGCGGGACAATATGTGCATCTACTCCTCGGAACTGGTGCAGCGGGGCCATGCCTTCGCCATTGTGGACGAGGTGGACTCCATCCTCATCGACGAGGCCCGCACGCCCCTCATCATCTCCGGCCAGGGGGAGAAATCCACCCAGCTGTATGACATGGCGGAGATGCTGGTGGCCCGCTTCAAGAAGCAGGTGGTCGTGCAGGTAGACAACAAGGAGGAAGAGGACACCGAAATTGACGCCGATTACGTGGTGGACGAGAAGGCCAAAACCGCCACCCTCACCGCCCGGGGCATTGCCAAGGCGGAGGAGTTTTTCCACGTGGACAACCTGGCGGATCCCTCCAACGCTACCCTCTCCCACCACATCAACCAGGCCCTGAAGGCCCACGGCACCATGAAGCGGGACATCGACTACGTGGTGAAGGACGGTGAGGTCATTATTGTGGACGAGTTCACCGGCCGCCTTATGTTCGGCCGCCGGTACTCCAACGGCCTCCATCAGGCCATTGAGGCCAAGGAGCACGTGAACGTCAACAGCGAGAACAAGACCCTGGCCACCATAACCTTCCAAAACTATTTCCGCCTGTACGACAAACTCTCCGGTATGACCGGCACTGCCCTGACGGAGCAGGAGGAATTCGGCACCATCTACAACCTGGACATTGTGGAGATCCCTACCAACCGCCCCAGCCAGCGGGAGGATCACCACGACGTGGTGTACAAGACCGAGGCCGGGAAATTCCGGGCGGTCATCTCCCAGATCAAGGAGTGCCACGAAAAGGGCCAGCCGGTTCTGGTGGGCACCGTGTCCATTGAGAAAAACGAACTTTTGAGCAAGCTGCTGGCAAAGGAAGGCATCCGCCACAACCTGCTGAACGCCAAAAACCACGAAAAAGAGGCGGAAATCGTGGCCCAGGCCGGCAAGCTGGGAGCCGTTACCGTAGCCACCAACATGGCCGGGCGCGGCACCGACATCATGCTGGGCGGCAACGCCGAGTATCTGGCCCGGGCAGATCTGGTGAAGGCCGGGTACTCTGAGGAAGTTATTATCGACGCCACCGGCTACGCGGACACCGACAACCAGGAAATTCTGGACGCCCGGAAACTCTTCTCCGAGAAGATGGCCCAGCATCAGGCGGTCATCCGGGAAGAGGCGGAAAAGGTCCGGGAGGCCGGAGGCCTCTTCATCATCGGCACCGAGCGCCATGAGTCCCGCCGGATTGATAACCAGCTGCGTGGCCGTTCCGGACGCCAGGGGGATCCCGGCGAGACCCGGTTCTATATCTCCCTGGAAGACGATCTGATGCGCCTCTTCGGCGGCGACCGCATCACCGGCATGATGGAGCGGTTCGACCTGGACGAGGACACCCCCATTGAGAACAAAATGCTCACCAAGGCCATAGAAAACGCCCAGACCACTGTGGAATCCCGCAACTTCCAGTCCCGGAAATCCGTGCTGGAATACGACGACGTGATGAACAAGCAGCGGGAGATCATCTACGCCCAGCGCCGTCAGGTGCTGGACGGCATGGACATCAAGGAAACCGTGCTGAACATGCTACGGACCTCCATCCAGAACCACGTGGCCCTGGCCTTCGGCGCGGGGCACTCCCTGGATGAGGCCGGATACCGGGAAATGCTCCGGGCCCTGGAAGGCATGTATTTCCCCAAGGGGGCCATCCGGCTGGAAGGCGGGGAGATCGCCGGGAAGTCCGCCCAGGACTTTGAGGAACTCTTCACCGCCGCTGCGGAGAATACCTATACCGCCAAGGAAGCGGAGATCACGCCTCCCATCATGCGGGAACTAGAGCGGGTCATCCTCCTGCGGGTGGTGGACGAATACTGGATGGATCACATCGACGCCATGGACGATTTGAAGCAGGGCATCCGCCTCCAGTCCTACGGCAATAAGAACCCTGTAGATGAGTACAAGCGGGAGTCCCTGGATATGTTCGAGGAGATGGTCTCCGCCATTCAGGACGAGACCGTCCGCCGCATGTTCTCCGTCCGCCTGCGGAAGGACGAGGAAGTCAAGCGGGAGCGGGTCGCCAAAGGCATGGTGGAAAACGTAGGCGGCGACGGCACAAAACCCAAGAAGCAGCCGGTGAAGGCCGCCATGAAAATCGGCCGGAACGACCCCTGCCCCTGCGGCAGCGGCAAGAAATGGAAAAAGTGCGACTGCGCGGAGTACCACCCCAGTTGATCGGTCTCTGATACGGCCAGCGCAGCCGAAAAAGCGCAGGCCGGACCCCAAAGCGCATGGGCGTTTTCGATAAGGCCAGACATGTCTTGCTGCAAACACGGCTCGCAGCGACGCTTTGCCTGTCCGCGCCGGAAAAACCGAGCCGGTTTCCTCCCGGCTGCGCTGGTTATACAAGTAAAGGAGCGTTCCTGTCATGGAATACTTTCCCGCCCCTCTGGAAAAGCTGGTGGAGCAGTTCGCCCGCCTGCCGGGCATCGGGGGCAAATCCGCCCAGCGGCTGGCCTTCTATGTGCTGGGCCTGCCGGAGGCGGAGGCAGAAGCCTTCGCCGGGGCCATTCTGGATGCCAAGCGCAGCGTCACCTGCTGCCCCGTCTGCCAGAATTTCACCGCCGGGGGCCTCTGCCCCATCTGCGCCTCCCCCAAGCGGGACGGCTCCGTTATCTGCGTGGTGGCGGATCCCCGGGATGTGGCCGCCATTGAGCGGGCCCGGGAGTATGGCGGCCACTACCACGTCCTCCACGGCGTCATCTCCCCCATGAACCATGTGGGCCCGGACGATCTGGCCATCAAGCCCCTGCTGGACCGGGTAGCGGGGGGCTCTGTCCAGGAGGTCATCATGGCCACCAATCCGGACACGGAGGGCGAGGCCACCGCCATGTATCTGGCCCGTCTGCTGAAACCCTTCGGCGTCCGGATCACACGGCTGGCCTACGGGATCCCCGTGGGCGGTCATCTGGAATTTGCCGACGACGCCACCCTCATGCGGGCGCTGGAAGGACGAAGGGATATATAAGAAAAAGAAGAGCCGAAAGGCTCTTCTTTTCATTTAAAAAGGCACGCTGCCTGTCCAAAGGCGTTTTTCCCGTTACCGGGCCGTAAAAACCATCACCGTCCGGGGTGGGATAACAAATCTCCCCTCCCCTTTCTCAGGCGCCATGGGGGCCTCCCTCCAGGTGTCCGCTTCCAGCGTCCACCCCATGCGCTCTGGCAGCTGGGGCAGGGAAATCTCCAGGGGCTCCCAGTAGGCGTTGGAGGCCACATACACAATATCCGTCCCTGTCTCTTTTTCCCAGCCGGAGAACAGCACGCCGATATACCGCTCGTGATCCTCGAACATCCCTCCGTGCCAGGGCTTCACGCCATGGAAGCTGACGTCCGGGAAACCGCAGCACCCGCCGCTGAGATTGGATCGGAGAATGGGATGGATCTTCCGGAACCGGATCATAGCCTGGAAAAACAGGAACATGTCCCGGTTTTTCTCCAGCAGGCCCCAGTCCAGCCAGGAGGTCAGGTTATCCTGGCAGTAGGCGTTGTTATTGCCCCCCTGGGAGTTGCAGAATTCGTCCCCTGCCAGGAACATGGGAATCCCCCGGCTGCACATCAGCAGGGCAAAGGCGTTGCGGGCCATCCGGCGGCGGAGGGCATTGATGGCCGGATCCGCTGTCTCCCCCTCCACGCCGCAGTTCCAGCTGTTGTTGTCGTTGGCCCCGTCGGTGTTGTTCCAGCCGTTCTTTTCATTGTGCTTCTCGTTGTAGCAGAAGAGATCCCAGAGGGTGAAGCCGTCGTGGCAGGTGAAGAAGTTCACTGAGGCGTTCTTCCGGTTTTTCGCCTCGTAGATGTCCCCGGAACCCGCCATCCGCAGCACCGCCGCCTGGGCCATGCCGCCGTCGCCCTTCAGATAGCGGCGCATGTCGTCCCGGTAGCGGCCGTTCCACTCTGCCCAGCGGTTCCAGGAGGGGAAGGTGCCCACCTGGTAAAGCCCGCCTGCATCCCAGGCCTCCGCAATCAGTTTCACGTCCCCCAGGATGGGGTCGAAAGCCAGGCTTTGCAGCAGGGGCGGCGCGCCCATGGGGGATCCGTCCTCACTGCGGCCCAGGATGGAGGCCAGATCAAACCGGAAGCCGTCCACCCGGTAGGTGGTAACCCAATAGCGCAGGCAGTCCAGGATCATCTGCCGGACAATGGGGTGGTTGCAGTTCATGGTATTGCCGCAGCCGCTGAAATTATAATACTTCCCGTCAGGGGTGAGAAGATAGTAAATATTGTTGTCAAAGCCCTTATAGGAGAAGAAGGGGCCCCGCTCGTCGCCCTCGGCGGTGTGGTTAAACACCACGTCCAAATAGACCTCAATACCCCGCTGGTGGCAGGCCTGGATCAGGCTTTTCAGTTCGTTCCCTTCCCGGTTGTACTCTGTGGAGGCGGTATAGCTGGTATTAGGAGCGAAAAAGCCCACCGTGCTGTAGCCCCAATAGTTGTAAAGGATATTCCCCTCCCAGGTCCGGTAGTCCTGCATCTCGTCGAACTCGAAGATGGGCATCAGTTCAATGGCGTTGATTCCCAGGGACTCCAGGTAGGGCAGCTTCTCCAGCAGTCCCGCGAAGGTGCCGGGATGGGCCACGCCGGAGGATTCATCCCGGGTAAAGCCCCGGACATGGAGTTCATAGATAATGAGATCCTCCATGGCAATCAGGGGCTGCTGGATGTCCCGCCAATCGAAGTCGTCCTTGACCACCCGGGCCTTGTACTGCTGGCCGGGATTGGAGATTCCCCAATGGCTCTGGCCGGTGACGGCCTTGGCATAAGGATCCAGCAGATACCGGCTCCCATCGAAAATCAGGCCCTTTTCCGGCTCATAGGGCCCCTCCACCCGGTAAGCGTACTCGAATTCCTCAATATTCAGTTTGAATACGATCATGGAATACACATTGCCGATCCGGTAGCCCTTGGGGAAAGGCAGGACTGCAAAGGGCTCCGTCTCCGTGCGGTGGAACAGCAGCAGGGAGATGGAGGTGGCGCTATGGGAATGTACGGTAAAATTCACGCCGCCGGGAATGGCGGTTGCGCCGTTGATTTCGTAAAACCCGGGGCGGACGGCAAAGCCGTCGATATAGTCCATGGGGATCAGGTGGATGGTGCGGGGCAGGGAAAGCTTTTCCACAATGTCTTCCTTCTCCGGAGCGTTCACTGCGTCCATGGGCCAGACCTCCTTGTATGTGCAGCCCGGAGGCCGCGTATGGGGATACCGCAGGCGGGAAAGGCACTTCCCGCAGTGGGAAGCATTATACCACATTTTTCATATAATATCCAGTCTAAAATTCGGCGAAAAATAACGCATGTGGAAAAAATCTCCCCAAAATTCGGGAATACCCGCTCCCCCATGCGCTTTTCGGAAGCCGGGGCCTTTTGGGCATGAAAAGGCCGGGGATTTCCCCGGCCTTTCATTCCGCCTCAGCTGACCTCCGCTATGTTCACGGGACGCCCCTCCCGCAGGGATTTGGCCGCCGCCACGGCCATCAGCACCGGATACAGCCCGTCTTCCCCGGTAACCGGCGGTTCCTGGTTCTCAGACACCGCCTGGGCAAACGCCTGCATCTCGCTGACAAAGGCTCCGGTATACCGATCCCACATCACCTGATAGCAGGAACTGGAGACCGTACCCTCCGCGCCGTAAAAGACGGCGGTATTGGGCGTGTCGTTGGCGTTGAGGGCCGCGCCCCGGGAACCGAACACCTCCACCCGCTGATCGTAGCCGTAGACCGCCTTTCGGCTGTTGTCGATGATGCCAATCGCCCCGCTTTTAAATTTTAACGTCACAACGGCGGTGTCCACGTCCCCCGCCTCCCCAATGGCCGGATCCACAAGGACGGACCCCATGGCGGAGACCTCCTCCACCTCTTCCCCTGCCAGGAACCGAGCCATATCAAAATCGTGAATCATCATATCGCAGAAAATGCCGCCGGAGACCTTCACGTAGGAAACAGGCGGGGGTTCCGGATCCCGGGAACTGATTTTAATCAGGTTCACCTTCCCCACTTTGCCGCTGCGCACCATGTCATAGACGGCCCGATGGTTGTGGTCAAACCGGCGGCAGAAGCCGATTTGCAGCTTGACCCCGGCTGTTTTCGCCGCGGCGATGGCCTCCCGGACGCGGCTGATGTCGTAGTCAACGGGCTTTTCGCAGAAGATGTGCTTCCCTTCCGCGGCAGCCCGGATGATGAAGTCCGCATGGGTGTCCGTGGAGGAGCAGATCAAAACCGCCTCAATCTCCGGATCCTTTAAAACGTCCTCTGCATCTTTAGAAATCACAGGGATGCCCAGTCCCTTGAGAAACGATTCCGTCCCTTCGTTCATAAAAGGATCCGCCACAGCCTTGATCTCCAACTCAGGGACAAACATGGCGATGTTCTTTGCGTGGACCTTCCCGATGCGGCCCGCACCAATGATACCTGCTTTCATTTATGTAACCCTCCGTTTTCCGTTTTAATACTGCATAATGGCCTTTACGGCGTTTGCTGTCGTGGTCTCCGGTATCAGTTCAAAACCTACCAGCCCTTTGTATCCGGTATCCTCCAAACAATTGAAAACCCTGCGGTAGTTGATCTCACCGGTGCCGGGCTCGTGGCGGCCCGGCGCATCCGCAATGTGGATGTGGCCGAACTGATCCCCATAGGCCCGGATATTATCGCAGAGGCTTCCCTCGTTCAACTGCATGTGGTACACATCATAGAGCACCTTCAGGTTCGGCGAACCGATAAGCCGCGTCAGTTCTGCCGCCGTCCGGGTGGTCTGGAGGAAGTTCCCCACGTGATCCGTGGTGACATTCAGGGGCTCTAAGTTCATGAGAATCCCGGCGTTCCCGGCAATCTCCGCACATTCCTTCAGCACGTCGAACATAGCACAGATCTTGACGGCTCCGCTCAGGCCCTCATAGCTGTCCACTACCTTGCCCCCCTCACCCAGGCCGTTGGAGTGGATGGTGAGGGATCGGGCCCCCACCCGCTTTGCCGCCTCCACAGACCGGCGGAGGAAATCCAAATACGCTTCCTTCTGGCTGGGGTCAATCATGGAGAGTTCCGCGTCCCCGTTGAACCCGGCAATGCCGATCCCCGCCGCCTCCGCCGCGGCCTTCACCGCCTCCAGATCCTTATCCGTCCAACTCCAGAACTCCACAAACCGGAAGCCGTCCTCCTTCGCCGCCCGGAAACGCTCCAGGAACGGCAGTTCCCCGTACATGGGCTCAATGCAGGCTGATTTTTGAAATACCATTTTTCGTCCTCCCCGTTTAATTTGTGCTTTACACAATTTCGTCTTATGCACATAATAGCACAACTTCAGCAGTTGTCAATAGCTATGGGGAAATTTTTTTGCAGGCAGGAGGAAAAGCCCGTAATTCCGTGCCAATTGGAGGTTTTCTCAAATCCAAGTTTTAAAGATTGACAGAGAAATCTATTTTGTGTATGATACATATTAAGATTTGTGCATCGCACAAAGGAGGAATGACCATGCGCGGCAGGCCTACCATCCAGATGGTCGCCGACCTGGCAGGGGTATCCCGGGGTACGGTGGATCGCGTTTTGAACAATCGTCCCCATGTAAATGAGGCAGTCCGGGAGCGGGTTCTGGACGCCATGCGGGAAATCGGGTACGTACCGCCTGCAAGGGCCTCCCACACCGCCCGGCCCCCCCTTGTTTTGGGTATCCTTCTGCCCAACTGGGAGGGGCAGTTCCAGGCCGAGGTGGAGCAGGGCATCCGCCGGGCCTGCGCCCAGCTGGAGGACTCCAACGTCCAGGTGCTCCGCCGCCGCTGCGGGACGGATCTGCCCCAGGAGGCCCTGGAACTGCTGGAGTCCATGCGGGCGGAGGGGGCGGCGGGCTTTGCCGTCTGCACCGTCAGCGACCCTGCCGTGGAGGGCTGGATCGCCGCCAGGGCGGAGGAGGGCATCCCCTGCGTCACCTTTAACTCCGACCTGCCGGAGAGCCGCAGGCTGTGCTTTGTGGGCCAGGACATCTACGCCGCAGGCCGGGTGGCCGCCGGGCTGCTGTATAAATGCGTCTCCGGGCAGGGGCCCATCCTGGCCACCGCCGGAAATCTCAAATTCGACGGCCACCGCCGCAGGCTGGACGGCTTCCGGGACCGCCTGGCGGAACTGGGCTTTCCGGCGGATCAAATTCTCGTCCGGGAGACCTTCAACGACTATGAAACCACCTTCCGCACGGTCCAGGAAACCCTGGGGGGGACACCGGGGCTGCGGGGAATCTACATGGCCAACCTCAGCGTTTCCGGCTGCTGCGCCGCCGTGGAGCGGGCCGGGAAAAAGGGGCTGGTCCATGTGGTCTGCCACGATATCAATGAGAGTATCCGGCAACTGATCCGCTCCGGCAGCGTGGATTTCACCATCCCCCAGGATTTGCAGCAGCAAGGGTACACACCGCTGCTCCTTCTCCGGGATCACCTCCGGCGCCAGCAGCTTGGGGACGGCGTCTGGTTCCGCTCCCGGATCGATATCCTCTGCGCGGAAAATATCCAGGACAATTGATGTTTTCGCCGCCCCAAACCCTTGTAAGCCGGTGGGGTTCGTGATATAATCAATGGCAGCATCTGATATGGCTGGCAAAGCCGAAGGCATCCGTTTTCGGCCAGCTGTTTATACGGCTGCGGCGGTTTCCGCCGTGGAGAAAAAGTTATGCCTTTTTCCGGCCTGCCGGCCGTATTCACGGCCCCCGGCTGCATCGCCAGCGGGGCTGCCGTGCGCCTGAAAGCAAAAAGGAGGGTCTGTTGTGGAAAACCAATTCACATGGCAGGAGGCTTATCATATCGGTGTGGATGTCATCGACAAAGAGCACGAGCGTCTTTTCAAAATCATCAACAAGCTTATGGCCATCCAGGAGGACGAACGGGACAACCAGTGGATGTGCCAGGAGGGCATCAAATACTTCAAAGGCCACGCGATGAAGCACTTCGCGGACGAGGAAAAGTATATGATGTCTATCGGCTACGAGGGCCTGGAACGGCACCGGAGAATCCACAAGGGGTTCCGGGAAAATACGCTCCCCGCCCTGGAAAAGGAAATGGAACGCTTGAACTACTCTGCGGACGCGGTGAACCACTTCCTGGGGGTCTGCGCCGGGTGGCTTATCGGCCACACGCTGACGGAGGATCAGGCCATTAAAGGCGATCATATCAGCCGCTGGGAGCATCTCCTGCCCTCCGAGGAGCAGGACGTCCTGAAAAAGGTGATTGTCCAGCTGGTTTTCGATATGTTCCAATTGGAGTCCCAGGCCATCAGCGAGGCCTACGGCGGGGAAAAATTCGGGCGGGGCGTCTATTACCGCCTGGTCTACGGCGGGAACGACATGGATCTCCGGCAGGAAATCATCCTGGTATTCGAGGAAAAGCTCCTGATCAACACGGTTGGCAAGATCATGGGCATCCAGACCAACAAGCTGGACACCATGCTGGTCAACGCCGCCCGGTACACGGCCCGGCAGTTTGTGGGGCGTGTGCTGGAGCACTTCCCCAACACCAGTTCCCTCGAACTAAAAGAGGAAAACCTGCTGACCTACGACCAGTTCCATAAGATATTTGAGCGGGAGAAGCCCCAGATCAGCCTGCTGTTCGACACCGGCGGTGCCGGGTATTTCTCCTACTGCGTCATTGCCCCCCACATGCTGGAGCAGGGCATCGGTACCCCCCTCCAGGACGACAATGCCATGACCGAGGTGGAGCAGTACCTGACGGCCAAGGAGGCACAGGAGGAAGAGGAAAGCGGCCTCCCCAGGGTGCTGGTGGTGGACGATTCCATGACCATCCGCCAGAGCATGAAGAACCTGCTGGAGGGCGGGGATTACGAAGTCCTTCTGGCGGAGTCCGGCGTTGCCGCTATCCGGGCCATTACCCTGGATCGGCCGGATTTGATCCTGCTGGACTACGAAATGCCTGTCTGCGACGGGAAGCAGACCCTGGAGATGCTCCGCTCCGAAAAAGCTTTCGCCGATATCCCGGTTATCTTCCTCACCGGTCGGAGCGATCCGGATGTGGTGCGGACGCTGCTGTCCCTGAAGCCTGCGGGATACCTGCTGAAATATCTGAAGCCTGCGGAAATCAAGCAGAAGATTGACAACTTCTTTGAGAAGGGGAAAATCTGACGGAAACCGTACATATTAAAAAAGGAGACCGGCGCGATGCGCCGGTCTCCTTCTTTTGGTTCACTCCCACTTTTCCGAAAATCCCCGGCAGGTCTTTTTTAAGACAAACACCTGGACAAGGCCTGCCGTCAGCGGACTTCGGCGGAATAAACCGTATGCTTTTTGAGCGTCTCCTGATTCAGTTCCAGACCCAGGCCCGGGCGGTCCGGAATGGTGTAGCTGCCGTCCTGGAAGGGGTAGGGATTCGTGATCAGTTCCTCCCGGAAGGCGCTGGGGTTGATGTCGTACTCCAGCATGTAGTGCCTGCGGGTAGTAGCCATCAGGTGCATGTCCGCCGTCATACAGATGATGGAGGACCAGGCGTGGGGGGCAAAGACCCGCTCGTTCAGATCGATGAGGGTCATAATCCGCCGCATGTTGGTGGGCCCGCCCACCCGGCAGACGTTGGGCTGCACATAATAGACCCCCGCGTCCATCAGTTCCATGAAGCCGTAAATGGAGGACTCATTCTCCGACCCGGCGAGAGGGAGCCGGGTCTGCTCCGTCAGCTTCTTGTAGGACTGGGGACAGTTCAGCTGGAAGGGCTCCTCCAGGAACTTAACCCCCAGTTCCTCCAGATAGGGCAGGTATTGGTAGGCCCGGGGCAGATCCCAAGTGCAATTGGCATCTACCATCAGGTCTACGTCCGGCCCCAGGCTCTCCCGGGCATAGCGGACACGGGCGATATCCTGCCGGAGGGTCAGCGTGGGCTTGCCCACTTTCATCTTGTAGCCCTGGAAGCCCATCCGCTTCGTCAGGGCCATTTCCTCTTCCATCCCCATCATACCGTCGGGGTTCTCGCCGGGCCGGCCGTAGTACATGCCGCCGCTGCTGTAGGCGGGAATGACGTTGTGATGTCCGCCCCACAGCTTGTAGCAGGGCAGGCCCGCCGCCTTTCCGGCAATGTCCCACAGGGCGATATCAATGCCGCTGATGGCGTGCATGTGGATGCCTACACGGCTGTGCTGGATATGCATGTAGTACATGTCATCCCAAATGGCCTGGATATTCAGGGGATCCCTGCCGATGAGGGAGGGCCCAAGTTCCTTCTCCAGCACAGCCACCACGCTGGAGGGCGGTCCGCCGGGATAGTCCGCCTCGCCGATCCCCACAATCCCCTCGTCCGTCAGGATGCGGACAACGATACAGAAGCGGTTGTTGTATACCTGGTTGGCGCTGGCGGAAGACATCCAGAACGCCTGCTGGTATTCCATGCAGTTGATGGTCAGGCCGGTAATCTTCATGGGGGCCCTCCTTTACATGATGATAGACAGGGGTACGGTGATGATCTGATGGAACAGGGACAGCAGGACAATCACAATCACCTCCGCGATCATGAAGGGCAGCGCCCCCTTGACCGCCTCGGCAATGCTGATTTTTGAAATGCCGCTGCCCACATACAGCACCGTGCCCACCGGCGGGGTAATCAGGCCGAAGGTCATGGTGATGATGGAGAGGATGCCGAAATACTCCAGGTTTATCCCTGCCGCTTTGACCAGCGGCAGCATCACCGGCACCAGGATCATGATGATGGGCACAATGTCCAGCACCATGCCGAAGAGGATGAACAGCAGCTGGCAGCAGAGGACCAGCAGCACCGGATGGGCCACCAGGCCGTGGAAAGAGCTGACAATCTCCCGGGAGAGGTTGCTGGCAGTGATAATCCAGGAAACCGCCAGGGAGCCGCCCACAATGAAGAGTACCTTGCCAGTGGAGCGCACCGTGTCCAGGAGGATCCCCGGCAGATCGGCGGGCTTGAGGCCCTTGTAGACAAACATGCCGATAATCAGCGCGTAGGCGCAGGCGATGGCGCCCGCCTCCGTGGGGGTAAAGATGCCGCCCCGGAGGCCCACGATGATGAAAACCGGCAGGACCAGCGCAGGGATCGCCCGCCAGAAAATCTGCCATTTCTCCCGGGCGGGAATTGTGTTGGGCTCCCCCCGGAGGCCGTCCCGCCGGGCGGTAACGAACCAGGTAATCATCAGCGCGCATCCTAGAAGGACGCCGGGAACCAGGCCGCCCATGAACATCCGGCTGATCGAAGCGCCGCTGACCACACCGAAGAGGATGAAGCCGATGCTGGGCGGGATGATGTTGGCAATAATCGCGGAGGAGATCACAATGCCGGTGGACCGGCCTTTGCTGTAGCCCCGCTCCTCCATCATGGGAATCAGCACGCCGCCCAAGGCAGCGGTATCCGCCAGGGCGCTGCCGCTGAGGCCGGCAAAAATCATGCTGGCCAGGATGGAGACATAGCCCAGGCCTCCCCGGAACCGTCCCACCCAGATATACACCACATCCACAATCCGCCGGGTGATGCCGCCCTTATTCATCAGTTCACCCGCCAGCATGAAGAAGGGCACCGCCAAAAGGGAAAAGCTGTTGATGCCGCCGATGAACTGCTGCACCACCAGCTGGGTGGTGAAGAGATCCTTTGTGGACATCAGGACAATGGCGCTGATGATTAGGGAGAAGGCAACGGGGACTCCCAGCAGCAGCGGGATAAACAGGGACAGCAGGAATAAAATCAGCACGGTTCTCCGCCTCCTTCCTCTGCTTCATCCAGCCGCAGGCCCAGGCTCCCCAGCAGGTGGCCCAGCAGATAGACCAGGCTAATCACGCTGGAAACCAGCATCAGCCCATAGGGCAGCCAGGAGGGCATACCGATGGCCGGGGTAGTATTCTCCCAGTTCAAAAGGGTCATCTTCCAGCTGCCGTGGGCCAGCACCGCCATAACAGCCAGCATCAGCAGGTTCTGGATCACCTCCATCACCCGCAGGACCGGCTTGGGCGCTGTCTGCGTCAGCAGATCCACGCAGAAGTGCTCCCGGGAATGGGTCACCTCCAGGACACCCAGGATAATCACCGCCATCAGAGCGTACCGGGCCCCCTCCTCGGACCAGGCAAAACCTGTCCCGAAGAGGTAGCGCAGGATAACATTCAGGAACACCAGGGCAAAGGTGCCTACCAGCGCAAACGCCGCCAGCCACCCGGTTACCCGGTCCACCCACTTCAAAATCGCTCGAATCGCTCTCATTTCACTCCCCGCTTACGGTCACTGGATTTCCCGGATGGCGGCGACGATATCCTTCACCTCCGGGCACTTGGCGTACATGTCTTCATACATAGAGGCCGTAGCGTCGATCATCTCCTGCTTGAAGGCGTCGGAGGGAGAGTAAACCTCGGTGCCGCCCTCCTGGGCCATAAAATCCAGATCCTCCTGTGCCTTCTCCTTGGCGCTGTCCCAGATCTTGGCAGAGGTCTCGGCGATCACATCGTCCAGGATTCCCTGAAGTTCGCTGTCCAGGCCATTGTAGAAATTGTTGTTGACGCACAGGAACAGGCAGGTAAACACATGGTTGGAGACCATCAGGTAATCCTGAATCTCATACCAGCCCTGGGTGCGGATGGTGGAAGGCGGGTTCTCCTGCCCGTCGATGACCCGCTGCTCCAGAGCGGAGAACACCTCGGTCATGGCCATGGGGGTGACAGCGCAGCCCAGGCAGTTGCCGATGTTCACCATGACCTCCAGGTTGGGCATCCGCAGCTTCAGGCCCTTGAGATCCGCCAGGCTCTCCACCTTGCGGTTCAGGGTCATGACCCGGAAGCCGTCAGGGACGATGCCGTTGACCGTAAAGCCCAGGGAGGCCACATCGCCGATAAGCTGCTGGCCGTACTCCTTCTCATAGAGGGCAGTCCGGGCCTGATCAAAGTCCGTGAAGAGGAAAGGCAGCTGGAAGGTGGCCACGGAGGGAATGCGATCCTGGAAGATGGTGCCCACAACGCCCATCTCATATGTGTTGTTCCGCAGGCTCTCGTAAATCTGCTCCTCAGTGGCCAGAACGGAGTTGGGATAGAGTTCCACCAGCAGGCGGCCGCCGGAGCGGCTCTCCAGTTCCGGCTTGAAGTAGTTCTCCAGGGTATCCGTCAGAGGATGGCCCTCAGAATAGCAGTGGGGCAGCTTGATGGTAATGGGATCGGCGCTGGGCTTGCTCTCCCCGCCGTCCTGGGTGCCGCTGGCGTTCCCACCCTGATCCCCGCTCTGGCTTCCGTCCTTTCCCCCGCCGCATGCGGCAAGAGAAAGTACCATGACCAAGGCCAGCAGCAATGCAAACATTCTTTTCATAACAGTTCCTCCATTCCTGCATTGACGGTTCACCGTCTTCAAATAGACATAATCACGAAAAAAGCCCGTGCGCTCCCCTCGTAATTATTACGTATTTACTATATCAGCATACCGCCGGACAAGTCAATCACGGGCACAGTCATAAAACCAACAATTTCGGACATTTTTTGCCCCTCTGTCTTGCCGCCTAAGGGGAAATGTGCTATATTGTAATGGTATACACCCCAAAAACCGGCAGGAAAACATTGCAAAAAACCGATTCAACACCTTGATTTGAGGGATTTTCTTCAAAATTTGCCGGTTATCTCCGGCAGAGGAATTCTCTCCGCCCTTCCCTGGCGTTTTCAGAAGCAGTGCGCACTATAATCGGACACATCCGGCCCCGGCGGCGGGCCGGACGGACAGGAGGGGAACACCCATGCGGCAAGAAATCAGCAAGTCCATTCTGAACAGCACACAGCCGCTGAACCGGCAAATCATCCGGATCGACGACCCCCATATGCGGCTGAACGTCTACTGGATCTTTCTCCGCTCCGGCGGCCGGGACATCCTGCGTTCAGAGCGGAACAAGCACTCCTTTTACGAACTGCAGCTGGTGCTGGAGGGGTTTATCCGCCAGTCCACGGAGGTGGGCGGCGAAACAAGGCCCTACACGCTGGAAAAAGGGTTTTTCATGATCATGCCCCCCAACCATTACCACCAGATCCTGGAGACCTCCCCCACCGGCGCGCGGTTCAACGTGGCATTCCAGATCGAGAGTACGGATCCTTACGTGCTGGCGGCGCTGGAGAAAATCCAGGAAATTTCCGTTTTCCCTGCCCCGGAAGACATCTCCACCTATGTGGATCTCATGCTGGCAGTCTCCAGCGGGAACTCCCCCTGGATCTCCCGGGAGTTGTCCAACCTGCTGCAATGCCTGCTTCTGCGGCTGATGAGTTCCATCCTGCCGGACACGGAATCCGTCACCCAGCGGGACATCAAGCCCGGAGGCAGCGCCCGCATGATGGCGGAAATCCAAAATTACATCGCCGGGCATATCGGCGACGGCATCACCGTGGAGGCGGTGGCCGCCAGCCTGGGCCGCAGTTCCCGGCATCTGAACCGGATTTGCCGCAGCCAATGCGGGAAGTCCCTGAACCAGCTGATCGGCGCAGAGAAGCTTAACTACATCAAGGAACTGATCGGTACATCCGACCTCTCCTTCGCCGAAATCGCCTCCATGTCCGGGTTTTCCAGCGAATACGCCCTCAACCGTTTCTTCAAGTACGCCGAGGGCTATACCCTGGGCCAGTACCGCCGTCTGGCTACCTTGTCCTGATTCCCTCTAATTCCCTGGGACATTCTTTCTTTTTCGGTTTTCTTGACAAAAACCGAAGAAAATGCTATACTCCAAATTGTGGGATTGCCCAAATTCCCTCTGCGGGCAGCAGCCGGTTCTTCCGCGCTTTCGGAATTCGTAAAATATTTCGGGAGGCAACCGTCTGATCTGCAAAAGAACACGGCGTTCCGCTGTTCCCGGCGGCAATGGGGCAAACCTGCACTGTGCTGTGTTGAACTTTATTTTTAGGAGGAATCTGCATGAAAATCTTCAAAAGCCTGCCGGCGCGGCTGCTGCTGGGCATCGTCGTAGGCATCATCCTGGGCCTCGTCCTGCCTGAGAGCGTGATGACCATTGTGGTCACGCTGAAGTATGTCCTGAACCAGCTGATCATGTTCTGCGTACCCCTGATTGTCATCGGCTTCATCGCTCCATCCATCACTAAGATGGGCTCCAACGCCACCCGTATGCTGGGCGTTGCCATTATCATTGCCTACGCCAGCACGGTCCTGGCGACCCTGATGTCCATGATCGCCGGTTACATCCTGGTTCCCCACCTGCCCATCGCCTCCACTATGGAGGGCCTGAAAGAACTGCCGGGCGTGGCGTTCCAGCTGGATATCCCCCAGATCATGCCTGTGATGAGCGCCCTGGTCTTCTCTGTCCTCATCGGCCTGGCGGCTGTCTGGACCAAGGCCCGGACCATCACCGCCGTGCTCCAGGAGTTCCAGAATATCGTTCTCAGCGTAGTAAAGAAGGTCGTCATTCCTGTCCTGCCCTTCTTCATTGCCCTGACCTTCTGCGGCCTCAGCTATGACGGCACCATCACCAAGCAGCTTCCCGCCTTCCTGCTGGCTATCGTCATCGTCATGGCAGGCCATTACATCTGGCTGGCCGTCCTTTACGGCGCCGCCGGCGCGTATTCCGGCCGGAACTCCATTGAGGTCGTAAAGCACTACGGCCCCGCCTATCTGACCGCCGTGGGCACCATGTCCTCCGCCGCCACCCTGGCCGTTGCCCTGGACGGTGCCCGGAAGAGTTCCGTGCTCCGCTCCGACATGGTGGAGTTCGGCATCCCCCTGTTTGCCAACATCCACCTCTGCGGCTCCGCCCTTACCGAGACCTTCTTTGTCATGATCGTCTCCAAGGTGCTGTACGGCGAACTGCCCAGCATGGGCCGCATGATCCTCTTCATCCTGCTGCTGGGTATCTTCGCCATCGGCGCTCCCGGCGTCCCCGGCGGCACGGTCATGGCCTCCCTGGGCCTGATCACCGGCATCCTCTTCACCGATCCCGCCACCTCCGGCGACGCCACCGCCCTGATGCTGGCTATCTTCGCCCTTCAGGACAGCTTCGGCACCGCCTGCAACGTCACCGGCGACGGCGCCCTGGCCCTGATCCTCACCGGCTATGCCGAGAAGCACGGCATCAAGGCAGAGAACATTCAGGCTGTGGAACTGTAAGTTTCCAACAGATATGAAACTGTGAAATCCTGCGGGGGCTGCCTTTGGCAGTCCCCGCACTGCTTTCCTGTTCAGAATCCACGCCCGCCTGCATATAGTCAGCGTATCGGAAAATCCTTACATAACGGTTTTTTGAGCAAGGGAGTTGTTTCCATGTATTTTGACGCCCACGCGGATATCCTCTATGACGTAGCCCGCCGCCGTCTGGCAGGGGAAACCCGTGTCTTGGCCCGCCGCCATCTGGATCGCCTCCGCCGGGGCGGCGCGGAGGGGCTGACCCTGGCTATCTGGACCGGCGGGGACTTCTGGGGCACGCCGGATCCCGCCCGCCGGACGGAAATCCTGCTTACCCAGGCACTGGCGGATCTGGCGGAATGTCCGGAATTCCGGCTGGTCCGCTCCCTCCCGGAAGCCCAGACTGCCTGTGAAGCGGGACAGCTTTACTGCTTTTTATCTGCGGAGAGCCTGGCCTCCATCGGCTCCGATCTCTCCAGCATCAGCCGCCTTTATGAGGCGGGCGTCCGGTCAGCCATGCTCACCTGGAACGAGAAAAACCTCCTGGCCGCCGGGGCGGGATGTGACCCGGGCAAAGGCCTGACGGACCTGGGGCGGCAGGCCATCCGGCAGATGGAATCCCTGGGGATGCTGGTGGATGTCTCCCATCTGAACTGCCGGGGCTTCTGGGATGTCATCGACGCCGCCGGAGGGCCGGTTATCGCCTCCCATTCCAACTGCCGCTCCCTGTGCGACGTGCCCCGGAACCTGACGGACAGCCAGCTGCGGGCCATCCGGGACACAGGCGGCGTGGTGGGCGTGAACAGCTATCACGGATTTGTCCACCGGGATCCGGACTTGCAGACAGCGGAAACCCTGGCCCGCCACGTCCTCCACATGGCGGAGGTGATGGGCCCCGAACACGTGGGCTGCGGGTTTGATTTCTGCCATTTCATGGGCCCCGGAAACGAATCCGTCCGGGGTCTGGAGGACGCCTCCCTGGCAGAGGAATTCTTCCGCTGTCTGGAGCGGGAGGGCATGTCCGCGGCGGAACTGGATGGCATCGCCCGGGGGAATTTCCTCAGGATGCAAAAAGCGGAGTAGCCCTCTGCCGTAAAGAAGCGGCCCGCAGACCGCGGGCCGCTTCGGGCTGTCAAAAGCCTTTTTCTCTGATCTCATCGCGCCGGCAAGATCAATCCGGTTTCTGGATCCCCCTGCCGAAAGCGTCCAGGTTCTCCTGGAGGCTGCGGAAAAACATGGCGGTGTGGTAACCGTCCGCCGCCGCGTGGGAGATGGTCATGCTGAGGGGAAGGGTGTACCGCCCCGCCTCCTCCCGGTATTTTCCGTAGGCAATCACCGGGAACAGGGCGTGCTCTCCGGGCACGTCGGCGCTGTAACCGGTATAGTCCAGCCAGGGCACCGCGCTGATACAGAAGAAATTGGCCGGTTTTCCCGGACGCCCCTCCACCCCGCGACAGTCCCCGTAAGTGGTGACCACCGTTTCAAAATCCTGGTAGAACTCCCGAAAATCCGGGTGGTATTCCGTCCAAAGGTTACTGAATGTCTTGTCCTCTTGATGAAAGACCGTGAAATTCACATGCACCGTCTCCCAGAGCCCCGGCACGCCGTCGGGGCCCACCATCAGCCGCATTTCCTCTGTCTCATTGACGGTTTTGGCGGCAGCGTAGAGGAAACAGCCGTAAAACCGCAGGCCCTCCCGCCGGGAAAAGGCCAGCGTCTCCGTCACATCCAGACGCACTGTAACGGTATAGCCGCATTGCAGTTTTTGCCGGTAATAGTAGTAATGTTCCCGCCGGGGCCAGCGATCCATATCCAGCTTTTGATAGGGCGGGAAATTCTTTTCCATGGCGCTCTCCTCCGTTAGCTGTATTTTCCTTATCATACCACAACAATCCCTGTTCTATAGCCGGGACAGGCCTATTCAAGCCCGTCCCGCTTCCCAGCCTCCAACTCCCGGTCAAGCAGTTCCAGGGCAATCCGAAAGGCCGCGATCCGCCGGGCGGTCAGAGTGTGCTGGGATTTTCCGGGCGTCAGTTTCAAAAGGGCTTTCTCGCATTTGCCCAGCGTGGAGGCAATCGAGCGCTTCGCCTCTGCCAGTTCCTCCTTGGTATAGGCGCACATCTCCGCGTCCTCCCCTCCATTTTTGTCATATACCGTCATGATAATACAAAACGTATAATTTTGCAACCGTTTTTTCAGGCAGAATGGCCGCCCATCTTTCTAAAATCCGCTGCCAAAATAGGAGCCTCCCCCTTTTCTCCGGCGGAAAAATAAGGTATACTGAATTTAATTTCAATCTTTTGGCGGAACGGAGGCCCTTATGGAACGTGAAAATCTGCTGTATGCCACCATGGCGGAGGGGTTTATCGAAAAAAACTTCCTCCAGAAACTGCACATGGGCCGTCAGGACGCTATCCGGCTCTTCGGCGGCGTCAACTGGAAACGGCTGCTGGCCCCGGTTCTGCCGGTAGAACGGCGGCTAGCCTGCGGGGAGGTGCTGGACTGCTTCCGCCCCCTGCTGAACCAGATTGCCCCGGAACCGCCGGAGGGCTGGCTCCCCTACGCCTATCAGGCGGCGGTATCCCTGCTGTTCCCGGCAGCGGACAATGATCACACCTCCGCCCAGCGGGACGGGGCCCTGTGCTTCCTGCGGCTCCTGCAAACGCTATTTGCCCTGGAGCGGGCGTCCCTCCCCTTTGACCCCTGGCTGGATTTCGCCTTCTGCACAGAGGAGGAACTGTCCGACAGCGCCGTGAAGGAAGAATACCGCCAGTTCCTGGAGCGGTTTGAATCGGAGTTCATCTATGAATTGCTGCGCCTGGGCCGGGAAGTAACGCCCTTCCGGACGCTGGAGCACATCGCCGGGGTGCACCACGTGGCCATGACCGTCTCCCGGGCCTTCAAGGCGGGAGGCGGGCTCATTGACCTGGGGCTGATGTCTGGCGCCGCAGCTGGCCATGACATCGGGAAATTCGGCTGCCGCCCCGGCGAGCGGGTGCCCTACCTTCATTACTATTATACCGACCTCTGGTTCACCTGGCGGGGCCTTACCAACATCGGCCATATCGCCGCCAACCACTCTGTCTGGGATCTGGAGATTGAAAACCTCTCGGCGGAGTCCCTGGTCCTGGTGTATGCGGACTTCCGGGTCAAGCAGTCCCGGGGGCAGGACGGGCAGGAAATCGCCCAGCTTTTTTCCCTGAAGGACGCCTTTGACGTGATCCTCAACAAGCTGGACAATGTGGACGAGGCCAAGCGGCGGCGTTATCTCTTCGCCTACGCCAAGCTGCGGGACTTTGAAGAATACCTGGCCTATTTTGGCGTGGACACCACCCTGGAATCCCCCTCCATCCCTCCCAGGCCCCGGCAGACACCGGCCTTGACCTCCCCGGATGAGGTGGTCTATTCCCTGCGCTATACCGCTGTGGATCACAATATCCGCCTGATGCACCGCCTGGGCCGGGAGCACCTGTTCCTGGCCACCCTGGAGGCCGCCCGCAGCGAGAAGGATCCTGTCCGCCTCCGGGCTTATGTCTCCATTTTCCAGGAGTATTTCACCTACTGGAACGCGGGGCAGAAAGAGCAGACCCTGGACTTTCTCTATGAACTCCTCATGGTGGCCGACGGCAGCATCCGCCGCCAGGCCGCGGCGCTGATCGGCAGCGTCCTGGCCGGGTTCCTCTCCGGCTACAAGAAGGAACTGCCCGCCGGGGCCGCCCCGGATCCGGCGGAGGAGCGGCCCTTTCAGCTGTGGGCGGACTATCTGGAAAAACTCATCTATCCCGACCACCGCCTTACCCCCCGGCAGACCAGCCTGATCCGCTATCAGGCCAAAACCGTGGTGGATGCCCTCCTCAGTAACTGTACCGACAAGGACGCCGCCCGCTTTACCGACGAACTCTTCCGCCACTACCAGCACCCGGCGGATTTGGATGCGGACGCAGCCTTCGCCCTGCTGGACACCGTGCTGTACATCCCTCTGGAACGGGTGGACGGCAGCGCGCGGGCCCTTCTGAGCGGCTTTGCCGCCTGGTGGCTGGCCCACGGGGAAGCGCCCCAAAAGGCGGCGGCCCTGCGGCTCTTCCGCCACCTCCTCCCCGCCTTGCCAGAATCCGAACGGGCAGAGGCGGCAAAGGCCGTAGAAGCGGCGGACTGCGCCGGTTCCACGCCGCTGTTGTTCCTCCAGTCCCAGCTGGGCCGTCTTCTGGGCCTCCGGGATACGGGGCACTGGGCGCGGCTGGATCAGGCGGAAGCCGTTAGCGGCGTATTCCTGGACAATCTAAAAAGCGCCACACCCTGGATTTTAAAAGCGGTGGGCGTGGAATACCTCTCCAGCCAGGTGGCGCAGGACAGCGCCAATGTCCTCCACATCGCCACCCATTTCTCCAACCTCATTAAGGTCAGCGAGAACGTGGTGGTCCGCCGGATGGCCGGTTCCGCCCTGCTGTCCATGGCCCCGGTCCTGACGCCGGAGCGGCGGAACGAGATCGCTGTGGAAATGAGCAAGGCCTTGGAAACCGGGCAGGCGGAGATCTCCAAGTATATCCCGGAATATCTGGGCCAGTTTGTCCTTTGGCTGACGCCCCGGGAGTTGGATGAGGTGGTAGAGCAGATGGAGATCCTCCTCTCCTCCACCAACATCGACGTCATCGCCGCCGCCCTGGCCACAGTGGGCTACATGCTGGAGCATTACGCCGTCTACGGCACCCGTTTCGGCGAGGGGAAGGCCCTGGCCCTCCGCCGCCGCCGGATGGCCGGGCTGCTTTTAAAGGGCCTGGCAGCCCGGCGGGAGGAGGCCCGCCAGGAGGCCCTTCACGTCCTGGGCGGCCTCTTCGCCTCCAAATACCTCAGCTATGACGACAAGACCTCCCTCTTCACCCTCATCTCCAAAAAAGTCCTCTTCCTCATCAACGAGCAGCCGGAGGAGGAGTTGACCTTCTTCTATACCGCCGCCGCCCTCAGTCATATCTACCGCTTTGTCATCCTCCACCGGATTGACAGCGGCCCCTTCCAGTTCCGCAGCCCGGAGAAGGTGGCCTTTTTCCCCGGCACCTTCGACCCCTTCTCCCTGTCTCACAAAGGTATTGTCCAGGCCATCCGGGATCTGGGGTTTGAGGTGTATCTGGCTGTGGACGAGTTCTCCTGGTCCAAGAAGGCCCAGCCCTCCTTGATCCGGAGGCAGATTGTCAGCATGTCCGTGGCGGACGAATTCCACGTCTACCTCTTTCCCCACGACATCCCGGTGAATCTGGCCTCCCCCGCTGACCTGGATCGCCTCCGTGAGGTCTTCATCGGGCGGAAGTTGTACCTCACCGTAGGATCCGACGTGGTGGCAGGGGCCTCCTCTTATAAGGCCCCCCCTTCTCCCGGTTCTGTCCACTCCCTGAACCATATCGTCTTCCGCCGCTCCAGCGACGCCCAGGGCCGGGAAATTGAGGCGGATCTCTCTATCCTGCAAGGGGATGTCATCCCCCTGCAGCTGCCCACCCATTTGGAGGATATCAGTTCCACCCGCATCCGGGAGAATATCGACTTAGGCCGGGACATCTCCAATCTGATTGACCCCTCTGTCCAGGACTATATCTACCGGAACAGCCTGTACCTGCGGGAACCCCAGTACAAGCAGATTATCCGGGCGGGTTTCCTGGAGTTCCACCGGGTGAAATCCCCCTCCCCGGAGATCTGGGAGGAACTCCGGGCCGCCGTCCGCCACGGCCCCGCCCAAAACCGGCGGGACGACGTCCTGATCCTCCGCCATACCGGGCCCCGGCCCCGGGTGCTGGGTTTCCTGACCCTTCGCACCGTAAGCAACCGCAAGCTGTATGACGCCTTGCAGGACGCGGATCTGGCGGACGCCGTGCGGCGGAACACCACTGGATCCATCCTCCTGCTGACAGGCCTCTACCTGGCCCGTACCCCCGGCGGCTACGAGGTTGGCCAGCTTCTGCTGACAGAGGCCTTGTCCCAGGCCATGACGGAGGATCAGGGCTATGCCGTGTGGCGCTCCTCCGCCATGGATGAGGAACTTTCCGACCTTCTGGCCCGGCAGGGATTCCTGCAAATCGGCGGGGACGCCAGGCGGCCTTTGCTGCTGGTGGACATGCGCTCCCCGGCGGTGCTGCTCCAGAATATCCCCACCACGCTGAAAGAGCCCTTCTCCTCCCACCGGCAGGTGCTGGCGGCAGTCCGCGCCGCCCACCACCAGCTTCAGCGGGCCATCTGCGGGCTGTATCCGGGGTCCTTGGTGCTGTCCCTCAACGCAGAGGTGATCTACCACCGCCTGGTGGATAAGCTGACAGCCCTCAACAGCGTGCCGCCGGAGCCCGTCATCCCCCGGGTACTGGGGCCCAAAATGTGCGTCCCCTTCGGCAAGATCCTCCGGGGCAACGCCGTGCCTAACACGGTTACCAAGACTATCCATACCGACAAGGTGTTCTCGCCGGATCTCCAGTCCTTCACCATCCAGGCCTTTCCCGGCTACGCGCCTCTGGAGAGCCAGGTGCGGGCCGTCCGCTCCTTTGGCCGCCCGGTGATGCTGGTGGACGACGTGCTCCACTCCGGCAACCGCATTAACGCCCTGGAGCCCCTTTTCCGGCAGGAGGAGTTGGATATTGACCGCTGCGTAGTGGGCCTGCTCTCCGGCCGGGGCAAGG
Source organism: uncultured Oscillibacter sp. (assembly GCA_910584995.1). Taxonomy (GTDB): domain Bacteria; phylum Bacillota; class Clostridia; order Oscillospirales; family Oscillospiraceae; genus Oscillibacter. The sequence goes on along the minus strand of CAJUDW010000005.1, from coordinate 61,186 downwards.
ATCTGGTGGATGCCAAGGGGTGGAAGGTAGACAGCGTGTATTTTATCCCCAACATGCGGGCCTGGTTTGTGGAGTCCACCATCTATCCCTTTATCGGCGGTGATACTGTGGGCGGCGCACGGCCCTCTGTGCCGGGCCTCACCCCGGCGGTAAACCTGATCCTCCCCTATACCTTCCCCCGGTTTTATCGGGAGTGCGGCCGGGAGGCGGTGTTCCGGTTCTCCCAGATCTGTCTGGAGAACAGCCGGAGCCTCCTGTTGGCCCTGGAATCCGCCTACCGGGAGGGCTACGCCCGGAACCTCACCCTCTCCCGGCTCAACGAGGCGGTGATCCTGCCCCTGTCCCCGGATAAGGGGGACTGCCTGCGGTACGACCCCAACCTGCCCGCCTCCACCTGCCTGGATAATGACTTGAAAATGCTTCTGCGGATGCGGGATATGCTGGGTTCCTGAATGATGCAAAAACTGTGCCCCGGACTTTCGTCCGGGGCACTCTGCTGTATGCTTTAGTGGGCAATGGCCTGCTCGGTCTCCTTGTCGAACAGGTGAATCTTTCCCGTGTCCGGCAGCAGAACGGCGGTGTCGCCTTCCCGCCCGGTGTAAGTAGAGGGGGCCCGCACCACAACCTTGCTGCCCTGGCAGTCCAGGTGCAGGTTGATTTCCGCGCCCATCAACTCGGCAATTTCGATGGTAGCCTGGAGGCCTTCGCCCTTTTCCGACGCCTTCACGTCCTCCGGACGCACGCCCAGCACCACCGTCTTGCCTGTATAGGGAGCCAAAAACTCGTTCATCCGGGCAGGAAGGGCCACGTCATAGCCGCAGACCTTGGCGGTGTAGTTCTCGCCGGACTTTCCGATCACAGCGTCCATGAAGTTCATCTGGGGGGAGCCGATGAAGCCCGCCACAAACAGGTTGCAGGGATAGTCGTACAGGTTCTGGGGGGTATCGTTCTGCTGGATGATGCCGTCCTTCATGACCACAATCCGGTCGCCCATGGTCATGGCCTCGGTCTGGTCGTGGGTGACGTAGACGAAGGTGGTCTGCAAACGCTTGTGGAGGCGGCTGATCTCCGAGCGCATGGCGGTACGAAGCTTGGCGTCCAGGTTGGAGAGGGGTTCGTCCAGCAGGAAGACGGCGGGATTGCGGACCATGGCGCGGCCCAGGGCAACGCGCTGGCGCTGGCCGCCGGAAAGGGCCTTGGGCTTGCGGTTCAGAAGGTGCTCCAGATCCAGGGCCCGGGCAGCCTCGTGAACCCGCTTATCGATTTCATCTTTAGGCATCTTCTTCAGGCTCAGGCCGAAAGCGATGTTCTTGTAAACGGTCATATGGGGATACAACGCATAGTTCTGGAACACCATGGCGATGTCCCGATCCTTGGGGGCGATGTCGTTGACCACCCGGTCGCCGATCCACAGTTCGCCGTCGGAGATATCCTCCAGGCCGGCGATCATCCGCAGGGTGGTGGACTTACCGCAGCCGGAAGGGCCGACCAGAATGACAAATTCCTTATCCTGAATCTCCAGGTTCAAATCGGGAACGACCGTGACGTTGCCGGGATAGACCTTTTTCACATGACGGAAAGAAATACTGGCCATAAGGCGGCTCCTCCTTAAAAATTTATCTGCTGCCCGCCGGGCTCCTCCCCGGCAGGGCTATTTTTCCTGGCTGAAGCTGGATTATATGATGAGGATACCACGGCCCGCCGGAGGTAATCAAGGGTAAAAAAGGCACATCACGGGTAAAAATTTTGCATTTTCCCTTTTACCTACAATAAATCATTTTTTTACCCTCCTTATCATTTTATTGTCGTTGAAGGCCGGGACGGGCTATGCTATAGTAAGAGGTATATCCGGTGAAAGCCGCGGCTTACATCCGGAAAACTTCCCTGCCGGTTGATCTGTGCCGCAGGTTATACAGCGCAATTTTACCGTATATCTTGTTCGTTCTGATTGATATATTGTCAAAATTGGTCTTAAAAAGGAGGATACGCCTTGTTTTTTCATAAGGACTACGCGGAGCCCGGCCCCGGCGTCAATCCCGACGCGCCGGAAAAAACAGGCGCCGCCCGCCTCATCGAGATTCTCCAGCTGGAGTGCGTCACGCTTTTTAAGCTGAATTTGTTGTTTGTTGCCTCCTGTATCCCCCTTATTACCATTCCGGCAGCTGTTTTTGCCATGAACCAGGTGATCCGGCGGATGATTCTGGATCAGACCGTGGACTGCTTCTATCACTACCGTCTGGCCTTCCAAGGTTACTGGAAACAGGCTTATGCCGCCTTTTTCCTCACAGTCCTGCCCCTTTTTTGCGCAGGATTCGGCGCGGCCTTCTATCTTCGGCGGGCCGGGAGCAATTTTTTGCTGTTTCTCCCTTTCATGGTCTGTTCTACAGTCTTTTTGGTGACCGTGCTGGCCTCCTCGTATTTTTACGGCGTCCTCAGTACCGGCAGAGGCCTCCGGGAGGCTCTCCGGCTGGCGCTGCCTCTGGGGCTGGGCAAACCTGCCAGGGCCGCTGCCTCCGCCCTGTGCGTATACGGTTCCCTGACGGCCTCCCTGTTGGCGTTTCCCATCAGCCTGGGATATCTGCTGCTGATTGGGTTTTCCGCCCCATGCCTGCTTGGAAATTTCTTTATCCGCACGGTTTTGCGGGAATTTTCCCCCAAAACACCTGTAAAAGATACCGAAAAGGAGTCGTGATCCATGCAACCCTCCCTTGACTGGCTGACGGATCCCACCGTGTTCCGTGTCAACCGCCTGGACGCCCATTCTGACCACATCTGTTACGCCTCCGCCGCGGAACTTGCCTCGGGGGGGACCTCCCTCCGCCAGAGCCTGGACGGGCTGTGGCGCTTTGCCTGGAGCCCGTCTCCGGCGCGCCGCCCGACAGAATTCTGGCGGGAGGATTTCGATATCTCCGCTTTTGGAACCATCCATGTGCCCGGCCATATGGAACTGCAAGGCTATGGAAAGATCCAATATATTAACACTCTTTACCCCTGGGATGGACATTCGGAACTCCGGCCGCCCCAAATTGACTGGGACAGCACCTATGTGGGCAGCTACGTCCGGGAATTTGATCTGGCCCCTTCCCTCCGGGGAAAGCGGGTCTGCGTCAGCTTTCAGGGTGTGGAGCAGGCTCTCTATCTCTGGCTCAATGGGCACTTTATCGGCTACGCTGAGGACAGCTTCACTCCTTCGGATTTTGATTTGACCCCTTATCTCCGGGACACCGGCAACCGCCTTTGCGCCGAGGTCTATCAACATTCCAGCGCCGCATGGATCGAAGATCAGGATTTCTTCCGCTTCAGCGGCATTTTCCGCTCCGTGTTCCTCTACGGCAAGCCCCGCCTGCACCTGGAGGATCTTTGGCTCCGGCCTGTCTTGGAGCCGGGCAGCCGCCGGGGCTCCCTTTCCCTCCGCCTGCTGCTGAGCGGTGAGACGAAAGGCGCCGGGGTATCCTGCCAAATCCGGCATCCCGCCCAGGGGATCCTGTTTGAGGGCTTGCTGGATCTACGCCAGGAAGGGGATTTCCTTTACAGCCAAACCCTGGAGTTTTCCCACGTTCTCCCCTGGCAGCATGAATCGCCGGAACTTTATCTGGTGACACTGACTCTCTGGACTGCGGACGGCAAAACGGCAGAGGTTGTCCCCTACGAAACCGGATTCCGCCGTTTTGAACTGAAGGACGGCCTGATGCTCCTGAACGGCCAGCGGCTTTTGATTAACGGCGTCAACCGCCACGAGTGGGATCCGGAGCACGGCAGGGCCATTGGCCCCGCCGCCATGGAAGACGCTGTGGCCGTGCTCCGGCGGAACCATATCAACGCCGTCCGCACCTGCCATTACCCGAACCAGACCCTGTGGTATTACCTATGCGACCGGAATGGCATCTATCTGATGGACGAGGCCAATTTGGAGAGCCACGGCTCCTGGCAGAAGCTGATGCGGGTGGATCCCTCCTGGAACGTACCGGGAAGCCTGCCGGAGTGGCGGGCGTGCGTGCTGGACCGGGCAGCCTCCATGTTTGAGCGGGACAAAAACCATGTCTCCATCCTCTTCTGGTCCTGCGGCAACGAGTCCTACGCCGGAGAGGATATCCTGGCTATGGCCAACTATTTCAGGCAGCAGGATTCCAGCCGTCTGGTTCACTATGAGGGCGTTTTCCACAACCGGGACTTTGACGCCATCTCTGATGTGGAAAGTCGGATGTATGCCCCGCCCCAGGATGTCCGGACTTATCTGGAGGGTGGCGAGAAAAAGCCTTTCTTGCTCTGCGAATATATGCACGATATGGGCAACTCCCTAGGCGGTATGGAGAGTTATATCCATCTGGCGGAGGAGTTTCCTCAGTACCAGGGGGGCTTTATCTGGGACTATATGGATCAGGCCCTCTGGCGGACGGACGCCAACGGCCGCCGCGTCCTGGGCTACGGCGGAGATTTCGGAGACCGGCAAAGCGATTATGCCTTCAGCGGCAATGGTATTCTCTTTGCCGATGGTGCCGAAAAGCCCGCCTGTCAGGAAATCCGCTATTGGTATGCCGATCCTGCCGAGCGGGAATCTCACGATAAGGCCAACCGGCAGGCTATGGAGACCCTCTCCCTTCCCAGGCTGCGGAAGACAGCGGAAACTCTGATCATCGTGGGGGGCGACGGCGCTCTTGGCGTCCGCGGCGCGGACTTTGAACTCCTTTTTTCCTATCCGGAAGGGGGCCCTTCCTCCCTGCGGGTTCACGGCCGGGAGTGGCTTTGGCGTGCGCCCCGCCCTGCCTACTGGCGGGCCTCCACCGAAAATGACCTGGGTAACGGTTTTTCTGCGTCAAGTTCCCTTTGGGCCGCAGCGGACAGCTGGCAGAAATGTGCAGATATCCAGGTTTTAGATTCCTGCAAAAATTGTGTCTCTGTCCGCTATGCCTATACCTCCCCTGCCATACCGGGGCTCTGCACAGAGATTACCTATACGGTAAACGGCTTCGGGCTGCTGACAGCCGCCGTCTGTTATCATGGTGCTGCCGGGCGGCCGCAGCTGCCGCTGCTGGGCCTGCGCTTTTCTACGCCTGTGTCGGTAGATCAGATCTCCTGGCTGGGCCTCTCCGGGGAAACCTACCCGGATCGGAAACGGGGCGGCGTCTTTGGCTGGCACCAGGAACAGCCCCATATCCCCGCCTATCTGGTGCCCCAGGAGTGCGGCTGCCACATGGATACCCAGGCAGCGGTTCTCTCCATGGCGGACGGATCCCGCCTGACCTTGGACATGTCCGGCCAGCCTCTGGCCTTCTCTGCCATCCCCTACACCCCCCAGCAGCTGGAACAAGCCGCCCACCGGGAGGAACTTCCCCTACCTGTCCGCACCGTAGTGACGGTTTGCGGGGCCATGCGGGGCGTGGGCGGCATTGACAGCTGGGGCAGCGATGTAGAGCCGGCCTATCAAGTCAGTGCGGAAGAGGATATTTCTTTTTCCCTGACATTCAGATTGGGAAATGCATGATGAAAAACTTAGAGCCCGTTTTAAAACCGGCAGAGCGCGTAATGGCGGCATAATACCGCGCAAAACTGCGTTTTGAGAGTTTTAAAACAGACTCTAGGTCGGGTTTTCCGCGCAAAACCATCCTTGCCGGAAAATCCACTGATGATATACCGCTTTCGCCCGGACAGCGAAAGGGCAGATTTTTACCCAAAAGGGGCCCTGCCGCGTCTGGCGCGGTGGGGAAAGATGGAAATGTAAACAAATCCCTTTTTTAACCGCAAAAAAACAACAGGTGCTTAAATCACGGCTGTGCCTTCGTTCCTCAAATCCCGCAGGATGGTATAGACCTGGTAGATATCCTCCACTTCATAGGTGGCGTGGATTTCCTTAGGCACATCCACATCCTTGGACTTTGTCAGGAAAGACTGGATATGGAAGGTCATACCAAAACCCATCCGCTGGGGGCCAATCACGTCCCGGGAGAAGGTATCGCCCACATATGCGCAATTGGCAGGATCGGACTGCACCTGATACAAAGAGGCCTTGAAAATATTCTCATGAGGCTTGCGGTAGCCGGTAATGGAGGACAGGGTAACATCTTGGAAATAGTCCCGGATACCGTAATCTTTCAAAACCGCAAATACCTGGAAGAGACTCGCTGTATTGCTGATAACGCCCAGCTTCATGCCCAGGCCCTTCAGACCCTCCAGCATATCGGCCACATGAGGCCGCAGGGTCCTGTGATAATATGTAACTTCCCACATGTGGGCGAGTTCTTCCGCAAAGGGCGTCACCGTCGCTTGATCCAGGCCAAAGTCCGTCAAAACATACTGGCCCCAGATTTCTTCCGGTTTCAGTTCCCGATCCGTTGGCCCGCGATAGGCCGCGTAGCGATCCCAGCCGTCCGCCAATTTTTTCTGGGCAGCTTCCGGACTATCGGACATTGGGAACCCTTTTTCCTTTAAGATGCGGAGTACCTCCCGAGCGGACGCAGCCTTACTGGCATCGTCCACAAAAATATCCTCCAGGGTTCCTCCCATATCAAACAATACGGTGTCAATCATTCTCTTACACCTCTTTCCAAAAATTTTTCTGCCTTAGGCGCAGTTTTTAAATGCCGCCGGTAGAGGAAAAACGACATGATACCACCCAGAATCAGCGGTGCCGGAACAGCCATCGCAAAAAAATGCAGAAACAGCATCCGCGCCTCTCTCTCACCCTCCAGCAGGACCATCATGGTAATCAAAACCGTCAGCGCCATCAGGGCCAGCCAAACATAGGCTGCCGGCACCAGGCGTTTATCCGGAAACAGCAGCCAGGTAAGGCCGCACACAACCGTTCCCGCAATAGCCGGCACCAGCGATTCCGCCAGATACACCACCATTATGGAAGCATTTTCTGTCATCCCGTGGAGAGGCTCCAAAAGGAAAATAAACGCGGCAAAATAAACAGCCAGATATAGGAAGCTGATGAATAGGGAATAGATCATCAAGGTGCTTTTCACCTTGCCGTTTTCTGTCATAAGGAACGCGTCCCAGAAGCTGTTAGCCCGATTGGCTTTTTCTCTGGAACGAGCCTCCTGCCGGAGTCTGTCTGCGCCGCTGAATCCCATAGGGGCCTCCTTTATGATATGCTGATGGGCGGGCGGCGTTTGCGCCGCCCGCCCAAATGATCGTCACAAGAGTTTTGCTGTCAGAGAAAGACGAGGATTAGTTCATCTTCCAATACAGCCACATATCCTGGACATCCAGATAGATGCTGTAGATATCGTCCAGATCGTTGGGGATAGCGCCCAACTCTTCCAGAGTAGCGGGGTTCTTCTTATCCTCAAAGTCGTCGCGGAGAGGCCAGTTGCCGGTCTTGGTGAAGGGCTTCAGGCCGCCGCTCTGGCCGTCAACGCCGCCGGTAACGAACCGGATGAACAGACGGGCGCCGGCAGGGCTGTCAGTGCCGCTGACAACGTAGAGGGACTCTGTGTTCAGCAGGGCGGTGTAGGGGGTCAGCTTCTTGCACCAATCGATGGTGTAGCCGGACTCCTCGCGGTTCTCGATCTTGCCGGCGGAAGCCAGGCACAGCGCGGGATCGTCAGCGGTAGAGTTATGAACGGCCTGAACCAACTCGTCGCCGCCGCCGATGAAGGTCATGTCGCACTGGGTGAAACGCCACATGTACTCAACGCCAGCGTTGTTCTCGGGCACAGGGAAGGAGAACACGGAACCGTCATAGGTGTATTCCAGATCCTCGCCGTACAGATCCTTATAGGCCTGCTCCATCTGATCCGCGTTAGCGACGAAGCTGGCGAACAGGGACAGGTAAGCGGTCTCCTGGCCGATTTCCTTGGTGAAGAGGCGATACTTCTGGCTGCCGTCGGGGTTCTTCTCAATGATGTTCCACCAGCTGCTGATGGGCTGGCCATCGGGGAACGCGGCGGTGTTGTAGTACCAGTAAGCCTGAGAGGCATACAGGGGGAAGCTAAACTTCAGGTTCTCTTCAGAGATGTGAGAGCAGATGTCGCGGGGATAGAAGGGCTCGATAACACCCTGATGATACCACTCGTAGAACACGTTGCCGTTAACGTCCTTGGTCTGAAGCACGTCACCGGTGATGTTGCCGGTATCCTTCTCGGTCTTGGCCTTGTTCAGGACTTCGTCGGAGTCCAGGTCGGAGACCTCAAGTGTCAGGCCGGGATAGGCTTCTTCGAACAGTTCCTTCTCCTTCAGCATTTTGGAGGAGGTAGCGTAGACGTTGATGGTGGTGTTTTCAGTCAGAGCCTGCTCATAAAGCTGCTCGTCGGTCATGTCGCTCCACTCATCATAGTAAGGGCCATAGGCCTCGGTATTGGTGGTGGGGTCATAGCCCATGGGGAGGGTGCTGGTCTCAGAGCCGCCGGAGGTATCGCCGCCGGTCTGGGTCTGATCTCCACCGGAGGTCTGATTACCGCCATCGTCCTTCTTGCCGCCGCAAGCAGCGAGACCGAGGACCATGACAAGAGTCAGCAGCAGTGCCAAGAGTTTCTTCTTCATCGGTTCTTCTCCTTTCGTTTTTGGGTCTTCCAAAAGTTATAATCAAGCGGCTTCGGAGAAGTACTTCGGAGTCCGCGGCGGAACCGCGGAGGGCCTTGCGGCCCCCGCTTTGATTCCGCTTACACCGAGCGCTTGATAAGGCGGGTGGTCTCCTTGTTGTAGATGTTGATCTTATCCTGATCGATGATGGCATAGACCTTTTCGTCCATGGCGTAGTGGATCTGGCCCAACTCCTTGGCAAGGAACTCGTCCTGACCGGCCTTGAGGGTAACGATGGTTTCAGAACCGGCGGGCTGGCTGGCATAGACGCTGACGGGGATAGCGTCATCCACGGGCTCCCGGGAGATAAGGACCTGCTCCGGACGGAAGGCCAGAACGCAGTCGAACTCGCTGCCGGGGACCTTCTCGTCGGTCATATCCTTCTTGTCGAAGGAGTGGCCGCCCAGGTCGCTCTTGACCACCAGCTGGCCGTTCTTCATCTCCGCACGGCCGTTCACCAGGTTGATACGGGGGTTGCCGATGAAGTCCGCAGCTTCCAGGTCGATGGGGTTGTTGTAGATCTCCATGGGAGTGGCAACCTGGTTCAGTTCGCCGGCGCGGAAGAGGGCGATCTTGGTGGACATGGTCAGAGCCTCGGTCTGGTCATGGGTAACGTAAATGATGGTGGTACCCAACTCTCTGTGGAGGCGCTGCAACTCGGCGCGCATGTCGATACGCAGCTTGGCGTCCAGGTTGGAGAGGGGCTCATCCAACAGCAGCAGCTTGGGGCTGGAGGCCACGGCACGGGCGATAGCCACGCGCTGCTGCTGGCCGCCGGACAACTCGGTGGGATAACGGTCCTTGTAGATATCGATCCGCATCATGCGGAGGGAATCCATAACCCGCTTATCAATCTCGGCTTTGGACATCTTCTGAATCTTCAGGCCGAAGGAGATGTTCTCATACACCGTCATGTGGGGCCACAGGGCGTAGGACTGGAACACTAGGTTCAGTCCGCGCTTGCTGGGCTCGGCATAGTAAGCGTCGTCAGCGTTGATCATCTCCACGCCATCGATGGTCATGATGCCGTTCTGGGGCTTTTCCAGACCGGACACCACACGGAGGGTGGTGGTCTTGCCGCAGCCGGAGGGCCCCAGCAGGGTCATGAAAGCGCCGTCCTCAATGGTGAGGTTGATGTCCCGGAGGACGTGGTTGTTTCCATAAAATTTATCAATATGTTTCAGTTCAATTTGGCTCATTATCGTTCTTCCTTTCTGTCAAGTGGTCACGGTCCGGGTATTAGCCCCAGCTCTTGCCGATATCGGCGCCAAAGCGGTTGGCGATGATGTAGCATATCAGGATGAACAGCAGCACGCACACGGAGATGGCGTCGGACATCTGGCTCAAGCCTTCCTGAGAATAGGTGAATGCCAGGAAGGACATGGTGCGGGTGGTGGGAGTCATCATGATGATGATCAGGTCCAACTCCTTGGCGATGGAGATAAACACCAGCATGAAACCAGAGATGAAGCCGTTCTTCGCCAGAGGAACGATGATGGAGGCCATCCGCTTCCAGAAGCTGGCGCCGGCGATATCCGCCGCTTCCTCCAGTTCCACACTGATGGAGAGCATGTTGGCCGTACCAGACCGGCTGGCGAAGGGGAAGTGCTTGACCACGGAGGTCAGAACGATCAGGGTGAAGGTGCCGTACAGGGAGGGCATCACGGGAATGCCGAAGATCTTGCGCTCCACGGTGAACATGGAGAAGTACATGGCGGAGAACGCAACGCCGCTCATCAGGTAGGGGACGAACACCATCTGCTCGGTCAGGTTGCCGTACCACTTGCCGCGGCCACGGGAACTGATGTAGCCCAGGAACTGGCCGCAGAAAGCGGTGATGATGGAGGTGATGATGGTCAGGCGGATGGTATTCCACAGGGCGCTGAAGAACTCAGGATTGCGGAAGATGCCCTCGTAGTTGGTGTAGGTCTCAGCCTGCTCCAGGGAGCCAATCCAGTTATAGAGGGTCAGGTTATCCAGGCCGTAGCCGGCGCCGGTAGTCACCTGGAAGGTCTCCATAATCAGCACGAAGAACGGCATGACCATGGCCAGGAACAGGAACACGCCCAGGAAAGCCATCATGGGCCTCTTGGCCTTGCCAAGAGGCATCAGAGTGCTGCGGCCGCCCTTGCCGCCCACGGTGGCATAGGACTTCCGGACACCCACGGCCCGCTGGTTGGCGTAAATGATGCTTGCGGAGATGAGGACCAGCACGATGGACATGGCGTAGCCGACGCCCTGGGGGCTGCCCTCAATGTAACGGCGCATGTTGGTGGCCAAGGTGTAGTAGTTAATGCGGTTGCCCAGGTTGGCCGCCACACCGTATGTACCAATGGACTTACTGATGGTCATGATGGTGGCGGAGAGGACAGAGGGCAGGATCAGCGGCAGGGTGATGTGCCGCAGGATCTGCATCTTGTTGGCGCCCTGGATTTCGCCCATCTCCTCCAACTCGGAGTTGATGGACCGGAGCGCGCCGGAAACCTGGATATAGGAGAATGCGTAATAGTGCATGGACATGCAGAGGATGATGGCGATAGGGCCGTAAGCCAGCCAGTCAGGCACGGGAATCCCCATGCCAGCCAGGAAGCCGTTGGCGCCGCTGGTCTTGTTGCGGAACACCGCCAGCCAGGCGATAGCCTTGGTCCAGGAAGGAATCATGTAAGGAACCGTAACCAGCAGGCCCAGCACCTTCTTGCCGGGGATGTCGGTACGGATCATCAGCCATGCAAGCACAGAGCCCAGGGGCACGGAGATAATCGTCGTGAAGAAGCCGCAGGTAATGGAGTGCATCAGGGGCACCCACAAAACCGCCTTGGACATCTCACTTGCCAGCATGTACTTCCAATAGTACAGGGTAAACTGGCCCACCACAGCATCCGGATTCCGGCGCAGTTCGGACTGGGCCATCACGAAGGTGGTTTTCACCATCGTCAGCAGCGGGATAATGATGAGGCAGAACAACACCACCAAGCTGACCAGAACCACCATGTTGAACGGGTTTTTCAACACGTTCAGAATCAGGTTCTTCATCCGCCGCTTTGTCATGGGTTTCTTAGGGATATTTCTCTTTGCCACGGTAACACCTCTTTCTGAATACTGCCGGAGAACGCACCGGCGAACGGGGCAGTTTTCGCTTTCCCTCACATCCGTTTCGCTCTGTCTGCCCGAAATCACCCTGGCCATAGGCAAATTCGTGCAAACGTTTGCGTTTCACTTCTCATATTATATTGGATTTCCTGCCCCTTTGTCAATTGATATGTTCGCTATTTTCCGGAGGTTTTTTTATTCAATTTCACAATTTTTTCAAGAGGTCTTGAAAATCAGTTTTTTCCATTTGTGTCCCGGATAGAGCAGAAAAACCACCACTTATGTAATACGTTTTCGTAGGCAGGAACCTCTACCGGGCCGCTTTGGACAAAGCCGCATAGACACCTCCCGCCGCCAGCAGTTCCTCGTGGGTCCCCGCCTCCGCCACTCTTCCCCGATCCAAAACCAGGATGCAGTCAGCGTTCTGCACGGTGGAAAGCCGGTGGGCGATGACAAAGCAGGTCCGCCCCTGTCGCAGCCGCTCCATGGCCAGGCTGATCTCCCCCTCTGTCTCCGTGTCCACGCTGGAGGTAGCCTCGTCCAGGATCACCACGTCCGCCTCGGTCAGGAAGCAGCGGGCGATGGCCAGCAGCTGCCGCTGGCCTTTGGAGATACCGGCCCCCTCGTCGGTGAGGACGGTGTCGTACCCCTCCGGCAGGGAGGTGATGAAGCGGTGGACCCGGGCAGCCTTGGCCGCCTCCACAATCTGCTCCCTGGCGGCGTCCGGGGCGCCGTAGGCGATATTCTCCGCAATAGTCCCGCCAAAGAGCCAGGTATCCTGCAAAACCAGAGCCAGGCGGCGGCGGAGGCCGTCCCGGCCGTAGGCTTCCACCGGCACGCCGTCAATAGAGATGACGCCGGACTGGGGCGTATAGAACCGCAGCAGCAGGGAAACCAGGGTGGTCTTGCCTGCCCCTGTCTCCCCCACCACCGCCGTCAGGCTTCCGGCGGGGATGTGGGCGGTAAAGTCCCGGAGGACGGGCCGATGGGGATCATACCCGAAGGTCACGTGGTCAAAGGAGATCTCTCCCGCCAGGGTCCCGGGGGCAATCGCGCCGGGCGCATCCTCCGGTTCCGGCGGCTGATCCAGCAGATCCAGCACCCGCTCCGCCGCCGCCACGCTGGACTGCAGTTCGCTCAGCAGGTTTGCCGCCTCCCGGATGGGGCTGGAGAACTTCCGGGAGTACAAGACGAAGGAGGAGAGGTTCCCCAGGCTCAGCGTCCCTCCCAGATACATCACGGCGCCGAACATACTGATAGCCGCCAGGGAGAGGTTGTTGATAAAATTCACCGATGGCCCCAGGCCAGCGCTGGCCCGATCCGCCTCATAATAGGCACGGGAGGCCCCATCGTTGTATGTCTCAAACCGGCGGAGATCCTCTTCCTCCACCCCGTAGGTCCGGATAGCCTTCTGGCAGCCCACCCGTTCCTCCGCGAACCCATTCAGCTGCCCCAGTTCTTTGGAACGGCGGCGGAAAAGGGGATGGATACGCTTCATCTGAAACCGGGTCAGGAACAGGGATAAAGGCACCGTCACAAAAAACACGCCGGACAGCCGGGGTGAAATTGCCAGCAGCATGGCAAAGGAGCCAACTACTGTAAAAACACTGGTGCCCAGCTGGAGAAGATCCGCGGAAATGGTGGCGTTCACCGTGTCCACGTCGTAGCAGACCCGGCTGATGAGATCCCCCGCCGGATGGGTGTCGAAATATCCCACCGGCAGTTCGCTCATACGGCGGAAGGCCGCCTGCCGCAGATCATGGGACACCCCCTGCCCAACCCGGATCAGGCGGACGGATACAATATATTGAAATATAGAGGACAGCCCGTAGCAGGCCAGCATCCCGGCACAGGCCTGGGCCATGCCCGGGAAATCCACGCCGCCGGGCTTCGTGCCAACCGCGTCCACCGCAAAACCCGACAGCAGCGGAGATGCCAGGGACAGCAGGTTTCCTACCGCCATCAGGCACAGTGCCAGGGCCAGCTGTCCGGCGTAGGGCTTCAGAAACCGCCCCAACCGCCGCAAAACCTGCCGCTTCATAGCCCCGCCCCTCCTTTTTGCAGTTCCGCCGCCCGGCGGTAGCGGCCGCAGCTTTCCAGCAGTTCCTCATGGGAGCCCTGGGCGGCAACGCGGCCCTCCTCCAGGACCAGGATGCGGTGGGCGTCCCGGAGGGAGGCCACCCGCTCGGAGATGATCACCAGGGTCACGCCGGGGAAATCCCGGCGGATTGCCATCCGTAGGGCGGCAGCAGTGCGGTAGTCCAAGGCGCTGTCGGCGCTGTCCAGAATCAGGACGCCGGGCTTCGCCGCCAGGGCCCTGGCAATCAGGAGCCGCTGGCGCTGTCCGCCGGACAGGTTAGCTCCCCGGATATCCACATAGGTGTCCAGGCCCTCCGGCAGCTTTTCAATAAACCCCCAGGCCTGGGCGGTTTTGGCGGCGGCTGTCACATCCTCCCGGGAAAGCCCTCGGAGGAAGGAGATATTTTCATAAACGGTGTCGCTCAGCAGGGCTTCGTTCTGGAACACCACGCCGAAATCCCGCAGCTTCTGCCGGGAGAGGCTCCGCACATCCCGGCCTCCCACCCAGACCACGCCTGCGTCCGCGTCGTACAGCCGCAGCAGCAGGGAGATCAGGGTGCTCTTGCCGCTGCCGATGGGGCCCAGAATCCCCAGGGTCTCCCCCTTCCCCAGGGAGAAGTTCACATCGGAGAGATCCTGCTCCACCCCTAAATAAGAGAAGGAGACATTTTCCATCCCCAGTTCTGCCGGGGAAGTCTCCCCATGAGGCTGAACCGGCTGGCTGTCCGGAGCCAACAGCACTTCCTCCAAACGGCGGGAGGATGCCGCGCCCTTGCTGATCCGGAGGAAAATTTTCGCTACACCCAGCGTGGCATTCTGAATTAAGGCGAAATAGGACAAAAAGCCCACAATCTGCCCTGCCGGCATCTGTCCGGCATTGACCCGCACCGCGCCTACGGCAATGACCAACACCAGTCCGGCATTCAGCAGGAAATCGGTAATGGGGTTTGCCATTGCCATGGCGGCCCCGGCGGCTTCCTCCGTCCGGCGGGCATTTTCGCTGGCAGATCCGAACCGGGCCTGCTCCCGGCCCTGGCAGGCCAGAGCCTTGATGACCCGGACACCGGAGGCGTTCTCCCGCAGGACCCGGACCACCGTGTCAGTAGCGGCCTGGGCCTGGGCGTAGCGGGGAATCCCCCGGCGGGTAACCCGCCAGATGGTGAAAAAGGTCAGAAGACTCACCGCCAGCTGGACCATAGCCAAAGCCGGCTCCAGCAGGAAGGTCAGCACCAAGCCTCCCAGCACCAGCATAGGGGCCCGGATGCCGCCCCGCTGCACCTTGTCAAACATCTGATGTACATTATAGGTATCGTTGGTCAGCCGGGACACCAGGGAGGACTGGGTAAACCGATCCGTCTGGGCGCAGGAGAGATGCTGCGTCCGGCTGTACAGATCCCTGCGGAGGGTCCTTGTGACCTCCATAGAAACCCAGGCGGCCATGCGGTTGGCGGTAACGTTGCACAAGGCCGCTCCCAGGGCCAGGGCAGCCATAAGAAAACCGCAGTGCCAAATGGCGGGAAGATCCTCCGCCGGAACGGCCACGTCAATGACATGCTCCAGCAGGAGCGGCAGGATCAGTTCCAGGATAGCGGCCGTAAATTTGAACGTTACTCCGACAGCCACCCTGCGGGAATAAGGACGCAGATACCCCAATACGGTTCCCATCCGGCAAATTCTCCCCTCCGCAAGCGTTTTCCAATTATTATATTGGATAGAAGGAGGTTAGTCAATTGAAATCTCTCCGGCCCGGCGCGGGGTTGTAAACCGGCAGTTGAATCCGGGGCTGAAAAATTCTATGCTGCCCGCAGACGGTATAGACAGTCGGGATGCACACTATGGGCAAAAACAGGATCCTGGCCCTCCCCAGCGGCCTGCATGGCGCAGGGAGCCCCCGGCAGAAAGGCCGCCGGGCAGGCGTTGTCCCTTGTCAGATTGGTGTTGTCAGTGCTCAATTTTTCAAATTCTCCGTCGAAATAGCGGGACAGCGTGCATAAACATAGTGGCCTTCAAACTGAAGGCCACTATATCTCCCCTTTATGCTATTAGCTTTTCCCAAGTTTTCGGACCCAAATAACGATAACGACAGCAGCTGTGATGAAAAATTCCGCCAATATAACCGGTTTTCCAAATACATCTGCTTCCAAGGAAAAAC
Organism: uncultured Oscillibacter sp.; assembly: GCA_910584995.1. Taxonomy (GTDB): domain Bacteria; phylum Bacillota; class Clostridia; order Oscillospirales; family Oscillospiraceae; genus Oscillibacter. The sequence goes on along the minus strand of CAJUDW010000005.1, from coordinate 45,342 downwards.
GAAGGTCATGTTCAACAAAGCATATTGCAAAGAATATCAGATACACAGCAATCGTGTATAGAATACAAACCCAAATCTGGTGCTGCCGTTGTTCACGAACAAGCATCTGCTGTTGTTGTTTTTCCAGCATTTCAGTTTTCACAGATAAATCATCAATTTCCGATGATTTCAGCAGGTAGTCAGTGGAAACGTCAAAAATTGTGCTCAACGCTACAATTTTTTCCAATTCAGGAGCAGATTGGCCGCTTTCCCATTTAGAAATAGACTGTCTGGAGACATCAAGTTTCTCAGCTAATTGCTCTTGTGTTATGCCTTTTGCCTTTCGCAGCGTCAGAAGTTTTTCTGAAAAAATCATAGGTCTTATTTCCTCCTTATTTATGATAGGTAAATGATACTAAAATACTCGATTGACTTCTATATAGCCTGCTGAACACATGCGCAACGGGCAGTTGCAATGCTAGGGCAATTTTGAAACACCCACCCCTTTACTATAACAATACATATTTTTCTGCCTATTGCAAAGATAAGAAATAAGTTGGAATTGCCCTTGGCCTGTTCCCTAAGGATTGTGTCAGATTAGTGAAGCCGGCGGAGTTTATATCCAGCAACACTTTTCTTAAAAGGGTTCAGGCGTTCCCCCGGTTGACAAGGCCTCCATGCCCTGCTATACTGCTGTAAACAACTGAATAACGGCGATGTCTTCAGGGCAGGGTGAAATTCCCGATCGGCGGTAAAGTCCGCGAGCGCGCACATGAACGCGCTGATTTGGTGAAATTCCAAAACCGACAGTATAGTCTGGATTTGAAGAAGGTGTGTTGAAACGGCCGGGATAAACCCGGCTGCCCGCACGTTTCCTCCAAATCTCCAGGCCCGCTCTGTTGACACGTTCAATACACCTGAATCACAAAACACCTGAAAGTCATTCCGTACCTTTCAGGTGTTATTCTTTTCAGGAGGTATTTTGATTGATGATGAAAAGCAAAACAAGGGGACTGACCATCCTCGGCATGTTCTGCGCCCTGGCCTACGCCGCGGCGGCCGTAGGGCGCATCCCGCTGGTACTCTTTTTGAAGTACGATCCCAAAGACATTGTGATCGCCGTCTGCGGCCTGCTTTTGGGGCCTCTTCCCGCGTTCAAGGTCACGCTGGCGGTTTCTTTCGCGGAGATGCTGACCGTCAGTGAAAACGGCGTCCTGGGCTTCATGATGAACGTCATCTCCAGCTGCGCCTTTGCCTGCACCGCCGCTTTCGCATACAGGCGGAAGCAGGGGCGGCAGGGCGCCCTACCCGGGCTTTTGTGGGGCTGGGCCTGCATGGTGCCGGTGATGCTGCTTTGGAACTATTTCATCGCGCCCATCTACATGGGCTGCACAAGGGAGGCGGCCGCCGCGCTGCTGCTCCCGGTATTCCTGCCCTTCAACCTCGTCAAGGGCGGACTGAACGCGGCGTTGACGGCGCTCCTGTACCAGCCCGCCGCGGCGGCCCTGCGGCGTTCCCGCCTGCTTGAAGCGGAACCGAAGGCCAGGGAGCCCCATGCCGGCCACGGCGGAGCGGTCCTGCCGGTTTTAATCCTTGCAGTCTGCATCCTGTCTGCCTTTTTATTAAAAGGTATATTCTGACATTCCGCAGGCGGGCCCATCAGAATCCTGGGAGCAGTGCGTACAATAAGGGCAGGACGCCGGACATGCCGGGAGGCCCATCTTCCCTCCCGCGTCCGGCGTCCCGCCTTTTAATAGGCGCTGATATCCAGGCTCTCGTCGTCCTCCCCTTTTTCCACGGAGAGGATTTCCATAGTATACCGCGTCCCCTGGGCCGCCTCCACCTGCACCTTGTCCCCAGCCTTACGGCCCAGCAGGGCTTTCCCCACCGGGGACTCCTTGCTGATCAAGCCCTTCAAGGCATCCTGCCGGAGGGTGGTGACAATCCGCAGGGTCATTTCCCTGTGGAGAAGTTCGTTGAATACGGTCACTTTGTCAAAAAGGCCCACGGCATCCCCGGCGTCTGCCGCCGTAATGACCTTGGCGGTGCGGATCATCCGTTCCAGGTAGCGGATACGGCTGTCATTGCGATTCTTAGCCTGCTTCGCGCATTTATATTCAAAATTCTCACTGAGATCGCCAAAAGCCCGGGCAGTCTGGACTTCCTCAATCAGCTGGGGCCGCAGGACCCGGGTGCGGTAGTCGATCTCCTCCCGCATTTTCTTCAAATCAACCTCTGTCAGTTCGTCATACACAGGAATCACTCCTTGCTGCCAAAGATAACGCCGGAGCGTGGTGTGGCAGGAAACGGGGCCTATCCGCTCGCTTAGACCTGCTCCGCCAGCCGCGGCAAAGGCTTTTATAAGGGTAGTATACAACACTTCCCGCCGGATGCAAACGGTTATTTTCAAGGGCCATGAAATTTTTTGTATTTTTTTCTGAACAGGGGTTGACAAATCCCCCCTTTCTCTGGTATAGTTATCCGTGCCCATCATGGGCAAGAAGTTTGGCGGCATAGCTCAGTTGGCTAGAGCATGCGGTTCATACCCGCAGTGTCCCCGGTTCAAATCCAGGTGCCGCTACCAATATTCCATGAAGCGCCTTCCGGCGCTTCGTGGAACTCGTTCTTCCTTCTCCGTTCCTTGAATATTTCTCAAAAATCCGCAGATTTTGAGAAAGGGGAGGGCAAAGGAGCACGACACAGTTTTCGCTGGAGGCGGAAACAAATCGGAGCGGATTTCGCCCCGACGACGGCCCGTTGGTCAAGTGGTTAAGACACGGCCCTTTCACGGCTGTAACATGGGTTCGAATCCCGTACGGGTCACCAGCCCGTAAGACGCCTGATTAGCGGCGTCTTACGGGAACACATAATTGGAGGCTTAGCTCAGCTGGTTAGAGCGCATGCTTCACACGCATGAGGCCACTGGTTCGAGTCCAGTAGTCTCCACCAAAAAAGAAGACCGCCTAAGGGGAACCCTGATAAAGAAGTTTTCCTGGCGGGAGACAGCCGCATGATGCGAGAGCGTCATGCGGTTGTCTCTTTCTCGTACTTGCTGTACTCCGGGGACAAGTCGATCTCCCCAATGAAAGTATAATGTACGTCGATCCGCTGGACACGGTGACCGCTGGACTTGTCCGGGGCGTGAACCACCACCTTCTCCACAAACTCCCGCAGGATTGCCGGGGTCAGTTCGGCGGGCTCGGTGTACTTCTTCACGATTTTCAGAAAGTTCTGGACATTGACGGCCTGGGTCTCGGCGACATTTACGATACCCCGGAGGGTTTCAACAGACTGTTTCAAGTCTGACTGTTCCTTTTCGTAGCCCTCGGACAGCTTCGCAAACCGTTCGGCGGTCAGCTTGCCCATAACGTGGTCCTCGTAGAGCCTCTGGATGATGGCGTCCAACTCGTTGACCCGCCGCTCCTGCTTTTCCAGGGTCCGCTTGGCCTGTTCCTGCTCCGCCCGCTGTACGGCGGTTTTGTTTTCCATGACACGCCGTACAAACTCGTCCTCGTCCTCCTGGGCATAGGCCACTACCCTTTGCAGGTTTTGAAGCACCAGCCGTTCCAGGACCACGGCCCGGATATAGTGTGCAGAGCAACCTTTCTTCCCCCGATAAGTGGAACAGGTATAACATTCCTGTTCATGTGTCCATGCGGCCGCCCGGCAATGGTACAGCTTTGCACCACAGTCGGCGCAGTATGCCAGCCCGGAGAACATTCCCATTTTCCCCATTTTTGTGGGGCGGCGGCGCTGCTCCCTGGCCTTCTGCACGATCTCCCAGGTTTCCGGGTCAATGATGGCCTTATGGGTATTTTCAATAATCACCCATTTCTCCGGGGGATTGGCAATTTTCTTCTTGGACTTATAGGAGAGCTTGGCCGTCTTGAAGTTAGTCGTACGGCCCAGGTAGGAATCCTGCTCCAAAATGTCCGCTACGGTATCAGATACCCAGCGACACGGGTCATCTGGATGATAGTGGCGGGTTCGGCCTGTACGCTGAAATTCAATGGTCCCCGGTGTGGGGATTCCCCGCTCTTTCAGTATCCGGGCAATTTTGCCGGGGCCGTTGCCCTCTACGCATAACTGGAAAATCAGCTCCACCACCGGCGCGGTTTCCTCGTCAATCAGAAGGTGGCCGTCCTCGCCCCTGGTGTAGCCATAGGGGGCATTTGTAGACAGCCGCTGGCCGGACATCCCCTTATTACGGAATACGGCCCGAATCTTTTTGCTCGTGTCCTTCGCGTACCATTCATTTATGATGTTGCGGAAAGGCGTGAAGTCATTAGAGCTTTGATCTTCGCTGTCCACGCCATCATTGACGGCAATGAAGCGGACGCCCATCTCGGGAAAGCGGATTTCCGTATAAAGTCCGACCTCCAGATAGTTCCGGCCAAACCGGGACATATCCTTGACCACGACCATACCGACAAGCCCGGCCTCAATATCCGCCAGCATTTCCTGGAACCCGGGGCGCTTGAAGCTGGTGCCGGAATACCCGTCATCTTTGTAAATCTTGTAGTTGGCGATGCCGTGGTCTCTAGCGTACTTGGTGAGGATTTCGATTTGATGGGCAATGCTGTTGCTGTCCCCTTCGTTTTCGTCATCACGGGAGAGGCGGACGTAAAGGGCCACCCACTTCTCAACCAGCTTTTGTAGGACCGCCATTATCGCCCACCTCCAAACAGCGCCGCAATGGGCAGCGCAAGAGTAATCGGACGATCCGGCGTGATCTGCTCCTTAATGGAGTACAGGCCGACATGATGCCGGGGCAGAAACTTTTCAATCCATTCGCTGATAATGATGTAGTCCCTGGAAAGGCGCGTCAGGTCAAAAAGGATAAGGACCGCTACCTTGCCGGACCGAATGTCGGTTTCCAGCTTCACAAAAGCAGGGCGCGTATCATCAAAGGCGCTGAATCCACAGTCGGAATAAATGCGGATGTTTGTCAAGCCGTGTCCCTGCGCGTACTCGGACAGAGCGGTTTTCTGCTGGGAAATTGCCGTTTCCATATCATATTTTCCGCTGCCAATGCGGATATAAATCGCTGTGATTTGCTCGAACTGCCTGTTCATCATAGCCTCCAATCCGGCAGTCACCGTTTCTTGCCTTGTGACACTTATATTATAGCAAATGTCAAGAAAAGCGTCAAATTTTGCAGGAAGTCAGCAGGTTTTCCGCTTGGTTTCCTTGTCAAGTAAACGCTTGATTTTTTCAGAAACAGTGACGCCGCTGGCGGCGAAATATCCATTCACGATGTAAGTCGTGCTGCCAATTTTGATTTCTTCAACATCGGTCTGTCTGCTCAAATTCTTATCAGCCAATGCGAACACCCTTTCTTTGGATTCGCGTCTCACCATGGGATTTATTTTTGAGGGGTTCACGCTTTATAGAATTGTGTCCCACGGTGGGATTTATTGTTGGTAGGGACCACCGTACAAATAGTGTACGGTTTTTATGGGCATAAATCGGACGGCTGTTGGCAGCAGCTCCACGGGCCTCTCACCCCCGCGTGGTTCTCACGCGGCCCTACCCATTGCCTGCGACGCTTTGAACGCTCGGACTGTGGCTGTAAGGGAGTCTCAATGTCCTGTCCGCGTGTCGTTGCCCGCAAGGTGCCGCCCTTACTTTCCGGCGTGATAGGTGTCGCTCGGCTTTTCCCCGTAGGGGAAAAGTGTCATGGCGCATCCGCCGTGTAGCTCGGCGCGAACAGATCGTATCCGTTGCCCTATGCTGCGCCGCCGTTATCTTGCGGGCTTTCTTTGTCAAGGTTCAGCAGATCGGGCGGTCAGAACGGGGAAAGGGTAAGCCGTTCCAACGGGCCCGCCTCGTCAGCTCGTGGTGACGATGGCTTGAATGAGCTTGATTTCCAGACGGCGCTTCATGTACTCGTCCAGGCACTCATGGGGATAGCCGCCCTCGTCATAGAGCTTCCGGGTACAGAGCTTGTTTATGTAGCCTCCGTAGTACCGCAGAATCTGCTCCATGGCCTCGGCGTCTCCGGCCTGGGCCGCATGGATCACCGAAAGGGGCAGCAGCTCTCTGACCTTGTGATGGGGCCGTTTCATTTGCTTTCAACCTCCCTTCGGCATCAACGCCGTCAATTTTGCCCGAAGTTCCTCCAGGGTTTTCGTCCTGCGCCGCTGTACGGCGCTTCTGGACATTCCCAGGAGGCCGCCGATTTCCTCGTCCGTCAGGTCCAGCACACAGCGCAGAATCAAAATGCTCTGCTCCGTGGCGGGCAGACCGGCGAAAGCATCGGCCACAAGCTCGTTGTCGATCAGCAGGTCATACCCATGCGAGGAAAACACAAAGCTGTCGCTGGGGTAGTGGTCCGCCGTGGAGAGCTTGTCCATTTCTGCCTGCGGAACGGCGTCCAGCGAAGTCTCATGCCTCCGCTGGCGGCGCAGGTCCCGCATATGGTTCCGGGCCTCGTTTCGCAGGACCGCCTTGCAGAAAGCGTCAAAGCGGGCCTGCTCGTCATGGTCGCGGGGGATCGATCCCATTTTCTCACCCCCTTTCGTTGGGGGATAAGGTGGTCCTCTCCCTTTCCGCTACCAAGACACCGCCGCTGTCGTCCGCTACCCGCTAAATTGGCCTTTTTTGAAAAATTTTTTTGGAAATTTTTAGACAGCCGCGAAATTTGACAAAAAGTGCCCGACGGGTCATAGACCTGTCGGGCAGGATATAAAGCAAACTAATCTTCGCTTGTACTTTATATTTATCCTTTGGGTACATTTCCACCTAGGGATTGCCCACCTAAGTGAATCGATGGTAAGAACAAAGTAGGCAAAGGGCAAAAAGGTAGTATCAAGTTTTATCATAACAGGGAGAAATACAGTGAAAGTGTCTATCCACCAAAGAAGTCTCTTAGCCTAATTGTGTTACATGTGCAATACTTATCGTGTTTCCACGGAATTGTGAGATTGTTTTTAGGTGGAACGACTGAATGTATAACCGAGTTCTATCGCGAAAGTATACATCTTGTTGTCCCCATAGGTTTGGCCCATCAGAAAGTAAAGCGGTTGCTCAAGCGGAAAAGGCATATGCCTTTTGTGGTTCTTTTGTTTTGGAAAATGGACTGCTACTGTACGGCTATGATTAAATTGCAAAGAAATCGCAGATGAATTACATAAAGTGGTCTGCGGCGCTTAAAACCACAGACCACTTTATATCAACACTTAGTTTCTGTGTTTTTGCAAAAGGAGAGCCAACCTACAAATATCGCATGAATCCATCCGGGACTTAAACCCAACCTCGCACTAACGCTTCCGCGCCAGTTATAAAGTCCGGGTAATCTTCTTCCCGAAATTCCTTGGCCCAGGAAAAAATGTCGCTTACACTGTGAAAATTGATCATGGGAGCCTCATCAAATCCATGTAGCCACGCTGCCTTCGAATTTGGGTCTACATTTGTCGCATAAGCTCCCCCTTTCATATTTATCCGAACTTCGTAGCTTCCTATTGCGCAGTTTTTTGCCTTTTCGTTGAGCATTCCCATTCTCTGCATAATTTCCAGGGCATCATAAATCTCAAAAGCGGATAACTCCCCAGAGTAATGTTTCTCCAGGAACTCCAGGTTTTCATCTGTCCAGCCTTGGGAATCGGGCGGGATTACTTCAGGCTGTTTTGCTTTCCACTTTTGGTAATCATCTTTAAACTGCATGTATACAGAATCTAACATTCGCCCGGGCTGTAGTTCACGCATTTTCTGCCGTTGACGATCTACATCCAAGTACTTACCAAAAACTGATTCTTGTGTCATTTTTTTCGATGTTCTCCCATGATTCCTCAATTGGGAAGAATATAAAGAGTACGCAGATAGGTCTTGGCTTGAAATATTCACTTCACCACTTCCTTGTTCAGTCCTCGTTTAACCATACGACCGAGCCAATCATCTTGCTTAAATGTACTCTATCAACCGCATTATAATAATAGTAGCCTCCATTCGGCAAACCGATTCGGTCGGGCTGGGTTAAATCTTCTTTTGCGAAATAGAAAGTGCGGATTGTCACAATATATGTCTTTGAGGTATCCCTGGGAATACTGTACGTTACGGTGCCATCTGCGGCTACAGGTTCGGCAAAGTTTCCCACAGGTTTAAATTTGAAGTATTCCCCGTAGGAGCCCTTTTGATCGTTAGTTATTTCAACCGAGCTTTCAATCATCCAGACATCCGGTTCTTTATGAGCGCCATTTTTCTGCTTGAACTCGGAAACTAACTTGGCTGTTTCTGCTGAACTAAGGTAAAGGCTGGAGTTTATCGTAGCACTGGTAGAAGTATCCGGGGTATAGACGGTCCGATATACATATTGGTTGATTGTAACTTCACCTGTTTCAGGATTAAGATACCCAGGAAACAGGGTTGTTCGGATGGGGACGGCATAAGACCCTCGGTAGACAATAGCCCTCGGGCTAACTGTCGCCGATTTTTCCTGCACGGAAATTCCGCCATGGACCGTCATGGTCGATTCGGAAATGCCAGCCGCAGACGCAGGCAGAGCCATGCTAAGCATAACGCACAGCGTCATAATAAAACTGAATATCTTTTTCATAGGAGTCTCCTTTCAAAATGTTCTTTTATTTGAGCACGTCATTTGTTTTGGGCGAAGCCTTGATACAATTCTAACAATTCCTTTGCGTGCGCATAGATAGCAGGACCAAATTTCGGTCCAAAATTACTTTGAGTTGACGATGCGGCAAAGTTATTGAGTCCTCTAATGAAATCCTGCTTTTGTAGTATATCACCGCACTCCATTCCACAAGGAAGTACACCGATTGCTTGGCTTCCGAATTTGGTCTGGTATGCGCCGCTGTGGCAGAGGTAGCCATACAAAGCAGACAACTCCGCATAGGATGCGTTGGAAGGATCAATGTCGCGAATATGACAGATAAAGTCAAACTTTCCGCTTTCCGCTGTCCCGCTGATTCTTACAACAGGGTCTTCAGCGGTGGAATCAGAGGTATATTCCGCATAAATATTTTGAAAAGTAGCCGAATCGCTGAACCGCCCACCAGAGTATATGCAGTTCTCTCCTTTCATCCGTAAATGGATATTAGGCCCCTGGATAAGCTGGTGCGTTCCTGTATGCGGCTCCGTTGATAATCCGCCTACCAAAGTAGATATATTAGACGGGATATTTCCTCGTTTGAAAACCGGGGTATGGTTCGGCATAAAATTTGCTCTGCTAAAGAGCGTGCTGATATTCATGAATCACTCACCTTTATCTTTAAGAAATCGTAATATCTGTCGAATATGTGAGTTTGCTATACGGGGCATTAACAGATGTAAAGGTTACAGAAAACCTATAGACACCGACCTCTGTAATCGGCCCCATGATATAGCGGTAGTAAAACCCATCAACAGCATTGCCATAATTGATGAAGTAGTCCACGACTTCCCCATCGTCGATTGGCTGGCCATTAAATGTCGCCTTATCGTGCCCAATACCTGTCACCTTTAACTTAATGTATATGCGGCCAGAGTTGTCAGGCATCCAGTCACAATCGACCGCTTCAATTTTAGTAACCTGGGGAGCTGGGCCACTCCACATAAGCGGCTGGACCGTATCATCGGCAAGAGCAGCTTCAGCGCTCAAATTGCCAATGTCAATTTTCATGCCGGATTCCGCAGCAGAGGCCGAAACAGATAAAAGAGACAGGGACATAAGGACTGCTAACAGCAGAGCAGAAAACTTTTTCATGGTAAACTCCTTTTCGGTATTTTTATAGGGCACAACACTTCCGCAATTAAACTTTGAAAGAGTAACTACGGAAGTGCTATGCAGGAAACCTTTAATCAAATTTTGCAGAGACTTTCATCAATTCAACCATTTTTAAGAAAATATGGTTTGATTAGACCACTTTCAGTAAATCCTTCACCAAACCTGAAACCAGAGAACAGGAGGAGGCTTGCTTTTGAATTGGGGCAACAGACTGATACTTAGGAGTCCCGTCCGGATTCCGCTCCATTGACAAAACCGTGGCCCATTTCTTCAAAGAAAATGCCCACATGTCATAATTCTCAAACGGGTTTCCTGGCCACTGGTTAATCTTGTCCAATGCTGTACGCATGTCGCCCGTCAGCGTATAGGGATTATCCATATCCCCGAGTGGAACAAGATGGAAAAGGGCGTCTGAACCCATATAGTCTGTGTCGCTGATTACACCCATTCGATTCAATTCGCTTGTCAAGTCCATCCATTCCCTTTTGGAAATAAAATTCGGATTGGATTTCAGCCGTCGTAGGGTAGCCTTTGAACCGTCGGAAAGTTTAGCAACGATATCATCTTTTGTTAAGCCTCCTTCACCGCCCTCCGCTGTTTTTGCTAGAGCAGAAAAGTCCATAGTAGAACTAGTCCCTGCGGGCTTGTATTTCCACCATTCAGATGAAGGAATACCTGTGTTGTTAACAATGTAATCCATGCTGAGACCCCTCAGTTTAGGATGCCGCAAAAGTCACGGTCAGCTCAATGGGTGCACTACGAGTACCGGCGGTAACTCCCGTTTGAACGCCTGTTTGATAGTAATAGGTTCCCGTGATACCCATCTTGTATTCCCGCACGGTAGCCGGGTAGCCGGTCAGTATCTGGAAGTAGTTATCCCCATAGTAAGCCGGTGCCGTCTGCATCGTGCTCTTTCCGTCCGCCCTCCACACGTAGAAGTCAAAGCGGATCGGTTTATCTGCGTCCATATTGTAGCCAGTATCGAGGAGCCAGCCGATGGGCTCATATCCACGACTTATAAGAGTCTGCTTCATTACATTCTGTGTAGCGAGGCTCATAGTTTCCCTGAAATACGCATTTGCAGGCTCCAAAGAAGGATTCCAGTAGTAGTCGCGAATATAGGTAGGATTACCGTCATACAAAACGACTGGATGCACATGGCAGTAGATAGGCACCATATGGTTCAATCCGATTGCGGCGGGCTGAGGGGTGTGTTCGTTGATTGCGCCTTGAGAAGCAATATCGTCGGAAGGGTTAATGGGGATAAGCTCCCAGTCGCCGCCCTTGTTGACAATAGTTCCCTGACTTTCGTTGTCCACCGTATCCAAAGCAAATGCTGTCGTGCCCAGCAGGGTCATGGACATAAGGGCAGCCATGAGCAAAGAAATAATACGTCTTTTCATGTCTTTTCTCCTTAATTACAAATATTGTTAGTGTATATAGTGTGGTTTTGCTACTATATAATGCAAGAACTCTATTTGTATATCTCCTCCCCTCGCAATATAGTTCTTATATCCCCCCCCTCTCTTTTCCAAAATCCTATATGCAGTGTAGTACCGCAGAGAAAATTTGTCAACAAGAATTTTTAATGTCGTTAAAAAATAAATGCAAATAATTTTGTGGCAAACGCATATTGACGAAACACGAAAAAGAGGTATAATGTTGCTGTAAGTTTTGAGTCTTTTACCGTTTTTTAGAGAGTTAGAGAGGATGTGATTATCTCTGCCCAAAAACAATCCCCCACAGGGAATTGAGGAAAATTTGAAGCGGGCCGTTGCGGAAATGCTTGTTCTTGCTATGCTGAACAGGGAAGATATGTATGCCCATCAGATTTCGCAAAATCTGTATGAGGGTTCTGGGAACAGATTGAACATCGTGCCTCCATATATGCTTCTCTACCGGCTTATGGAAAATAACTATGTTCAGGACCTGCATAAGTCAACCGCTCCAGACGGGCGGAGGCGGCAGTATTATCAAATCACCGAAGCGGGACGGCGCTATTTGATGGAGTTAATTGCGCGTTATAACGACTTTATAGAGGGGGTCACATTATTATTGACGGAAGGGGGGGCAAATAATGAATAGAGCCGCTGACCAATATAAATTGCGCGTGAAACGCTTCCTTTTCTGCGGCAGAGCTGACAAAAATCATCTTCTTAACCAACTCACAGACATGCTGGACGACTTTCAGCAAGCAAAGCCGGAAGCGGATTACACCGAGTATGTAGCTACCTTTGGTGAACCTGCTACGTGTGCCACAGAATTGCTTTCGAGTTTGGGAGAGTCAAAATTTAAAGCTATCCGCAAGAAACGTCTTTTGGCCCGCCGCAGCATATATGTAGCAATTTTGGTCGTATTTGTTCTTATATCATCTCTTTTGTATTATAAGTACTATCAATCACTTTACTTTAACGAGGATACAGTTGTGGTGATAGGACCAGCAACCCGAATAACCGAGGAAGAAGCAGAGGCAGCCTTTGAACGAACCCCTGTAGACGCCCATTCTGACGGAGGAACAGAAAAATGAAAAAAATTTGTGCTTTGTGCCTGACTATAGCAATTTTGTCCACAATAGCAACTTTGGCGTATGCCGCTGAACCTGAAAAGAATGTTGTTGATTTAGGCGATGGCTTTTATATGGTGGAGACAATCACGCAATATTCTATACACCGCGCAAATGATACTGTTTCAGCGAACAAAACTGGCAGCGTGTTTCACGGATCATCATTAGTAGGAACTGCAACGTTAACTGCAATTTTTGATATTTCCGGTTCCGATGCCCGTGCCATAAGAGCTACTGTCGAAGGTACAGGATATGAGGGAGGAACCTATGTCCGAGGTGTTGGCAGCTGTTCTGGCAATACAGCTTTTGGTACTGCATATTTTAAATTTGATGGTATTGATAAGCGGTTATCCCTTTCTATCGCATGTTCATCAGATGGCACTTTATCCTAAATTAAAATTCTGTATCCGCAACTGCTAAATAATTCGTTATGATAAAAGAGTGTCTCTGTTTATTTGGGGCACAAAAATAAATCTCACGGTGGGATTTGATTCTCGACAAGAATCGCGTCTCACCGTGAGATTCATTTTTAGCCGTAGTAGTCCGGCCTGCCTATGGTGGTAAACCCGGCCTTTCCGGTAATGACCACGTTGTTTTGCCCGCTGGCACAGTGGATGATCTGGATATTGCCGTCCTCGTCCCAGCCGCCCACGATACCAACATGGGTGTCCTCCGGGTAGAATACCAAATCGCCGGGCTGGGCCTGGGACCAGGAAATGGGCGTGCAGTAGCTATGCTGCATCCGGGCCCCTCCGCCGTGGCCTATGACGTAGCTGCCGCCGGACATATTGTAAAATACCCAGTCCACAAAACCGGAACAATCCATGCCGTAGGGCCGGTAGGTCCCCGTGGAGGGGCTGCCAGCGGCCCAAACCTTTTGGATGGTCCCCCAGCGGGAGTCCCAGCCAAGGACCAGGGACTTCCCGCCCCAAAAATAATTTACCTTGCCCACCAGCTTGCAGGCCGTCTCCACCACGGCCCGGCGCTCCGGGGAAAGGTCCTCCGGCAAGCGGCGCAGCAGTTCGGCGGCGTCCTCCTGGGTGATACCTAGGTCTCCCAGCAGTGTACCGATCCCGTTCAGCTCCGCCAGGAGCTCCGTCAAGGCGCTGTTCTGCTCGGGGGTAAAAAGATAGACCGTCCGCATTTCATCGGCGGTCCTGGCTGTGATGGTGATATGTAGAATCTTCTCCGTCCATGCCTCCGCAGAGCCGTTGGCGGGGTGGTCTATGGTTTCCACGCTGCTGGTAATCTCGCACATATCCCAAAAGACGGCTTTCAGCCGGTCCACCCGGTCCGGGGTCAGCGCGGCCACGTCCACGCCGCCCGCGCCCAGGGCGGTCTTGCAGGCGAATACCGCCGCTACCTCCCGCCAGTCCGGGCCTGTGCCCTGGATGTCGATGCTGTCATAGTCCCCGGCTTGCAGCAGGGCCAGCTTGTCCGTCAGCTCCACATTGATCCGCGTCACGGCGGCGTTCAGAGGGACGGCTCCGGGGGAGGGCTCGTTGGAAAAGAGAAGTCCGAAGGGCGAGGCGATCACGGCGGCAATCAGGAAGATCACGCAGAGGGCGGCGGCGAGGGTGGCTCCGCCCACCAGGGCGGAGAGAGCGCCGATCAGGGACTTCACCGCCTTTGCGGTAGCTATGGCCGCTTTCCGGGAGAGGTCCACAGCGGCCCTGGCCGTCCTTTTCGTGCCCTTGGCCATGGCCTGCTGGGCCTCTGCTTTCGCCTTTTGGCGCATCCGCTCCGTGAGGCGCTTTGCGGTAGTTTTCTTTCCTACGAGGGTGGGAGTTTTCGGAGGGATGGCCGTACTCCCGGCGGCCTGTTCCACGCCCCGGCGTGTCCTGGGGGTGATCGTCCAGCCCTGGACTTTCTCTTTCAGAATGGCGGAGGACCGGGGCCGCTCTTTGATTGATGGATAGATGGATTGATTTTCAAGAGAAGGGGCCGTTTTAGGAGTAGTGGAGCTGCCGGGGGTAGCGGGAGATTTCCCATAATGACTGGCCGGGGGAGGCTCCCCGTACTCCGGCGGGGCGGAGGCCTGTCTATGCTCCTGGGCCTGCTTCCTCCGCTTGTCCACGGCCCATTCCCGCATACGCTCCCCCGGCGTTGGCGGAGCGGGCGGTTTATCTGCTGTCCAAGGTTCAGCAGGCGGCACTATGGGCCGCGCTTTCTCTGTCCGCGTCCTGGGGACCGGAGGATCTGCCGGTGTCCCTGCCGGACGTATTTTCGGAACGGCTGGAGCTTCCGGGTTACTGGCGGGCCGTGTTCCTGGCACTCTGGAGCGGACAGACGGAGCGGGCTTCTCCTTTGGGGCCGCTGGTCTTGTGCTGGTCCTTCCGTGTAGCTGGGGCTTGGAGCGCGGCGGCGTTCGCCCGGCCTGTTCCCTGGGGGCCGGGCGGTCCAGCTCCGGGACTGGGGCCTCCGGGGTCTCCGGGGCCGGAGGTTCCGGGGGCTGATCCTTCTCCTTCGGCTGGTCCTGCCGCTCCTTGAACTTCCGGCGCTCCTGCCTCGCCCTGGTGACAGCCTTGGAAATACCCTGCTTTGTCCGCTGGCCTGTTTCATGAACAGCGGCCCCGGCGGTCTGTTCCACCTGTTCCACAGCTTCGGTAGTCGGACTGGTCTCTCGGGCCGTCTCGCTGGTGGAGCCGCTGGCGAGACGCTTCTGCCGCTCCTTCCGCATCTTCGCCGTCATGACGCGGCGGGCCTGATCCTGGGTCGGCTTGCTGCCTTTGCGCTTGCCCTGGTTCTTGATCTTATCGTCTGGTTTTCGTTCTTTTGCTTTGGGCATGGCGTCGCCTCCTTCATCAAAAATAGGACGCGCCCCGCAAGAGACGCGTCCGGTCATTGGTTCAATACTTCACTGATCCCCGCCATGATATACCCGGCGCAGGGCAGAGCAATAGAATTTCCCAGGGCTCGGTAACGCTGAACCCCGCTAATCTCCCGCCCGTCCGCTCCGTACTTTGTCCAGCCGTCAGGCAGGCCCATGAGCCGTTCGCTCTCCAGTTCCGTGGGGTAACGGATACAGCCGCCCATGGGATCGTCCTCATACCAGAAGGCGAACGGAGCCACGCCGCCCGCTAAAAGAGTGGGAAAAGGGTCATCTGCGAATCCGAAGCTGTCCCGGAATTGGACGTGGTATCGGTCATTCGCAGCGCCGCGCATACGGAACATTTGAAAGGGTCGGACGACGGGTACTCGCCCCCCTGCTTCAATAACAGGGCCTCGATGATCCTGGGCGGCGGGCATCCCGCCTTCTCCGCGAGACGGAGGAATCTGGAACATTGGGCGGGGCTTAAACAGTATTTCGTGAGCACGCCGCCCTCCAAAATCCGCCACGATGAAAATTCTCTGCCGTCGCGCCAGGCGGGGGCTTGCCCAATATTGGGCGTCCATGAGCCGCCAGCAGAGGTCAGGCCCTCGGCCTCGCACCATTCCGGCGTGGGCCCATCCTCCAGAAGCAGGAATTGGAATGTCGGTATCTGTGAACGCCCGGAGCACGGCCGCAAAATCAAGCCGGTCGCTTGATGAAAGGCTTCCCATGACGTTCTCCCAAACAGCGATAACTGGAAACCGTCCATCAGTTGCATCCCTCATTTCCTTTATAATTCGTATCGCCTGATAAAACAGGCTGGATTTTTCTCCGGCAAGCCCTGTGCGGTTGCCAATTTGCGAGAGATTTTGGCAGGGTGAGCCGAATGTCAAAACGTGGACGGCGGGTATCTTCCCGCCGTCCAGCTTCGTAATGTCCCCCAAATGCTCCATATCCGGGAAGTGCCGCCGGGTGATGGAAATGGGGGCCTTTTCAATTTCACTTGCCCAAAGCGGCGTGATGCCATGGAGCGTGGCCGCCAGGGGGAATACGCCGATGCCATCAAAGAGACTGCCTAATGTGATCTTCTCCATACTGCGATTCGCGTCTCACCGTGGGATTTATTTCAACCTTCGCCGGGAGTAGTGGACATGAGCCGGTACAGCTCCGTGTCCTTGGGGATGGTATTGGAGAAGGGCACCAGGGAGCCGCCGATCCGCAGGAGGCCGTGTCCCGCCTCGGCGTTGGTGATGTAGCCCATCTGCGTGTCGGAGATATGCAGGAGCTTGGCAAGCTCCGCCCGGTCCGTGGCCGCCTGATTGAACAGCAGCAGAAATTCGGAGTTCGCCAGCATGAGGCGGGCCGTCTCGGATTTCAGACATTCCTCGATATTCTGCGTGGCCGCCGTCATGGGCGCGGCGTACTTTCTGAATCGCTTCCAGGCCCGGTAGAGAAATTCCCCGGAGTAGTGGTATTTGAAGTACAAATATACTTCGTCCAGGAATACCCAGGTGTACTTCCCCCGCTTCCGGTTCTCCATGACGCGGTTCTGGATGGCCTCCAGGGTGACGACCAGGGCCGTGGGCCGGAGCTGTTCCCCCATCTCGTAGAGGTCCAGGACCACGATCCGGCTGTCCATGTTGACGTTGCCGGGGTGGGCGAACACGTTTAAGCTGCCCTCGGTGATCAGCTCGGCGGCCAGGGCGATCTCCCGGGCCTCCGGGTCCACCTGCCGCATGACCTCGTTTCGCCAGTCCGTCAGCAGAGGCATGGGGGCCTTCCCCCGGCTGCTGAAATAGGTCTGGTAGACGTTGGCGGTGCAGCGGTCAATGATGGACTTGTGGCTGCCGGTGAGCCGCCCCACGCCCATCTGCTGTTCCAAAATGCTGGTGATAATCTCGGACTTCATGGCGACAGGGTTCTCCCCGTCTCCGTAGTCCTCCGTCACTTCCAGGGGGTTGATATGGTGCTTGCTATGGGGAGAGATTTCGATAACTTCCCCGCCCAGGGCGCGGGCCAGGGGCCCGTACTCCCGTTCGGCGTCTATGATGATAATATCGTCATTGGTCGCCAGGGCCACGTTTTCCACAGTGGATTTCATCGCCATGGACTTGCCGGAGCCGGAGACGCCCAGGTAGAAGGCGTGGGGCGAGATCAGGCGCTTGCGGTCGCAGATCAGCAGATTCTTGGAGATGGCGTTGACGCCGTAGGGCAGTCCGCCGGGGTCCTGTATCTCCTGGACACGGAAGGGCATGAGGACGGCGGCGCTCTCGGTGGTGAGGGTCCGCAGGGCCTTCACCCGGCGCAGGCCGTAGGGCAGGACGGTGTTTAAGCCGTCCTCCTGCTGGTAGCGCAGCACGGAGAACTGGCAGAGGTGTTCCCGGCCAATGGAAAGCAAGGTCTCCGTGTCGGCGTCCAACTGCTCCAGGCTGTCCGCGATATGCACCAGCGTCACCACGGCGAACATCATGCGCTGGTCCCGCTCGGTGAGGTCGGAGAGAAATTCCTTGGCCTCGCCCCGGAGCTGTTCCAGATCGTAGGGGACCGTGGCGGTGAAGTTGTTCTTGTCGTTCTGGCGCTGCTGCCAGCGGGTAATGTCCGTCTCAATGCCCAGGATGCGGCCCTGTATCTCCTTCACGGCCTCATCCGTGGGAATGGGGAGGATGTCAATGGACAGCATGAGGTTCCGGGAGAAGTCGGAGAGGTCGGAGATCATGCTGTCCTTGATGTAGCTGGCGTAGTCCTTGAGAAATAGCACCCGGCCTACCTTGTCCCCCATCTCAAAATATCCGGCCCGGAACCGCAGCCCGTCCGGGCAGATCAGGTCCCGGAAGTCCAGCCCGCGGCGGACAGCGGCGGACTGGTCGAAGGTAAAATACTGTTCCTCGCCGGGGCGGAAGAAGTCGTGGAGGATACGGAGTCGGTCATGGGTGGAGACAGGCCGGGCGCCGCTGTCCAGACGGCCAAAGCTCTTGGAGAGGTTGGCGTCCACCCGGCGGAAATAGGCCCGGCTTTCCTCGATCTTCCGCTGGGGGATGGAGAGGGTGATGTACTTCTCCTGGACCAGATTGTTGCTCTCCGCCGCCCGTTGGGTGAGGATGCGGTTGGATTCCCGGCGGTACTGGTCCAGGCCGTCCCCCCGCTCCTTCATCAAAATGGTGCGCTGGAAGTCCACGGGGTTGAGGCGGCGGTTGATGATGGTGATCTTGGCGGCGGCGTCCGTGGGCAGGGAGTTGAGGACGCCGCCATAGGAGAGGAAAATACCCCGCCGGTCGTCCTCGGACGCGGCGGCGTAGTTGACATCGGAAAAGCGCCAGGTCCGGCTGTGCTTGCGGCCTACCAGCCAGATGCCGTCTGCATAGACGCATTTGACAGGGATGGACTGCTGAACGCTGCGGGGAATCTTGAACTTGTCCCGCTCGCTCTTGTTGGCGGCGGAAAGGGCCTTAATCAAAGTCTATGGCCTCCTTTCGGTTCAGTATGGTGTAGTAGAAGTTTTCGGAGACAAAGCGCCGCCCTCCGGCGCAAAGCAGCTCGGACTTGAGGAAGGCCCAGGCGAATTGCTCCAGGGTGAGGCCGTTGTAGCTGAAGAACCCGGCCACGGCCATGGGCGCGGCGGCCAGGACGCAGAGCCAGCTTGCGGTCTCCTGGCCGAGTACGGGGCCCAGGCCCAGGTAGACGGCCACGGCGATCCCCACGGCGGCCACGGCGCAGAAGAATTGCCGGGTGGAGAGGCCAAAGAAGATGGTCTCCTTGTGCTGGCGGACTTCTTTGGGAATTTTAATTTCGATAGTTGCTCACCTCGTTTCAAGTTTTGATCCAGTCAATGGTGCTGTCCACCTCATTTCCCCAAACGTCCCAGCCGGGGGCGGGGCGGCGGGCGAACAGCTCCACGCGGGGCACGTCGCCCATCAGGGCTTCAATGCGCCGCCGGGCTTCCTCCGGCTTCTTGCTGTGTTCCTCAATGCGGGAGAGGATGACTTGGTGGATATTCTTCGCTTGGCGGCGCGGGGTCCCCCTGGTCGCCAGCAGGCACAGCTCCGCGTTGGCCCTGGTCCAGTGGCCCATGCCCCAATACACGCTGTCCGCCTTCTGATTCAGCTTGATCCAGACGAAGGCGGCGGTCTTGTAGGAAAAGCCCCACGCCTCCATGACCTCCCACGCCTCGCAGAGCATGGGCATGGTGATCCAGAGGAACAGGGCGCAGTCACCGGCAGCCAGCTCGGAGACGGGCAGGGCCTTGATGTCCTTAATGGTCATGGTGGGATAGTGGCTCTCTGCCAGCCCGCCGCAGCTCCATACCCGGTAGTTCCAGGGAGGGTCGGCATAAATGACATTATACTTTTTCCCTATAAGCCCAACATCTCCTTTACAATCCGGTCCGCCCCCTTCACAAGCCCCGTAAGGATCAGCATATTGAAAATTAACTGTCCAATGTACTGCCACGCCATAGTCACGGCGGGTAAGCTGCTGTCCACGGCGGGGCTGCTGCTGGAGAGGAACGCGGAGTAGATCAGGCAGGCCAGGACGATGACAGCCCCTTCCATGCACACACCGATATAGCTTTTCAGGAACGCCTTGCCGCTGGCGGCGGTGCCTTCCCCGGCGAAGGAGGCCAGAGGCAGGGGCGCCAGGGCCGTGAACATGTAGAGCCGGAAGAACCGGCCATACACCGTCAGCAGCAGGATAAAGGACATCACGGTAATGAACAGGCTGCCCAGCAGGGACACCAGCCACAAGGGAATGCTCTCCAGGAGGCCCAGGCCCTCTATGGCCGTCACGATCTCGCTGGGCAATGTGGCCGCCGTGGAGACGGAGCCGCCCATGCCGCTCATGACCGTCGCCACGATCCCGCCGCATACGCTGAAAATGGCGGTCATGATCTCCATGCAGCTCCCCACGGCTACTTTTGCCAGAATGAAGCGGATGAAATGCCGCAAAGCAAACTCCGGGCGCTGGAAATCCCGAAAGCTGGCGGCGCTCTGGAAAATGCCCATGGCGAAGAACAGAACCAGGAGGCCGTAGCCAACGCCTACCATGGCGGTGTGTATGCCGGAGACAGCGGTCCAAATATCGCCGCCTTTGAAGCTCTGCGGCGTCTGCGTCAGTAGGGTCCATATCTCGGATAATTTGCCGTTCCAGTCCGTCAGGGCGCTTTCTAGGATACTTACGATCCAGTTATCGCTAATAACGATTCCCCCCTTATCAAACGGAATCGCGTCTCACGGTGAGACGCGATTCCTGTTTTTGTTCCGGGCCTGCTCATACCACGCCGATCACGCCGAGAATCTCTTTAGCAAACGCTATCATCAAGCCGCCGAACAGACAGAGAAAGCCCTGGGTCCGCTGGCTGGCGTCGTGGGACTGAAAGCTCATGCCCACCTGCACGATCCCCCAGCCCAAGATGATGATGCCCAGGGCCTTGATGATGGAAAAGATAAAATCGGACAGGTTGTTCACGATGGTGAGGGGGTCGCTGCCTCCGGCGGCGAAGGCCGGAACAGTCAGCGCGGCGCAGAAGGCCAGGAGCAGAACGGCGGAGAAGTAGAGGCGGCGAACCCGGCCCTTCTGCCGGAGCTGCTGGCGGGTGAGATTCGCGCGGGAAGAGGTGTTATGGGAAAGGTAGTTCTTCATATTCAAGGTTCCTCCATATCTTCAAAGATTTCAATTTCGTCCAGGGATGTAAAGGTAAAGTCCAGGTCGTCCGCAGCGTAGAGGCAGCGGGCGCTGTGGGTGTAGGGGGCGGCCCCGCCGTCGGCGGTCCGTTTGATGTTGGGGTGTCGCATGAGGTCATACTTAGCGTCAATGACCGGAGCCTCGCCCCGGATCAGGACCAGGGCAAGGCGGTTGTCCAGCATCCGCACTTCATCCGGCGTGAGCAATTCGCGGCCCGCCGATTGAAAATTCTGGCTGAAGGAGCCGTTGCGCCCCTTGCTCTGGCTGCTGGTCTGTGTCTGGATCGTCTCCTTGCCCAGCAGCTCGGAAATGTATTTGTGCGTGTCTTTTTCATTCCCGCCCAGATAGATGAAGGTATCCGCGTTGCCGATGATGCCCTCCCAGTCGTCCTTGAACAGCGCCTTCAACTGCGAGATATTTTGCAGGATGATGGTGGCCATGACGTTCCGGGAGCGCATAGTGGCCTGGAGCCGGGCATAGCCGTCCGGGAGGGCGACGTTGGCAAACTCGTCAAACATGAGCCGGACCGGAATGGGCAGACTGCCCCCATGCACCTTGTCCGCCTGATAGTACAGCTCCTGGAAGGCTTGCGTATACAACATACCCACCAGGAAATTCAAGGAGGCATCGTTGCTGTCCGGGATGATGCAGAACACCGCCTGCTTCCGTTCCCCCAGCTTCCCCAGCTCCATGGTGTCCCTGCTGGTGATCCGCTGGACCTCCGGCAAGGTGAAGGGGGCCAGCCGGACGGAGGCGGTAATGAGGATGCTCATGGCCGTCTCGCTGGGAGCCTGCTTGAACACCTTGTACTGGCGGAGGGCGATATGGTTCGGGTTTTCTTCCTCCAGAGCCTCAAAGAGCAAATCCAGGGGTGACTGATAGTCCCCGTCTCCCTCCTTGGCCGCGCCGTATTCCAGCATGGTCAGCATCATCTCCATGGTCTGTTCTTCCGGCGGGGCCTCGTGGAGCAGATACAGCATGAGGGCGGAATCCAGGGCGATCTCGCTTTTCTCCCAAAACGGGTCATTGGAATGTGCGTTCTTCGGCGTGGTGTTGCGGATGAAATTGGCGATCAGCTTCAAAACGTCTGCGTCATTTCGGATGTAGTGGAAGGGATTGTAGCAGTCGGAGTGTTCCGGGTCCACGAGGTCAATGACGCGGATGGTATAGCCCTCCCGCAGAAGCAGCGGAACGGCGGAGCGGGCCAGTTCCCCCTTGGGGTCAGTCGCGATATAGGAGGCGTTGGCCTCGTAAAGATTGGGCTTGACCACATACCGGGTCTTGCCCGCGCCGGAGCCGCCCACCACGATCTGCAAGAGGTTTCGCTGGTGCTTCCGCCCGTTGAGGCTCATGCGGAGGTTTTGGGTGAGGATGGCGTTGTTGTGAGGGTCCTTGTCCCGGTATTTCCGGTCAAGCTGGTATACGTTCCCCCAGCGGGCGGAGCCGTGCTCCTCTCCGGGTCGGCGGTTCTGCTTGGAGGAAATGTACAGCACAATGGCGAAGGTATAGACCACCAGCGCCCCCAGCATGAATTTGAGGGTGTAGGGGGTCCAATGGATGGCAAAGGGGCGTTCCAGCATGATACTGAAACGCCCCATGAGGTCAAAGACGGTCATACCTTCCCGATAGCCGCTGGCGAGGGCCGCCCCCGCCCAGAGGACGGGGACGGCCAGCAGGAGCCACGGGAGGGGGCCGCTGTTCTTCTGCTTCACGGAAACCTCCTGTCAATTCGCGTCTCACCGTGGGATTTATTTTTTGCGTTCCACGGTGGGATCTATTTTTAATAGCCGGTCCTGGGCAGCTTGGGCGCGGGGACCTTCTTTCCGTAGACCGTCGTCACCCAGCGGGAGACCGCCTGCACCCAAACGCCGTTATAGGTGCCGCCCACGTCCGCCACGTTGGCAAAGCTGCTCCCCGCGGCAAGGCCGGAGACAGCGGTGCAATGAAGCATGGGGGCCTCCACCTGGCTGAACCCTCCGGGGACCTGTCCGAACACAAACATGATCTCCGTCACCCGTTCATTACTGGCAAGGCCCAGGGCCACGGGAGAGGCGGCGAGGGTGTAGTTCTGGCTGGTGGAGAGGCTGTCCGCCAGGGTCCGGTAATCGCCGGTGTTGTTCACCTTGTAGACGATCTTATAGGTGCCGGGGAAATTGTAGGTCCCCGTGACAACGCTGGAAAGGCGCACGGCGGCGGGCAGGGTGTCGCGCCAATAGAAGGATTGGAGCATCACATTACTGCTGTTGCCGATTTTGGAGAACACATAGCGGACCGGCTGGCCGCCCATAGCCTCCTTGGGTCCGGTCTTGGTGATGGAGACGCCTGTACTCATACTCTTGTTGGAAATCTCCAGCTTGACAATCTGGCCGGAATGCTCCAACACGGCGGTATAGGTTTCCGTGGAAACGCCGTAGTTTGCCGGGGCTTTGACTTCCCGGATGGTATAACGTCCCAGGGGAAGCTGCTTGGACGAGGCAAGGCCGTTGGGCCCGGTAACGATAGTATCCACCTTGTTCCCGGTGCGCTCGTTGCAGATTTCAAACTCGGCCCCTTCCAAAAGTGTCCCGGCGGGGAGGCCGTTGGTGGAGTTGTAGTCGGCGGACTTCTTCACGATCTGAATCTGTCCCCGAACAGCGGTGTTGGGCCAAGTGATGGTGGTGCATCCGCCGTACTCTACATAGAAGGTCTTGGGCACCGTGTCCAGGATGTAGCCGTCCGCGCATTCCAATTCCCGGGCGGTGTACTTGCCGTCCGGCAGCTCCCGCTCAACGTAGACATAGCCTTCATTGTCGCTCTCGTAGGCGCCGACAGGGTGGCCGGAGGCGTCGGAGATCAGGAACTTGACGCCATAGATGCCCTCCCCGGTGAGGCTGTCCACCTTGCGGATGACGGCGCTGCCGATCTGGCGGTTGGTGATCTCCAGGGTGGCGGTGCCGCCGTCCTTCACTTCGATCTGGTAGGGCTGGCTGTCCAGGCGGTAGCCCTTTGCGGCTTTCAGCTCCGTCACCTGATACCAGCCCTTCTCGGCCTGGGGCAGCGTAATGATGCCGGTCCGGTCCGTGGTGTAGGTCCCGACAACCTCGCCGTTGAGCCTGCGGATTTCAAACTGCACGCCGCTGATCCGCTCCCCGGTCTCCTCGTCCTTCTTGATGATGGTGAGGCCGCCGATGGGCGTATTCTCAAAGGTGATGGTTTGGGTGTCGTTGGGATTCACCTGGACCGTCTGGCTCCTGGCGTTGGGGTCCAGAACGTAGCCGGGCAGGGCCTCCAGCTCCGTGACGATGACAGTCCCGGTGATGCCGGAAATGACAATCTGGCCCTCGGTGTTGGTGGTATAGAGGCCGTTGGAGGAAATTTTGCCGCCGTCCAGGTCCACATTGGAGCCGTCCGCATAGGTGATCTTGAATTTCACTTCGGCCAGGGGCTTCTTCGTCAAGGCGTCGATCTTGTTGACGATCAGCCCTCCGGCTTTCTTGTTCCAGAAGGTCATGCTCTGGACTTCTCCGGTTTTGATAGTAATGCTTTGCGGGGTTCCGTCCAGAAGATACCCCGCCTGGGTTCTGGTTTCCCTGGCGGTGATGACTGTGCCGGGTTCCAGGTTGGAGATAGTAATGCGCCCGTCCTTATCGGTAGTGTAGTAGCCGTTATTGGGTCCGACAACGGCTCCTCTCTCGTTCGTCACCAAAAACTCCACGCCGGAGAGGGGGGTGTTGTCGGTGCCGTCAATGAATTTCTGGATAACCAGTGTTGTCGTGGGGTCGTTCTCGATTGTCAGATCGTTCCCTCCGCCGGAGTTTCCGCCGGGATTCCCGCCATTACTTCCTCCGGTAGTTACGCCGTTGCGGTCGCCATTCTTGACCGTGATGGTCCTGGGGGTGCTGTCCAGGACATAACCCTTGGGCACTTTGGTTTCCACCACTACAACGGTACTGCCGGGAACGAGGCCCGTTACCAGGGCGGTTCCGTCCTTCCCGGTGACGTAGCGGCCCAGGATATTGTCGTCACCGTCCTTTACTGTAAACTCTGTTCCTGGAACAGGCTTTCCGCTGACAGAATCCAGCTTTGTCAGCGTAAGAGAGCAAAGGGGTTCATTGAGGAAGGTCAATGTCTGCGTGTCCATGGGGTTGACTGTGACGGTCTGCGTCTGCGTGGACTGGTCGATCACATAGCCGGGGGCGGGCTTCGTCTCCTTGGCGACAATGGTCCCTACCACGCCGGAAACCCGGATTTCTCCCTTGTCGTCCGTGGTATAGAGGCCGTTGCTGGAGAGGTGCCCGTTGTCGTTGTCCACAAAGCCGCCGCCTGCATAAGTCAACTGGAACTCCGCCCCGGCAATAAACGCGCCGGAAACCTTGTCCTTCTTCTGGATCACCAGCGTCCCGGCCCGCTTGTTCCAGAAGGTGAGCTGCTGGACGCGGCCCGCCTCGATCTTGATGTCCTGGGGTGTGCCGTCCAGCACAAAGCCCTCCACGGTCTTTACTTCCCGGACAATGACCACGGTGCCGGGTTCAATGCCGGTCAGGACGATTTCCCCGGACTTGTCTGTGTAGTAGAGGCCATCATCCGGGCCGACAGCGGCCCCGGCTCCGTCCACCACCCGGAAGGCCACGCCGGAAAGAGGCTCGTTCTCGGTGCCCTCGATAAATTTCCGAATAATCAGGGTCGTGGTGGGGGTATTGTAGAAATTGATGGTCTGCGTGTCATTGGGATTCACCACAACGGTTTGGGTCCGGGTGTTGGGGTCGATGCGGTAGCCGGGGATCGTTTCCAGCTCCGTTACCACCACAGCCCCGGTGACGCCGGAGAGGATGATTTGGCCGTTGCGGTCGGTGTAGTAGATGCCATTCGAGGAAATCTGCCCGTTTTTGTTGTCAACCACCTGCCCGTTGGCGTACTTGATCTGGAACTTCACGCCCTCCAGGGGGGAGTTGTCTGCGGAACTCAATTTATTGATGATAAGGTTTCCAAGGGGCTGGTTGAACACCTCCAGGGTATAGGTCTGGTGGTCCTTGATCTCCACGGCGTGGGGCGTATCGTCAAGGAGGTATCCGGGCTTTGCCTGGACCTCCCGCACAATGTAGCCGCCCGGCTCTAAATCCGGCAGGGAGATGAAGCCTCGCTCGTCTGTCCGGTACTCGCCGTTAGAATTTCCTACGACAGTCCCATCCGTCCGGGTGATTTTGAAAATCACATCGGCCAGGGGTTCCTTCGTTGCGGAATCCATTTTCTTTACCAAAAGTCCGCCCAGGGGCATATTGGTGAAGGTGAGGACCTGGGTGTCGGCCTCGCTGACAACGACCGTCTGCGGAGCGGCGTCCAGCAGGTAGCCGTCAATCGTTTCCACTTCGGTCACGACATAGGTATTGGGGTTCAACTTGCGGAGATAAATTTGTCCGTTTTCGTCGGTGGTGTAGAGGCCGTTGCTGGAAGTAAGGCCCTCGTTATCGGGAATCAGTTCGCCATTTGCCGCTTCGATTTTGAACTTGACGCCAGGGAGGGCCTTGCCCGTCACGCTGTCGGTCTTGCGGATCAGGAGGCCGCCCTTGGGGGTATTCGTGACAACCACTGTCTGCGTGTCCCCGTTGGTGCCGATGACCACGTTCTTGCTGGGTTCGTCCATGACATAGCCTGCCGGGGCCTTGATCTCCGTCAGCACATAAGCGCCGGGGGCGAGATTGGAAACGCGAATCTCGCCGTTGCTGTCCGTGGTGAACAGCCCATTCTGCGTCAAGGTGCTGCTGCCGATCACGCCGTCCAGCCCCACTTCACAGCCAGCGGCCGTTGTAATGCGGAACTCCGCGCCGGGGAGAGGCTGGCCGGTGATGCTGTCCCGCTTCTGCACAATCAGCTTTCCGGTGGGTTGGTTCTTGAAAGTCAAGGAAACGGTACGCCCTTCTTTAATTTGGATCGTCTGCGATTGCGTGTCGATCAAAAATCCGGCGGGGGCCTTCGTCTCGGTGACGATCACACTCTTGCCGGGCTTCAAGCCGGAAATGCGGATTTCGCCGTTCTCGTCTGTGCGGTAAATTCCGTTTGAATCGCCAATCAGCGTTCCGTCCGCATAGGTGATTTTGAACTCGGCATCCTGGAGGGTAACGCTGGGATTGACGCTGCATACCTTGCGGATCAGGAGCATCCCGTCCGGCGCGTTGTCAAAGGTGACGGTAATGACATTTTGAACGCCGTTGTCGGAGATGTAGACTGTTTCAGAGGCTTTGATGATGCTGTACCCGTCAGCCGGGTCTACTTCCTCCACGATATACGTCCCTGCGGTGAGGCCGGTCCAAATGGCGGTGCCGTTCTTGCCAGTAACTTTCTGCCCGATGACGGTTCCGCCTGTTCCGCTGGTGCCGCCCAAAAATCTTAATTGGAAGGTACAGCCGGGCAGGGCCTCGCCGGTCACGCTGTCGTACTTTTGGACAACAATTCCATTGAGCGGTTCATTCTGGAATGTGAGAGTTTTGCTCTCGCCGCCGCGAATGATGACTTTCTGCGTGGTGGGTTCCTTCATCTGGAAACCGGGGGCGGGTTCTACCTCGGTCACGGTGTACTCGCCGGGATAGAGCTTCTTCCCTTTTTCATGCAGCTTGATTTCGCCGCTGGCGTCGGTGATGAAGTATCCGAAATCCACGGAGGCGGGAGCGTCAGCGGATTCGCCATTGGATGTGTAGGTAACGCGGAACTTGGCCCCCTCAATGGGAGCGCCCGCCACGCTGTCCTCCTTGTAGATCGTCAGCTCCGGGGCCTTGTGGTTGCGGAAAACCAGCGTTTTTTCATCGCCGGGGTTCAGGGAAATTGTCTGCACCCGGTCCTTGTCCTTATCCGGCAGGTAGTAGGGGGCGGGGACAGACTTTTCCGTGATCTGATAGGTGCCGGGGGCAATACGGAGAGAAACCTTGCCGTCCGCTCCGGTGGTCCAATCGTCCTGATAGTCCCCGTTGATGGCTTTGACCGTGAACACAGTTCCGGGGACAGGCTGGCCGCTGTCGGCGTCGATTTTGGAGATGGTCAGCTCCGGCTTCTTCAAATTCTGGAAGATGACTTCCTTTTCATCGCCGCCGTTCAAGCTGATGGTCTGCGTGGGCTCATCGCTGATGCAGTACGGCTCCGGGACAGACTGCTCCGTGATCCGGTAGCTGCCGGGAGCGACGCGCAGCTCCACGGAGCCGCTGGCCTCGGTGGTGACTTCATGGCGGTAATCGCCGTCAATGGCCTCCAGGAGAAAAACAGTGCCGGGGATAGGCTTGTTGGTTCCCTTCTCAATTTTGGTGATTTTCAAAAGGGGCTGCTTCTGGTTATCGAAAATGAGCTGCTTGCTGTCCCCAGCCTCCAGCCAAATGGTTTGGGTGGGTTCGTCGCTGACGACATAGGGGTCCGGGACGGAAATTTCCGTAACCTCGTAGGAATCCACGGGGATGCCGGTCAACGTGGCGGTTCCGTCCGGCCCGGTAGTCACGTCATAGTGAAAGCCGTAATGGATGCCGCGAATTTCAAAGTTGGTGTTGGGGATCACGTCTCCGGTCTTGGCGTCCCGCTTCAAGATCGTGAGGTTTGGGAGCTTCTTGTCGGAGGCGGTGACAGTGACGGTGCCGCCCCCGTTGACGGTGGCCTGATCCACATGGGCGATGACCGGCTCGGTGAGCTTAGCCCAGGGGGCCGGGACGGAGACCTCCACAAAGGCGTACATTCCCTCGGTCACGTCCGTCACCGTGATGGAGCCGTCCGCCTTGGTTTCCTCCGTGCCGACGATCTGGCCGTCCTTGATGATATTGAATACAGCGCCGGGGAGGGGATTGCCGCTGTCATCCAGCTTCACCAGCCGGACCTTCACCTTGGCGTCATTCTCGAAGATCAGGGAAACGTCCGACTTGCCGTCCCAAACGAAAGTCTGCTTCACCTTATCCTGATCCGGGCTTTTGGTATAGCCCTCCGGGGGCGTCATTTCCTCGGCGGTATAGCTGCCGATGGGCATGGTGTCCCAGGGGATGTCTGTGATATAGCCGCCCTCCCGGGTCATAAAGGTGCCGGAGAAGTTGTTGTCCACGCCGGTGATCTTGATAATGGCCCCGGCAAGTCCCTTGGTGGGGTCGTCCGCGTCCACCTTGCGGATGCTGCCCTCACTGGTAATGGTGGGGGTGTCCCGGAATGTGACGGTCACGGTGTTGTTCCCGTTGCCGGGGAGAACGACATACTCCGGTCCTGCGTTGTCAATCTCATATCCGGCGGGCGGATTCGTTTCCGTCACGGCGTAAGTTCCGGGGGTCAGGTTTTCCAGAGTGGCCGTTCCGTCCTTCCCGGTCGTCACGTCTTTGGAAAAGGAGCCGCTTTCCGATTCAATGTGGAACTGCGCCCCGGCAAGGCCCTTGCTTGGATTGGTGGAATCCACCTTTTTGACGATCAGGGTATAGCTATCCTCCGTGGTGACTTCCAGCTCCCCCAGGATGATCTTCTGGACACCGCTTGCAGGGTGTGCGCTGGAGCCCGCGCCGGTGAAGCCGTACTCATAGGCCGTACACTGGCCCCATACGCCCCGCTGTCCCAGGTCGAGAATATACTGCGCCCTGGAGCGGAAGGAGGAACCGTCCTTTTCCTCGTCAATGCTGGTGTAGTGGGTGCCCTCCAGGGAGTTGAATACTGCCATCAGCTCCTCGGCGCAAGCGACAACCGGGTCGCTCATGCTGCCCTGCTGATAGCGCCAGATGACCGCCTGTACCCAGGCGTTCATGTACCAGGTATAGCCGGCGCTCCAAATGTTGTCTACACCCAGGGCCTTTGCCTCGTCCGTAAAGACGCCGGTGGAGTGGGCGTAGTAGTAGGCCATCATGGTCAGGACGGTGGGATCGGAGATGGGGGTCTTGTTCCCCCAGGTCTGGCCGATCAGGGAACTCCCCATTCCGCCGCCCTTCGTGCCGCAGAAGCCCACAGAGGTTTTATTCCCGCCGGAGAAATACATCTCGTGGAGGGAACAGCGGCCCAGGGCGGCGGATTCGTAGGATACGCCGGACATGCCGAACCGCTCCAGCTTGATCGTGTCGCTGGCGGCCAGGGCCGTTGCCGGGAGCAGGCCCAGGACGCAGACCAGCGCCAGCAGCAGCGCCGTCACGCGGGTCCGCAGGGGATGGTTCATTTTCTTCATAAACCGTTTCCTTTCTTAATTTGATTTCAAAAAAGAAATGCGTCTCACCGTGAGACGCAAAAGGGAATGGAAAAGCCCTCCCAGCTTTTTGCCGGGAGGGCTGCGAAGGGATTGGGCATTTACGCGTAGGGGTTGACCCCGTTGGAGTTTCCCGCGAACATGTAGCAGTAGGCCACATCGTCCCGGAGCATGACGCCCACGCCGATACCGTCATAGCGTTCCGCGATCATGGTCTGGAAATGCCCGGGCGAATACCTCCAATGGGAGACTGCCGTCTGCGCAATGTCCGTATTGCAGTTGTATGTGAACACCGTGAGATTGCTTCCAATGCCGTGGGAATAGCCGTGCCGCAGGGCGGATTCATTCTCATATTGAACATCATGGGACCTGAACCCCTGCTGGGCGCAGTCCTGGGCGGCGGCCATGAGCGCCGTGCTGACTGCCAGCTCTGCCACGCCATTCTCCCGGCGTACCTGATTGATCAGGCGGATCATTTCCTGGCGGACCTCTGTCAGATCATCCGTGAATTCTGCGGGCTTGGCCGGGGCCTCGCCGGTATAGGGGGCCTTGCTGTCCACCTGGACGCCGCCCTGGAAATAGACGTTGAAGCCTACGGCCTTCCCAATGTCCCGGAGCTTCACATAGTTATTGCCCAGAATGTTGTAAGCCGTCATCTGCACCTGCTGGCCGTCCACGAAGATGGGGGACCATGCGGGCTCTGCCGCAATCCCGGCGGCTACGGCGGAGACCCCGCCGAACAGCGCCGCCCCAGTAAGAACACCCAGAATGAATTGCAGAAACTTTCCCTTCATTTTTAGATACCTCCTGTTGGTTTTTAGTGGGTTTCCTCACTAATATTGTACCAAAAATGTGGAAAAGCGTCAAAAATCCACCTGTCAAATGAATCTCACGGTGGGATTTATTTTTACGTTTCGACCGCCCGGACGCACCAGCGGTATTCTCTCTGATCCCGGACGCAGGTAAACAGGGTGATGCAGTTGTCAGAGGTGGATTCCAGCATGGAGTTGTCCGTTTCGCTGATCTTGGAAACACTGGTGACGGAGTATGTCCGGGTCCCCTCCTTGGTCGTCAGGGTGATCCGATCCCCGCTCTCCAGGGTGTGTATCTCCCCGAAGTAGCTGTTGGCCCCCCGGTTATGGGCCGCGAGGGAGACGTTGCCATTCCAGATGCTGGTGTTGGTGAAGTGGCCCGCTCCCTTTTTCAGCGTGGCGCTGCCGGTGCCCTGGTAGATGTTCACTGTCAAGTCAATGGCCGGGATTTTCAGCGTTCCCAGACTGCCGTTGCTGTAATAGCTGTCCTCGGTCACTTCCGTATAGCCTCCGCTGGTGCTGGCAGTCCCACTGCCGGAGCTGGACGCGGCAAAGGTGGGCGGGGTGCTGGAGACAGATCCCACGGGTCCCGGCAGGACCACGGCCCCGCCGGAGGTGTTAGACCCGCCAGCGGAGGCCATGAGGGAAGGACTGTTCAGCGGCCCGCCCGCCGCAAGGTTGGGCGTCAGGAACTCACCGGAGTTGGGGAGATAGCTGGTCGGCGTCCCAAAGCCGGGCGGGATCAAGGCGCTGTTCTTGCTCTTGTCCGTGTTGGGGTCCTCCCGCTCCCGGATGGTATCACCGGCGCTGGTAGGCATCCCGAAATCCCCGGTAGAGGGGCTGTCAAAGGTATATTCCAGAGCACTTGCGGAAATAGAAAGAGCCGCCAGCAGACAGCAGGCGGCCAGCAGCGTGATCAAGCGTTTCTTCATTACACATACCCCCGTTTCTTATTCTTGTAGTATTTTGTGAGCTTCCAGCCCCCAAAGCCAGCAGCCCCCAGCAGCGCGGCCAGGGGGATCAGCAGGACGGCCTTACCCGCGCCGCCGCTCTCCGTCAGCTCCGCCCCGCCGGTCCCGGCGTCATCCTTCCCGATTTGCGTCTCACCGTGAGACGCAAAAACGGCGGTGTAGATCACGCTGTCGCTGCGGGTCCGGGTGACTTCTCCCTTGTACTCCACGGTCACATTGTACCCGGTGGCGTACTTCCCCGTGGCGGTGCCGGAGTAGGTAGCGGAGGCGTTGTAGTACCCTCCGGCCTCCTGCCACTGCACGTCCGCCAGGGTCAGGGTCCGTCCGCCGTCCGAAATCGTCTTGGGGATCAGAGACGCATCGGCGTCGGAGAGATTGGGATAACTCCGGGCGGCGGTGACGGTGCGGGAGCTGGTCTTGTAACCCGCCGCCTCTACTTTGATGCCGGGGTAATCCGGGGCAAGGACGCCGGAATAGCCGTCCTCGGTGGTGACTTCCAAGGCGGGCTCCAACTGCTGGATGATCTCCGTCATGTTGTCCGTGGAGCTCTCCACCGTGACGACCTCGATGTGTTCTTTGCTGTCTGTCTCGCTTTGATCGTTTTTCAGCACGTCCAGCAGGGTATATGTCCTGCCCTCCCGCTGAAAGTCCCCGGTGGGGATGGCGGCGGGGTCGTCCCGGCGGGTCAGATAGTAGACCTTCTCGATCCGGTGGACGCCGTTTTCCTCGGTCTCCCGGACCTCGGCGGGATAAACAGAGGAAGGGGCGGGAATGGCCGTAACCGCTGTTTCGTTCTCCGGTTCAGCGGCCAGGGCCGCGGGACACAAGGCCAGCGCCAGGACCAGCGCGGCCAGGGCGGGTGCAAAGTGCCTCCAGGTTCGTTTCATTCGCAAAACCTCCAATTTTAATTCAGGGTAGGCCAGGGGGACCGTTGGTCCTCCCGGCCGGAAGGGGAAAAACCGCTTCCCAGGATAGCAAAAGCCGCCTCCTGGCGGCTTTTGGGGTGTGTTCCCCTTGATTGCCGAAAACGCCGGCGGGCGCTGCCTGTCAAGGCCCGGCCAGTTCTCAAACTGGCCGGCTCGCGGGCGATTGCGCCAGCAATCGTCCGGCCTTGACTGACAGGGACCGGCGGCGTACCCTCCCAGGGGGGAACACACCCGAATATTGCAGCCTTATCTTCTGCCGTACTGGCGGGACGTTTTCCGCTCCTGCTGGCGGGGATTCAGCTTCTGATCCAGGCCGTCTCCAATCTTCCGGGCCGTTCCCCGGAGCTGTTCCAGAGCCTCCCCGCGGTTGACTGCGGGATAGCCGTCATAGAGGATGTTCACATACTTGGCGTCCGGGGGGCTGCACTCCACGCCAAACCGGCGGCATACCATGTAGCCCACGCTCTCGGCGTCCAGCTTGTAAAGCTCCCGCTTGTAGCCCTTGTTGTACCCCCGCTCATGGGCGCGGGCATAGGCGATCTCCGTTGCCAGGGCCGCAAACACCGCCGACGGCTTCTGATCCGGGTTGATGTAGATGGTGTAGCTGGCCTCGTCATAGAAGGCCGGGGAGGAAATCTCCTTGTCCTCCGCCAGCGCCACGGGGGACTGGTCCATGAGGGCGGTTAAAGCCGCCATCATCCGGGGGCTCTTGTCCGTGAGGGCTTCCGTCTCCCGCAGGGGCTTGCCGCTGGTCTGGCTCACGTCATAGTAGTAACCCATGAAGTAGCCCCGGCGCTTGGGGTCCTTGGGGGGAACATACACCTTCGCGCCGTCGTTCATGGCCTCGCCCAGAACATAGCGGCCCTGGTCGTGCCAGAAACCCGTGGTGCCGATCCTGGTGGCCTCCGGCATCTGCGCCAAGGTCAAGGCCACGTTGCCCACGCTGCAACGGATGTTGTCCGCCTGCAAGGTGAGGTACTGCCGGTAGCGGTCCGGCTTGGTGGTGATCTCCTCCAGGGCCCCGTCCCGCATGAGGGACAGGTTCTCCCGGTCGGCCCGAAGCTCCGCCATCCTGGCCTCGTCCCGGGCGGTCTTGCCCTTGAGAATTTCGCTGATACTCGGCATAAAAATCATTCCTCCTTTTTGGGTTATCGTGTTTTGTCTCTGATCTTTTCCCTGGAACGGCTCTCCGCCATAGCCCGCAGCCCCTCCAGCCTCGCCCGCACGGATTCCTTCATCTCAATATCCGGCCCGGTCGTCTGGGAGGGATTCAAGCCACTCCCGCGCTCGGGCGAGGACCTCTCTTGTGGAGCAGGGGCTTTCGCTTTTTTTGGCGGTTCGCCCTCCTGGGTCTGCTGGGGAACGGGATAGCCCAGGGCGATCATGACGGCGTTGAGCTGGGCGGCGTAGTTCTGGTTGGAAACTACATTGATCATGCCGCTCTCGTTCCCTTTTTTCTGGGCGAAAAAGTACAGGATGCCGTACTCCTTCGCCAGCTTCTTGAACTTCCGCATATCCTCCTTTTTCAAGGGAATGACCTCGGCGGGAACCGGGTCGCGGGCCAGCCGCTTGGCGGTGGTCTTGCCGATGACCTTGTTATCCTGGCGCTGCAAGGCCAGCAGCAGCGCCGCCACATTTTTCAAACCGGCTCCCGCCAGCTTCACGGCGCTCTCTGTCGCCTGGATTCCCTCCTTGACCACCAGATCGGCGGCCTCGGCGCTTACGTCCATTCGCTCACTTCCTTTCAAATTTCTTGATTCTCCGGTCTTTCTCCGGCGCGGGGGCCTCCTGTTCCCGGCATAGCCGGACCTGCTGGCGGATGCGGGGGATGTCCCCCTCGATCCTGCCGCAGATTTTCAGCTCCCGGCGGAGCTGGCGCAGTTCTCCATTGACGGCGGCAATCTCCGCCTCCACGTCCAGGCCCTCCCGCCGCTGGCCGTACAGCTCCTTCCGGCTGTCTGTCAGAGCGTCGATCCGGGCTTGCAGGGCGTCCTCCAGCGTGGAAAGCTGGCGGTCCGTGTCGATGTGGTATTTTTGCAGGAGGGAAAACTGCCGCTGGTACTGATGGAGCCTCGTTACCTCCGCCCGGACGGAGAAGGGGGGCGGGCGGCGCTTTTTCCGCCGGGGGCCGCCCAGGAGAAATAAGTAATACACATACAGGGCCCGGAACCCGCGGAGCTTCCTCCGGGGCCGCTGGCGGATGCTTCCTTTGCGGACCCGGTATCGCTTGGGGATCATAGGAGGCGGCGCGGGCTGTGCCGGGGCCTCGCCGCTCCGAACAGCGGCCAGCCGGGACCGGATGTCCGCTTCGGTATATCCTTCCCCCAGGCTGTCCAGGCGGAAGGCCCGCCTGCCTCCCGGCGGCGTGACGGCGGTGTGCTTGATGTTCTCGCCATATTTAATGGTATAGCCCTGCCGCCGCAGGGCCGCCAGAAAGGATTCAAAGGTGAAGCTCTCCCGGATGGCGGCGTCAATGTCCTGCCGCACAAGGCCGGAGATGGTGCCTCTGCCCGTTTTCTCCGCCTTCCACTCGGCGTAGTGTTTTCCTCCGCCCTCCGGCTCAATGACAGACAGGCCGTATTCCCGGCTGACGGCGTTGGAGGTCTCCCGCAGAGCGCCGAAATAACTCTGAAAATCGCTCCTGTACTTCTTCCCGTCCATGAAGGAGACGGAATTAAATACAATGTGGCAATGCAGGTGTTCCTGATCCGTATGGGTGGAGACGACTGCCTCGTAGCGGTCCCCCAGCAGGCGGCGGGCAAACTCCACCCCGGCTTCGTGAGCTTCCTCCGGCGTCACTTCGCCGGGGGCGTAGGAGTGGATGATGTGATAGCCCTGGATGCCGCCCCGCTTGTCCCAGCGGCGCTTGGTAGCCTGCATTTCCGAACAGGCGGTTTCCGGGCAGCAGTTGACCCCCGTTACCAGATGGCGCGTCTTGGTCGGCTCCATGCCGTAGTCCAGGGCGCGGGAGAGGGCTGTCTTTTCCTCGTTCAGCGCGTAGTCCAGACAGTGGTCCAGCCGCCTGTCGATGACGATGATCTTGTCGTAGGCCATTACAGCGCCTCCTTCACCAGCCGCAAAGCCTGATACACCAGCTTTACAGCCTCGTCAACCTCTGCCGCCTCCGCCTCCTTTTTGGCGTTGGTGTTGTGGGCGATCTGGTTGATGTTGTTGCCGATGGCGGACAGCTCCCGGAGCAGGGCGGCGTAGGCGTCGGGCGGACGGGGGCGGAGTTCCACGCCCATGACACTGTGCCGGATCAGGGCGCTGGTGTTCAGGCCGGAGATGGAGCATTGCTTCAAAAGATGCTTGTACTCCCTGTCGTCCAGCCAGAGGCCGATAAAATGTTCCCGTTTTCGCATGGCATCTTCCTTTCCTTGGATTCGCGTCCCACCGTGGGATTTATTTTTAGGCGGATTTGCGTCCCACGGTGGGATTTATTTTGCGGGGGCGGCGCTGGTTTCCGCCGCCTCGTTTCGCGTCTCATGGTGAGACGCATTGATTCGTTGGGGTATTAGGGGCGTCAGCCCCTAACAAGGGTCATTTGTTTAACAAATGACATACTTGCCAGGACAGCGCCGCAAGCGGCGCTGTGCGGGGTGGTCTACCGGGTCTGCGGCTTCCGGGGACGGCGGGCCCGTTTCTTTGCGGCGAAAAAAGTACGCTCCGCCTGGAGGATGCAGGACAGTTTCGCCTCGTTCTCCGGCTTATAGCGCATCTCTTGAATCTTGCCGTGATACTGGGTCAAAGCATGGACCTGCCTGCGGTATTCCTCAAAGGTCATGGTACAGGCTTCTCCGTCCTCAAAGGTCATTTCCACGGTCTCAACATGGAGGGCATCTCGCTTAACGCGCCGTACCTGTTCTCCGTAGTTCAAGGGCTGGAGCTTACCCAGCACAAAAGCGCCGGGCCGCCCAGGAGCTACGATGACGCGGAACGCTTTGATGTGCTCAATGTCATAGTCGTAATGTGTCCAGATACTATGCGCCCCGGTCTCCCGCAAGAAAATCTCCCGTTCCAGAACACAATGCGTTCCGCAGGGGCGGCTCATCCAGAGAAATGTCCGGTCCTCCTGGTACATTTCCAGCATGGCCGCTTGAAGGCGCTTTTCATCATAGGCAAAATCCGATTGATAGCTCCGGGTGTTTTTCTCCACGACGCTCTCCAGGAACGGGATAATATCAGCCTTCTTTTCCATACCGTTCCTTCTGCGTGGCGGGGTCGTAGTCCGGAGACAGATACTTTTCCTCAAACTCGGAGGGGGTGTAGTACCCGGCCCCGGTGTCCAGGATCAGCTCTGTCGGCCCGATCTCCCGCTGGCCCTCCATGGGGACGGGGACCGGGGTCAGGACGGTGCCCAGGAATTTGCCGCCCGGCCCCTCCGCCAGACAGTGGGGACGCTGGCCGCTCCCGGTTTGCAGCTCGTAGCGGAACATGCCGGGATAGACGGTCTCCGGGGGGATGGCCCTGCTGGTGAACAGGGCGGGGATGCCGAAAATCTCGATCTCTCTCATGCGCTCCGGGATGGTGTTGGGATTCTCCATTTCGCTTTCCTCCTTATCGCTGCGGGCCGGATTTCGGCTTTCGCTTGGGCTGGATTTTGTTAGGATCAGAGCCGTCGGAAGGCCGGATAGCCGGGATACGGCTTGCGGCGTAGATGGCGTTGTCGGTCAACTGACGCTGCCACGCGCCCACGCTCCGGGCCCACTTGAAGCCCCAGCCTTTCAGCTCCTTGCGGACTTCTTCATCGGGGATGGCGTCAAAAAAGATTTGCAGGCGGTTCATATCCGCGTTGGCGACTACCTTGCCGCCGTCAAACTCCCAGCCCTGGTAGCCAAGCTCCTTTACCGCCGTAAGCTGGGCAATGCGTTTTTTGACAGCGTTGATATTCTGATTGTTGTTAGCCAGCGCATAGGAGCCGAAGGGCCGCTTGTCCCAGGGGTGGTATTGTATGTCCGCCACCAGCTTGTCCGCCAGCTCGTCGGAAAGGCCGTGAAAGCCCCGGCAAGTGCCGTTTTTCTTGTAGTAGGCGTTGATCTGCTTCATACGGGTCTGGGAGATTTGCAAATCTTCCAGCTTCTCCTTCAGCTTGGCGAGGGCCTCCGGGTCGTCGGAGGAAATGGCGGTGTTGTTCTCCGCCGCCTGTGCCTTGCGTTCGTAGTAGTCTGCCTTTTCCAAGGCGGCAATGGACTGGTCCATCTTCCTGCCGATCTTTTCCCGGTAGCGCCGGTCAGCGGGACCGTGGACAGGCTGTCCAAACGGGATAGCGGACGCCATATCGGTGGACTGCTTGAATAAGGACTGGCTTTCAGCGCGGGCCCTGTCCGCTTTTTCTTGAAGGCGGTCAATCCGGGCCTGTTTGCGTTCCTCGTAATCGTTCAATCTATCACTTCCTTTTCCTGGATTTTCGATAACTGGTTTTCCGCCGGTGCTCCTGGGACGGCTCGTCCCTGGTCAGCTCCGGCGGAGGCGGCTGGATGGCGTTGATGATCTCCCCGGCGGTAGAGTGAATCACGTCCAGGGAGGCTTTCAACTCCGCCAGTTCCTTCCCCCGGCTCCACCCGGCCACATAGCCCATGGAGTAGTCCGAAGTGTCGATGCCGAAGTGCTGGCAGACGACATAGGCCACGCTCTCCGCCTCCACCTCCTTCTCCCGCCGGGGTTTGGGGAACTCCGACAGAAAATCCGGGGGATGGAGCTTGGCGTGGGCCGTCTCGTGGATCAGTGTCTTGATGGTCTGTACCTGGCTCATGCCGGAGCGGACCACCACCCGATTTTCCGCGAAGCTGGCGTAACCTTTCGCCGTTCCGGGAACAGAGCCCAGCTCCACGGGGAGGGGGCACAGGGCGGCGAGGCGGGCATAGACATTCTCAAAGTCTGGAACGTCCCCGCTCAAATCGGAGACGAGGCTGGGCAGCTCCCGGCCCTCCGTCTGGCTCACGTCAAACACGGTGGCAACCCGGAAACGGGTGGCGTTCTCCCGCCGTTTCTCCGTCAACGGCTTACCGTCTGGCCCGTATAGCGTCCGTCCGGTATTCGGGTCCTTCTTCTCGTACTCCACGAGGTATGTGAAATGACAAGGGGCAAGAATCTGGATGCCCTTCTCGTGCCGTTTGACCTGCCGTCCGAATTTCTTCTTCCAGTCGTTGTACCCGGCTACACTGGTGGCGGTGGGGCATTGCAGGAGGATCAGAAGCGCGTTTCCGAAACTGTAATTGTGGAATTTGGACATGGCGGTGATGTACTCGGCATAGCGCCCGCTGGCGTACAGCTCCTTGACGCCGCTTTCCAGACGGTCCGTCAGTTCCGTCAGCCGTTCATCTGTTACCGGAGGCATGGCTCACCGGGTCTTGGGCGGACGCTGGGGCGGCTCCTGGCCGGGCGGTTTGCGGGGCTCCGCTTTCAGCGTAACGGGCTCCTCTCCACGGAATCCCACCAGGATTTCCGCGTGATGGTACTTCTTTTTGTAAAAATCCATCTGCTCCGGGGTAAGGGAACAGAAGTCCTCCTCGCCCAGCCCGCAGACGAAGAACGGGCCGCAGATGCCGCCGTACCCGCCCTCTATGCTGCGGTTGAACTCCATGCGGCGGAGAAGGGCTTCATCATTGCTGACAAGGGCCGCTTTATCCTCAAAGGGATATATGGCGGTGATCCGACCGCCGACAATGGCCTGCATATCCTTGAGGCCGTCGATCTCTTTCTCGTAGGGGACCATTCCGGGTTCCACTACCAAAACGTTCAAATAATCAGCTCCTTTTTTGAAATTCAGTGTCTTTCCATAGCTATCAAACGGGGACAGTTCGCAGTCCTCAGCGGCAAACCGTTCCTCCAGAGCGGCTACCGTCCAATTTTTCTTGAATTGTCCCAGGGCGTTGTGCCCGAATTGAGTCAATGCCTTTTCGTCCAATTCCAGCAGCTTTGCCCAGAGCTGGGGATGATGGCGGCGCAGCTTCCGCAGTTCGTCAATGCGCTGCAAGGGACAGCACCAGCAGGAACAGCGGCGATATATTTCATACAGTCCGCTCCAGTCAAAGCCCCGGTCATAGCAGATTTGCAATGCCTGGGCCTCGGTGACGCCCCACTCTGCAAGTGGATATTGCTCTCCCTTGATCCGTTTCGGCTCGTCAGCGGCGATGCCAACGTAATGCAGGATTTGATACTCCTTTTTCAGCCGGGAAACTTCCTTGCCGATCAGGTGGGTTTTGAGCTGGCCGGTACACCACCGGACTTTCATTCCGGGCCAGCCGTTCCCATAGAGGGGAACGCCCAGCCTGTTCCGCAGTTCAATGCTGGACTGCTTCTCTTTGGGCTGGTCGAACATCAGCCATTCAAAGCCCTTTGGGTGCCGGAGGATCGTCAGCTTCAAGCCCCGCTTGCGGTACAGGTATTGCTCCACCTGATCCCAATGGCGGTACATCTCCGGGAACTCCATGCCAGTGTCGGCGGCCAGCACCATGTCAATGGGCATCCCGCGCTCGATCATCATCAGCAGCATGGCTGTGCTGTCTTTGCCCCCGGAGAAGGAAACGGCGTGAAAAGGCTTTTTCTCCCGCTTGTTTGTGGGCATGAAAAGAGCGCCCTCATGGGCGCTTGCGGGAGGGGCTGTCCCGCCCCCTGCCGGACCGGACGGGCCTCACCTTCGCTTGCAGGGGATAGCGGAACACCTTGTATTTCTCCGGAACGTGCAGGCCGTCGTAGACCGCCTGGAACGCCGTCCGGTTGTTGAAGATATAGCCAAGCTCCGAAAAGTCCCCGCCCTCGTTGATGCAGGTGTCCCCGCCGTAGGATTCGTAGTCGAAGTAGAGCTTGGCTTTCTCCGGCAAGCGGAACTCCTGGCGGTGGTCCACCAGCCAGCGCCCGTATTCTTCCTCCGTCCGCACGTCCGGGAGGAAGTCGTAACAGTCCAGATTGTATGTCAGGTTGATCAAATCCTGCATATTGTCCCCGTACTCTCCGTGGCTGAAAGCGGCGGTGAATTTCGCCGTTTCCTCCGGCGTCAGCTCTGCGATCCGGCTTGCGAGGTAGTTCAATTCGTCAATGGGGACAAACTCTCCCAGCTTTCCGGCGAGGCCCTTGACGCCGGTGGAGTATTCCAGGATGATGACTTCCTCGTACCGCAGGCCGTCCACGCCGATCTCCCGCAGAACGGACTGTACCTGTTCCGTGGTGGCGGGGAAGGACAGCCACGCGGCGGCCAGTACCCCGGCATTGTATTTGCCCAGGTTGGCAATGTTGGCGGAAAATTCCATACTTTACCTCTTGGGGGCGTTCTTCTTGAAAATGTCCTCCTTCTGCTGGGCCTTCATCTGCCGCTGGCGGCGTTCCTCCAGGGCGTCATAGACGCTTTCCTCGATCTCCCGGGGCGTCATGGACACATCGGGAAAATACTTCCGCAGACGGTCCCCGGCCAGGATGACCTTGGTGTACTCGGGCCGCTCCTGCTCGCCCTTGAATGGCGTCTTTTCCTCCGGGGGAACATTGGCGGCGGGACCGGCGGGCGGGGACGTATTCTCCGGCGCGGAAGGACCGGCAGGGGTGGCGGGTTCAGGGGTGCTGGGAGGCGCGCCCGCTGTCTGCTCCGGCTTCACGTCCGGGGAGGGCGGAATGGGAGGCGGAGCGGAGGGGCTGTTGGGCGGGGCAGGCGGCTGCGGCGCAGACGGCTGGGGAGCCGGGGGCGGCGTGGTCTGCTTTGGGGCCAAGTCCTTGTCCTCCAGAATGTCCCGCATGGCCTGTTCATTCAGTTTTCCGGCCTTCTCCGTCTTTTTCATGCGCTCCACCCGCTCGGTGGTGATCTTGTATCCCAGGTCGGACAGGTGGAGGACCTCATCCTGATTGTCCGGCTTCAAAAATGAGATGGCGGACGCGATAGACAGGGGCAGGGAATTGTCATCCACCCGGTCGCACACGTCCTTGGTGGCCTCGGACAGACGGATGATCCGGTTGAGCTTGCTCACCTTCATGCCCATCTCCTGGGCCAGCTTTTCATCGCTGTCCAGTTCCTCCGCCTTAAAGGTCCCCTTTTTCTTCCGGCCCGCCTTCTGCTTCATGCCCTCCATCTTCATCCGCAGGGAGCGGGAGAGGTCGTACATGGAGATATGGGGCCGGTGGAGGTTGCCGTCGGCCACCAGGATTTTCGCGTCTGCGTCAGAGATTTTCTGGATGATGGTGGGGACGGGGTAGTTCAGCTCCGTGGCGATCAGGTGACGGCGCTGGCCGGAGAGGATTTCCAAGGTGCCCTCGTCCCCGATCCGGGCGAGAACAGGGTCCTTCACGCCGTTCAGCTCAATGGACTTTTTCAGTTCCAGGTAGTCCTCGCTCCTGGTGTCCACGGAAATGGTGTTGTACTTGGACTTCTCCAGATAGGCGGGATGCAGGAGGATGAAGAAGGCTTCGCTCTCCTCGGGGCTGGGGACATCCCGCTTGGCCTTCTCGTCCGGAGGCGTCAGGCGCTCATCAAGCACCTGGGAAATGGCGGTCCCGGCGGGACCGTTGGCGGCGGGGCCGGTTACGGGGGCCTCCTTGGGCTTCTCACCAGGGACAGGGGCGGCGGGCTTGTCCTCCTTTTTGGGGGCCGGAACCTCCTTCTTCTCGCCTGTGGGCGGTTCGGGACCCTTGGGGCCCTCGGGGGGCTTGGCCTCCTTGGGCCTTTCGCCAGGGGCGGGGGCGGCGGGCTTGTCCTCCTTCTTGGGGGCCGGAGCTTCCTTCTTCTCACCCGTGGGCGGCTCGGGGGCCTTAGGAGCCTCGGGCGGTTTGGCCTCCTTGGGCTTCTCACCAGTGACGGAAGCGGCGGGTTTGCCCTCCACCTTGGGGGCCGGAGCCTCCTTCTTCTCGCCCGTGGGCGGTTCGGGACCCTTGGGGGCCTCGAGCGGCTTGGTCTCCTTGGGCTTATCGCCAGTGACAGGGGTGGCGGGCTTACCCTCCACCTTGGGGGCCGGAGCCTCCTTCTTCTCACCCGTGGGCGGTTCGGGACCCTTGGGGGCCTCGGGGGGCTTGGCCTCCTTGGGTTTGTCGCCAGGGGCAGGGGCGGCGGGCTCGCCCTCAACCTTGGGGGCCGGGGCCTCCTTCTTCTCGCCCTGGGCGGGCTCGGGACTCTTGGCACCCTCGGAGGGCTTGGCCTCCTTGGACTGTTCCCCGGTGGTCGGATTTCCAGGTCCCTTGATGTCGGCTTTTTCCTCCTTTTTATCCTTGCTCCCAGGCTCCACCAGCTTACCGGGGACAGGCGGGGTGGGCTTCCCGTTCGCCAGCCCGTGATACCGGATGGCCTCCTGCAAGTTCATTTCGTAGACCAAGGCGGGAATCTCCTGCTTCTTCATAAGCTCACAGGCCCGCTTGCGCCGGTAGCCGGTCACAAGCTGGTACTCGCCGTCCTCCCGGAGCCGAAGGATCACAGGCTCCTTTACGCCGCCGGACTGGATGCTGGTGACGAGGCCGCCGTAGCTCTTGTCCGGCTGCCTGACAAGGGGGATGCCGGGCAGGTCGTGGATCTTCGCCAGGGGGATGCTCTGGGGCTTGGGGGTCGTGGGGTCTCTGCTGTTTTCGTTTGCCATAAATACCTCCGTTTTGAAATATATTTGCTAAAAATCGCGTCTCACCGTGAGATTTGATTCTTAACAGAAAGTTGAGGATTCCGGCTGATTTGCGTCTC
The DNA here is from genome assembly GCA_910584995.1 of uncultured Oscillibacter sp. Classification (GTDB taxonomy): domain Bacteria; phylum Bacillota; class Clostridia; order Oscillospirales; family Oscillospiraceae; genus Oscillibacter. The sequence goes on along the minus strand of CAJUDW010000005.1, from coordinate 2,080 downwards.
ACCATGGGATTTATTTCTCTTGGAATTGCGTCCCACGGCGGGATTCATTTCAGCCGAAGTCATGCCGCACAGCGGCGGAATAATAAGGACCTATCGTCACCGGCGCGTTGTAGAGCGCCGTCAACAGATAGGCCCGGATATTATTGATTTTTGTGGTGGTCTGGTTCAGCGCGTCGATTACATACTGGATATGCTCACTGTCAAGCTGGAGAAAACGGTCCCTGACCGCCTCCGTGGGAATATCGCCGCCGCTGATCCGTATGGTAGGGGCAGTGCTGCATACCACGTCCAGCATCAGCTCCAGCAGGTCGTCTATGTCATCGCAGGGATGCTCCCTTCGCAAACGCTCGTAATCAATATTCGCTTTCAGTTCTTTTCTCCGCTCGTATCGATCTATCTCCAAACCCGCCGCCGGGGGCTTTTGGGGGGAGATGGATGGATCAGGCTGGATAAGCTCCGTCTGGATTCTCTTAGTATAATTAGGGTCGGTTTTTTCGACTTCTGGAAGTCGATTTTTTCGACCTCTTGAAGTCGGAATTTCTGACTTCTGCATGTTGGAAAAATCGACCTGTGAAATGGGCGCGAAAGGCTCTGGGGAAGACGGGGCCGGTTTGGGCGGAACGGTCCGTGTAGTGAACCGCTTGACGTAGATTTTTGTGGGCTTCCCCTGGCCCTGCTTGATCCGCTCGATCAAGCCGATGCCCTTCTTTGTGTCCAGTTCGGCCAGCAACTTCATGGCCTTGTCCCGCCCGCAGGTCATGTCCCCGCAGATTTCGTCCACGGAGTAGTAGATGTAGACCCGCCCGGTATCGTCGTACCAGCCGTTCCTGGCGGACAGACTCATGCGGTCCAGCAGCATCCCGTACAGCAGCTTGGCGTCTGTGGAGACGTGCTTGAATTTGGGGTTTGTGATCAACTGGCGGGGAATTTTGAAAAAGACAAATTCCTCCGATTCGTCGCCGTAGAAATAATCCGACAAGATGACTTCCGGCATGGTCAGGGCCTCCTTTTGGGCAAAAGAAAAAGCACGATCTTTCAATCGTGCTTTCTCTCGGGTGTTAATTTGTGTCACATTGGCTTCATTTTGCGGTGACTGCCTGATATTTTTGGGTCTTGCGCGTCATTCTTTATCAGGCACACCCATATGGCGGTCTTCTTTTTTGGCTTCCGCACCGTTTATCGCATCCCTTTTACCTTTCGTGTTGTTTGCCAGAAACTCTGACAATTTGACGAATGACAAGTTGAAACTGAATATTGACTATGATATAATCACAGTGGCAAATTTGGATTTTTGTGCAAAATTTCAAGATACCATGAGGTATGAATTTATGGATCTCAGGGATGTGGAAATGAGTTTAGGGACACAATTTCCTGAATTATTTTATGCAATCAACAATAGTGGGATGATGGATCACTTAAGCCACTCCAGGGAATGGGTCGAAGATAAAATTGCAAACGATATGAATTATGTATGGCTGGGAGATTTTTTTGGAGAATGGATGGGCAATTGCTGTCTGTTTGCTTTTGAGAACCTTCCAAGTGCCTGTGATGAACTGTACGAATGTCTGAAGTTTGACTTGAAAATTTACCCGGAACGTCAATCCATCAATTCCCTATACAGACTTATCCCGTTTGCACATAAAATATCCGGCGATAAATATTGTTTTTTGTATAAAGATGGGGAAAAAGAGCCCAAAATAGTGGTATATGGACATGATACTGGGGATGTCGATTTGTGGGCAAACAGTTTCGAGGAATTTTTGTATTTCCAGATCGTTGAAGAAGTGGCGGATAAAAACAGGGAAATTCATTCGGATTATATAATGGCGCACATTCAATGGTTGAATGATGCACATAAACGTCTATTGACAGAAATGCCAATAAAAGATATTTGGGAACAATTACCTGAACCGCAGGAATTTAATATTTGGTCGTGCTAACCAAATTAGAATTTATCTGTCAAATCCTCTTAGAACCCTGATGCGTCAAGGCTTTTCCCTGATTAAATGTTCAAACCTTATGTAGTTTCCCTTGTTTTTGCCCTTATGGGCTGAAACAAGGGAAACTTTTTTACTCCCCG